>NZ_SMKX01000075.1 GCF_004349055.1 Kribbella antibiotica
CCCCTCGCCCCCATTTGGTGGGCTGACCCACGCCGTTGTGGGTCAGCCCACCGCATGCGGCTGGCCCACCCACAAGCTGGTGGGCCCACCCATCAAATGAGGCCCGGCGCCAATGCCCGCGGCATCCTTCCGCGGCCCTTGAGCACCCACCAACCGCCCACGCGCCTCCAGGCGACCGCCCCGTACTCAACGCCGTACCGGCTCCCGCCTTCAGCCCCAAAATCCCCGCTCGGTGGAAACTCCTGTGCGCTGACTGCACTTTTGTTTCCACTAAGCCGGACTTTCCAGCCGACTGGCGTCAGGCGGCGTACGAGGCTAGGAAGACGTCGACGGCTCGGGTGGCGATGGTGTCGAGTTCGGTGGGCTTGGGGCGTTCGCGGGTGCCGGCGAACATGGCGCGGTTCATGGGTTTGTACATGACGAGGCCGGCGAACTGGTAGGCGACGAGGGTGGGGTCGTCGAGTTCGCGGAGGAGGCCGCGGTCGGTCAGGGTGGTGAGGGCCCGTCCGAGGGTTTCGAGGGATTTCTCGAAGCCGGTGGTGAACCAGGCGCCGCAGACTTCGGGGAAGCGGTCGGCCTCGGCGATGACTAGGCGACGGAGCTGCAGGACGTGGTCGGCGGTCAGGCTCTCGAGGAGCCGGAAAGCCAGTGCACGCAGGGCTTCGCGGGCGTCGGTCGCGCCGTCGAGAGTTTCGGCGTACGCGGTGGCGAGGTTGACCGCGAGCTCGTCGTTGGTGGCGAGGACGATCTCGGCGAAGAGACGTTCCTTGTTCTCGAACTGCTTGTAGACGGTCTGTTTGGAGACGCCGGCCTTGGCCGCGACCTCGTCCATGCTCGCGCCGAGATAGCCGTGCTGGAGGAACACCTCGGTGGCCGCCGCGTGGATCGCGCGGCGCTTGGTGGCGGTTCGGCCTTCGGGATTCAGCTCCATACCGGAAATCATACTGGACAGTCTAGTTTCCGTAGCAGTACTGTACGGTCTAGTTCCGATCGATCCCCTGAGGAGACACCATGAGCATCGTGAAATCCGCCGACGGCACGACCATCAGCTACGACGTGTACGGCGAAGGTCAGCCGCTGATCCTGGTCGACGGCGCCACCGCCCATCGGGCCGTGAACCCGCTGAACGCCGAGACCGCCCAGCTGCTGAGCGACCAGTTCCGCACCTACGTCTACGACCGCCGCGGCCGCGGCGAGAGCGGCGACACCACGCCGTACGACGTGCAGCGCGAGATCGAGGACATCGCCGCCCTGATCGAGGACGCCGGCGCACCCGCGATCGTGCTGGGCGGGTCTTCCGGCTCGCTGCTCGCTCTGGACGCCGCCGCCGCTGGTCTCCCCATCACCAAGGTCATCACCTTCGAACCCCCGGTCGTCGTCGACGACAGCCGCCCACCCCTGCCCGCCGACTACGTCGAGCAGCTCGAGGCCCACATCGCCGCCGGCAACCCCGACCTAGCCGCCGAGTTCTTCTTCACCGCCGCCATCGGCATGCCGCCCGAGGCAGTCGCCGGCATGCGCCAGTCGCCGTACTTCCAGCCGGTCGTGGACGTCGCCCACACCATCTCGTACGACGGCCGCATCATGGGCACCACGATGTCCGGCAACCCTCTCCCCACCGACCGCTGGGCCAGCATCGCCGTACCAGTCCTCGTCATGCACGGCGACCAGACCTGGCCCGCCCTCGTCTCCGGCGCCGAGGCCATGGCGGCCCACCTCCCCACCGCAACCCTCAAGGTCGTCCCCGGCGCCGACCACTCCACCAGCATCGAGGTCCTCGCCGCCGCCATCCGCGAATTCGCTGGATAAGCGACGAGCGAGATCTGGGTCTTCACTTAGCGTGACGATCGGCGTAGGGTGCCGAGCTCAACGGGCGACACGGTGGTGCGGGCCCGTGGGGGGTCTGCCGGGCAATGCCCATGGGGGATGACGATGGCGGAAGAAAGCTGGCATCAGGCACGCCTGATACCGACCTCGGGGATCAACGGAGCTGACGAGCAAGAACGACGGGCGACGTCGGCGCTGCTCGCGGTGATGTCCTCGGTTCGCGAGTTCGGCCGGGTACTGACGCAGCCACTGGGTGCACCGGCCGGACAGCTGGAGACCTATATCGAGGTGCCGTTCCAGCTCGGTGAGCGCCGCCTCTACCCGGATGGGCTGCTCCGGGCTCGCCGCGGACAGAAGGAGTGGACAGCGCTCGTCGAGGTGAAGACCGGCGTCAACGAGCTCACCACCGAGCAACTGGAGGCGTATCTCGATATCGCCCGGGAGCAGGAGTTCGATGCCGTAGTCACAGTGTCCAACGAGATCCCCGCGATCGCCGGCCTGCATCCGACCAAGGTCGACAAGCGCAAGCTGAAACGCGTAGCGCTGCACCACTGGTCATGGTCGATGGTGCTGGCCGAGGCCGTGTTGCAGAAGGAGCACCGCGGCGTCGCCGACCCCGACCAGGCCTGGATTCTGGGCGAGCTCATCCGCTACCTGGAGCATCCGCGATCGGGCGCTCTGCAATTCGATGACATGGGTTCGTCCTGGGTGACGACCAGGGAGGCTGTCGCCGCCGGCACGCTTCGTGTGGGCGACAAATGCGCACCGGAAGTGGCGGCACGGTTCGATGCGTTGCTCCGCTATGTGAGCCTCCAACTGGGCCGGAAACTGGGTGACGACGTCACTCCGGCGTTGAGCCGGAAGGAACTCGCCGAGCCGGCTCTGCGTTCGCAGACCCTGGTGCAATCGATGTGTGCGAGCGGAACCCTGCACGGCGCGATCAATATCCCCAACGCCATCGGACCCGTTGCAGTGACTGCTGACCTCCGGGCGGGGCTGGTCACCTGCCACGTCGACATTGCGGCACCACGCGACGGGCGAGCCACGACTCGCGTCAACTGGCTACTACGCCAGTTACGCCACGCACCGGACACCACGCGTATCGAGGCGTTCGTCATGCACGCACGCGGCGCCGGTACGGCAGAACTGTTGCGGAGCGTGCGCGAACAGCCGGCCTTGCTGATCGAGGACCCGAAGAAGGAGTTGCGATCGTTCCGGGTCGCCCTGTCACTTCCGTTGGGTTCCAAGCGCGGGCGAGGCCGAGGCTCATTCATCGACTCGGTCGAGGCTGCCATCAACACGTTCTACGGCGACATCGTCCAGGACCTCCGGGCCTGGACGGCGGCGCCGCCACGCCTGCGGGAGACCCCTGACCAGCCGGGCGAGCGAGTATCGCTGACATCGACGGCACTGTCGTCGCAGGACGGCGCCGAGTCGGCGGAATCTGCCCCGCCTGTTCCGGAGCCTGTCGGCTCGGGTGACCAGCGCGAGCCGGACGAGCCGCAGGCGGCGGAGCCGTGGACACCGGACACCCCATCCGAAACCAGTGCTCCTGTTTGAAATTCACCCCTCCCCAACAGGCCCGGGGTTTGAGACGCTTTGGGGGTGGACAGGGACGGGTTCTGGAAAGTCGTGGAGGGTGCGCGCGAAACGGTGGACGACACCGTCGCGGATCCGGATGGGGTTGCGGACGCGTTGACGCGGGAGCTGGGCGGGCTGGCGGCTGAGGAGATCGCGGGGTTCGGGGTTGAGCTCGCGACGCTGATGGTCGAGTCGTACCGGTGGGACCTGTGGGCGGCGGCGTACCTGATCAACTCGGGGGCTTCGGAGGACGGGTTCGACTCGTTCCGGGGCTGGCTGATCGCGCAGGGGCGGGAGGTCTGGGAGGCCGCGCTGGTTGGTGCGGACTCGCTGGCCGATGTGGTCGACGAGGACCGGCCGGACGGGTTCGAGGGGTTCGACGGCGAAGGCATGCTGCATGTCGGCAGTCACGCGTACAAGAACGTGACTGGCGACGAGGCGGCGTACTGGAAGGCTGTTGAGGCTGAGGTGCCGGACACTCCGGATCTGCCGGTGGGCAAGGAGATCGACTTCGACGACGAGGACGACCTCCACGACCAGCTGCCGCGGCTGTCGGCTCTCTATCTAGAAGGCTAGGCGGGCTCGCCGCCGAGGCGTTCGATGGCGGTGCGGAGGCGTCGGCGCCAGGCTGGTTGGCCGGCGTCCTCATCGGCTGCGGCCAGGGTGACGAGGTGCTGCGCCATCTCAAAGCCCTCTCCGTACGGCGAGGCGTCCAGGTCGGTCGCAGCGGGCTGCGGCGCGAACTCTGGTTCCTCATGCTCGTAGCTGACCGGACGACTGGTCCAGCCGAAGCCGTCTGGCACCAGCAGCTCCGGGGTGAGCACCTCGTGGCTGAGGGACATCAGCTCCTTGTCACCGTTGCCGATGCTGAAGATGGTCGTGCCACGACGCCGTACGTCGCTGATGCGCTCGAGCAGGGTGTCAGCCGGGTCCTCCTCCGCTACCACCAGCAGGGACTCGCCACGACCTGCGTCGCGCAAGCGGTCCAGCCCGATGGCCAGGTGCGGCGGTGCGTCTGGCGGCGGCGCCCAGCGGATCAGGGACGGGCGGATGCTCTCCACGCCGGCCCGGTGCAGTTCGTCGTCCAGGTGGGCGGTCAGGTGCCACGGCTCTTCGTCGACCGGACCGAAGAGCATCAGACCGCGGTTGCGAGTCGTGTAGCGCCGCAGCGAGTGGCCGAAGTCCCGAGTCTGCGTACCCAGCTCGGTCCCGGTCAGCATCTCCCTCAGGAGTGACGCCCTCGTCAGGTCCACACTCCAACTTGATCACACCTGGGGGCCCACCGCGACCTCAGGTCAGCCGGTCTGCCTTCGACTGCAGGTACTCACGCTCCGGCACACTCGTCGTACGGCGGGCTGCTAGCAGGTAGCTCTCCCTCGCAGCGACCGCATCACCGGCCATCTCGAGCAGGTGCGCGCGGACCGCCTCCAACCGGTGGTGCTCGGTCAGGCGGCCGTCTGACTCCAACGGCTCCAGTACGGCGAGGCCTTCCGTCGGGCCGACCGCCATACCGACAGCGACTGCGTGGTTGAGCTTCACCATCGGGTTGTCGACCAGTTGCTCCAGTACGTCGTACAGGGCGACGATCTGTCGCCAGTCCGTGTCCTCGGCCCGTTGCGCGGTGTCGTGGACCGCAGCGATCGCGGCCTGCACCTGGTACGGGCCGAGTCGGGTGCGGGCGAGTGCGTCGGAGACGAGCGCTTCACCCTCGACAATCGCGTCCTGATTCCACAGTGACCGGTCCTGCTCAGCCAGCGGGACCAGTGCGCCATCAGCGGTCGAGCGAGCTGCCCGTCGCGCGTCGGTGAGCAGCATCAGCGCCAGTAGCCCAGCCACCTCACCGTCATCCGGCAGCAGCTTCCGCACACCACGAGCCAGCCGGATCGCCTCACCCGTCAGCTCCGCGCTATGCAACGCCGTACCGGATGAAGCTGTGTAGCCCTCGTTGAAGATGAGGTACAGAACATGCAGTACGGCGCTCATGCGCTCGGACCGCTCTGTCTCTGGCGGCAGCTCGAACGTGCTGCCTGCCTGCTTGATCCCACGCTTCGCCCGACTGATGCGTTGCGCCATAGTCGTTTCCGGCACCAGAAACGCCGCTGCGATCTGTGCTGTGGTCAGACCGCCGACAGCGCGCAGCGTCAGCGCGATCTGCGATGCCGGGGACAGCGCAGGGTGGCAGCACAGGAACAGCAACGTCAGGGTGTCGTCCTGCTCACCCAGATCGTCGATTTCGGGGCCTGCAGCAACGAACTCTTCCGGTGCGGCGAGCTGTGCGGCATTCTCCTCACGGCGTCGCCGGGCTGACTCGCTGCGCAGCAGATCCATCAGCCGACGCGACCCCACGCGGATCAGCCAGGCACGTGGGTTGTCCGGCACGCCCTCCGCCGGCCACTGCTGTGCTGCAGCCAGAAGAGCCTCCTGCACAGCCTCCTCGGCCAGATCGAAGTGACCGTAGTGCCGGACGAGAGCACTCAGCACCTGTGGCGTCTGCTCCCGCAGCAGCAGGTCGAAGTCCTTCACATCTCCAGCCCGGACAGACCCATCACCGGCCGCACCTCCACCGCGACGTACTCCGCGTCTGGCATCCGAGCCGCGTAGCCGATCGCCTGGTCGAGAGAGCACTCGACCACGTAGTACCCAGCCAGATGCTCCTTGGCCTCGGCGTACGGTCCGTCGGTCGTCAGTGTGGCCCCGGCCCGAACCGTCACCGTCTTACTGGTGATCGGATCCGCCAGTCCACCAGCACTCACCAGAAGCCCTTGCTCACTGAGCTCCTGGTACAGCTCAGCATGCGCACGGCCGATTCCGTCGCGTTGCTCCGTCGACAGCCCGGCCCAGCTCTCCCGGCTGCTGTAGATCATCAGCATGTACTTCACAGCCACCATCCTCCAGTCATCAGATGCCCGGTACGTCGGAGCCGCGCCAGCGTCCTCGACAAACGACCGTTGGAGATTGCCGATCGGCAGAGTGGGCACTAGAGGTCCGGCCGCCGTTCATCCGCCTGGCGGCCCCCCTGTAAGGAGGCTTAATGCTTATCCTCGGACTGATTTTGCTGCTGCTCGGGTTCTTGCTGAAGATCTCGATCCTCTGGACGATCGGCATTGTGCTGCTGGTTGTCGGCGCAGTGCTGTTCCTGCTTGGATCCACCGGTCGTGCCGTCGGGGGACGCCGACACTGGTTCTAACACCAGGGGAAGTGGGGTGATCGCCGCTCCCTGAAGGCCGCGATCCCCTCCGCTAGCTCTCCACTGGCAATCGTCTCCTGGTACCGCGACAGTGCTGCGGTATCAGGAGACGCTTTTGTGAGCAGTGCATTCACTGTCTCCTTGGCGGACCGGATGGTCAGCTGCGACCGGGACACCAGCGTGGCGGCGAACTCATCCACCTCTGACTCAAGGTCGAGCTCCCCGACGACCCGGTCGACCAGTCCCTTGAGCTCGGCCCGCTCTGCGGTCAAGAGCTCACCACTGAACAGCAGGTACTTCGTAGTCGCCGGACCGACGAGATCGAGCAGCACCTGCACCGAAGCCGGCGGATACACGACCCCGATCCGTGCCGGAGTCACGCCGTACGTCGAACCGTGCGCAGCGAACCGGAAGTCGCAGTTGACTGCGATCTCGAGTCCACCGCCAATGCAGTGCCCGCGGACCATCGCGATGGTCGGCTTGGGGAACTCTCGTAGCGCAGTCTGAGCCCGCAGGTTGGATGCGCGTAGCTCAGCCATCGGATCAGCTGGATCGGTGCCGGAGATCAGCTCACTGATGTCCGCACCGGCCGAGAAGCTCGGTCCGGCCCCAGTGACCACCAGCACTTTCACCTCGTCGCTAGCGGCCAGCTCCGCCAGCAGACCGGGTAGCGCCTCCCACATCGCCCGCGTCAGCGCGTTGCGCTTCTCTACCCGATCGATCACGAGCCGGGCGACCACACCACTCTGGATCTGAAACCCGAGGTCATCCATACCCGCAGTCTCACACCCCCGATCTCCGAGCCAAGCGTTTGATCTCAGATCGATTACATCCGCATAGCGGTCAGATCACGCTCAATGCGGCGTCGACATGTTCGCAATGCGTTAAAAACGCCGGTCGATTGCGAACCTTCGGCGGATCTGTGCTTGACTCCTCCGGTCGATAACGTTTTGGTCTCGGCAGATTGGGTTCAACAGAAATGACTGCAGGACGGCATAGACAGGCGCGGCACAAACAACCGCGCCCAAAGCTGATCGGCCCCGGCCTCGTGAAGGTAGCGATTCCCGGAGCAGCCGTGGCCCTGGTGGCCGGCGGTTCGGCCGCAGCGCTCCCCGGTCAGCACGACTTCACGGTGGACACCCCGCTCGCCAGCTCGTCCCTGCAGCTAGCGCGCGATGCGGCCACCAGCCGGGACGCTCTGCGCCCCCCGTTGAACCTGAACTCGGTCAAGCCCTCCGCGGCACCGACGCCGAAGCACCTGAAGAAGCAGGCGCCGATCCCGAAGCCGAGCTCGACCAAGACTCGCGCCGCGGCCAGCGCCACCCCGCCGAAGATCGTCGGCTCGAAGTTCACCACCACTGACGTGAACGTGTGGACGGTCCCGCTGACCGGCGTCCTGCTGGACGTCCTGAAGAGCGGTTCCAAGGTCTCCGTCACCGGCAAGATCGACGGCATCTGGGCCGAGATCGTCAGCAACGGCAAGTCCCGCTGGGTCAAGGCGCAGTACCTGTCGGTCACCAAGCCGGTCGAGAAGCCCGCGGGCGGCGTATCCCAGGCTGCCTGCAAGTCCGGTTCGTCGGTCGAGTCCGGTGTCACGCAGGACGTCATCCGCGTCCACCGCGCGATCTGCAACCTCTTCCCGAGCATCTCGTCGTACGGCGGTCTGCGGTCGGGGGACAGCGGTTCGGAGCACTCGTCCGGGCGCGCGCTCGACATCATGGTCAGCGGTTCCGTCGGCCAAGAGGTCGCGGACTATCTGAAGGCCAACTACAAGAAGCTCGGGATCAGCGAACTGATCTGGGAGCAGCACATCTGGACGGTCCAGCGCGGCAGCGAAGGCTGGCGCGGGATGGAGGACCGTGGCGGCGCCACGGCCAACCACTACGACCACGTGCACGTCAGCGTGTACGGCAACTCCGGCACGGTCTGAAATACCTCCTCGCAGCAGCCCGGTCCTCCCCTCCTAAGGACCGGGCTTCTGTGTGTTTCAGTACCTTCCGAGCTTTCAGGGCTTGATGTTGGCGTTCAGGTGAAAGAAGTTGGTCGGGTCGTAGGCGCGCTTGACCGCGCGCAGCCGGTCCAGATCAGCCGGCCCGTACGACGTCTCGGCGCGACCGTGGTCGCCGAGGAAGTTCACGAACGTGCGCCCCGAGTCCGGCAGCAGCGCGGCCGGTAGTTCGCGGTCGATGATCAGCGAGAACTGTGCTTGCCGATGCCCGACCGGACCTGCACCCGGGCCGGGGTGAGCCATCGCGCCACTCCAGTGCCGCAGCTCAACGGTCGGTTCACCCTCAAGGTTCGTGACCACGTCGATCACCTCGTCGGTGAGCTCGTCCAGGAAATCCAGGTGCCGGGCCGGGGTCCCGCCCATCGCCGCATCGGCGTACTCGATCGTGGTCAGCTCACCCGCGAGCCTGGGACCGGCGACCGCGAAGAGCGGCTTGAGCAGGTGCTCGGCCAGTTCGCGACTTCCGGCGTACAGGATCTTGATGGCGATTGCGCGCTGTTCGGTGCCGGGGATGCGGGTGAGAACGACGGCGGTGCTGAGCTCGTTCGGGATCGTGGCGGTCCAGTCGCGGTAGCGGCGCAGGACCGCGGCGGCGCGGTCAATGCCGTAGTAGACGATGCCGGCGTGCACCTCGCGGACCGGGTACAGGCGGAACTCGAGTGAGGTGACGACGCCGAAGTTGCCGGTGCCACCGCGGATCGCCCAGAACAGATCGGGGTGCTGCTCAGCACTCGCCGTCACGACCCGGCCATCCGCGGTCACGACCTCGGCTCGGATCACGCTGTCGGCCGCGAACCCGTACTTCCGCGCGAGCCAACCGACGCCACCACCGAGCGTGTAGCCAGTGACGCCCACATCCCGCGACGACCCCGACAGCGGCGCCAGCCCGAACTGCCGCGCCGCATCAAGCACCGCACCCCATCGCGCACCTGGTGCCACCTTCGCGATCCGTCGCTCCGGATCCACGAACACGGCAGTCATCGGGGTGGTCTTCAGCAGGATCCCGCCATCAGCCGGCAGTTTCGTCCCGTGCCCGGTCGCCTGCACAGCCATCGGTACGCCGTACTCGCGCGCGGTGCGGACGACCGCCTGCACGTCACTCCGGCTGAACGCCTCGGCCACCACCGCGGGCCGCGAGTCGACCGAAGGGACGATCGCGCGCCGCTGGACGTCGTACTCGGCCTCGCCCGGCAACCGGATCTCGCCGTTGAACCCCGCCCCGAGCAGCCCGGCCACCAGGTCTCGTCCCGTCGCCGCCATAACCTGAGTCGACATCTCTTGCTCCTCTTCGCCGTTTGCTGCTCTCACCAACACGTCGAAGGAGAACCGCCCAGATTGACACCCGCGTCGAAGTTTTTGCTGCGTAGGCTGACGGCATGTGGGATGGGGCTGACTATCAGCGGAGATTCGATGCGCTCGCCGAGTCCGGGGCGGACGTGCACGGCGAGGCCGCCTTCGTGCGCGCCTTCGCGCCTTCCAGCGTTCTGGACGCAGGGTGTGGCACCGGGCGGGTGGCCATCGAACTGGCCAAGCACGGCATCGAGGTCGTGGGCGCGGACCGGGATTCGTCGATGCTCGCGCACGCCCGGGAGCTCGCGCCCGCTATCACCTGGGTGCGCTCTGACCTGGCCGAACTCGACCTTGGGCGGGTGTTCGACGTGGTCGTGATGGCGGGCAATGTGCCGCTGTTCACCGAGCCCGGCACCCAAGACCGGCTGGTCGCCGGCGTCGCCAAGCACGTCGGCAGCATCCTGATCGCCGGCTTCAGCCTCGGCCGCGGCTACTCGGTCGCCGAGTACGACGACCATTGCGCGCAAGCCGGATTGACCCTGGTCGAACGCTTCGCCACCTGGGACCGAGCGCCGTTCCAGAACGGCGACTACGCCGTGTCTGTCCACAGCTCGTGACGACATTCACGAAGCGGTTCACGTCCGCACCTCGCGGCGAACCGGATCGCGAGTGGGCCGCGCTCACGCTGCTTGCCGCCGCCGTACCGGATCTGGTGCCGGCGCCGCTGTCCCGCGGGGCGCTGTGGGTGACGATGTCCGTGATCCCAGGCGGGCCGCTCGCTGACCCCGCGACGCCTGAGCAGGTCGAGGCCCTCGGCGATGTGTTGGACAGTTTGTGGTCCGTCAAACCCGCTGCGCTTCTCCCGATGGACATCCCTGCCCTCATCGGGCGAACGCTCAAGGCGCTTGTCCCACTGCGAGAACGCGACGACGTGATTGGTCGAGCGGCCGAGAGTGCGGCCGACCTCGACTGGTCCAGCCTGCTGACGGTCCAGGACCCGGTCGTGGCGCACGGCGACCCCAATCTCGCCAACTATCTCTGGGACGGAACGACGATGCGGATCGTCGATTTCGAGGACGCCGGGCTGGGCGACCGAGCCATGGAGCTCGCGAATCTGCTCGAGCACCTGGCCGGTCGCCGTACGGATTGGTCCCCATTACTCGACCGCTGGCCAGCCGACCCGGTCCGCCTCCAGACCGCTCGCACGCTCTGGGCCGCGTTCTGGCTGGGGCTGATCGGCCCCGGCGGACCCAGCGCGAACGTCAACCCGCCGGGGACCGCCGAGGCACAGGCAGAGCGCCTACTGAGGCTTATCGCTCAATTGTGAGCTCAGCCAGGCGGTCGGGATCGGCGAGGATGTTCAGCTCGGTGATCTTGTCGTTGGTGACGGTGAAGGCCATGACGGACTGGATGCGGCCGTTGATGACGGTGACGATGCCGGGCAGCCCATTGATGAGAGCGCGCTCGGTGTAGGGGGCGAAGCGGCTGAACGTGAGGGCCGACTCGACGACGGCCAGGGCGCCACGGAGGACCTTCGACGCGGCCGCGCCGGTCGATTCGGTGCCTGCATCGGCGCGCAGTACGACGTCCGGGTCGAGCAGCACGAGGAGTCCTTCGAAGTCGCCGCCCCGCGACGCCGCCATGAACGCGTCAACGATCTGGCGTTGGCGACTGGGCTCAGCGTCGTTCGCCGGTGCGCCCTGCACTCGCCGCCGAGCGCGACTCGCCAACTGCCGCGCGGCCGCAGGCGACTTCCCAACGATCTCCGCAACCTCGTCGAAGCTCAGCCCGAACATGTCGTGCAGCACGAACGCCAGCCGCTCCGCAGGCGCCAGAGTCTCCAGTACGACGAGCAGTGCGAGCCCGACCGCATCAGCCTGGAGCGCGACGTCCTCTGGGGTATCCGCCTTCAGCGAGACCGGGTCCGGGACGAAGGTGTCGAGCGCATCCTCCCGCCGCGACTTGCGGCTCCGCAGCATGTCCAGACAGACCCGCGACACCACAGTGGTCAGCCAGCCGGCCAGATTGGCCACCTCACTCACGTCAGACCGGCTCAGCCGCAGCCAAACCTCCTGTACGGCGTCCTCGGCCTCAGCGCGCGAACCGAGCATCCGGTACGCCACCCCACGCAGGTGATCGCGCTGCTCCTCGAAGCTCCGCGCCAGCTCGTCCACCGCTAGTTCTCCCTCTAGTTGTCCGACCAATCACTCTCCTGACGAATCGGATCGCCAGGATGTGACACGGTAGGATTGCAGGCATGTTCCTGCACGCGGGTATGTGGTGGGCCGTCGACTAGACGGCCGCTTCCGCGTGTAACCACTCCGGCCGTCTCTTACGAGGCGGCCGTTGTCATGTCTCGTAGGAGCGGTCCCTGCTTCGAGGACGTCCCATGGCAACAGCACTCCGGACCTGGTCCGGTCTGATCTCCGCACTGCTCAACGGCTCCGACCTGACCATGGCCGACACCAGCTGGGCCATGGACCAGGTTGTGCTGGGCGACGTGTCCCCGTCCCAGATCGCCGGCTTCCTGATCGCGCTGCGCGCCAAGGGCGAGACTGCGGCCGAGCTGCTCGGCCTGGCCTCGGTACTGCGCTCACACGCGACCCCGGTTCGGATCGAAGGGCCGTTCGTCGACATCGTCGGTACGGGTGGTGACCGGACTGGCGCGATCAACATCTCCACCATGGCTGCCGTTGTGGCCGCCTCAACCGGAGTCACTGTGGTCAAGCACGGTGGGCGGGCCGCATCGTCGTCTGCAGGTGGTTCTGCCGATCTGGTCGAGCAGTTGGGTGTACCGCTGGACCTGTCTGCCTCAGACGCTGCCCGGATGGCCGGTTCGGTCGGACTCGCGTATCTGTTCGCCCCACGGTTCAACACCGCGCTGCGCCACGTAGCCGTCGTACGGCGGGAGCTCGCCGTACCGACTGCTTTCAACGTGCTGGCGCCGTTGCTCAACCCGGCGAATCCGCAGCACCAGCTGGTGGGCGTGGCTAACCCGCACATGCTCCCTGTACTCGCTCAAGCTCTCTGCCAGCAAGGCAAAACAGCACTGGTCGCTCGTGGCGATGACGGGTTGGACAAGCTCACCACTACGACGTTCTCTCGGCTATGGCTTGTGGCTGACGGCACTGCGCGTGAGACGGTCTTCGATCCACGTGGGCTCGGCCTCCGCCCGTGCACGCTGCCGGACTTGCGTGGTGGGGACGCAGCCACCAATGCCCGGACACTGCGTGCACTGGTGAACGGAACAGCGCCAGCGGCCGTCCGGGACGTCGTACTGCTGAATGCTGCGGCTGCTCTGACCACTCTGGACCTGCAGACCGACAACTTCCTCGACCAGTTGGCGCCCTGCTTGGACCGGTGCCGCGCTGCGCTGGACAGCGGACGCACTGCCGAAACACTCGGGCGGTGGACCTCCTTTGCAGCTTAGGCTGCGCAGATGGAACCCGAGGTGTGGCTGCGCGAACTACAGATCGCTGACATCCCGACGTACGTCGACTGGGTCTCTGACCGCCGCCTGTGCGAGCACGCGGGGTGGGGACACGACGCTCCGCGGTCCGCGCACGAGGCGAAGTGGCACGAGATTGTCGGAGACCGTGAGCTCACCCGCCTCGCAGCTCTGCAGGGCGACGAGCTGATCGGGTTCGTCGACCTGGCCGGTACCGACCCCGACCACCGCGAGCTCGGCTACGTCATCGGCCCGTCCGCACGCTGGGGCCAGGGTCTCGGCACCAGAGTCGCTCAGCTGGGGGTGGACCATGGCTTCACGGTCCTCAACCTCACCTACATCAACGCCGAAGCACCCGAGACCAACGAAGCCTCGGTGCGCATCCTTGTCAGCCTGGGCATGACCGAAACCGACCAGCAGGGCAGTCACCCCTATCTGGGCGTCGCCACGCCGACGCGCTGCTTCCGGATCAGCCGCGAGTCATACCTGCGTCAGAACCCAGTCCCTGAAGGAAAGTAGCGCTGCTGCGTCCCAGTCGTGCCCGTCGGTGTCCCGCTCTTTGGCTGACAGCAGCTCTGCGTTTCGGTAGCAGCTCAGTGCCTGCTCGACTATGGCCTGATGTTCCGGTGGCAGGTGCTCGCGCGCCCACAGCGCGCCCTCTTCCTTGCTGAGCACGGTGTCTGGCTCCTGCGTCGCCAATACGCGGCATGCGTTCAGCACGCCGTAGTACGGCGATTCCAGCAGCGCATCACCTGTCAGCACGTCATCCAGGTCTGCTGCGACGGCAGCGCGGTAGTCCGCGTACGGCACCGGCGCAAACACCTCATCGGGCGCCGGCCCGCTGACCGCGACACCGCGCTTCCTGACGACAGTGAGATGGGCAGCCAGATCCGGATCCTCCCCTGAGCCTGTGTAGTCCAACCGGCCCTCGAGAATCGCATCCGTCCACATGGCCGAGTAGTGCACCTCGTACGGCCGCGGATGCTCATGCGTCGCGGCCTGCGCACGTGTCAGCACCGACACCTCAAGATCCCCTAGCACCGGCCGCGCTGCCGCCGTACCGGCAAATCCTCGCGCAACCCGCTCGCGCTCCACCGGGGTCAGCGCCTCCGGCACCACGACCAGCAGGTCCACATCACTCTTGGCCCGGTAGAAACACCCCATGGCCAACGACCCGTGCACGTAGACCCACGCATCCGCCAGCCCAGCGGCCCGCACAGCCCCGAGCACATACTCGCGAACGTCCGCATCACAGTCCGCCCAGGACTGCGCCCGCCCGCTTTCATGCGTCACCATGCCAGCGACGGTAGCCCGCCTTCGCTACTGGCCGCACAACGTTTTCACCGACCGGTAGCACCATCGATCTGCTCACGCAGGATGTCCGCATGCCCCGCATGCCGAGCTGTCTCCTCGACCATGTGCACCAACAACCACCGCCCCGACACAGCATTCGCCTGCGGCGCCTCCAGGTCCGACCACCCCGCGATCGCCTCGTTGGCAAGCCGTACCGCCTCCCGGTACGCCGCCACCACGGACTCCACCGTGTCGTCAGCGACCGGCCGCATCGTGCTCGGCCAGCTCCGAACCTCCTCCCCAAGAAAGAGGAACCGCTCCACAGACGTCAGGTGCTTGACCAGCCCGAGCACGCTGGTCCCAGACTCGACCCCCGCCGTCCGCACCGCAGGCTCCGGCGCCCCTTCAGCGTTCCGAGCCACCCCCTCCCGCAGATAGTCCAGAAACCCGACCAGAGTCTCCTTCTCACTACCCCCACCCAGCGGCGGCCGCACATCATTCCGAGTCATCCCCCCACCTTGCTCGGATCACAGCGCCCCGGCAAGAAACCTTGCCACTCCGGCAAATCCGACGGCCGGAAACCGGTTGCACACCAGGTCATCACCCCGCACGCTGACAGGCATGAACCCTGCGGATGCTGTGAGCGAATGGCAGACACGGGGTTTCGTGGTCCTCCCCGCCTTCTTGTCGGACGACGATCTGGCGCCCGCGCTCAGCGAGCTGCCGACGATGTTTCCGACCCCGGACGGATTCCACGACGGCACCGATGAGCGCCGTACGAGGTATCTCGAGGATGAGTTCGACGGTATCGACGGGTTCCCGTTCGCCAGCACCGAATTCAGCATGCTGGCCGTGCATCCGAAGATCATGGATCTCGCGGAGACCCTGCTCGGCCAGTCCGACCTGCGGCTGTCATCGGCCGAGACCTGGGCCAAGTTCACTGGCGCAACGTCGTACGACCAGGAGCTGCACCGCGACTACCTGAACCAGACGATCCTCGTACCGTCGACCGAGGATCCCTATCAGCACCTCGAGCTGTTCGTCTTCCTGACCGACGTCCCGAAGGAGCTGGGCCCGCCGCACCTCGTGTCCTACGAACACACCGCGCAGCTGCCCATGAACCCGAACTTCTACCCCCGCAAGAACGGCAGCGGCGACTTCGTCTCCCCCGACGACAACACAGCCCTGTACGACGCCGAGCAGTCCGGCTCCGCACCGGCGGGCAGCGTGATCGCCTTCAACACCCGTACCTTCCATCGCGGTACCGGCCTCTGGAAACCACGAGGCGCGCGCTACTCGATGCAGCTGATCTTCCGCCCGGCCGAAGCAGACTGGGGCCAACGGACCGCCTGGGCGCCCCGCAGCCACGAGCCCGCCTGGTACAACTTCGTCCCCCGCGCCACACCGCGCCAGCTAGCCCTCTTCGGCTTCCCCGCGCCGGGTCACCCCTACTGGACCGACCAGACACTCACCGGCATCACCCAGCGCTACCCCGGTCTCGACACCACTCCCTGGCGCCAGCACCTCAGCTGAGCCGCTCCAGCTCCTCCGAGATAGCCGCCCGCAGCGCATCATGCTGCGGCCCCAACGCGTACTGCGGATCGCCCCACCGCTCCCGCTCATACAGCCACACCGGCCGAGTCACCAGCTCCGCCGGCTCCCACTCGTACCGCGGCCACACATGCGCGTGCAGGAACGGATCCGCGTTCCCCAAGATCTCCAGATTCACCCGCCGAAACGCAGGGTCCACCCGCGCACACCCCCGCTCAACCGCCTCCCCCAACCGCTCCATGCTGGTGAGGAACTCCACGCGCTTCCCCCGAGGCAACTCCGACAACCGCTGGACCCCAGGATCATCCACCAGCAAAACGCAGTACCCCGGCAGAAACTGCACGTCCCCAATGACCGCAAACCCGCCATCCATCCGCCGCAGCACAGTCGGGTTCTCACCCCGCAACGCACTCCCAATCCGATCCCGCCGCCAGTCCTCCACAGCAGTCCCCTTCACTCGTCAGAACACCGAATGCCCTTACTCCGCAGAAATGTCCGCACCTGAGCAGAGTGCAACTGCAGATGCATCACTCCCTGCGGGGCACCAAGCCGTCGCCATCCTTGACTCCCACACCACAACAAATGAGCCGGCCACGGGACCTCAGGCGGGACGGAAGCCGCGACGGCCATTTGTGATGGCCCGGCGGTCCGGCGATCACTCCACGGTCTTCTGCCGTTCGGCCCCGGTGTCGAAGAACGTGTCGAGGTACTTGTCGGGTTCGAGCGTGCTGTTGCGCATCAACGAGAACACCTCGGCACCATCCCCCGGACCCTCCACAAGCCGGTACGACTGCGCGATCCCGAGGTAGGTGTCGGGTGACTCCTCAACGGAGCAGGCATACACGAGAGCCTCGGCCTCAGCCCGCTCGATCGCCTCCTCAGCCGACGAAGCACGCCACAGCGTGATGCGCTCCTCATACACAGGCATAGCCCGGTCCAGCGGCCACCCGGTGGCGAAAACACACCGAACGGCGTACCAGCACAGTTCCTCGTCGCTGCTCACATCAACGATCGTCGCACCGTACTCGGCGGCCAACACCCGAATTAACCTGCTTGGCCTAACAGTTGCTCGGCTACGGCATTTGGGATCACGTCCTTGGAGCGTGGATCGCCCGAAACCTGCCAGGGCCGCAGCCAGCTACCAAGCCGCTGTCCTGGACCTTCGCTTCGACGGTAGAGCTGACCGGTCAGATAGCGACGCCCGATTCGTGGTCCGCCTAGGCCTGTAGAACTGCACGTGAGCCCGACCTGCACAGAGGTCGCAGTGCTGCACATGTGAGCACATCTGGCCAGCGGCTCGCGCGGCCCTGCGGCCGCTAACCACTTCGGAGATCACCCACTTTCACGCCCAGCAGACCACCCACCACAGCGTGTTCGCTCGCGCCGTTGATCCCTGTGGATAGCAGCCGACGCCGGTGGCGTCCTCGAACGGATGACAACCTCGCGCGGCCGAACCGGCGGGATCCCTGATATCGCTGAGACCCTCCAAGCATCGACCAAGCTTCAGGCATGAGCGGAGATGGTGAGCTTTTAGGCCTGACTCCGGCCACGCCATGAGATGTCGGAAGGGCACGCCGTCGGCCAGACTGCTCTACACGTTCACGACGCTCTAATCAGTATTTCATTGCCGTCCGGATCCAAGATTCGAACACCGGCGATCGACTCGACGGAAGCGTGCTCCGTGAAATGAACGCCAAGATTCCGGAGCTTCGATTTAAAGTAGTCCAAATCAAGAACAGTTACGGTGATCCGCGTAGGCGGGTTCGTAGATGCCCCAGCAGCTGTAGCACGTCGCACGAGCACGAGCCAGTTGGTTAAATAGTATCCGTCTCGCAGTCGCCTGCCCTCTACGCCGAGAACAGCACGATAGAACTCCGCAGAGACCTCAATGTCGTTCACAGGAACAGCAACACGGTTGATCTTCGCGTCGGATAAGTCAGCTATCCGATCCGCAGAGAGGGCTGCACGATTGGTCAGCGGCGCAGTCTTGGCGTCTGCTCTTGATAGCGAGCGATCTGCAACTACGCGACGGCGAATGCGATCAACAATTACACTTTGCCCATCCGCAAGTTCTAACGAGTGCCGCTCCACCGCATGTTTTGCATCATCTGGCACATTTAGGACGTAATGAGTTTCGGTTTTGACCTGACGGCCATCTAAGAAGTCTCTTGCAAACGACCGCGTATCTAAATAGCTCAGCCAATCATCGATTTGCCGCGTCGTAAGCATCCGTCCAGGGTGGTCGACTTCGCCCTCAAAGGGCAGTTGCCCATCCCTGCCAGGGAACTGGCGATAGTTTCCAACGGCGGTTCGAGTAAGGCTGGCTGCGAGCGTGTCGAGATACTGACGATCCTGCACCTGCTTCGCTAGCCCGTTCATCCAGTCCGAGCCATGAACAGCTCCGAGGAGACTTGCAACCATCGAGGCCAGGGTGTCCGTGTCCGCCTTTTCCAGGAAAGCTGCGCGCAAGAGCCCGGTCATTGGCTGAGCGGCCGCTCTAGTGGCGAGATAGAGACTGGCAATCGCAGTGATTGTTCCGGATCCGTTTTGCTTGGAGTCGAAACAACCAAGAGCTTCGAGGGTGCCAATATCGTCGGAGAATGCCGCACGCTCGATAGAGGTTCGAATCGTCGCAAGCAGGATTTCAACTTCGTCGACCGTCTGCTTCCACCGCTTTTCAAATGATTGACCGGTAGAATATACATGCTGCTCTAACCATCCAGCGGGAACAGCTCTGGCAATAAGATCGACGTCTCGCCATTCATTCGAGTTCACTATCTCGGAGATCAACTCCCCATATTGCATGGTCCCTTGACGCAGGAGAGCGGAACGTAATGCAATAGCGTGGATTACTGCGCCGAGCAGCGCTCGCGGATGCCCATGTGTTGTGACTCCATCCTCAATCACGCGCCGAACAAGCGATTTTGAATCGGCGTCAGCCGCAGTCACCAATGCATGTGGACCGATCCGCATAGCAACACCGTTGGCTCCGGCGTCAAAATAACGTTTTGCCTGATCGGATTTCTGGGCGAGCCAAGGAGGCGTCCGATCCTGCCAGGATCGGGCTGCAATCAGGACCGCGCGCCCCCCGCCGCGCTGATAAATTGGCCACGCTGGAAGCTCAATACCTGTGAAATAGCCCCACCAACTACTACCGGCGACACAAGCACGGCCGACAGCTAGAAGTAGTTGAGTGTCATCGCTATATGCGCCTGCATTGACGGCGTCTTCATAGCGGTTGAATCTCGTGCCGCCGTGTCGGACCCAGCTTCGAAATGCTGGCTCCGGCGGTACGTCCTGGGAGCTCCGACCACCGACGATCTGGCTCCGTTGCTCTTGCGGCCATCCCAGGGCGTCGCCGACTGCCGCACCGATGAGCAGGCCTTTTGCACGCTCCTCCAGCGCAGCTGGGGTATCAGGCATAGTCCACCTCCCTAGGGGGTCGGATGCCAGGGTTGATCGATGATGGCACCACCGTTTCGCAGGCGCGTCACCAACCCATTTCTATCAAACAGCATTGGGGCGACAGTCCATCGCAGGATGCTTGGGTTGTGACCCAGCAACCTCAATCTGGCACTCTCAGTGATAGCGGCTTCCTCGGAGGGCACCGCCACCCCTCGTACCTCACTCAGGGCGATAGGGCCCGGGACTTGAACCTCCGCCTGTAAGTCTGTTGGCACCTCCGCGCGATGACGCGCTCCGCGACCATGTCGGCTGGCGTCCGGTGCATACATCGCCGCTAACGCGTCAGGCCCCTGTCGCAGCAAGCTTCCCCGCTGGGTCGCTGCATTTACCGGCGCGAACAGAGTACCCTGCCGGGTCAGCAATGTGACATTGAGAAAGAAGCAGACCCAGTCCGGGTAGTTGATGAACTCCCTCTTACCTCTGGCATCGGAAAGGTAATAGGGATTCGGATACTGGATCGTACAGCAGACCTTATCTGGATTGCGGTCGAAACGCTCTCTATCCGTGGGGGAGAAATGATCTGGCGATTGTTCAGCGAGATCCTTACTGCTCCGAATCATCCCATCACCAATGATATGCGGAAGATTCATTGAGGGGGTAAAGTGAGCAAGTCGCGTGAAGCCGTAATGAAGGATTAGATCATCGATCGTCGCGCCAGGTATCGGTTGCGAATTCATGCACGCACCGTCGCAAACAATCCTGCAGTCGTCGGAAGCAGTGAAGACAATTCACCGCTATAGGTAATGAGCAGGTCGGACCTTGCGCGGGTGATTCCGACGTAAAGAAGTTTGCTTTCTCGCGTTGCAGCCTCATCTGGACCAAATGCCGCGACGGTTTCAGGATGCGGCATCCTGGCGCCACCACAAAAAGGCAAGATGACAGCATCGAACTCAAGACCCTTCGCGGAGTGATACGCGCCACAATAGATCCCCGGCCGCTCGTGCCAAACGCCCATTTCGGTGTTCAGACTGATATACGGCAGGCCCCGGCACGCACGGCGAGCGTCGTCCCAGGTCCTAGCAAGCACCGCGACTTTGCCGACAGCACCAAGCACCTTAGCTCTCACTTGGGTGACGGCGATCTCACGCTCTTCATCCGCGCACTGCACGAGCGTGGGCGGCGGTCCCGCTGCAGTGGGCGCTACCGGCTCGACCAGATCAGTGATCGCGCCTCGCAACTGCGGCATCTCAGATAGCGCGATGGCGACCCGCGCGATCTGAGTGGAGTTCCTGTAATTGTCCTTGAACTCTTCGACCGCCCTAACTGTCAATCCGCAGCTACGCCAGGACATATCCTGGCCGTAGATCTGCTGGGCGTAGTCGCCGAAGAACGTAACCGACCCATCGGGATCCGCTGCCGCCGCCAGAGATCGAAGCTCTTGGGGCGAGAGATCCTGGCCCTCGTCGATCACGACGTGGCGATACCTGCGTTCGCTGGAGTCGCTGCGGAGTTCGGTCAGCACGGTGCTCGCGAGGTCATGCCAGTCGTACTCCAGCCCCTTGTCCGTACGGGCGTGCCGGTACTGCTCGCGGACCTTCCAGACGACCTCACGCAGTGAGTCATGCAGCGCGGTCTGTCGACCACGGCGCTTGACTGCGCGGTAGTCAGTCTTGGTCAGGATGCCGCTGCCATCGATCCAAGCCAACTCGTCTTCGAACCAACCGATATCGCGGTCGAAGAATGTGTGCGGCTTGTAGCCGCTCGCTACTTCGGTCAGCGCCTGCTGGATTAGCGCTCGCCGCTGGAACGCGTCTGCGATGCCGCGCTGCCGCATCTTGCTGCGTGAATGGAGGTAGCCGCGACCGAATCGTCCGAAAGTCTCGATCGTCAGGTTGGCCTGCTGTGCAGGCGACAGATAGTTCAGATAGGTCACCAAGGTGCGGTTGTAAGTCGCCAGCAAAGTACGCCCGAAGCCGGGCGTCGCAGGATTGGACAAATGCGCCGCACGGAAGATCGCCATGACTGTTTTGCCAGTGCCGGCCGTGCCGAGAACGACTTGATGCCCCCTAGCAGGCAGGTAGATCACCCTGGACTGCTTGCCCTGCGGTGTCGGAAGACTCAACGCTCCTCCCCGACCATCACGGCGGCCATGATGCTCCAACCCGATTCAGTGTGTAGCACACGTTCCTCCCCCACGGAGGACATCAACACTAGCGCTACGTCATCCTCGAGCGCATCGCCTGGAGGGCGTGTCTACTTGCGGCGTCGGGACCATGTGATGACCTGTGAGCTTCCTGGCCGGCTGTGGGTAATTCCCTGGCTGCTTCGCCGTTCCATGCCAGACTTCTGGGAGATCCGGTGAGGTCACCCGTAGCGGCCCCTGGCCCAGCCTCAAGGCATTGGGAGGGCGCTGTTTGGGGGGAAGCTGCCACCGGATCGCCTACTTGGGAGCAGAGCAGCGCGTCAAAAAAACGCGGGCGCATACGGCCTAAACTGGCTGCTTTCGGCCGGACACCAGGACGGAGCAGCATCCCGGCGCGTCTTCACAGGTCAGAGGCCCAAGCGGGGCTTCAAGCGGAGGGCGTGGGATTCGAACCCACGATTACGGTCACCCGCAATACCGGTTTTCAAGACCAGCGCACTCGGCCACTATGCGAGCCCTCCTGGCGGCTTGCCGCCGAGGGTTGAGGATAGCGCAGAGGGGTCGACAGGGTGCGAGTCGCGTTGGGACCGCTGCGCAATGTGTCGGTACGGCGAGTGGTTGTGGCGGACTGAAAATCGGGTCGCTCCCTGGCCCGGGACTGGTAAGGATGGAGCATGCCCTCAGCAACCTCTCTCGGCCTGCCCAACGTTCGGGGGCGGCTGCCGTTGCTGGTCGGTCTGGCGATCGACTCGTTCGGCGGTGGGTGTGCGGGGCCGCTGCTGCTCCTGTACTTCGTTCGTGTCGCGGACATCCCGCTCGGTACGGCGGGAGTGCTGCTGACTGTCGCCACGCTGTTCTCCATCGCGGCTCCGGCCGCGGTGGGGGTGGTGATCGACCGGGTCGGACCGCGGAACCTGGTTGTCGGTGCGCAGTTCGCCCAGGGGCTGGCCTTCGTTGGCTTCTTCTTCGGCCGGTCGCTCTGGCTGCTGTTTCTCAGCGCACTGGTGATGACAGTGGGCCAGCGCGTCTTCTGGTCTTCGATCTTCAGTCTGCTGGCCGACGTGGCGGATGAGGGCGAGCGGGATCGCTGGTTCGGCCTGGGCGGGATGATGCAGGCTGGCGGGTTCGCACTCGGCGGTCTGGCCGCTGGTGCGCTGCTGGCGATCGGCGGGACAACGCCGTTCCTGGTGGCCATGGTTGTGAACGCTGCGACGTTCACTCTGGCGGGTCTGCTCCTGATGCGGCTGCACCCGTCACACCATGAGCGGTCTGCGGTCGACTCCGGACCGCCGCCACTGCTCCGGAAGGACCGGCCTTATCTGATCCTGATTGGGGCCAACACGCTGCTCGCGTTGTGCATGATGATGCTCGGAGTCGGACTGCCGGTGTACGTCGCCGATGCGCTCCCCGTACCGGAGTGGGTCGTCGGGCTTCTGCTGTCCGGGGTGGCCGTCGTACTGGCGACTGGGCAGACCATCGTGGTTCGGCGTACCGAGAAGCGAAGCCGAACGACGTCTCTGGTCATCAGCGGGGTGTGCTGGGCGGTCTGGGCGCTGCTGATGGCGTCGCTGACCCGACTGCCGAATGCGCTGGTGGCGGGGGCGCTCGTACTTGCCACGGCGATCTACGCATTCGCAAGCCTGCTGCACTCAGCGACGAACAACGCCCTGGCGGCGAGCGTCGCGCCGGTGATCGGGCGAGGGAAGTACCTGTCGTATTGGCAGTACTCCTTCACCATCGCGAGCGTGATCGCGCCGGCGTACTTCGCCCAGCTCTTCGAGCTGCAGCATGAGCTTCCGTGGCTCATCACGGCCGTCGTCGGGCTCGCCGCCGCGGGGACGATCGCGGCGGTTTCGCGGGTCCTTCCCGGGCCGCCAAATCCAGGCGAGTGACCAGGGCGTGGCGTACCGATGAGCGGGTAGTGGTGCGGCCTCCGGCCTCCTGCTGACTTGAGCCAGGCGGGGGCTAGCCGCGGCCTGCCCATGACTACCCATCCATCGGTACGCCGAGAGCCACATCAACTGTCACCAATGTCCCGAGACAGGACAATTGACGCGTCAGGAGTCGTTGCGCTCGATCGAACATCTGTTCTAATGTTTTCTTAGTTCGAGGTTTCTCCACCTGGACGTCCGATCGGCCGAATCTCCCACCTTTGATGTGGACGGCCCTCCGGACCCGCCGCCCGGGGTGTGAGGTCCCGGGCGACGGAGAACCGCCCACTATTGATGAACAGCCCATTCGTGTACGACTTGAGGGAAGCCAGGTGATGCTTGACGGAGGGACTGCACTCGATGCTGCTCGAACACCGCGGCCGGCGACCGGTCGTGCCCGAATCCGCTTATGTCGCACCATCGGCCGTGCTCTGCGGCGCCGTCGTCCTCGGCGAAGGCAGCAGAGTCCTGCATGGTGCCGTGCTGACTGCGGAGGACGGTGAGGTCCGGCTCGGCACGAACAGTGTGGTGATGGAGAACGCCCTGGTGCGCGGCCGGGCGGATCATCCCGCCCTGATCGGCGACGCGGTGATGGTAGGTCCCCACGTACACGTGAACGGCGCTACGGTCGAGGACGGGGTGTTCATCGCCACGGGCGCCGCGTTGTTCCCCGGTTCTGTCGTCGGCGCGGGCGCGGAGCTTCGGATCAACAGCGTGCTGCAGGTGAACTCGCGGCTGGAACCTGGCGCGGTCCTCCCGATCGGCTGGATCGCCGTCGGAGACCCGGCCCTGCTCTTCTCGCCCGACCGGCATGACGAGCTGTGGGCCATCCAACGCGAGCTGGACTTCCCTGGCACGGTGTACGGCGTTCCGCGAGGTGCCGGTATGCGCGAGATCATGGCGCGTCAGTCAGCCTTCTACGGCGCCCACCGCGACGATCGCGAACTACCGCTCGCCTGAATCGAGCCGGTGCGACTCGATCCGGTGCGTCTCGATGCTGTGCAGGTCGAAGCGTCGTACCTGAACCGGCGACTTCCCGCCGCACGTCAGCCGAGCATCCACGCTGTCGAAATGCACCGAAACCTCAACCTCCACTAGCCATTCGCCGGTTGACGAGCTGCTGCGTCCGCCTGGCCCGACAGCACTTTCGTCCGAGCCATCCGCTTGCTCTCGCATGCTGCTGCCCCACTCACCCATGCCTTCAGTGGTGAGGGTGATTTTGTAGTGGTGGTTGGGGAGTTGGTGGATTTGGGTGGGGTGGAGGGTGTTGAGGGACAGCGAGTGGCCGGCTGCTCGGGCGTAGTGTTGGGCGGCTTGGACTGCGGGCGGGTAGGCGCCTGAGCCTCGGAGGAGGTCGGGGACTACGCGGTTTTCGGCGTGGTGTTTGGCGACCTCTACTGCTCGGGCTGGGGTGACTTGGCCGTAGAAGAGGGCGTGCGGGAGGACTACCACGTTGCCGGCGAAGCGGTCGCCGCCTATGTGGCTGCATTCCCAGGTGCGGTCTGGGTAGGCGGCGGCGAGAGCGGCGGCTACTGGGCGGCCGCGGACTGCGCAGCACGCGTCGTGGCGGCCGTGGGCGCAGACGAGGTAGATCGGCTCTGTTGTTGGGGGCTCTAGGTCGGGGACGGTGTTGCTGGGGAGGGCGGTCAGGACGGTGAGCAGGTGCGCGTCGGAGGGGAGGTCGCCCCAGCGCGTGGACTCCTGGCCGGGGCGGCAGTCGACGAGGGCGTAGCGGCGTACGGCGCTGGGGGCTGTGCGGCCGGGGCGTCTGATGAGGGCTGGGCGATAGCCGAGTTCGGCGCAGCGGCGGGCTACTTCGGGGCCGACGTCCTGGAGGGCGGTGAGTGCCTGGGGAGGCCAGGCGGTTCGGACCTCGATGAGGAACCAGCGGTCGGCCGGCGGGGCGGTGGCGATCATGGAGTCGCCGCGCTGAAGCGCCATCGCCGCACAACCGGTCTCGGGGCGATAGCGGTCGGCGGAAGCCGCACCGGCAGGGGCCGGGGAGACCGGTACTGCGGGAGTGCCTGTGAGGGGTGCATCTTGGGGATCGGGCACAAGGACCTTCTTGCCGCAGTGGGGCGGAGAGCGGCGGAGGTGGGTGGGTGCAGCTCAGTTTAGGTTGGTTTGTCAGGTCATGGGGTGGTGACCAGGACTGCTTCGGTGAGCAGGCGGCGGACCAGAACCAGCTGATCCTCGGTGGAGAGGGCTGGGAGGGTGCCGACCTTGTGCTCTTGGCCGTCGAGGACCTCGGCCAAGGCGTCCGCGACGGTGGCCGGGAAGGTAATCGTTCGGTCGGCGAGCTGGAGGGTGACCGGGTCGCCGGGGACGAGGCGGTGGCGTAGGCCGCCGCGGAGGCGCACGGTGGCGCCAGGGGCGAGGGCGGTGAGGGCCGCTGCGTGAGCCAAGGGTGGGATTGGTTCGGGGCGGTTGGCGGACCAGGTACGGCGGCGGAGGCGCGGGGCTAGGTCGTCGGCCGAGGTGGAGCGGATGGATGCGATGAGCAGCTCGGCCACCTGCGGCAGGACCTCGGCCAGTTGAGCGGGGTCGCCTGGGTCGAAGCCGAGCGGGAGGGCAGTGCGGAGCGCCGGGTCGTTCGCTGCCAACGCGGCCAGCTCTTGGACCACGAGATAGCGGGTCAGAGTGTGGAGGCCGATCGTCAGGTGTGCGCTGACGCCACCGAGTGCCTTGGCTGAGTGCAGGAAGCCACGCGGGACGTAGAGAGCGTCGCCGGGGCGCAGTACGTCGTCGACCACTGGAGCGCGGTCGCGGGCGGCGGCAGCTACGGCGGCCGAGTGATCAGTCCACGGCTGGTTGCGGAGCGGGTCCACATGGACTGGTTCGTGAACGGTCCAGTGCTTCTCGCCAGCCACTTGGAGGACGAAGACGTCGTGTACGTCGTAGTGCGCCGAGAACCCCTGTGATTCCGGCGGGGTGATGTACGCGTTGATCTGCACCGGGTGACCGGCGTCCGCAGACAGCTGAGTGGCGAAGTCGACTAGTGCGGGCCAGGTGCGGTGGAGTGCTTGCAGTACGACGGTGTGCCCGCTGGCGAACAGCGCAGCGACCTTGTCGTCGCGGACCTGGTCAGCGATGTCCGCGCCGACTCCGCCGGAGCCAGTGAACTGGGAGTCGCCAACCACTGCACCGTTCTTGGCGATCCGCAGGAACGGCGTGCGAAGGCCGCGGCGCGATAGGAGCTCGTCCGCGTCGGTCAGGGTGAACAGGTCGTCGTACGGCGTGGTGGGGTGGGACAGCAGTGCCCGGGAACCCCAGTAGGTGCTGGTGAATTCGTCCAGGTCACCTGCGACGCAGCGCCGAAGAGCCGGACGGTCGTTCGTAGTATCTGGTCCGGCTCCCGGCACTGGAGTCACCAGCTTCCGGAGTTACCGCTCGCGCCTCCGTCGGCGCCGCCGTCGGTCGCGTTCGAGTCAGCGCCGCCATCGGCAGTGCCCTCGTCGTCGCCGCCCGCGCCGCCGTCAGCACCACCGTCAGCACCACCGTCCGTGCCACCGCCTACTGCGCCACCATCGGCCGGGCCCTCACCAGAGCTGTCGCCGCCGCCCGCGCCACCGTCAGCACCTCCATCGGCACCACCGTCCGTGCCGCCGCCCACAGCGCCACCATCAGCAGGACCCTCACTGGAGTCACCGCCAGAGCCAGAGCCACCGGAGCCGAAGTCGCCACCGGCACCGCCGTCAGCACCACCGTCCGTGCCACCGCCCACAGCGCCACCATCAGCAGGACCCTCACTGGAGTCACCGCCAGAGCCAGAGCCACCGGAGCCGAAGTCGCCCCCAGCGCCGCCGTCAGCACCACCGTCGGTGCCACCGCCCTCGGCACCACCGTCTGCGGGACCCTCGGACTCACTGCCGTACCCGGACGACGTGTTACCGCCGGCCTGCGTGTCGTTGCCCTCGGCTGAGCCTCCGTACTCGCCGTCGGACGAAGTGTTCATGTCGTCGTCGTTCAAACCCATGATGCTGCTCCTCTCGCTGCTGGTTTCAGAGCACCGGGGAGTGGCGCAAGGCACTCTGCGACCATCCTGTGCGCAAAGCAGGCCGGAGCTAAACGTCGCCCTGGTTACAGCTCGACCGCAGTGTCTCGCCAAACCTTCAAGAACCCGTCAAGGACGTCGTCCGGTCGCACTGCGATCCGCAGCCAGTCCGGCCCGAGCCCCGGGAACGTATCGCCGCGGCGGACCGCATAGCCCTTGGCACGCAAGGCTTCTCGCAGTACGGCGCCGCCTGCGACCTGCACGAGGACAAACGGCCCACGCGGTACGCCGTAGATCCGCGCACCAACCAGATTTTCGAGCAGGTGGTCACGCTGTCGCGAGATGTCACGCGCAGCAGCCGCCGCTTCGTCCACTGCGTGTTCGTTGCTGCAAGCAATCGCGGCGGCGAGTGCAGGCGTAGACACCGGCCAGTGCGGCTGCACGGCGGCCAACTGCTCGATCAGCCCGGACGCAGCGAGCACATAGCCGACCCGCAGCCCGGCCAGCCCCCAGGTCTTCGTGAGGCTGCGGATCACCACCAGCCCAGGTATCGACGCACCGGCAAGCGACTCCGGCTCCCCCGGTACGGCGTCCATGAACGCCTCGTCGACCACGAGGATGCGGTCCGGGCGTGCGAGCTCCCGCAGGTCGTCGGCGCGGTGCAGCACTGAGGTCGGGTTGGTCGGGTTACCGATCACTACGAGATCCGCATCGGCCGGGATCGCCGACGGGTCGAGCACGAACCCGTCCTCCGGCCGCAGGATCACTCGATCGACCATGTGCCCCGCAGAACGCAGCGCAGCCTCAGGTTCAGTGAATTGTGGATGGACCACGACCGCATGTCGCGGCCGGAAGGCACGGGCGATCAGCACGAACGCCTCAGCCGCACCGGCCGTCAGCAACACCCGATCCGGTGCCACGTGATGCCGCGCGGCGACTGCGAGCACAGCCGACTCCTGACGCGGGTACGACGCCAGGTCCGTCAGGCTGGCTGTGATCGCGTCGACCAGCCAGGGCGGCGGCGTACCGGTCCGCACGTTGACGGCGAGGTCTACGAGGCCGTCACCGACCTCGAGATCGCCGTGGTGCCACAAGTCAAAGCCATCCGCCACAGCTGGAGGCTAACCCGAGATCAGGAACGGGGAGTGACACTGAAGCGGCGATTGGCCAGCGAAGGGTTCGTCTGGCGCACACCGGACAGTCGGTCGCCGGACAGTTCGGCGACCGCATAGCCGTCTGACTCGCCCACTGCGGCGATGGCGATGCCCTGGGGGTCGATGACCTGGCTGAGGCCGGAGTACTTCTTCCCGTTCTGCGCAGCCGCCGCCACGTAGCAGGTGTTCTCTATGGCACGCGCAGTGAGCAGAGTGGTCCAGTGGTGCTCCTTGAGCGGCCCCCTGACCCAAGCGGCCGGTACGACGAGCACGTCGGCGCCCTTGTCGACCAGTGCTCGCGACAGCTCGGGGAACCGCAGGTCGTAGCAGGTCATCAGCCCGAGTGTCCGCCCAGCGACCTTTACGACGACCGGTGCGACGTCACCAGCGGTCAGCTGGTCGGACTCCTTGTAGCCGAACGCGTCGTACAGGTGGATCTTGCGGTACGCCCCCAGCAACGAGCCATCGGCGCCCACAGCCAGCAGGGTGTTGTACGGGCGGTCCTGGTCGCAGCTGCGCTCGAACATGCCGGCCACGATCGCCACACCGTGCTCCACCGCACTCTTGCGCAGGGTCGACACGAACTCACCGTCGAGAGGCTCCGCGATGTCCGCTACGCCGTCGAGGTTGAAGTCGGCCATCATCGCCTCAGGCAGCACCACCAGGTCAGGGCGGTCTTGAGCCGCGGAAGCGACCAGTCTGGTGACCAGCTCCCGGTTGGCAGCCTTGTCGGAGCTACTGGCGGTCTGCACGACGGCGATCCTCATCCCTCCATGGTGCCGCACAACCAGGCAGACTGCTGGGGTGGAGTTTGATGCGGTGGTCGTGGCTGGTGGCGGGTCCACGCGGTTGGGCGGCGTGGACAAGGCCCTGGTGGTGCTGGACGGGGTGACCTTCCTGGACCGAGTGCTGCGCGCGGCGGACCACGCCACGACCACTGTGGTGGTCGGACCGGTGCGGACGACGTACCGAGAGGTGGAGTGGGCGCAGGAGGATCCACCAGGGAGCGGACCGGTGGCCGGGCTCGCGGCAGGGTTGGCCCAAGGCAACGCGCCGATCGTCGTGGTGCTGAGTTGCGACCTGCCATGGGTGACGGCCGAGGACATCGCACGGCTGGTCAGCAGCATCGACACCCACGACGGCAGCGGCCTGCGGGACAGCGACGGACGTGATCAGTGGCTGGCCGCGGCGTACAAGAGAAGCTCACTCGAGCACGCCCTCCAACGGCTGGGCGACCCGAGAGACCAGTCGGTACGACGCCTCACCTCCGACCTAGACCTGGTCTGGTCGGAACCGTCCAGGAGCGGTGATGACGTGGACACCTGGGCCGACCTAGACGGCTGACGTACCGTGTGAGACATGCGAGCTGTGGTGTGTGAGGGTGCAGGCGGACTCGAGGTTCTGACCGTCGGAGAGATCCCGGATCCGACCCCGGCAGTCGACGAGGTCGTGATAGACGTCGTGGCTGCGGGTGTGAACCGTGCCGACCTCCTGCAGCGGCAGGGGTTCTATCCGCCGCCTCCGGGCGCACCCGGCACGATCGGGCTGGAGGTGTCCGGCCGCATCTCCGCCGTCGGCGCTGAGGTGACGGACTGGGCCGTCGGCGACGAGTGCTGCGCGCTGCTGGCTGGAGGTGGGTACGCCGCGAAGGTCGTCGTACCGGCGCCGCAGGTGATGCCCGTCCCGGACGGGATCGACCTGGTCAGCGCAGCCGCGTTGCCTGAGGTGGTGGCGACCGTGTGGTCCAACATCTTCATGGGTGCGCACCTCAAGGAGGGCGAGACGCTGCTGGTGCACGGCGGCGCGTCCGGGATCGGCACGATGGCGATCCAGCTCGGTGTCGCGCACGGTGCGCGCGTGCTGACCACGGTCGGCAGCAAGGACAAGATGGAGTTCGCGAGCCGGCTCGGTGCCGATGTCGCGATCAACTACAAGGAAGCCGAGTGGGCCTCCGTGGTCCAGGAGGCGACCGGCGGCGCCGGGGCCGACGTCATCCTCGACATCATCGGCGCGAAGTACCTGACCGACAATGTGAAGTCCCTCGCGTACGACGGCCGCCTGGTCGTGATCGGCATGCAGGGTGGCGCCAAGGGTGAGCTCGACCTCGGCCGCCTGCTCAGCCGGCGCGCCTCGGTGACCGCGGCCGGTCTGCGGACGCGGTCGGTGGCGGACAAGGGGCGGATCATCGCCGAGGTCGTCGGCCACGTCTGGCCGCTGGTCGCCGCGAAGAAGGTCCGCCCGATCGTCCACACCACCTTCCCGCTGGCCGAGGTGGCCGAGGCGCACCGCACCCTCGAGGAGTCCACCCAGATCGGCAAAGTCCTACTGACTCTCAGCTAACGAAGCCAGCCACGCCGGATCCGGCGCGACCAGCTGGATCACGTCGATCCAGGTGCCCTCGGGGTCACGCACGAAGAAGTGCCGCTGACCCCAGACCTCGGTGACGGGTTCGCCCGCCAAGGCGACCCCGGCCTCGACCAGCGCGGCCGCAGTCTTGTCGGCGTCCTCGACGACGAACCCGAACACGTTGGTGCTGTCCCGGAGCGCGTTCACCGCCGCCGGGACCGACTCATGCCCACGCTGGACGATCGCGAGCTCCCAATCGGCCTCGCCGCGGCGGGCGCAGATGAACCAGCCGATGTCGATCGTGATCTGCAGATCGAAGTGCTGCTGATAAAACGCAGCGACCTCCGCGGGACGGTCCGTCACCACGGTGGCGCCGAAGGCTGCGGGTTGCATCCACACTCCTGACTACTACAGCTGTTGTTGTTGACCACGACAGTTGTAGTTGATGACTGGTACAGTTGTCAACGTGCCCAGGAATCCCGAACGCCGCACCCAGCTCGCCGACGCAGGCCTCGCCGTCCTCGCCGAAGCCGGCGCCCGCGGCCTGACCCACCGCGCCGTCGACGCCGCCGCAGGCCTCCCCGCCGGTACGGCGTCCAATTACTTCCGGACCCGGGATGCGTTGCTCGGCGCCCTCGGCGAGCGCATCTTCGAGCGACTCGCCCCAGACCCGGCCGTCCTCGAACCGCTGTCGAAGCGCGAGCCATCAGTCGATCTGGTCGTCGACTACGTCCGCTACATCGTCGAGCGACTCCTGGGCCGCCCTGAGCTCTCACTCGCTCTGCTCGAGCTCCGCCTGGAGGCGGCCCGCCGCCCCGACCTGCACGAGATCCTGTCGCGCACGCTGCGCCAGGGCTTCGACGCCGACGTCTCGTTCCACGTGAACGCCGGTCTCCCCGGTGGCGCCGAGGAGGTCCGTCTGCTGCACTTCGCCCTCGACGGCCTCGTCCTCGACCAACTCACCCCCGGCACCGGCCACCCGTACGACGTCGATGCCACCACCGACCGTCTAGTGCGACGACTAGTCGGTTAACCCGCCGCGGTGGTTCTCAACGCCACAGGGAGCGCTATTTGTTGCCCAGGGCAACATCGCCTGCTCGCGCGGTCACGCCTGCCGATGGTCTCCCGCGTCGACCAGCGCGACCTCGGGGTAGGCAACCGGGTACGGCGGTGTGCTGGTGATGCGCCAGTCGCCACACGCACACCGCTGGTAGACAACGAGTCCTTCGCTGACCTGATGGGAGGACACCGCGCTCCAGCGGTGTCGATGCGTCTCGCTCTGGGCTGTCATACCTCCATCGTGCTGTAATGGCATTATGCATCTCAACCCTTACGGCGCCGACGCGATCCTGCTGGCCGTGAATCTGGTCACGCGACCGGCCTCGACCCCGGACGAACTCGCCGATCGCTGTGAGGAGAGCGGGGTCGAGAGCCGCCTGGTGCGCGACCGGAAGGTGACCCGCGCAGACCTGGCCGCGGTCCGGATCGCTGTGGACGAATGGCTGCAGGTCGTCGACGCGAAGGACGAACAGACCCGCGTCGATCTGATGAACGCGATGCTCGCCAAGTACACCGAGCATCCGCGGCTGACCAACCACGCCGGCGACGGCTGGCACATGCACTACCGCCCGGACAACGTGCCGGTCGGCCGGCTCGTCGCGACACTCATCAGCACCGGTACGGCGTTGCATCTCGCCGGCCGCGGGATCACCCGGCTCGGCCGGTGCGCCACCGACGGCTGCGACAACGTGTACGCCGACCTGTCGCGGACCGGCGTGCAGCGCTACTGCAGCCCGGCTTGCGCGAACAGAGACGCCGTACGGCGGCATCGGGCCCGTACCCACTAGCGCTCGGACAAGCTGGTCCTAGGATGGGCGAATGAGCGAGAGCAGCAGCGGCGAGGGCCAGGAGATGCCGATGGCCGGGGCGCGGACCGAGGACGGCAAGGTGCTGATCGTCGGGCCGGACGGGATGGCTGTCGAAGGACCGCCGCGCTCGAACGACGACGATCACGATGAGCCACGATCGGTGACCGAACTGGTCGAGCAGCCCGCCAAGGTGATGCGGGTCGCGAACATGATTCGCCAGCTGCTCGACGAGGTGAAGTCGGCGCCGCTCGACGAGGCGTCCCGGCAGCGGCTGCGGACGATCCACGAGGCGTCGATCAAGGAGCTCGAGAGCGGCCTCGCGCCGGAGCTCGTCGAGGAGCTGGACCGACTCAGTCTCGACTTCAGCGAGGACAGCACTCCGACCGAGGCCGAGCTGCGGATCGCGCAGGCCCAGCTGGTCGGTTGGCTGGAGGGTCTGTTCCACGGCATCCAGACCGCGCTGTTCGCCCAGCAGATGGCCGCCCGCCAGCAGCTGGAGGGCATGCGCCGCGCGCTCCCCGGCGGCCAGCAGGTGCCGGGCGAAGAAGGCCCCGGCTTCCCGGGTGCTCCGGGAGCCACTGACGGCCCGGGCAGCGGCGGGATGTACCTCTAAGACTTAAAGATCGAACAACTCCTCGAGGACGGCGGCGACGCCGTCCTCGTTGTTTGTGGGGCACACCCGATCCGCAACAGCCAGTACGTCGGCATGCGCGTTCGCCACCGCGTACGACGTACCGGCCCAGGCGAGCATGGGCAGATCGTTCAAGGAGTCGCCGAAGGCGATCGTGTCGGCGGCCGGGATGTCCAGCTCGGCCGCGAAGTCCGCGAGCATGGCGGCCTTGGAGACACCGGTCGCGCCGATCTCCACCAGGCTCGTCCCGCCACTGTGGCTGGCAGAGACTCGCTCACCAACCACCGCACTGATCTGTGTCAGCAGATCGTCGGAGTGCCGGCTTGGATGCCGGACCAGCAACTTTGCGGCCGGCTCCGCAAGTAGCTCGTCGAGCTCGGCGATCAACGTGTTCTCGGGTTGCGGCCAGTGGTTCACGTACTGCGGTTCCTGTCCGTAACGGTCCGATCGCTCAATGGCGAACTCCACCTCGGGAATCGCGGATCGGATCGCCGTTGCCACTTCGTGCAATACCGCCGGATCGATCAGCCGGGTCCGGATCGCCTGCTGCTGCGCGACGTCGTACAGAATGGCGCCGTTGGCAACTATTGCGATTCCGTGATCGCCGACGAGATCTGTCAGGTCGTGCAGCCAGCGAGGTGGCCGGGCGGTGACCATCACGAAAACACTTCCCGCGCGTTGCACCGCAGCGACGGCAGCGCGGGTCCGATCGGAGATCGTCCGGTCGCTGCGGACCAAAGTGCCGTCGAGATCGGTCGCGACCAGGCGGGGCGGGGGTAGCGTTTCGGAGGCCGTCACAGGGCCACCGTAGCGGGGTGTTGCACTACCGTCAGAACGGCCTTGGGCGCAAGGTGTGGGGCGTCGCTTTCAGCTGATTCTGATCAATCTGATTGAGCTTTTGACGACGTCACCAGACTGTTACTGCAACAAGCTGCAAATGCAGCAAGTTCCGCTGCGCTGCAACAAGAATGCGTGATTTCATGCGATGGTCTGGCAGGGAACCCGGAGCGTTTCGACCGCGTCGTATGCCTGTTCTGGATCAGCACGACTGAGACAGCCCGCCAGCGACCAGTAGACGTAACGTCCGCAAATTGATGCGGATTTGGCTGCAACCAAATCCTCAGCAGCGACGTCAACAGTTATGGATCAGTCTGTCCCGCGACAGGGACGACATCGGTGGGTCGGCAACAGTTCGCCGTTCCATCAGTGAGTGGATCCGTGTGACCGAACGACGTTCACCGTTCGTTCACGTGAGTCCGGATACTTGGGGAGCCTTGATGACCGTCAGCAGCGCCAATCTCTTGGAACGTGCCACAGCTGTCGACACATCTTCCAGCACAGTTGGGGCCATGACCGGATGTATCGCCCGGTCGGATATTTTCCAGCACCGCTTGATGGAAGAGCCGCCGCCCGCTTCGGCCACCCGCCGGACCCGGGAGCGGTACGACCAGCTGGTGCGCGAGGCAAAAGCCTTGTGTGCTTCGTGTCCGCTGTTCACCGACTGCCTGTACAGCGCCGTCGCCGAACACGATGTGAGTGGTTTCGTCGCCGGAACCACTGCTGCACAACGCCGTTCGATGCGGAACTTGCTCGACGTCGAAGTGCAGGCCGACGACTTCGACCAACTGGCCGGCGCCCGCGGTACGCGCCGCCCGGTGAGCCACGAAGAGGTGCTGCGCCTGCGGGGTCAGCACCCCAACGACAGCCTGGAATCCCTGGCCATGCGGCTCGGATGTTCCTTGTCAACTGTCAAGAGGCACCTGCGGCGCGCTCGGCGCGGGCAGAGCCCGGCCACCAAGACGCCGCGCCCGCGCCCGCAGCTGGACGCGGTCCTGGACGCCTTCGAGACCGTCGTGGACGTCCAGCCGTGCCAGCCCCGCCGGGGCGGTAGCCGCGTCGCCTGATCCCACCCGATCCGGCATTCGGCCCGCCAGCGGACTGCCGGTCACTGAACGCAATAGCCCGGAATCTCTGTGTAGACAGGGATTCCGGGCTTTTTGTTGCCTGCAGCAATCTCTTCGGTTGTCAACCTATTCAATCCTGGTCGAAAGGTTGCCGGACCTGAGTTTGTCAGGACGTGTCAGAACCAGCGATTGAGAACGGCCGCGACCCCGTCGTCGGTGACCGACTTGGTCACCTCGTCGCCGACCGACTTCACTTCGTCGGGCGCCGATCCCATCACGACCCCATGGCCGGCGAACCGCAGCATCTCGATGTCGTTGCGGCCGTCCCCGAAGGCGAGCAGCCCCGAGGCGTCCAGACCGTACTGCGCGAGCGCCACCTTCAGCCCGGTCGACTTGTCCACACCCTCGGGCGCGATGTCGAGCCAGGCGGTCCAGCCGACGAAGTAACCGACACCGTGCAGCCCGAGTCGCTCGGCCAGCTCGACGAAGTCCGCCTCGGACTGCTCCGGGTCGCGAATGATCAACCTGGTCACGGGTTCCGGCGCGAGCTCGTCGTCGGAGACCACCCGGATCTTGGCGTTCTTGCCCAGGTCGCCGTCCGGGAACGGCGCGGTCACCAGGTAGGTGCCGTCGGACTCCTCGACCGCCATCCGGGCGTTCGGCGCGTGCTGGCGGACGGAGGCGATCACCGTGCGCGGGTCGAACGTGCGCTCGTCGAGCACCTCGCCGTCCGGGTAGCGCAACGTCCGCGCACCGTTGCTCACGACAACCAATCCGTCGGGCAGGCCGAACCGCTCGGCCACCGGCTTGGTGGTCGACCAGGCGCGACCGGTCGCGAGAATCACCGGCACCTGCGCGGCAGTCCGCCGTACGGCGTCGATGACCGCAGGCGACAGCCCTTCGTCGTGGTCGATCAGCGTGCCATCGATGTCCAGGGCAACAGCTGTCGGCTTGAAAGGTGCCGCCTGCGGTTCTGTCACTTGATCGGCTCGAGAACTTCGCGGCCACCGACGTACGGCTGCAGTGCGGTCGGAACGCGGACCGAACCGTCGACCAGCTGGTGCGTCTCCAGGATCGCGACGATCCACCGGGTGGTGGCGAGCGTCCCGTTCAGCGTGGCGACCGGCTGCGTCTTGCCGTCGGCATCCCGGTGCCGGATGTTCAGCCGGCGGGCCTGGAAGTCGGTGCAGTTCGACGTCGAGGTGAGCTCGCGGTACGCGCCCTGGGTCGGGACCCAGGCCTCGCAGTCGAACTTCCGGTACGCCGACTGGCCCAGATCGCCGGTGGCGGTGTCGATCACCCGGTAGCTGAGCTCCATCTTGTCGAGCATCTGCTTCTCCCAGTCCAGCAGCCGCAGGTGCTCCGCGGCAGCGTCCTCGAGGCTGCAGTAGGAGAACATCTCGACCTTGTCGAACTGGTGGACACGAATGATCCCGCGGGTGTCCTTACCGTGCGAGCCGGCTTCCTTGCGATAGCAGGACGACCACCCGGCATAGCGCATCGGCCCGTTGCTCAGGTCGAGGATCTCGTCCATGTGATACCCCGCCAGCGCGACCTCCGACGTACCGGTCAGATACAGCTCGGGGTCCTCGAGGCGGTAGACGTCGTCGTGCGCCGTCAGGTAGCCGGTGCCGCCCATCACCTCGGGCTTGACCAGGGTCGGCGTGATCATCGGGGTGAAGCCGTTCTCGACCGCCTGCTGGATGGCCAGCTGGAGCATGCCGAGCTGCAGCAGCATGCCGGCACCCTTGAGGAAGTAGAACCGCGATCCCGAGACCTTGGCGCCACGCTCCATGTCGATCGCGCCGAGCAGCTCGCCCAGCTCGAGGTGGTCGCGCGGCTCGAAGCCCTCGGCCGCGAAGTCGCGCGGCTTGCCGATCTCCTCGACCACGCGGAAGTCGGCCTCGCCGCCGACCGGGGCCTGGTCCGAGACCAGGTTCGGCAGGGCGCCGGCCAGCTCGTTGAAGCGGCGCTCGGCGTCGTTGGCCGCCGCGTCGGTGGTCTTGACCTCGGCGGCCAGCGCCTTGGTCCGCTCCAGCAGCGCGGTGCGCTCGTCACCCTTGGCCTGGGCGACCTGCTTGCCGAGCGTCTTCTGCTCGGCCCGGAGCGCCTCGAAGGTGGAGATGGACGATCGACGCTCACTGTCGGCGACCAGAATCTGGTCGACCAGGTCGGTACTCTCGCCGCGCTTGGTCAGGGCGGCTCGTACGACGTCAGGGTTCTCACGGAGCAGTTTCGCGTCAATCACACCCTGAGGGTATCGGGGCGTGTCAGAACGGGCGAAGTCAATTCGGGATGATGGGGTGGAGGCCAGCGACTACACAGGGGGAATTGAGCGGGCGATGAACCACCATCCACCCAGTCCGGTCGGCCGTGCGCTGACGGTTGTCCTGGGTGCGGTCCCGTTCACCGTCGTCACGCTCCTCGTCTTCGGCGGGTGGCCGCCGCTGCAGCAGTGGGACGCCTCCGTGGCCGCGCGAGCCACGACGTACGGCGGTACGCACCCCAACGTGGTCGACATCTGGCAGGTCATCGGGGCAGTCGTTCTGCCGTGGACCTCCCGGGCCGTCATCGTGATCGTCGCCGTGTTCCTTTGGCAGCGCCGGGCGCGGGCGCTGACGGTGTGGCTGCTGGTGTCGGCCGGTGCGGAGCTGGGGCTGGTCCAGGCGGCGCAGTACATCTTCACGCGACCGCATCCCGCTGGCGCGCTCGTCGACAGCGGCGGCTGGTCGTATGTGTCCGGCCACGCCGCAGCGGCGTTTGTGATGGCTGGGGCGCTGGGCGTCGTGCTGCCGTCGGTTCGGGGCTGGCGGCGGCGGTTCCGGCTGCTCGTGCTCCTCCCGGTGATCGCGGTGGTGTGGATCGCTTCCGTGGACCGGATCGCCCTGAACGTTCACTACGTGTCCGACGTACTGGGTGGGTGGGCGCT
>NZ_SMKX01000076.1 GCF_004349055.1 Kribbella antibiotica
GGGTGGGTGCAGACGTGGTCCCGCAGCGAGTCGACCGACAGATCCAATTGAAGACCCGAAGTCAGTGAGTGGGTGAGTCAGGAAGACCGCTGCGGGACCACGCCAACCATTCTCACTGTGAGTGGGGGCGGTCCGGCCCTACCCGCGTACGACCCGACGGCGGCGGATCCAGACGCACAGCGCGATGCAGACCCTCACCGGGGGTGCGCGTATTCCACGGGGCGCTTGAACAAGTAATGCCTTGTCCCAAGCCACCACGCCCTGTTCACACCCCCACCAATCACCCACCCGCACGGCGCACGTTCCGCGCAGCCCGGCCTTGAGCACCCACCAGCCATGGATCCGCCGTGTGAATGACTGACCCGGGCTCAAGGCGTCGCGTAGTACGCGCCTTGAGCATCTATCAGTCGGATTCTCCGCGCGAAAATGACTGAGCCGTGCTCAAGGCGAACGCGCCCGGCCCGCCGACGGCAGGGGTGGGGATCGGCGGATCGGGGGTTAGACGATCGAGAGGGGGAGGAGCTTTTTGCCGGTGGGGCCGATCTGGATCTCGAGGTTCATCTGCGGGCAGACGCCACAGTCGAAGCAGGGGGTCCAGCGGCAGTCCTCGACCTCGAGGCCGCCGTCCTCCTCGAGCGAGTCCTGCCAGTCCTCCCACAGCCAGTCGCGGTCGAGACCCGAATCCAGGTGGTCCCAGGGCAGGACTTCGGCGTACTCACGCTCGCGCGTCGTGTACCAGGCGAGGTCGACGGGCTCGTCGGCGAGCGCCTTCTCGGCCGACGAGATCCAGCGGTCGTAGGAGAAGTGCTCGCTCCAGCCGTCGAACCGGCCGCCGTCGCGCCAGACCTCCTCGATGATCCGGCCGACCCGGCGGTCACCGCGGGACAGCAGGCCTTCGATGATGCCGGGCTTGCCGTCGTGGTACCGGAAACCGATCGCCTTCGCGTACTTCTTGTCCGAGCGGATCGCGGCGTTCAGCTTGGCCAGCCGGGCGTCGGTCTCCTCGACACCGAGCTGCGAGGCCCATTGGAACGGCGTGTGCGGCTTCGGGACGAACCCGCCGATCGACACCGTGCACCGGACGTCGTTGCGGCCCGAGGCCTCGCGACCGGTCTGGATCACCTTCTTCGCCAGGTCGGCGATCGCCAGCACGTCCTCGTCGGTCTCGGTCGGCAGACCGCACATGAAGTACAGCTTCACCTGCCGCCAGCCGTGGCTGTACGCCGCGGCGACCGTGCGGATCAGGTCTTCCTCGGTGACCATCTTGTTGATCACCTTGCGCATCCGGTCCGACCCGCCCTCGGGCGCGAACGTCAGACCGCTGCGCCGGCCGTTGCGGGAGAACTCGTTGGCCAGCGTGATGTTGAAGGCGTCGACCCTTGTCGAAGGCAACGACAGCGAAACGTTGCTGCCCTCGTACCGGTCGCCCAGCCCCTTCGCGACCTCGGCGATCTCGGTGTGGTCGGCCGAGGACAGGCTGAGCAGGCCGACCTCCTCGAAACCGGTCTTCTTCAGCCCGTTGTCGATCATCGCGCCGATCGTGGTGATGCTGCGCTCACGCACCGGCCGGGTGATCATCCCGGCCTGGCAGAACCGGCAGCCGCGCGTGCAGCCGCGGAAGATCTCCACGGAGTAGCGCTCGTGCACGGTCTCGGCGAGCGGCACCAGCGGCGCCTTCGGGTACGGCCAGGCATCCAGATCCATCACCGTGTGCTTGGCCGTCCGGAACGGTACTCCGGGACGGTTCGGTACGACGCGCTGGATCCGGCCGTCGGCCAGATAGTCGACGTCGAAGAACTTCGGGATGTAGACCCCGCCGGACTGCGCCAGCCGCATCAGCACCTCGTCGCGGCCACCCGGGCTGCCCTCGCCCTTCCACTCCCGAATCACCTCGGTGATCGCCAGCACGACCTCTTCACCGTCGCCCAGCACCGCAGCATCGATGAAATCCGCGACCGGCTCCGGGTTGAACGCCGCGTGCCCACCCGCGAGCACGATCGGATCGTCATCGGTCCGATCGACGGCGTACAGGGGGATGCCGGCCAGGTCGAGCGCGGTCAGCATGTTCGTGTACCCGAGCTCGGTCGAGAACGACAGCCCGAACACATCGAAGGCCTTGACCGGCCGGTGACTGTCCAGCGTGAACTGCGGGATCTTGTGCTCCCGCATCACCGCTTCCATGTCCGGCCACACCGAGTACGTGCGCTCAGCCAGCACGTGCTCACGCTCGTTCAGCACCTCGTACAGGATCTGAACACCCTGGTTGGGCAGCGCCACCTCATACGCATCCGGGTACATCAGCGCCCAGCGCACACTCACCGAGTCCCAGTCCTTACTGACCGAGTTCAGCTCACCTCCGACGTACTGGATCGGCTTCTGCACAGTCGGCAGCAACGCTTCCAGGCGCGGGAACAGCGATTCGACAGTCATCAGGCACTTCCGGTCGGGGGCAGAGCACCTACCAGATTAGCCCCGACGCCACCAGATCCCGGAATTGAGCTCCGCCCGGGCCGTTAGCGGCCCGGGCGGCTCGGTTCACTGAACTTTTCTGACTCGCACATCGGCTTCGGCCAGAAATCGCAGGATTGCCCCCAGCATGTTCTTGCTGGTCGCCCGCGTACGTCGCCTCACAACGCATTCCCCTCACTCGGTCCACCACAAAACCGCCTGCAGACAGCGGGGCGGCTGGTCGATCGAGGCGGTAGGGCAACCCTATCCCGGGCCGGGTTCGCGCCGGGCACCCGGACCAGCGGCCGGACAGAACTTGCAGCTACCTGCAGTCATTGCCGGAGGCAACTATCTGTTACCAGGTGCAGGCCGCGATCGAGCCGCCGGACTCCTGGGACTGCTGTTCCGTGGACCGCACAAGTAACTCCCCTCGGATGGACCGCTACCGATAGTAGCGGTCCATACCGGTATCAGTCGAGGGGGAAAGGCTCGTCAGTTCACGACGGGCGGCTGCGCCTTGGTGCTGATGGCGAGGCGGTTCCAGAGGTTGATGGTGCCGATGGCGAGGACCAGGTTGAGCGTGCCCTCTTCGCCGAAGTGTTTGACCGCGTCGTCCCAGACCTCGTCCGGGACGCCGTGGTCACCGAGCTTGGTGACTGCGTCGGTGAGGGCGAGGGCTGCTCGCTCGGTCTCGTCGTAGAACGAGACCTCGCGCCAGGCGGCCAGACCGAACAGGCGCTGCGTGGTCTCGCCTTCCTTGACCGCGTCCTTGGTGTGCATGTCGATGCAGAAGCCACAGCCGTTGATCAGCGAAGCGCGCACCTTGATCAGGTGCAGCAGCGCGTGGTCCACAACGCTCTGTACGTAGGTCTCGACGCCGTACACGGCCTTCACACCGGCCGGCATGGCCTTCATCATGTCGCTGCGTTGTTCCATACCCACTTCGACAAGACGAACGGCCGCAGTGTGACAGCGGCCGGGGTGAGGCCGATCACGTGGCCGGTTTGAGCATTTCTTCGGCCTTCTTGGCGGCGGCTTCGGCGGCCGCCGCCAGCACCGCCTCGTCACCGGCCAGTACGCCGATCGACAGGATCACGTCGTTGACGCCGGTCACGAGTGCGGTGTACTCCAGGCCGCGTTTCGGGCCGCTGACACCCATCAGCCGGTAGGCGAACGGCGCGGTGCCGAAGTCCGGTGCAGTGATCTCGTCGACCTGCATGGTCGTGCTGCCTTCGCCTTCGGCGCGCATCGTCACCTTCGAGCAGGACGAAACCGCATCGGCGTACTTCGCGCGCAGGCTCGCGACCTTGTCGACCGAGCCCATCGCGTCGAGGCCGAAGTCGATGTACGGCCCTTCCTGACCGCCGCTGAACGAGCGGGTCACCGATGCCTTGGTCCCCGGGGCCTCATCGGCGTTCAGGTATTTGACCAGGACCTTGCAGCGGCTGCTCGTCGTGGTGAACGGCTTCGACTCGTCCTCCGCGTCATCGTCGGCCTCGCGGGAGAAGCCGGCCGGTAGGTCGCTCAACTCGAGCAGGCCGGTGGTCAGGTCCTCCTTGGAACGCAGGACCAGCCCGGACGCCGGATCAACGGTCGGCGCCGGTGGTGCGGACGGCGTGACGCTGGGCGTCGTCGTCGGAGCGGGAGGCGGCGGAGTGGAAGCCTTGTCGTCGTTGCCACCACACGCGGTCAGCGCGAACGTGAGAGCGGCGGTGAGGGCAAGGGGGAACGACACGAACTTGCGCATGAAATTCCTAGGGTGGCGGAGTCACACACCGCCATCTGGACAACGTGTCCACGGGCGGCCGAGCAGGGAGCAGCGTACCCGATCAGAAGGTGTGCGAGCGGAGGTGGATGTTCTGCAGCAGGCCGATCGCCAGCAGGCCTGCGAACATCGACGAACCACCGTAGGAGACGAACGGCAGCGGGAGCCCGGTGACCGGCATGATTCCGAGCGTCATCCCGATGTTTTCGAAAGCCTGGAAGGCGAACCAGCACACGACGCCGGTCGCCACCAGCCGGCCGAAGGCATCGCGGGCGTTGATCGCGATCCGCAATCCACGGAACAGGATCAGCGCGAACAGCAGGATGATCCCGCCGGCCCCGATCAGGCCGAGCTCCTCACCGGCGACGGTGAAGACGAAGTCGGTGTGCTGCTCGGGGACGAACGCGTTCTGGGTCTGGCTGCCGTGGAACAGTCCCTGGCCGAAGATCCCGCCGTTCCCGATCGCGATCCGGGCCTGGTTGACGTTGTAGCCACTGCCTTGCAGGTCCTGCTCGGGGTTGGCGAAGTTCAGGAACCGTTTGAGCTGGTACTCCTTCAGGATCTGCAGCTTGATCGACAGCGTGGTGATCACCACGCCGGCCGTGACCAGGCCGAGCATCCAGCGTTTCGGGACTCCGGAGACCGCGATGATCCCGAACACGATCGAGCCGAGCACCATCACCGTGCCCAGGTCGGGTTGCAGCAGCACCAGGACCACGGGGATCGCGGCGATCGCGACGGCCTGGGCGATGTCGATCGTGCGGGCCGTTTCGTTCCGGTCGGTCTCGCCCTTCTCCGCGATCAGCAGGGCCATCCCCACGATCACCGCGAGCTTGGCGAACTCGCTGGGCTGGACCGACATCCACGGCAGCTGGATCCAGGACCGTGAGCCGTTGATGACCGCGCCGACCCCGGGCACCAGGACGAGGATCAGTCCCACGATCGCAGCGGCGTACAGGACTGGGGTGAGCAAGCGGAGCCGGCGGGGGTCGGTGACTGCCGCGCCGACCGCGAGGATCAGGCCGATCGCGAAGTTCAGTGCATGCCGGAGCAGGAAGAAGTTCGGGTTGCCTTCGGTCAGCGACTCGCGGCCGTGGGTGGCCGACCAGATCAGCAAGGCGCCGATCGACGACAACGCGACCACGCCGAGCACGAGGATCCAGTCGATGTGCCAGACGGTCGAGCGCCGGTCCATCCGCGGCCGGGTCCGGATCGGGGTCAGGAGCGCCATCAGCTCGGCATCTTCTTCTTGGGGTCGTCGGCCACGGGCTTGATGTCGTACAGCGTCTCGTAGATCTTCCGCACGGCCTCACCACCGGCGCCCGAACCGGTTCCGGACTGGCTGAGCATCATCACCACGGCATACCGATCGGTGTACGACGCCATCCAGGAAGTGGTCTGCTTGCCGTAGACCTCGGCCGTCCCGGTCTTGGCCCGGACCGGGATCGTGTCGAGCGGGAAACCCGCGAACTTCCAGGCCGCCGTACCGCTGCGAGCGGTCTCCTTGAGCCCCTTGTCGATGTAGCGCAGATTGTTCGCCGAGACGGGCAGCTTGGCCTTCACCGTCGGCTTGATGACATGGTTCTTGCCGTTGGCACCCTTCCACGACTCGACGACGCGCGGTTCGTACAAGGTGCCGCCGTTCGACAAGGCGGAGTAAACGACCGCCAGCTGCAGCGGCGTGATGATCGTGTCGCCCTGGCCGATCGAGAAGTTGACCGCGTCACCCGCGCGGTAGCGATAGCCGTCGACGCAGAACTCCCGGGAGAACTGCTTCAGGAACGCCGACGTCCCGGCGGGCGGACTGTCCGCAAGCTTGCAGTAGTAGTCCTTCTGGGAGTCGTAGTACTCCTTCTTCCACTTGCGGTCCGCGATCCGGCCGCTCACCTCACCGGGCAGGTCGATCCCGGTCGGAGTGCCGAGGCCGAACTTCTTGGCCATGTCGACGAGCGGGTCCTTCGCGTTGATGTCACCGGAGTTGCCGCCCTCCTTGAGCCACAGGGCGTAGGCGATCCGGTAGAAGAAGGTGTCGCAGGAGATCGCCAGCGCGCGGTCGAACCCGATCATCCCGTAGGACGCGGACTCGTAGTTCTTGAAGCGGCGGTCGCCGACCTCGAGGTACGACGAGCAGTCGAGCCGGGTCTTCGGGCTGTACCCGGCACCGAGCGCGGCGGCGGTGGTGATCGGCTTGAACGTCGAGCCGGGCGCGAGCTGCGCCTGGAGCGCCCGCGACACCAGAGGGGTCCCGGACTTCGCCGAGTAGAGCGCGTCGAGCTCGCGCTGGCTGATCCCGCCGACCCAGACGCCCGGGTCGTAGTCGGGGTAGCTGGCCATCGCGACGACCCGGCCGGTCTTGGTGTCCATCACGACCGCTGCACCGGAGTCGGCGACGTACTTGCGTTTGGTGACCTTGTCGTACTGCTTGCGGGCGTTCAGCAGCGCCGTCCTCAGCTGCGTCTCGACCGAGGCCTGGATCCGCGCGTCGATCGAGCTCACGACAGTTGCACCCGGCGTCGGCGCGGTCTGCTTCTCGACACCGGTCGTGTACCCGACGGCGTCGACGATGACGTCCTTGACGCCGGGCGCGCCACGCAGCATCTGGTCGTACGTCCGCTCGACACCGGCCCGGCCGACCAGGTCCGAGCGGTGCGGGACCGAGTTCTGCCCGGACTTGTCGAGCTTGGCCAGCTCTTCGGTGGTGATCGGCGACAGGTACCCGAGGATGTGGGCCGCGTTCACCCGGTACGGCGCCGGGTACGAGCGCAGAGTCTGCGAATCCGCCCCGACCCCAGGGAAGTCCTCGCGGCGCTCCATCACCTCGATCGCGACCTGCTCGCTGACATCCTTCGCGACCGGAATCGGCTGGTACGGCGTCCCGTTCCAGCAGCGAGGTGGTTTGGAAGCGCCTGGCTCGCCGCACAGCATCGTGCGCGCCTTCAGCTCCTGCGGTGTCTGACCAAGCACCTTGGCGAGCCGGGCAATCATCTGGCCCTGCTGATTGTCCGGAAGCTTCGCGAGGATCGACCGGTCGACGGTGATCACCAGCGAGACGCGGTTGCCGACGAGGGTCCGGCCCTTCGCATCCACGATCGTGCCGCGCGGCGCGGGCACCAGCACCTCGCGGGTGTGGTTCTGCGTGGCGGCCTGGCTGTAGTCAGCGCTGGACATCACCTGCATGTACCAAAGCCGGGCGAACAGCGTGCAGAACAAGGAGAAAACCAGCACCCCGATCACGAACAACCGCAGCCGCGCCTTCAGAGGCGTCTCGAAGAAGTCGAAACTCATGGCGTCACTCGCCGCCGCTCACGTGCTGCAGTGAAGCGGGACATCAGCCACATCACCAGTGGGATGACCACGATCGCACCGACCACGTCGTACCCGGCGGCGATCCCGATGCGGACACCGAACTGGCTCCACTCGACCGAGGGGTCGTGCAGCAGCGCGCCAGTGGCCGAGTAGATGAGCAGCGACAACCCGGAACCGAAGACGACTGTCAGGGCAACACCCAACGGGCCGACCGGGCCCGCAGAGGTCTCCCGGCGGATCAGGCCGGCCACGTAACCCGCGATCGCCAGCGCGAGCGCCCAGCGACCGGCGGTGTGATCGGCCGGCGGCACGACATCGAGGAGCAGCCCACCGACGAACCCGCTGATCGCGCCCCACTCCGGGCCGCGCGACAACGCCAGCGCGATGACCACGATCAGTACGAGGTCACACGTCACCCCGGCAACCGCGATGTTGCTCAGCACGGAGGTCTGGATGGTGACCGCCAGCATCAGCAAGAGGGCGGCCAACCCGACTCTTAGTGCAATCACGTCAGCTCTCCCTTCCTTTAGCGAGCACTGCCTGCTGTGGTGGACGGTTTCAGTTGAGTTCGGGGCGCGCGGGCCGGCGGACCGGTCACGACTCCCACGGTGTCGATCCGGGTGGGATCGACGTACGGCTTGATCGTTGCGGTGGTCCCGAGCGCACCTGCCGTCGCCGACACCGAGGTGACGACGCCGATCGGAACCCCCGGCACATACGGCGCGTTGCCGCTGGAACCCCAGGTGACGATCCGGTCCCCCACCCGGGGCTTGGCCTTCAGGTCGACGAGCTTGTAGTCCAAGGTCCCGGCCAGTTCACCGCGACCCGAGACGAATCCGAGCGCCAACGTCGAGTTCAACCGGCCACCGACCGTCGAGTTACGGTCGCCGATCAACAGCACGGTCGACGTCGACTGCGTGGTCCGCACCACGCGACCGACCAGGCCGCTGCCGTTGACGACCGTCATGTCGGCGCGGACGCCATCCGCCGAACCGGCATCGATCGTGACGGTGTGGTTGAAGCTCTGCAGGGCCCCGACCCCGATCACCCGCGCCGGAGTCATGGTGAACTTCGGCGCGATCCGCAGCAGGCCGTCAAGCTCGCCGGCCCGGTTGCGGGCGTAGTCGGTGGTGTTCAGCTCTTGCTTGAGCCGGTCGTTCTCCGCTTGCAGTTTTTCATTGTCTGCCTTCAACCTATCCGTTTCCGCGAAGCGGTCCCGGAGGTTGTCCACAGGCTGCCGAGCCGAGCTCGCCGTCGACTCCAGCGGGCCGAAGACGGCCGCGGCGCCGGTCCGCAGCGGCTCCACCGGCGAACCGGCCGAACGGCGGGCGTCGAGCACGATCAGCGTGAAACAGGCGAGAATGATCAGAACCAGAATGGTCCGGCGGCGCCGGACCTCCCGCGGTACCCCGGCCGCCCGGACCAGGCCTCGCGCGGGAGTGCCGAGGTCTTTGAGCATGGTCAGCGCCGGTTGTCGGTGACGAGAATCCGGTTCAGCGTCTCGATGTTGTCGACACACTTACCGGCGCCCAGGACGACCGCGTCCAGCGGATTGTCCGCGACATGGATCGGGATCCCGGTCTCGTGCCGCAGCCGCTCGTCCATCCCCTTGAGCAGCGCGCCACCGCCGGTCAGCACGATGCCGCGGTCGACGATGTCACCGGCCAGCTCCGGCGGAGTCTTGTCCAGCGTCGCCTTGACCGCATCGACGATCGCGGTGATCGGCTCCTCGATCGCCTGCCGGATGCTCGCCGAGGAGACCTTCACGGTGCGCGGCAGACCGGAGATCATGTCGCGGCCGCGGATCTCGCTGTCCGGCCCGTCGCTGGTCGGGAACGCCGACCCGATCGTCATCTTGATCTGCTCCGAAGTGGCCTCGCCGAGCAGCAGCGAATACTCCTTCTTGCAGTAGTTCACGACCGCCTTGTCGATGGCGTCACCGGCGACCCGGATCGACTGGCTGGTGACGATGCCGCCGAACGAGATGACCGCGACCTCCGTCGTACCGCCGCCGATGTCGACGACCATGTTGCCGGTCGCGTCGCGGACCTCGAGGTTCGACCCGAGGGCAGCCGCCATCGGCTCCTCGATGATGTAGACCTTGCGCGCACCGGCCATGTACCCGGCGTCGCGGACGGCGCGCTGCTCGACGGCGGTGATGCCGGAGGGCACGCAAACCACGATCCGCGGCTTGGCGAAGTACCGGCGCCGGTGCACCCGCTGGATGAAGTAGCGCAGCATCTGCTCGGCGGCGTCGAAGTCGGCGATCACGCCGTCCTTGAGCGGCCGGATCGCGGTGATGTTGCCGGGCGTCCGGCCGATCATCTTCTTCGCCTCGTGACCGAAAGCGACGGCCTCACGCGGCTCGTCGGTCCGGGTCGCGACCACGGACGGTTCGTTCAGGACGACACCACGCCCTCGCACATAAACGAGGGTGTTGGCCGTTCCGAGGTCGACCGCCATATCGCGGCCGAGCATGCTGTTCGCCATCTCGGGGGCCCTCCAACTGCTCGGGTCCGGGAATCTCAGGCTAAGCGCGGACCCAGCGCCACCCAGGGACCGACACGACCCGTCTGCCCAGCACGCATCGTATCTGCTTCCTCACTCCCCGACCGCCACCGGGTCGAAGCACCTCACCCTTGTGCACCAACGCCATCTTCGAGAACCCACCAACCATTCCGCAGGCGGAAAAACGGTTGGTGGGCACACAAAGTCGCAGTACGGACGCCTGCGACGACGAGCTCGACCGGCCATCGGAGAACTACGGGAGGTCGGGGAACCAGATCTTGATCTCGCGGTCGGCGGACTCCGGGGAGTCGGAGCCGTGGACCAGGTTCTCGCGGTTGGACAGCGAGAGGTCGCCGCGGATGGTGCCAGGGAGGGCCTTGCGGCCGTCGGTGGCGCCGTTCAGGGCGCGGACGACCTCGATCGCCTCGTCGCCCTCGAGGACGACGGCGACGAGCGGGCCGCTGGTGACGAAGGCGCGCAGCGGCGGGTAGAAGTCCCGCTCGACGTGCTCGGCGTAGTGCTGGTCGGCGGTCTCACCGTCGATGGTGCGGAACTCCAGGGCGACGATCGACAGCCCCTTCGACTCGAACCGGCCGAGGACCTCGCCGACCAGCCCGCGGCGTACCGTGTCGGGCTTGAGCAGGACCAGGGTGCGCTGCGACATCGTTGACTCTCTCTCGAAGTAGGCGGGGCGGCAGAGCTTACCTGCTGACTGTTTTCAGGCCTGCTGAGCGGCCTGAGCTTTCTTGGCTTCCTCGATGCGGCGGCCGAGCACGATGGCCGCGATCCAGAAGGCTGCGAAGGCAGCGCCCAGCACGAACATGACCGGTACGACGAAGCCCAGGCCGACGGCGCCGACCTGGACGGCGGAGCCGAGGATGTAGCCGGTCTGGTTCCGCAGCAGGCCGGCCGACAGGATCGCCAGTACGGCGAGTCCGAGGCAGACCGAGAGTGCGACGGCCGGGCGGACATCGGCGATCGAGATCATCACCGGGGTGACGAGCGCGAGCAGGAGCGCCTCGAAGGCGAGCACGATCGACGCGAGTGACCTCACTCCTCATCACCGTTGTCGGCGTCGGTAGCGTCGGAGTACCCGGGGAGCGGGTCGGCCTCCTTGGGCTTGCGGACCAGCAAGGTGCGGGCCTCGCCAGCGGTGACGACCGAGCCGGTGATCAGGACGCCACCGGAGCCCATGGCGATCGAGCCTTCCTCGGCCAGCCGAATCGCGTCGTCGATGGCGTCGATCAGGTGCGGGCGGACCAGCACCCGGTCCTCGCCGAAGATCTCCATCGCCAGCTCGCCGAGCTCCTCGGCCGGCATCGACCGGTCCAGGAAGCTGTTCCGGGTGCAGATGACCGTTTCCATGATCGGCTCGTACGCCTCGAGCAGGCCGTAGACGTCCTTGTCCTTCATACAACCCAGTACGCCGATCAGCGGCTGGAAGGCGAAGGCCTCGGAGACCGCTGCGACCGACGCCTGGGCGCCGTGCGGGTTGTGAGCGGCGTCGATGAGGATCGTCGGGCTGGTCCGGACGACCTCGAGGCGGCCGGGGCTGGTGACCTCGGCGAACCCGGCCTGCAGCAGCTCGGTGGTGACGCGGCCTTCGGCCTCCTCGCTCGCACCGAACAGCGCTTCGACGGCCGCGACCGCGGTGGAGGCGTTGTGCGCCTGGTACTCACCGTGCAGCGGCAAGAAGATGTCGTCGTACTCGCCGCCGAGGCCTTTGAGCGAGATCAGCTGACCGCCGACTGCGACCGAGCGGCTGACGACACCGAACTCGAGACCTTCCCGGACGATCGACGAGCCGGCCTGGGCCGCCTTGGCCATCAGCACCTCGAGGACGTCCATGCTCTGCTGCGAGACGACCGTCGTACTGCCGGACTTGATGATGCCGGACTTGTCGCGGGCGATCGTGACCGGATCCGCGCCGAGGATGTGCGCGTGGTCGACCGCGACCGGGGTGATCACCGCGACGGTCCCGTCGGCGACGTTCGTCGAGTCCCAGGTCCCGCCGAGGCCGACCTCGATGATCGCCACGTCGACCGGGGCGTCCGCGAACGCGGCGAACGCCATCCCGGTGATGGCCTCGAAGAACGAGAGCGGGTGCTCCTGCTCGGCGTCGACCACGTCGAGGTACGGCTCGATCTCGACGTACGTCTCGACGAAGCGCTCCTCGCTGATCGGCTCGCCGTTCAGCGTGATCCGCTCCCGGACCGACTCCAGATGCGGGCTGGTGAAGCGCCCGGTCCGCAGACCGGCCTCCCGCAGCAGTGAGTCGATCATCCGGGCCGTGGAGGTCTTGCCGTTGGTCCCGGTCAGGTGCACGACCGGGTACGACTTCTGCGGATCGCCGAGCAGCTCGACGAGCCGCTGGACCCGATCCAGCGTGGGGTCGATCTTCTGCTCCGGCCAGCGGGCCTGGAGCCGTGCCGATACCTCGGCGTAGGAGAGGTCACTCATCAGAGGGCCAGTCTAGGAGGCCTGTGGATAAACCGTTCGGAGCACCCCTTGACAACCACTAGGATTGTGAGCATGAGTGAAACGTCCCGCGTTCCTGAAAAGCCCACCCTCGAAGGCCTCGAGGAGAAGTGGGCTGCGGTATGGAAGGAGCAGCAGACCTACGCCTTCGACCGGACGGCCGAGCGCGCGGATGTCTTCTCCATCGACACCCCGCCGCCGACGGTCTCGGGGTCGCTGCATGTCGGGCACATCTTCAGCTACACCCACACCGACCTGATCGCGCGCTTCCAGCGGATGCGCGGCAAGTCGGTCTTCTACCCGATCGGGTGGGACGACAACGGGCTGCCGACCGAGCGCCGGGTCCAGAACTACTACGGCGTCAAGTGCGACCCGACGCTGCCGTACGACGCGGACTTCACGCCGCCGGAGAAGCCGGACGCGAAGAAGCAGATCCCGATCTCGCGGCAGAACTTCGTCGACCTGTGCGGTGAGCTCACGCATATCGACGAGCAGGCGTTCGAGGCGATGTGGCGCCAGGTCGGCCTGAGCGTCGACTGGAACTACCTCTACACGACCATCTCCGAGGACTCCCGGCGGACGTCGCAGCGCGCATTCCTGCGCAACTTCGCCCGCGGCGAGGCGTACTTGTCCGAGGCACCGACGCTGTGGGACGTCACGTTCCAGACCGCGGTCGCGCAGGCCGAGCTCGAGGCGCGCGACTACCCGGGTGCCTACCACCGGGTCGCGTTCCACGGCGCCGATGGCCCGATCTACATCGAGACCACGCGCCCGGAGCTGCTCCCGGCCTGTGTCGCGCTGATCGCCCACCCTGACGACGACCGCTACAAGGCGCTGTTCGGGACGACGGTCAAGAGCCCGCTGTTCGGCGTCGACATCCCGGTCCTGGCCCACGAGGCCGCCGAGATGGACAAGGGCGCCGGCATCGCGATGTGCTGCACCTTCGGCGACCTCACCGACGTCACCTGGTGGCGCGAGCTGCAGCTGCCGGTCCGCACGGTCATCGGCCGCGACGGCCGCATCCTGCGGGACACGCCTGCCTGGCTTGAAGGTTCTGAGCTGTATGGCGAGCTGGCCGGCAAGACGACGTTCTCCGCGCGGGAGCTGATCGTCGGCAAGCTGCGCGAGAACGGCGACCTGGACGGCGAGCCGAAGAAGACCGAGCGGAAGGCGAACTTCTTCGAGAAGGGCGACAAGCCGCTCGAGATCGTCTCCACCCGGCAGTGGTACATCACCAACGGTGGTCGCAGCGCGGATCTGAAGGCCGAGTTCCTCGAGCGCGGTGACGAGCTGGGCTGGGTCCCGGAGCACATGAAGCACCGGTACATGAACTGGGTCGACGGGCTGAACGGTGACTGGCTGGTCTCCCGGCAGCGCTTCTTCGGCGTCCCGTTCCCGGTCTGGTATCCGATCGACGCCGACGGCGAGGTCGACTACGACCACCCGCTGATGCCGGCCGAGGCCGAGTTGCCGATCGACCCGACCTCGCAGGCACCGCGCGGGTTCGACGAGTCCCAGCGTGGCAAGCCCGGTGGGTTCCAGGCCGACCCCGATGTGATGGACACCTGGGCGACCTCGTCGCTCACCCCGCACATCGCGTGCGGCTGGGAGCGGGACAACGACCTGTTCCAGCGGACCTTCCCGATGGACCTGAACACGCACGCGCACGAGATCATCCGCACCTGGCTGTTCTCCCGCGTCGTCCGGGCCCACTTCGAGAACGGCACGCTGCCGTGGGCGCGCTCGATGATCTCCGGTTTCGTCGTCGACCCGGACCGCAAGAAGATGTCGAAGTCCAAGGGCAACGCGGTCGTCCCATCGGAGATCCTGGAGAAGTTCGGGACCGACGCGGTGCGCTGGCGGGCGGCGATGGCCCGGCCGGGGATGGACTCCCCGTTCGACGAGTCGCAGATGAAGGTCGGTCGCCGGCTGGCGATCAAGGTTCTGAACGCTTCGAAGTTCGTGCTGTCGTTCGGTGCGACGACTGTTGACACGGCTGCGGTGACGGAGCCGGTCGACTTGGCCATGCTGCAGCGGCTGCAGTCGGTTGTCACCGATGCGACGGCTGCCTTCGAGCGGTTCGACTACACCGGTGCGCTGGAGGTTTCGGAGCGGTTCTTCTGGACCTTCTGCGACGACTACGTCGAGCTCGTCAAGGAGCGCGCGTACGGCGGTCAGGGCGACGCCCCTGCGTCGTCGGCCAAAGCGGCTCTCGCGGTCGCCTTGTCGGTTCAGCTGCGACTGCTCGCGCCGTACCTGCCGTTTGCGACCGAAGAGGTCTGGTCGTGGTGGCAGGAAGGCTCAATCCACAAGGCGTCCTGGCCGACGCCGGAGGCCGACCTCGCGGTGGCGGAGCAGGAGGCTGAGGTTCTGGACGCGGTGTCCGAGGTCCTGGCCGGGATCCGTGGCGCGAAGTCCGAGGCCCAGGTCTCGATGAAGACCGAGGTCAGCAAGGTCGAGGTCAGCGGGCCGGCAGCGCGGTTGGCGCTGGCCGAGCGCGCCGAGCCGGACCTGCGGGCAGCCGGCCGGATCACCGGCGAGATCGTCTGGAATGCCGAGGAGACCGACGCCGTCAGCGTCGTCGCTACGCTCTGAAATAATCCGTTGAGTGCCCGTCGCCCCACCGGGGAGGCGGGCACTACGCGTTTGAAGTGAACGACTACGCTGCGGAACGAGGTTGTCCGGTCCGCCACCATCGGCCTCGACCCCGTGTCAGCGCACCATAGGAGCCCTCATGACCGACCCCACCCCGAGCGATTCCGCCGCCCCCAAGGGACAGCCGGAGTCCCCGGAGTCCGGTGCGGAAAAGACCGCTCCCCCTGCTGGCGCAACCGCCGTACCGGCTGCTCCGGCGGCCGCTGACGCACTCCCGAAGGCCGAGCCGACAGCCGACAGGGCAGTCGCGGACGCCAAGGCGACCACCCCGGCGAAGCCGGCCGAGCCCGGTGATGCGGCTGCTGGGGAGAAGAAGGTTCGGTTCTATCGGCGAGGGCCGTTCGTGACGGTGGCCGGGGCATTTGTAGTGCTGCTGGCCTTGGCTCTGCTGGGGTACGTGTGGGGTCTGGGTCCGTTGAACCGGCTGAACACGAATCGTGGGATCACGCCGCCGGCGAAGTTGGCGGGGCTGGATCGGATCACCGATGCGGACATTCGTAATCAGCTGCAGCTGGACCAGACCAAGCAGGCGTTGAGCCGGATCAACAACGGTAAGCAGGCGACGGTCGAGGCGTACGGGAATCTCGACGGCAACCGGCTGTTCGTGGTGATCGCGTTGCGGGGCAAGGTCGATATCGCCAAGACGGTGGCGGACTCGGGTGCGTCGCCGGACAAGGTGAAGACGATCGGTCAGGCGACCTGTGTCGAGACGACCGGCAACCTGCCGACACAGTGCTACCGCGGTTCGAACACGCTGACCGTGATCGCGCAGTCGGCCAACGAAGGCGTCACCGTCGACCAGGTCGCTCCGGTGGCTGTTGAGGCCTTCCATGCAATGAAATAGCGTCACGCAATGAAATAGCGTCAGGCGAGCAGGCCCGCGATCGCGGTCATCAGCGGGATCGAGATCAGCGTGCTGATCAGGACTGCGCTGCGGGCCAACGTTCGCGACGTTCGATAATGCACGGCGTACACGTAGACGTTCTGAGCGGTCGGCAACGCGGCCAGCAGCGTGGGCGCGAGCAGCGCGGTTCCGCGCAAATCCAGCACCCAGCGAGCGACGGCGTACGCGATCAAGGGCTGGGCGATCGTCTTCAGCACAACAGCCAGTACGACGTCCCGTTGCAAGGTGATCGAGTCTTTCGCCCCCGCGCTTAGGCTGAGGCCGTACGCGATCAGCGCAACCGGTACGGCGGCCGCCGCCAGCAGGTCGATTGGCCGCATCAGGATCGTCGGCAGCGGCACGTCGAACGCCGCCGCGACCAACCCGAGCAGTGACGCCACCGTCAACGGATTCCGCAGCGGACGCGTCAACATCGCCCGCACCTGCACCCGCCGCCCACTCCCCTGGCGATCGCCGTCCAGGATCGCGAACGCAACCGGCGCGAACACCAACAGCTGGAACAGAATGATCGGCGCGACCAGAGCACCGTTCCCCAGCACGTACGCCGCGATCGGTACGCCGAGATTGCCCGCGTTCACGTACGACGCCGCGAGCACGCCGACCGTGGCCTCGGAGCGCGACCGCCGCCAGAGCAGAACCGCGATCAGCAGAAAGATCATCTGGACGACGACCAGACTGGCCAGGTTCGTCACCAGGACGACGGAGAAGATCGAGTGCAGGTCAGCGCGCGCAACGGTGGCGAACAGCAGCGCGGGCGTCGCGACGTAGAAGGCCAGCCGGGAGAGTACGAGCTCGTCCTCGGGGCGCAGGACACCGGCCAGCCCGACCAGATATCCGAGCACTGCGACCGCCACCAGCGCGACAAACGCACCCACGACGGCGGACACCCGCGGTCAACTCCTCAACGACTCGGCAACCTTCGGATCGTATCCGGAGCGGCTCCCGACGCCCTCGGACAGGCCACCCTCCGGACACTTCACCGTTCGTGTCCGAACCATTACTCTGGTAAATGCTGACAGCTCAGCGCGTCACGAGGAAAGATTTTGCCCTGGGGGAAGGGATGCCAATGTCTGCTCATTTCGTCAAACGAGGGCTGGCCGTCGCCGCCACGCTCACCATCCTCGTCACACCCGCCTTCGGCGCGACCGGCGATGACCCCGGCTCCTCGGGCTATCGCTCCGATCCCGCCTCGCCCGGCTACCGGAACACCCCGGGCAAGTCGGCCGACCCGACGCCATCCGCTCCCCGAGCCGACGGCACCTTGCCGATCGGCGACGCCGACCTCACCGAGACACGCACCGATCAGGCGCTCGCGCCCGGTGTCACGCTGACCACGATCGTCCGCGGGACAGAGCCTGCCGACCCCGACGAGATCGGTACGACGACTCGCGGTCCGTGGGTGGTCAACGCGGTCACGATCGATCCGACACTCGCGCCGGGGCGGCTAGCGACGACGTACGGGCCTGATTTGGCGCGGGTCGAGAAGACCTCACAGCTGGTCAAGAGCGCCGGCGCGGTGGTCGGGACGAATGCGTCGTTCTTCACCTTCACCGCGAATCCGACCTACCCGGGTGAGCCGGTCGGGCTCGGGATCTCCGACGGTCAGCTGATCAGCGAACCGACCACCAGCGCGACCGAGATGGACCTGCTGATCGATGCCCGCAGCAACCAAATGTCGGTTCAGAAGGTCCGCTGGACCGGCCAGATCCGGAACCGCGACACCGCCGCGACGCTGCCCCTCGAATTCGTGAACCACCCGCCGGTGATCCCGGCCGCGTGCGCGGACCTGGTCGACCAGACAACCTGCACGGCCGCGGGCGACGTCGTACTGTTCACGCCGCACTTTGCCACCAAAACCCCTTCAGGGCATGGCATCGAGGTCGTCTTCGACCGGCTCGGCTGTGTGGTTCGGACCTCGACCACGCGCGGGAGCACGATCACCGTCAGCCAGTTCGCCCTGCAAGCCACCGGCAAGGACACCAACGCGTTGCTGGCGCTGACCGCAGCCGGCGGATGCGTCGATCGCAGCCACGTGCTCACCAACGATCTGGGCACGCCGATCGCCTTGCACCGCGGCCTGTACGGCGTCGTCGGGCGCTACCGCCTCACCCAGGGCGGCGCGGTCGTCGTACCGCCTGGGTCCGGCAGCTTCTTCGCCCGCAACCCGCGAACCATCGCCGGGACAACTGCCGACGGGAAGCTCATGCTCGCCACCATCGACGGCCGGCAGACGACAAGTGTCGGTACGACGCTCGCCGAGACAGGCGCAGTCGCGCAGGCCCTCGGGATGACCGAGTCGGTCAACCTGGACGGCGGCGGTTCGACCGCGATGGCGCGCACCGACGGCACGCTCATCAGCCACCCGAGCGGGACGAACGGCGCCGAACGCTATGTCGGCGACGCGGTCGTCTACTACCCCACCCGCTGAAGAAACGAGGACTCGCTGACGAAAGCCAGCGAGTCCTCGGATATTACGTAATCAGGAACCGGCGAGGGCCTTGAGACGACGGAGGGTTTCTTCCGCGCCCAGGGCCTGGGTGGTGGCGTGCAGATCGGGGCTCTTGGTGGCACCGGTGATGGCTACCCGGACCAGCTGCGAGGCCTCGCGAATCGAGCCCGGGAAGGCGTCCGGGTCCTTCTTGTATTCCTTGGCGTTCGCGGCGAAGCCGTGCTTGGCGGCCAGGTCGCGGAGCTGGTTGAACCACTCGGAGGCGTCGTCGCGGTGCTCGTACGTGGCGACGAGGTCCTGCGCGAAGGCCGTGACGACCTCGGGGGCGACGTTGAGGGCGGCGATCCGCTCGTCGGTCGGGCCGCTCACCAGCTCGAACAACTCCGGGAAGAAGAAGGCGTAGGCGCTCCGGAAGTCGGACCACTTGCGCAGGTCCTTGCGCGGGTTGTCGACGCCGTCGCGCTCGACCGCGAGGGCGCGCAACGCGAGCTCCGGCTCAGCATCCAGCACTGGGACGAGCTCCGCGTCGTACTGGAGGGCCCAGACGCGGACCGCGTCGACGATCTGCCGGCCGCTCAGCGTGGCGATGTGGTCGGCGCTGATGTCCTCGAGCTTCACGAGGTCGACGAGCGGACCAGCGACACCACACTGGTCGAGCTGGATCGGCGCAGCGAGCGCCTCGGCCAGGGGGACCTCGGCCAGGCGACCGTTCACCAGGCCGCGCAGGTAGTACAGGACTGCGTCGGCCGGGTAGCCCGCGCCGATGTAGAAGTCGACGCCGGCCTCGGAGTCCTTGCGCTTGGAGAGCTTCCGCTTGCCACCAGGGATCTGCTTCATCAGCGGCGCGATGTGCGCGTACTGGATCGGCTCGAACTCCAGCGCCGTGAACAGCTGCTGGTGCAGCGGAACGGACGAGATCCACTCGTCGCCGCGGATCACCAGGTTCACGCGCATCAGGTGGTCGTCGACAGCGTGCGCGAAGTGGTACGTCGGGAGCCGCGGCGACTGGTCGGACGCCTTCAGGATCACGGCGTCGTTGCGGTTCGCCTCGTGCTCGAGCGGGCCGCGGATCGCGTCCGTGAACCGGGCCCGCGCGCCATCGGCGTCATCCGGTGCCCGGAAACGCACGACGTACGGCGTCCCCTCGGCCAGCTTGGCGGCAACGTCGGAAGCGTCCGCGTCACGCCAGATCGCCCACTTGCCGTAGTACCCGGTGGGGACCTTGTTCGCCTGCTGGCGACCGGTGATGTCGGTCAGCTCTTCCTTGGTGGCGAAGCACAGGTAGGCCTTGCCCTGGCGAAGCAGGTGGCGCACGTAGGTCAGGTAGATCTGCTCACGCTGCGACTGCATGTACGGGCCGTAGGCGCCCTTGGTGACGTCCTCGTCGGAGGTAATCCCGAAGTAGTCGAACCCGCGCGCGAACTGCTCCAGCGCACCCTCGACCTCGCGCGACTGGTCGGTGTCCTCGATCCGGACCAGGTACACCCCGCCGGTGTTGGTCGCGATATCCCGGTCGATCATCCCGGCGTAGATCCCACCGATGTGGATGAAACCGGTCGGCGACGGGCCGAGCCGCGTCACCTTCGCACCGTCGGCGAGCTCACGCTGCGGATACTTCTCCTCCCAGAACTCCGGCTCGGGAAGATCGGCAGGGAACAGGCCATCGATGACCGCGCGGTCGAGCATTTTTAGGTACGTCTCACTTCCGGGTCGGTGCTAACCGGTTGAGCCTAGCAACTCCAGCTGAAGGATCCGCCGTCAGAGCGTTGCGCGGTGCGCGCGATTGATCTTAATCAGCTCGTCGAGGGTGTCGCGGGTCCGGAGCAGGTCGTCGATATGGGTCGAGAGGCGGTCGCGTTCCACGGCCATCCGGTCGGCGGCGGCGTCCGAGGTTTGCTCGCTCGGGGCATAGCTGCACGGCAGTACGTCGAGGATCGTCTTGCTGGAGAGGCCCGCCGTGTACAGGAGCTGGATGAACGCGACCCGCTCAACCGCCGACTCGCCGTAATGGCGCTGCCCACTTTCGCTCCGGATGCTCGCGAGCAGTCCCTGCTCTTCGTAGTACCGCAACGAGCGCACACTGACACCGGTCCGCGTGGAGAGTTCGCCGATGCGCATCGAAAGCTGTGGTGTGATCTGGGCCACGATAATTTGCCTCTCACATGGATGTCAGCTTTTAGCGTAGCTCGTATGAACACACTCTTCGACAACTACCAGCTCGGCCATATAGCACTTCCCAACCGCGTGGTGATGGCACCGATGACTCGGGTCCGCGCCGCGGCCGGTGGCCTCGCGACTCACGAGATGGCGACGTACTACGCCCAACGCGCCACCGCCGGCCTGATCGTCTCCGAAGGCGTGCAGCCGAGCCTGATCGGCCAGTCCAACCCCGGTACGCCGGGACTGCACACCGCCGAGCAGGTTGAGTCGTGGCGGCAAGTCACCACAGCTGTCCACGCGAACGGTGGCCGCCTCTTCGCCCAGATCATGCATGGCGGCCGCGTCTCGCACCCATCGACGAACGGCCTCCAGCCAGCCGGCCCATCGGCCGTCCCCGCGACCGGCGACGTCTTCACCCCGACCGGGCCCCAGCCCGCCCCGATGCCGCGCGCGATGACGACGGCCGAAGTACCGGAGCACGCCCGCTCGTACGCCGATGCAGCGCGGCTCGGCGTCGAGGCCGGGTTCGACGGGGTTGAGTTGCACGGAGCGAACGGCTACCTCATCTCGCAGTTCCTCGCGGACAACTCGAACCTCCGCACCGACCGGTACGGCGGCTCGATCGCGAACCGGATCCGCTTCGCCGTCGAGGCGGTCGGGCAGACAGTCGACGCGATCGGCGCCGAGCGCACCAGCATCCGGCTCTCCCCTGGAGCGACGATCTGGGGTGTGCAGGAGGACGACGTACCGGCGCTCTACACCGCGCTGGTGAAGGAATTGGCGCAGTTCGATCTTGCGTATCTGCACCTTGAGGTCACGACCGATGAGGCAACGCTCGCGACCCTGCGGAAGCTCTGGCCAGGCACGTTGATGATCAACCCGGGACCGCCACTTGGGCCGGGGCAGACCACGCCGGCCGACGCCGACCACTGGCTCCGCCAAGGCGCCGACCTGATCAGCTTCGGACGCGCGTTCATCTCCAACCCCGACCTGGTCGAGCGGCTGCGCAACGGCCTTCCGCTGGCGGCCGCCGATGAGGTCACCTACTTCCAGGGTGGCAATGACGGCTACCTGACCTACCCGCCGTACCGGTACGCCGCCTAGCCCAGCGTGGCAACGTCCGCCCAGGCGATCCGCAGCGTGACCGGTCTCCCGTTGAGCCGGCTCGGATCGCCTCCGGGCGGCGCTGCGTGCCCGGTCCCGACGGCCTCACCACCTTTGGCGCGGTAGAAGCCTTGCGCTGCTATGTTCTGCTCGAGCACCCACAAGTACATGGCGTTGCTCGCCGCCCGCCGTTGCACCGCGCTTGCCGCCTGCCGCAACAACTGCCCGCCGATCCCGGACCCACGCCGAGCGTTGCGCACGTGGAGGTTGTCGACGAAGCTCCCCCACTGCGGATCCGCATCGAGCATCACATGCACGAAACCGACCAACTGATCGTCCTCCTCAGCGAGGATCGTCTCGGTGTGCGCCGGTACAGCGAGCCGCTCTGCCCAGGTCGCATGGCGTTCAGGCTCGATGTCGCCGTCCAGAAACGCGTCAGCGAACGCACCTCGGTAATGCAATCGCCAACTGTCCGCATGCAGCAACGCGATCTGCTGGGCATCGTCCGGCCGAGCCACTCTGAAAGAGGTCACTCCTTAACCTAAGCGCATCGTTCCGACAGGTGGTCCCGGTCTCAGGAACCCTTGTTGCGGTGTGTAGTGCGGTCGATACTCGGCGAGCATGAGGATCAAGCCCCGAATCGCCCTGATGTCCGCCCTCGTCACCGTCGGGCTGCTCGTCGCCCCGGCCGCCGTCGCGGCTGAGAAGGCCCCCGTCGACCCACAACCGTCGACCGCGAAGCTCGCCGTCGAACTGCACAAACTCGCCATCCAGAGCCACGGCAGGATCCGCGTCACCCCGATCGGCCGCAGCAACGAGAACCGGCCGGTCTGGGCCGCGCGCGTCGGCCACGGCAAGCTCAAGATTCAGTACGTCACCCAGCAGCACGGCGACGAGCCGCTGGGCACCCCGGCCGCGCTGGAGTTTCTGCGGACTGTCGGTGTCGGCAACTCCGCGTGGCAACGCAAACTGCTCTCACAGGTGACCGTCGACATCGTCGTCCGCGCGAACCCGGACGGCTTCGAACGCAACTGGCGCTACAACTACGACCCGACGGCCACTCCTGAGTACGGCGAAGCCGGTAAGGGCTACGACATCAACCGGTACCACGATCCGGCGGTCGCACCGGAGGACAACCCGGCGCACGAGGCCGGGCTGATCCAGCGCCGGTACGCCGCGTTCCAGCCGGACATCATGGTCGACTATCACATGCAGGGCCGGTACAAAGATGCCTCCGGCAAGGAAATCACCGCCTCCACGCTGTGGCCGACCCACTCGGCCGTGAAGCCCGCAGACGTGAACTTCGCCAAGCAGATCGCCGTACTGGTGCAGCGCTCGATCAACGGCGCCGGTGGGAACGTGTCGCAGTACCCAGGTGGCAACTACGAAGGCATCGCCCGCAACGGCTACGGTCTGCTCGGCAGCGGCAGCGTCCTGATCGAGCTGAGCGACATCCCCGGCCGCGAGCAGACCCAGATCACCGACGCCCTCGCTTCCATGCTCGCCATCGCCCGCTCAGCCGCCGACGGCTCACTCCGCCAGATCGACCCAGCCGCCGCCACCCTCATCCCGCTCCGCGGCCCCGCACTGCCCGGCACCGCCATCGAGGAAGACGAGGCGGCCTGAGTTAGCGCACGTCATCGACGCGGACCTGGACGCCGTAGCGGGGGCGCATGGCGCCGTAGCCGATGGGCTGGATCCGTTGTGGGACTGGGCTTAGCGTCACGCGCTCGAGCATTCGGCTCACGATGACCTGCAGCTCGACGGTGGCGAAGGTGGCGCCGATGCAGCGGTGCGGTCCGGCGGCGAACGGGAGGAACTCGGCCGGGGTCGGCTTGTGGTAGCCGGGGCGGTCCGGGTTCCAGCGCTCTGGGTCGAACCGCTTCGGCTCCGGCCAGATCTCCTCCAGCCGGTGCGTGATGAACGGGCTGATCACCAGCTGCGTGCCGGCCGGGATCTGCTCTCCGGCGAACTCGAACTCCGTGGTGACATACCGTCCCGAGAACACGGCCGGCGGATGCAGCCGCAGTACCTCGGACACCAGGTTCGCGATCTCAGGAGCGTCGTACGGCGCCGGCTCCCAATGCTCGGGGGCGTTCACCAGCTCGTGAACCAGCCAGCCCATCGCAGCGCTCGTGGTTTCGTAGCCGGCCGCGATCAGGCTGATCACCTGGTCGCGGATCTCCTCGTCGGACAGCTGACTGCCATCCTCGTCGACGGCCTCGACCAGTGCCGACAGCACATCGGTCGCACTGTCATCCGGGTTCGCCCGCCGATACGCGATCTCCTCGTAGATCCGCACATCGACCTCCGCCTTCGCCACCTGCGCACGCTTCCACGTCGGCAGCCCGAGCCGCTCCTGCAACAGCCGCTCGACCGGCAGCAGATCAAGGAGGTCCAGCACCAACTGCAGCTGATCACCCAGCTGCTGCTCGTCCGCCGCCAGCCGATCCCCGAACAGCAGCTCGATCGTGCTCCGCCGGATAGCGCGGCGGAACTCGGCGTACGCATCCACCACCGTCCCCGGCTGCCACTCGTCGATGACCCGATCCGCATTACGCCGGAACGCATCGACGTACCCGGCGATCTGCCGATGATGGAACGCCGGTGCGACCAATCGCCGCCGGCGCTTGTGCGTGTCCCCGTCGCTCACCAGCAGCGCGGTCTCGCCGGTGATCGGTACCAGGAACTCCATCGCCTCGCGCCAACGGAACAAGTGCGAGTTCGCGAACACGAACTGATTGGCTTCAGGCCCGAGCAGATAGGTGAACCGGATCGGACCCATCCGCGTCTTCACCACCGACCCGCGACGCCGGTACATGTCGATCAACTCGTCGTACGGGCGACGCAGCAGGTAGAAGTAGTCGATTGGCTTTGCGTTGGGCACGTTCCCATCATCACCGCGCCATCGCACCGGCGGCCGACATCGTGCGCGATGGCGCAGGACTCGCCGCCAGTTAAGGCACGAGCACGTCGCGGCCTCGGACACTTCCGCTCTTGAGGCGCTGGTAGACGGGCGTCGCCTCCGTCAGCTTGGCGACGCTGGCACGCCGGGTGATCAGGTCACCCTTGGCAGACAGCGCCAGCAGCTCAGTCAGGCGCGGGCCATCGGGGTGAACGATTCCAGTGACGACGGTGATGCCGCGCTCGGCCGGTGGCTCTTGGCCTGGGAAGACGCCGAGGCCCGCACCTACCAAGGGCTGCCGCAGTCGATCCTCAACGCACTCGATGACGACACCTCCGAGCTGCACACCTCCTGCGCCACTATGCGCGCAGCCGGTGCACAGCTCCTCCAGCGAGCTCAGGACGCCGGCCGCATCCGCCCTGAGCTCACCATCTACGAGGCCATCGCACTGACCCTCGGCCTGGCCTGGACCACCCAACACCACGGCAGCCCCCCAGACCTTCTCCCCCGCCTCTTCGACACCGCCATGCACGGCATGGCGGTGTGATTTACCAGCTGTTGTTGGAGATTCCTGTGCCGAGGAACACCTGGTCATGGGTGTTGCCGTCGGTGTCATCGGTGTAGACGACCGCTACCTCGGCGTAGGGCGAGACCGCGACTGCCATCTGCTCTTGGCGACCGGCGGTGGCTGAGCTGAGGCGCTGGGAGGAGAGGCGGGCGGTGTCGGTGCCTGCTGCGTCGAAGCCACGGACCCAGACATCGAGGTCAGTGGCTTGGGCTGTCCAGCCGACAACGGTTTGTTTGGCGTCGTCGATGCCGACTGAGGGTGCTTTGCCGCCGGCTACTACCTCTACGTCGGCGAAGCGGGCGGTGCCGTTGGCATCGAACGTGCGGGTCCAGGCGCCCGCCGTACCGGTGTGGTCGGACTCCCAGGCGACTGCGAAGTCACCGTTGAAGTTCGCAGCGACTGTGGCGTGCGTTTGCTGGCCGTCGCCGTTGGAGTTCGCGATGCGCCGAGAGAGCGTGACCGCACCGGCAGGACGGCCCAGCCGGACCAGACCGACGTTGTACGCCGCGTTGGCGTCACCATCCTCGTCCCACACGACCACTGCGTCGCCGGACGCGGAGACTGCCACATCCGGGTTGTGGTGCTGGCCAGTTGTCTGCGAGGCGGTGACCTCCCAGGCACGGGTGGTCGGTCCGGTGTACCCGGCCGCCTTCACCGTGGCCGGCGTACCGGTCTGGATGTCTTCCCAGACGGCAGTGAACGCGACAGCTCCGCTCACAGGTGCACCATCTGGGTCCACAGAGACGCGGGGGTTGATCTGCTGACCGGTGGCGCTGCTGTTGGCGTTGCCGGAGGCAGTGACGGTCCCTGCGGTGTTCAGCACCCGGTAGGGGATGTTGTAGAAGCCGTTGCCGTCCGGATCGTCCTGCCAGACCACTACTGCGTTGCCCTTGTCGTCCAGATCGACGTCCGGGTGCAGGTGCCGCCAGTTGGTCACACCGGAGTCTCCACCGGCGGACAGCTTCTTCTCGTAGACAGCGGTTCCGTTGCGGAACAGGCGAATCCAGATGTCGCTGTGGACGTTGTCGGCCGTGGTGTCCGCGTCGCGATCGTCCTCCCAGACCACTGCGACGTACCCGGTCCGGTTGGTTGCGACGGACGGCGTGTCCTGATCGCCGCTGGCCGTGCTGTTGACGACGGCCCACGTCGGAGTGGCAACATGCGCGGACGCTGCCGGCGCCATGAGACCAAGCGCAGTGACTGCGACCCCTGTGATGGCGAGTGTTCTTTTCAGCATGCTCACACCGCCTGCAATCCGGGCTGACCCTCTTGGATGACGAACGACTTCAGCGTCGACACAGCACCGCCGTGCTCCGTCACCTTCGTCAGACCGCGGAAGTCGGCCCGCATCTCCGTCGGACTGATCGTGGTCCGCACGTAACCGCGCCGGTTACTGAAGAACTTCAGCCACGGGTTAGTAGCGACATCCGGAATCGCAGTGGTGGTGTCGCCGTCACCGCCCGACGTGACCGACGTACAGACGAGCTCACTCCCGATAGTTGCCGAGTTCGCGTTGTTGTAGTCGGCCTTGAGGTCGTTACCCCAAGCGCGGTGCACATCCCCAGTCAGTACGACGGGGTTGCGCACACCGCGATCCACCCAGCCCTGCTGGATCCGGGCGCGCGATGCGCGGTACCCGTCCCACGAGTCCATGCTCGCGCCAGTGGAGTTGAACCGGCGCGAGAAGAACACCTGCTGCCCGATGATGTCCCACGTCCCGGCGTGCTGGTTCAGACCGTTCAGCAGCCACGTCTCCTGCGCGTTCCCCGGCAGACTGCGCGATGCGAGGTCCGCATCCGAGCACACCTTCCACCCGTCGCCACACGCCTGGTCGTTGCGGTACTGGCGCGTGTCGAGCATGTGGAACGTCGCGAGACTCCCCCACTGCAGCCGCCGGTAGAGCTGAATGGCAGCACCACCGTTCACCTGCGCCGGCCGCAACGGCATGTTCTCGTAGTACGCCTGGTACGCCGCTGTCTGGCGGGCTGTCCACTGCGCAGCCGTCAGCTCAGGCACGTTGTTCTGCCGGATGGCGCCCGCCCGGTTGTTCTCGACCTCATGGTCATCCGGTACGACGATCCACGGCGCCACCGCGTGAGCAGCCTGCAGGTCCGGGTCACTCTTGTACTGCGCATACCGCCGCCGGTAGTCCGCCAGCGACACGATCTCCGCCGTACCGGCATGCTCTCGCGGCCGACCGGCCTCTGTGCCGTACTCGTAGATGTAGTCACCCAGATGCAGGATCACACCGGGGTTGTCCTCGGCCATCCGGCGGTACGCGGTGAAGTAGCCCTCCTCGTAGTGAGAGCAGGAGGCGAACGCCATCACGAGGTTCCGGCCGGCGGTACCGGCAGCCGGAGTAGTCCGGGTGCGGCCGACCGGCGAGAGATGCCCCTGCGCGCGGAAGCGGTAGTAGTAGTCGTAGTCGGGGCTGAGGCCACCGGCGATCACATGGACCGAGTGTGCGGACGCAGACTTCGCGACGACCGAGCCGGAGGCGACCAGAGTGGCGAAGGTGTCGGTCGTGGACACCTGCCAGTCCACGGTCACGTCGGCGGTCCCCATCCCGCCCAAGCCGTCGGCGTTCAGCGGGGAGGGCGCCAGCCGCGTCCAGAGGACCACACTGCTGGAGTCCGGATCGCCCGAGGCGATGCCGAGCTGGAACGGGTAGGGAACGGCAGCGGTCGCGGCAATCACGGTCGAGCGGACCGGCAGGACGCCGATCCCGGCGGCCGCGATACCGCCGAAGACAAGGGTTCTGCGACTGATTGGGCTCATGGGGTCTCACCTTCACGGGTACTCAGGGCGGCGGTCTCCCGGACGGATGACGTGGACGCTGACATCCGGGAAACCTTGAGCGTTCGTGGTGCGCTGACCATCTTTACCGAAACGCTGTAACTTTCCTACACTTTTGGTCTAGTTGATTTTGGTCGTTGATTCGCCGACCGGCGACTGCCCGTTGCCCAGTAGGACAACGGGCATCACCAGTGCTACAAGCAGTCCGCTAGTTGTTGATGAGGTTGAGCGCCAGCTGCGGATCGAAGGTCCCGGCGGGCTTCGTCGACGTACCGCATTGGCCGTCCGAGTCGCCCGGAACCTTCACCCAGAGCAGCATCTCCGCACCGCCACCTTGCTGTGCGACCGAACCGAGCTTGCGCCCCGCGGGGTTGCACCACTCGGAGCCCTTCGGACCGTTGCCGTTGCGGCTGGTGTCGATGACGAACGGCTTCGGTGTCGCCAACTGGTTGTTGAGGTCGTTCATATAGGTGATCGTCTCGGCGGTCGTGTAGTAGTTCGACACGTTGACCGCGAGACCGTGAGCGTTCTGGAGGCCGATGCTGTTCAGGTTCGCGGCCATCTGAGCAATGCCGATGCTGGTTCCCCAGCCCTTGTTGGTCGCGTCGGCGTAGGTCCAGGTGTTCGGCGCGAGCTCCTTGAACTTCAGCAGCGCGAAGCTGAGCATCCGGATCCGCGCGTTCTTCTCGTTCACATCGGTGATGCACTGGAGGTCGCCGATCGAGTCCGGCTCCAGGATCACCAGCGCCGGCCGATTGCCGATCGCCGATGCAAAGGTCTGAATCCACGTCTTGTACGCCGCTTCGCCAGCGGCACCACCACTTGAGTGGCCACCGCATGCGTCGCGGCCAGGCAGGTTGTAAGCGACCAGCACCGGCAGCTTGTCGGCCGTGTCCGCAGGACCCACGTACGCGTTGATGTCACCGGTGAGGTCGGTGTTCCAGCCACCGAACCAGCGTGCCATCGGCTTGCTGGCGATCGCGTTGTTGATCGTGGTCGCCGTACCGCCGGGGTTGTCGTCGGCCCACTTCTTGGGGTTCGAGTGCGGGTCGACGTAGAAGCCGTTGGTGAGCGAGATCGGACTGCCTGCCGGCGGGCTGTCCACCTCGGTCAGCGAGACGTTGTCGAGCCAGAAGTTGTAGCCGCCACCGGCCAGCCCACCGAGCTGGAACGTCAGCTCGGCCTGCGTGGTCTCGAGAGAGCTCGTGAAGTCATAGCGGAACCGCTGCGTCGCCGTACCGACTGAGAACGTCTGATTCAGCGCGCCGGTGAAGGGGGTCGTGTTGAGCTGCACCGTGGTCACCAGCGTGCGGGCCGCGGATGCGCGCGCGTCGAACGCCAGCGTGTACTTGTGACCCTGGTGCAGCGCGAATGCCGGGGTCTTCTGCCCGAGCATCGCGTCCCACTTGTTCGCGGTCCCACCCGGTACGACGGCCTTCAGCTGACCGGCGTCCGGGCTGATCGGCGTATTGCCGGTCCCCCACCAGTTCGCCGTACCGGCGCTGAAGGCTCCGTTCGTGATGAGCTCAGTGGCAGCGCTGGCAGTGGTGGCGGGGACGACTACGCCGAAGGCAAGGGCGGCCGTGACCAGGCCGCGGGCGATCCATCGCATCTCTACTCCTGTCGGGGCGGTAAGGGGCGGTACTGCAGTCCGGAAGCGCTCTCAGTTCCGCGCCAGTGACTCACTGTGCCGACCCATGAATTGCCCGTCAAGAGCTCTGGGAGCGCTTCCGGCGAATACGGTGTCAACTACCTGACAGATGTCCAGTTGCTGCCGTCGGCAACGAATCGAACGGCTTACGGTCCTGCTGACAAGTGGATCCGTCAGCCGGTGCCGCGAGCGTGATCAGGTACTTGGTGAGCATCCGATCCGCACAGACACTCGCACCGAAGCTGGTCGCGTGTCCCCAGCCCTCGATGGTGACCATCCGTGCGTCAGGCCACAGGTTCGCAAACGGGCGGGTCGTCGAGTACGGCGTGGCAGGATCATGCCGCGTACCGAAGACGAGGACCGGCTGCTCGACGTTGTTCCGCCATGGTCCGCGGAAGGCATCGGTGTCGGTCAGTCCCAGGAATTCGCAGTGGATCCCCAGCCACGCGCGATACCGGCCGAAATGGGGTGCCCGCTGGTCGGCAGCGTCGGCGTACGACGGATAGTCCTGCGGCCGGCCTGTCTTCTGGGTCTCGACGCAGGGCTGCATCGCGTTGCCGATCGAGGGGTAGTCCTCCTTGGCCAGCCGCATCTTCGGCTGCGTCACCAAGTCGGCCAACGTCTGGGCCAGCGCCGGATAGCTGGTCGACGAGTAGAACGAGTTGAACATGTAGCCGACCGCGGCCGGATAGTCGAAGGTTCCGATCGGCTTGGTCTTAAGACCTTCGAGCAGCTTCTCGACGACCACCTTCGGGTCGCCGAGCGCGTTCAGTGCACAGGCGTCGCCGGCCTTCTGACACTCCAGCAAGAACTGCTGGTAGCTGTCGTAACCGCCCTCGCCCTGCCGGAGCCTCGCGCCAAAGGGCAGGTCCTCGCTTTTGGAACCCACGTAGCGCTCGGGGAGCAGCGTGCCGTCCATGACCATCGCGCGGATCTTGTTCGGGAACAGCTTGGCGTAGGTCGCGGCGAGATAGGTGCCGTACGAGTAGCCGAGGTAGTTCAGCTTCCGGTCGCCGACAGCCTGCCGCAGCAGATCCAGATCCCGGGCGACATTCGCGGTTGAGAAGTGCTTGAAGCGCTCCGGAGAAGTGGTCCGGCAGTGCGCGGCCATCTTCGCGGCATCGGCGATATAGCTGCGCTCCTGCTGCGCAGTCACCGGGAATTCCTTCAACTTCGCCAGTACGACGGCCTCCTCGGCGGCCGTCGGATAACAGGTGGCCGGATCCGACAGGCCGACCCCGCGCGGATCGAAGCCAAGGATGTCGAACCGCGCCCGCAGCTCCGGCGAGTAGGCGGTCTGCGCAACTTGCTGGATGGACGCAACCCCGGCTGCTCCCGGGCCGCCGAAGTTGACGAAGAGCGTTCCGACCTTGTGCGCCGGATCGCTCGCCGGCAGCCGGGTCACCGCGATCGTGGTGGTGGGACCGTGCGGACGGTCGTAGTCGGTCGGGACCTCAACCGTCGCACACTGGAACGCCTGAAGGTCGGGACCGCAGGTTCCCCAGTTGATCTGCGGTCCGCGTACTGCGCTCGCACTATCAGGGACGACCAGCGCGAGCGCAGTAACAGCTATAGCTAGAGTTTTACGGTGCCTCATGGCGAGGACGGTAGTTAGCGCACTACCCCCAGCGCGTCGGTCGCGAGAGCGAGCTGCATCCCTCGTGCGGGGGTGTTCGTCGGCAGCGGGTCGAACGGCTTGCGGTCCTGCTGACACGTCGACCCGTCAGCCGGCGCGGCCAGCGTGGTCAGGTACTTGGTGAGCAACTGATCCGCGCAGGCACTCCCGCCGAGGCTGGTCGAGTGGCCCCAGCCCTCGATGGTGACCATTCGTGCATCGGGCCAGAGATCGGCGTACGGGCGGGTGCCTTCGTACGGCGTTGCCGGGTCGTGCCGCGTGCCGAAGACCAGCACCGGTTCCTTCACGTTGTTCTTCCACGGGCCGACGAACGCATCCTGGTCCTTCAGCCCGAGGAACTCGCACTCGAAACCGGCCCAGGTACGGAACCTTCCGAAATGCGGCGCCCGCTTGTCCGCAGCGTCGGCGTACGAGGGGAAGGCCAGCGGCCGGCCGGTCAGTTGAGTCTCGACGCACATCTGCATGCTGCTGCCGGCCGACGTGTACTCCTCCTTGCGGCGGTTCCACTCGATCAGCGACTCGGTCGCCTTCGGTGCCGACTTCGCTGCCGCCTTGGCCCGGGCGGTCGGCCACGTGGCCAGCTCGGCCAGCGACTCGGCCAGTCCCGGATAGGCGTACGACGAATAGAACTGGGTGAACATGTAGGAGACCAGCGTCGCGTAGTCCATCTTCAGCGTGGTGCCGTCCGGCAGCGGGATGATGATCGGCGTCGCCTTCACCCGCGCGAGCGTCTTCTCGACAACCGTCGTCGGGTCACCGATCTGGTTCAGCGCACACGCGTCACCAGCCTTCTTGCATTCCAGCAGGAACTGCTTGTAGCTGTCCGATGCACCCTCACCCTGCCGGATCCGGGCACCGAACGGCTGCTTGTCGCCGTTCGATCCGGACCACCACTCCGGCACCACGGTGCCGTCCAGCGCGAGTGCCCGGACGTTGTTCGGGAACAGCTTGGCGTACGTCGCACCGAGATACGTGCCGTACGAATAGCCGACGTACGTGAGCTTCTTGTCGCCGACAGCCTGGCGGAGCAGATCCATGTCACGGGCAACGTTTGCCGTCGAGTAGTGCCGGAACCGGTCGGGTGACGTCGTCCGGCAGTTGACGGAGAACTTCGCGATGGCGGCAAGGTACTTCCGCTCCTCCTTGGCCGTCACCGGGAACGCACTGAAACCGGCGAACGCCGCCGCCTCCTCGGCAGCGGTCGGATAGCAGGTCACCGGGTCGGACTGGCCGACCCCGCGCGGATCAAAGCCGAGGATGTCGAACTTCGCCCGGACGTCCGCCGAGTAGGCGTACTGGGCAACCTGCTGGATGAACGGCACCCCGGGTCCACCAGGACCACCAGGGTTCGTGAACAGGGTGCCGATCTTCTTGGCCGGGTCACTGGCGGGCAACCGGGTCAACGCAATCGTCGTGGTGGGGCCGTTCGGGCGGTCGTAATCGGTCGGAACCTCGACCGACGCGCACTGGAACGGCTCGAGCTCCGGGGCGGTCCCACAGGTGCCCCAGTTGATCTTCGGTACGTCGTACGGAGCCTTGGCGGCGGCCGTCATCGGCACGACCAGCGCGAGCGCGCTGACCGTGACGGTCAGAGTACGAAGGACGGTTTTCATGCACCGAACGTAAGCGGGTGGTTTCTCACAACGCGTCCACCACGAGAAGGAGGCCGGACACCCGCCGTACGGCGGATCCGGCCTCCCTCGTGCGTATGGTTCCTTACGCGGTCTTGTCGCGACGCTCGCGCTTGCGCTCGATCTGGTCGCGCGGGATCAGCGTGGGGTTCACGTTCTCCAGCACGACACCCTTGTTGACGACGACCTTGGCGACGTCCTCACGGCTGGGCACCTCGTACATCACGTTGAGGAGCACCTCCTCCATGATGGCGCGGAGCCCGCGGGCACCGGTGCCGCGCAGGAGCGCCTGGTCCGCGATCGCGTCGATCGCGTCGTCGGTGAACTCCAGCTCGACGTTGTCGATCTCGAACAGCCGCCGGTACTGCTTGACCAGCGCGTTCTTCGGCTCGGACAGGATCTTGATCAACGCGTCGCGGTCCAGCGGAGAGACCGTCGTGATGACCGGGAGGCGGCCGATGAACTCGGGGATCAGCCCGAACTTCAGCAGGTCCTCGGGCATCACGTCGGAGTAGCCGCCGACCTCGCGGGGCTTCTCGACCTCACGAGAGGCGTTGAAACCGAGCGTCTTCTTGCCGACCCGCTGCTCCACCATGTGGTCCAGACCGGCGAACGCGCCACCGACGATGAACAGCACGTTGGTGGTGTCGATCTGGATGAACTCCTGGTGCGGGTGCTTACGGCCACCCTGCGGCGGCACGGAGGCCGTCGTACCTTCGAGGATCTTCAGCAGCGCCTGCTGGACACCCTCGCCGGAGACATCGCGGGTGATCGACGGGTTCTCGCTCTTGCGGGCGATCTTGTCGACCTCGTCGATGTAGATGATCCCGGTCTCGGCCTTCTTGACGTCGTAGTCGGCCGCCTGGATCAGCTTCAGCAGGATGTTCTCGACGTCCTCGCCGACGTAACCGGCCTCGGTCAGCGCCGTCGCGTCCGCAATCGCGAACGGGACGTTCAGCATCCGGGCCAGGGTCTGCGCGAGATACGTCTTGCCGCAGCCCGTCGGGCCGATCAGCAGAATGTTCGACTTGGCCAGTTCCACGGCCTCGTCCTTCGCGTGCCGGCCGGCGCTCGAGGCACCCTGACCGTCGCGGACCCGCTTGTAGTGGTTGTACACCGCTACCGCGAGCGCCTTCTTCGCCACGTCCTGTCCGACGACGTAGGCATTGAGGAAGTCGTAGATCTCCCGCGGCTTCGGCAGCTCGGTAAGACCGACCTCGGAGCCCTCGTTCAGCTCTTCCTCGATGATCTCGTTGCAGAGATCGATGCACTCGTCGCAGATGTAGACGCCGGGACCGGCGATGAGCTTCTTGACCTGCTTCTGGCTCTTACCGCAGAACGAGCATTTGAGCAGGTCACCGCCGTCACCTATGCGTGCCACCGGGACAGTTCCCTTCTCTGAGCAGACGAACTTTTTCGACGGTACCCCGTCAGGAGCCGAAACGCTGCGCCTTGCACCGGGTTGTGTCTACGCCGGTGGCGAACGCCGTGGGGACCAGGCGCCGCCGTACCAGGCGGGTGAGCGGTGGGTCCCGAGCGGGACCCACCGTCTCGTAGATCAGACTCCGGCCGGAACCGGCTTCAGGGTCTGCAGGACGTCGTCGATCAAGCCGTACTCGATGGCCTGCTCAGCGGTCAGGAACTTGTCCCGCTCGATGTCGCGGGACACCTCTTCGATCGACTTGCCGCTGGCGTCGGCGAGCATCTTCTCCAGCAGCGCGCGCAGGCGGAGGATCTCGTTCGCCTGGATCTCGATGTCGCTGGACTGCCCGTAGGTGCCCTCGGTGGCCGGCTGGTGAATGATGATCCGGCTGTTCGGGAGCGCGAGCCGCTTACCGGGCGTACCGGCAGCCAGCAGCACCGCGGCGGCCGAGGCAGCCTGCCCCAGGCACACGGTCTGGACGTCCGGCTTGATGTAGCGCACGGTGTCGTAGATCGCGGTCAGCGCGGTGAACGAGCCACCGGGCGAGTTGATGTAGATGCTGATGTCACGCTCGGAGTCCATCGACTGCAGACACAGCAGCTGCGCCATCACGGCGTTCGCGATCTCGTCGGTGATCGGCGTGCCGAGGAAGATGATCCGGTCCTCGAACAGCTTCGTGTAGGGGTCGATGCGGCGCATGCCGTACGACGTGCGCTCCTCCCACTGCGGGATGAAGTAGTTCATGTTTGCGTCCTTAAATTCTTACCGAGTGGGAGCAGATCAGGAGTTCGGGCTGCCGGAGCTGAGCTGAGCGGCGCTGTTCACCACGTGGTCGATGAAGCCGTACTCCTTGGCCTTGTCCGCGGTGAACCAGCGGTCGCGGTCCGCGTCGGCCTCGACCTGCTCGAGCGACTGACCGGTGTGCTCGGAGATCAGCTTGAACAGCAGCGCCTTCAGGTGCAGCGACTGCTCGGCCTGGATCTTGATGTCGGACGCCGTGCCACCCATACCGCCGGAGGGCTGGTGCATCATGATCCGGGCGTGCGGCAGCGCGTACCGCTTGTTCTTGGCGCCTGCACAGAGCAGGAACTGGCCCATCGAGGCGGCCAGGCCCATACCCACCGTGGCGACGTCGTTGGAGATCCACTGCATGGTGTCGTAGATCGCCATGCCGGAGTCCACCGAGCCACCCGGCGAGTTGATGTACAGCCAGATGTCCTTGTTGGGGTCCTCGGCATTGAGGAGCAGCATCTGCGCGCAGATCGCGTTCGCGTTGTCGTCGCGAACCTCGGACCCCAGGAAGATGATCCGGTTCTGCAGCAGGCGCTGGTAGATGTGGTCGTCATGTCCGCCGGATCCATTGCCGCCCGCGGCGGTGGGGCTGGCTGCAAATGTCTCGTTCACGAAGCCGACATTACTGGGCGGCGGCGACAGACCTAAGGCTGGGCCACAGGTGTTCGCTCACGGCGCATCGCCGAGCGTGGCCGGACAGTCGTTTCGGCGGCCCGAATGACAGCAGCCCGAACCCCTTTCGGGGTCCGGGCTGCACGCCGTACAGATTTTCAGGCAGGTAGTGCTCAGGCCTTGGCAGGCTCCTCGACCGGGGCCTCGACGACCTCAGCGGCCTCCGGGTCACCATAGGTGCCGTCCGGCTGCAGGGTCTTCAGCTCGACCGCGTTGCCCGAAGCGTCCTTGACGTTCGCGTGCTCGACCAGGTGCGCCAGCGCCTTGCCGCGGACGACCTCGGAGACCAGGCTCGGGACCAGGTTGTTCTCGACCGCGTGCTGGGCGAACTGGTCCGGGCTGACGCCGGAACGCTGCGCGTGCCGGACGATGTGCTCGGTGAGCTCCTGGTCGTTGACGTTCAGCTCCTGCTGCTCGGCAACCAGATCCAGCACGAACTGCGCCTTGATGGCGTCCTCGGAACGCTTCTTCAGGTCCTCGTCGAACTCTTCCTGAGACTGCTCCTCGCCCTCCAGGAACTGCTCGAACGACATCCCGGAGTACCCGAGCTGCTGCTCCAGGTTCTCCTTGCGGGCGGCCAGCTCCTCGGTCAGCAGGCCCTCGGGGACCGGAACCTCGACCAGGGTCAGGATCTTCTCGAGAACGGCGTCGCGGGCCTCGCCGGCCTGCTCGAGGCGCTTGCCGCGCTCCAGGCGAGCCTGTACGTCGGCCTTCAGCTCGTCGGCGGTGTCGAACTCCGACGCGGTCTGCGCGAAGTCGTCGTCGAAGGCCGGGAGCTCCTGCTCCTTGACCGCGGTGACCGTCACGGAAACGTCGACGTCGTCACCCTTGAGCGAGCCACCGACCAACTGCGTGACGAAGGTGTTGCTCTCGCCGGCGCTCAGGCCGATGACAGCCTCATCGAGGCCTTCCAGCAGCTGACCGCTGCCGACCTGGTAGGACAGGCCGGTGGCCTGCGCCTCCTCGACCTTCTCGCCGTCCTTGCTGGCCGACAGGTCAATGGTGATGTAGTCCTTGTCGGCGGTCGCCCGCTCGACGGGGTTCAGCGAGCCGAACCGCTGCCGCAGCGCCTCGATCTGCTCGTCGACCTCGGAGTCGGCGATCGCGATGTCCTCGACCTCGGCCTCCAGACCCTCCAAGTCCGGCAGCGTGATCTCCGGGCGCACCTCGACCTCGGCGGAGAACTGCAGGCTCTCCTTGTCGTTGAACTCGGTGACGTCCACCTCAGGGCGGCCGATGGCCTTCACCTGGTTGTCCTGGACGGCCTGCGAGTACAGCTTCGGCAGCGCGTCGTTGATGGCCTCTTCGAGCACCGGGCCGCGACCGACCCGCTGGTCGATCACCTGCGGCGGGATCTTGCCCTTGCGGAACCCAGGAACCTGGATCTGCTGGGCGATGCTCTGGTACGCCGCGTCGAGGCTCGGCTTGAGCTCCTCGAACGGCACCTCGACGATGAGCTTGACCTTGGTCGGGCTCAAGGACTCGACGGTGCTCTTCACGGTGGCGGTTCTCCTTGATCTGAAATGACAGTGCCGGTGCGGCAGACAGCCCGCACCACAGCGATGCTGCAGAGGGGTCGTCGGGGCGACAGGACTCGAACCTGCGGTCTCCTGCTCCCAAAGCAGGCGCGCTAGCCACTACGCTACGCCCCGCAGTGACCGCACAAGTCTAGTCGACACCAAGGGGTGCTCGCGCCACCACCCCCACCACCTATCCGGTTTGAGCCGCGACCGGGTGATGTGGAATCATGTGCGGCGTACCCGGGCGACCGGGCACAACGCGGGTGTAGCTCAATGGTAGAGCCCCAGTCTTCCAAACTGACTACGCGAGTTCGATTCTCGTCACCCGCTCTCGATCGATGGGCGAGGTGTGTCTGCGGAAAGCGCAGACCGCCTCGCTCTCGTCATTTCATGGCTCGCTGCGCTCGGCTGACCCCGGCTGGGGCCGTCTCTTGGGTGACACCTTGTGGTGCGGGCGATTCGCCAACCATTCGCGGCCTTGAGCACCGTTCAGTCATGTCAGCGGGCGAAATATGACTGGTAGGTGCTCAAAGCAGGTTGGCCGTCGAGCCTTGAGCACGGTTCAGTCGTGTGGGCAGGCGGAAAGTGGCTGGTGGGGACTCAAGGTCGGGCGGGAGACTTCGCGAATGAGGGACGCGGAGGCGGCAGAGGCGGCGTACTGGGCTCGGTTGTATGGGCGGTGGGAGCCGATGGATCTGGTCGGGGTGACTGGGTTCATGCGGGGGTTTGGGCGGCCGTGGTGGGTGGT
>NZ_SMKX01000077.1 GCF_004349055.1 Kribbella antibiotica
CTCCTACCACCACGCCGAACCCGCATCAGCCCCCGCGCAGTCAAACGCGCACAATCGAAATACCCCGCCAAACAAGCAAAACTCGACCGCACCACCTACAAAGCCACCATCACCATCAACCTCCCCGCCACCACCCCAAACCGCCTTAACTAACCGGCCTTGGGGTTGACCCACCAGATGGTGGCGTTGGCGGAGCTGGAGGATCAGGTGGCGAGTAGGGCTGGGAGGGTGTCGCCGGCGGGGCGGTTTAGGTGGCGGGCGGTTAGGCCGGCGGCTTGGGCGCCTTCGACGTCCAGGGCGTAGTTGTCGCCGATCATGAGGGTTTCGGTGGGGTCTACATCCAGGGCAGCGCAGGTTTGTAGGTAGGACTGGGGATCGGGCTTGCTGACGCCTAGGGACTCGGTGGTGCAGACAACGTCGACGAGCGGCGCTAGGCCGATGACTTCCAGTTTGGCGTTCTGTTGCACGGTGCTGCCGTTGGTGAGGATGCCGATGCGCCAACCGTTGCTTCGGGCAACTTCCAGGGCGGGGCGGGCGTCGGGGTAGGCACTCCAGCTCGCGCGGTAGAGGTCCAGGAAGCGGGCGAAGAGGTCGTCCTGCTCGGGCTCGGTCTGAGGGACCGGGTGACCAAGCAGGGGAAGGAAGTCGTGGAGGCGGGCTCGGCGTTGGCCTTGGTGGGTGAGTTCGCCGGACAGCCAGCGGCTGTAGTTGCGGTCTTCGATGGCGAACCATTCGGCCAGCAAGGCATCTGAGGGTGTGCCGCCCAGCGAAGGGATCCACGCCCGTACGGCGGCATCGGCAGAACCCGTGTGGTCGAAGAGGGTGTTGTCGAGGTCGAAGATGACCGCTTTCACGCGCGGGTGACCGAGTCGCGGTTGAGCTCGCGGTGGTTCGCATAGCCGGACAGCGCCAGCGTCAGATCCAGCTCGGCGAGGAACGAGCGGAGGACGTGTTCGACGCCCGCCTGGCCGGCCAGCGCGAGACCGTAGAGCAGCGGCCGGCCGAGCAGGACCGCCTTGGCTCCCAAGGCGAGCGCCTTGACCGCGTCCGCGCCCGTGCGTACGCCGGAGTCGAAGAGGACCGTCATCTGCTCACCGACCGCATCCGCAATGGCAGGAAGCGCATCCAGCGCAGCGACAGCCCCGTCGACCTGGCGACCGCCGTGGTTCGAGACGACAAGACCCTCAAAGCCATGCTCAGCGGCGAGCTTGGCGTCCTCAACCGCGGTGATGCCCTTCAGGACGATCGGGCCGTCCCAGTTGTCGCGAAGGAAACCCAGGTCGTCCCAGCTCAGCCCGATGTTCGGGAACATCTGGGCCCACAGCATGACCGCAGCACCCGGGTCCTCGGAGATCGGCTTGGCGAGCTTGGACTGGAACGCCGGGTCGCTGAAGTAGTTCGCCAGGCCCTCACCCTTCAGGAACGGCAGGAAGCCGCGGTCGAGATCGGCCGGCCGCCACCCGATGGTTCCGGTATCGAGCGTCACCACCAGTACGCCGTACCCGCTGGCCTTGGCGCGTTGCAGCAGGCTGAGGCAGACGTCGCGGTCGGTCGGGTAGTACAGCTGGTACCACTTGCTCTTCGCCTCGATCTGTTCAATGGCGTGGCTCGCCTGCGTCGAGTGCGTGTACGTCAGACCGAGCGTGTCTGCGGCTCGCGACGTGGCGAGCTCACCCTCCGGATGCGCCAGCGTCTGCACCCCGATCGGCGCAACCAGCACCGGCGCAGGCATCGCCGTACCGAGGATTGTGCAGCTCAGGTCGCGCTCAACGCTCCCCCGCAGCATCCGCGGCACCAACCGCCAGCGGTCGAACGCGGCCAGGTTCGCCCGCGCGGTCGCGCCGTTACCGGCGCTCGGGACGATGTAGCCCATCGCCTCCGCCGACAGCGAGCCGGCCGCCTGCGACTCCAGCCGAGCGAGGTCGGTGGTGATCTCCGGCGTCGTCCCTTGCAGCATCCCCTGCAGGTAGAGCTGCAGCTGAAAATCACCGAAGTTGGCCATGCCGGATGCTCCCACACCAGGACATCCGTCAGGAACCTCCCCGGCGGCCCCTCAGCCCTGGCCCGGCGCGCCACGGCCTAGACGTCGACCAGTGCGCCGAGACGGGCGATGTCGGCGCACTCCGGTGCGCAAATGTCCAGCACCTCGAGGCACGCGTCCGAGACCGGCGGAGCGCTCGCCAGCGCTTCGCGGATGAGCAGCCAGCTGCCCTCCCTGACCAGCTGCAGGCATCTCGCCCCGAACTCGTCCTCCCGGTACGACGCGGCCTGCGTGATCAGGAAGAGCAGATCGAGAATCCCGATCCGCGCCGAGCGCCCCCGTGGATCGAGTAGCGCGGCGAGCAGGACCCTGATCGTGGGTTCGGCGGCACTGTAGATGTCGTCCTGCGCGAAGACGTGGTTCTCCATCGTCTTCCAGCGCTTCTTGTAGTTGTCCGCATCGACGGTGATGAAGGCAGCGAGCTGGTCGCCGAAACCGTCGGCGGGACCGCCCAGCAGCTCGTAGGCCGACCAGTCGATCGACTGGATGACGGTATCGGCCAGCGTTGCGCTCATCGGGCCAACTTAACAATCGGTTGGGAGGTTTGTGGGAGCACAGCGCCGGTGTTTGGGAGACTCAGATGTGACTACTGCCGTGACTCCTGACCAGCGGACCGAGTCCCAGCACATCAGGCTGGCGTTGTTCGCGCTGGCGACCGGTGGGTTCGCGATCGGGACGACCGAGTTCGTGACGATGGGCCTGCTGCCGCAGATCGCGGAAGGCGTGAACATCTCGATCCCGACCGCCGGCCACGTGATCTCGGCGTACGCGATCGGTGTCGTTGTCGGCGCACCCGTCATTGCCGCCCTCGGCGCACGGATCGGGCGGAAGCGGATGCTGCTGGGCCTGATGGCGATGTTCGTGCTCGGCAACGTGTTGTCGGCGGTGGCCAACAGCTACGAGATGCTGATGGCGGCCCGGTTCCTGACTGGCTTGCCGCATGGAGCGTTCTTCGGCATCGGCGCAGTGGTCGGGACCTCGATGGTCGCGGTCAACAAGCGCGCCTGGGCGGTCTCGATGATCATGGTCGGGTTGCCGGTGGCAAACATCGTCGGCGTACCGGCGACAACGCTCCTCGGCCAGAAGCTCGGCTGGCAAACGCCGTTCCTGGCAGTCGGCGTACTCGGGCTGCTGACGCTCGTGGCCGTCTGGTTCTGGGTGAAACCGCAGCCGGTCGACAGCGCGACAAACATGCGCAGCGAGCTGAGCGCACTCGCCCGGCCGCAGGTCTGGATGGCGCTGCTGGTCGGGACGGTCGGGTTCGGCGGCATGTTCGCCACGTACACGTACATCGCCCCGACGATGACGGAACTGGCCGGTTTCTCCGCGGCCGCGGTCACGATCGTCCTGGCGACGTACGGGGTCGGCATGACCGTCGGCACCCTCGTCGGCGGCCGGCTGGCCGACCGCGCACTGATGCCCAGCCTGTACGGCGGCCTGATCGCGGTGACCGTGGTCCTCGCCGTGTTCGGGTGGATGGCGCAGACCAAGCCGACCGCCCTGATCGCGGTCTTCGCGATGGGCTGCTCGGCGAGCATCCTGATCCCAGCCCTGCAGACCCGCCTGATGGACGTGGCGCACGAGGGCCAGTCGCTGGCCGCCTCACTGAACCACTCGACACTGAACATCGCGAACGCACTCGGCGCCTGGCTTGGCGGCGTCGTACTGGCTGCTGGTTACGGCTACGAATGGCCGAGCCGCGTAGGCGCCGGCCTGGCCGTCGCGGGCCTGATCTTCGCGGTCATCTCCGGCCTGATGGATCGCAGCGCCAAGAAATCAGGGTCAGACCAGGCCATCGCCTGACCGGATCGCTGGGTATCACCTGGTTGGATCGGTGTATGGCAACAGTGACGTTGGGCGCCGCCGACCTGGTACGGCGTCGTGGGCTGCGGCAGATGCGATTGGTCGCACTGTCGCTGCTGGTGCTGGCTGCGGTCATCTACGTGATCACGCTGCACCGTGAGGGCGCTTGGGCGTACGTGAACGCGGCGTCCGAGGCGGCGATGGTTGGTGCGCTGGCGGACTGGTTCGCGGTCACCGCGCTGTTCCGGCATCCGCTGGGACTGCCGATTCCGCACACCGCGATCGTGCCGACCCGCAAGGACATGCTCGCCGAGAGCCTGGAGCAGTTCGTCACCGAGAACTTCCTCTCCCCGGAGGTCGTCGGGGAGAAGATGAAGTCGGCCGACGTGAGCCGCCGGGCCGGTGAGTGGCTGGCCGCCGGGAACCACGCCGAGCGGATCGTCGCCGAGGGCGCCCGGACGATCGGAGCCGCGCTGCCGAAGCTCGGGGACGACGACGTCACCGCGTTCGTCCGTGGGTCGCTGCTGCCGCGATTCGTGCAGGAGCCGCTGAGCCCGATCGCGGGGCACTTCCTCGAGTCGGTCGTCGACGACGGCGCGCATCACGCCTTGTTCGACCTGCTGATGGTCGAGGCGCATGACTGGCTGAGCGAGAACCGCGAACTGCTCGATGGCGTGGTCGGTCCGCGGGCACCGCGGTGGTCGCCGATGTGGGTCGACCGGATGGTGGTCGACCGGATTCACCGCGAGGCGGTCGCCTGGCTGGCCGACGTACGGGACAACCAGAACCACGCAGCGCGGCAGGCCGTCGACAAGCTGCTGCAGAAGCTCGCGGTCGACCTGCAGAACGACCCCGAGACGATGGAACGCTTCGAGGCCTTCAAGGCGCGGATGCTCACCCACCCCGACATGGGTTCCAGCCTCACCGCGGTCTGGGATTCGTTGCGCACGGCACTCATCGACTCGATCCAGGACCCGGCGAGCACACTCCGCGTCCGCGGCGTGCGAGTGATCCAGGATCTGGGTCAGCGGTTGCAGACCGACGACGTACTGCGGGCCAAGGTCGACGTCCGCGCCACCGAGGCCGTCAGCTACGTCATCCGCACCTACGGCAACGAGATCGTCTCGGTCATCTCCGACACGATCTCCCGCTGGGACGGCCGCGAGGCGTCCGCCCGGATTGAACTGCACGTCGGTCGCGACCTGCAGTTCATCCGGATCAACGGCACCGTCGTCGGCGCCCTGGTGGGGCTAGTGATTCACACGGTCAGCCAACTGCTCTAGATGCCGCAGTTGGGGGCGCTCCAGAAGTTGCTGGTGCGGATATCGATGTGGGCGTGGTCGTCGTGGGCCGGGTAGCCCGGGCCGAGGATGCCGCCGAAGCCGTGGTTGCGGGCCTGCTTGGCGATCGTGCAGAACGAGTGCACACCGGTCAGGTCGGCGGACCGGCCGTAGAGGTGCTCGCTGTTGCTCGCACCGCCGACGGATCGGTTGCACGGGATGCTGCGGAATCCGCTGGAGATGTTGAGCGGCTGGTCGCCGAGGGCGTGCCGCAGGGCTTCGAGCTGCCACATGGTCTGCAGGGCGTTCGCCTTGGTGGCCGCCTCACTCAGCGGACCGCCGTCGTACCCGGATCCACCGCAGCCGTCGTCGAGCTCGGCATACGTGAAGTGGATCGGGGTGCAGTCGTCGTCCTGCAGCGCGTAGAGCTTGCTGAACGTGGCCGCGCCGGCGACCCCGTCCGCAGTCAGCCCGTACGCCGATTGAAACCTCTGTACGGCGGCCTTCGTGGCCGGCCCGAAGACGCCGTCGGTGGACAGATGAGCGCCGTACCCGGGGTAACCGGCGACGCGGATCTGGAGCTGGGTCACGTCGGCGCCGGACGTGCCCTGGGCCAGTGAGCGGCCCCACGTGTAGCAGCCGTCGGCACGGGCCTCGGTAGCGGTGACGAACTGGGTGGTCACGGTCGCGGTCAGCATCGCCGCGAACAGCAGGAGCAGGGCGACCAGCCGTGGCAACGGCCGGCCTGTAAGTCGGGACATGAGCAGGGACATGACAACCTCCGGGGCGGTGAAGGGACTTGTCTGCCCGACAGCATGGCGGCAACATCTGGCGATTGCCTAGGGGCAACAAGAAACTTTGCGCCGAACAGGCAACCAAATCCCGGGGACACCTGGTCAGGCAAGATGTGACCATCCAGAACAGCGCGCTGACTGTGCGTGCCGGAGAAACGGGGCCGCCGGTGACATCAAGCGAGGGATTCGACGCCTTCGTCGCCGCCCGCTCCGGCCGATTGCTGCGTACGGCGTACCTGCTCACCCACGACCACGCGTTGGCCGAGGATCTGGTGCAGACCGCTCTCGCCAAGGCCTGGTTCGCCTGGTCCCGGATCGAGGGCGACAACCCCGAGCCGTACGTGCGCAAGATCATGGTGAACACCTACGCCTCCTGGTGGCGCCGCCGCTGGACGCACGAGATCCCCAGCGAAGAACTCCCCGAGAACTCCGCTGCCGGCCCCGAATACGAAGGCGACCTCTGGCAGGCGCTCCAACGGCTCCCCCGCCGCCAGCGCGCCGTCATCGTCCTGCGCTACTACGAGGACCTGACCGAAGCCGAGACCGCCCAGACCCTCGGCATCAGCGTCGGCACCGTCAAAAGCCAAGCCAGCAAGGCCGTAGCCAAACTCCGCCTGGACCCCGCCCTCCTCTCCGGCACCCCTGCCACCCAGGAGACCCCGCGATGAACCTCCAAAACCTCCGCAGCGAGCTGAACGCCCGCGCCGAAGAAGCCGCCACCCGTGAGCCCGACCTGCTCCCCGGTGTGCGCAACAAGATCCGCCGTACCAAGCAACGCCGTACGGCGGGAGCTCTGGCCTCGGTAGCGGCCGTGGCCGCCCTTGCCGTCGCGATCGTCCCTGGCGTGCTCAACACCACGACCCCAGACCCGGCCGATCCCGTTCCGTCGGACTACGTCAAGGACGGCCAGACGGTCCCCGGCACGGTCAACGGCGATAAGTTGCTCAAGGCATGGATCGGCGACAAGAACCAGAGCAAGTTCAGCTTCGCCTGGACCCCGACGACGAACAAGATCGCCATCTACGCCTCCTGTGACGCCCTTGGTTACGCGGCGCCCAAGGAGGTCCGCGTATGGATCGGCGACTGGTACGCCGGGAGCACGGGCTGCCGGGGTGGCAGCGTCCAGTCCGAGACGCTCCGGCTTGGTTCCTTCGACCCCGACGCGGCGCTCTGGCTGGATTCTCCTGTCGGGAAATCCGCGACAGTCTCCGCAGAGGTCGTCGGCTCCGACAGTGGAAAGGCTGAGACCGTGGACCAGCTCCAGCTCGGCATCTACGCCGCCTCGGACCAGCCGCTCTCCGCTGACGAAACCCCGAGGCGCATCCCGGCGGTCGGGCCGGACGACTTCCAGTCCAATGGGGTGGTCTACCGCAAGCATTTCGGCGGCGACACGCTACTCGGTGCCACCGTCGGCCGGTCAGGCCAGAAGAAGGTTCAGCTCAGCTTCACCTCGACCGGCGGTCCGTTGGTCCTGCACGAGTTCTGCACCGCGAACAAGAGCGCGGGCGGTACGGGGCTGCCGCCGTACGAGGTCACTACGTCACTCAACGGCGAATTGATCTCGAAGGCGACCTGCGGCGCCGCCTCGACCGATGGCCTCGTCGGCAACAGCCACGGCGTCGCGTCGTCGCCACCGGCCGGCCAGCGGGTCGATCTCGTGTCGGAGATCGTCGCCCTCCCCGGCAAGCAGGCGCCGCCGCTGCCGGCCGACGTCCGGCTCGGCACTGGCGTTTACCAGCAGGGCAAACAACGTCTGATCGACGGTACGGCGCTCGCCGAACACATCGAGATGGGCGGCTACGAGTACCGGCTCGCCGAGGTCCGGACGGCCAAGGGCCCAGCAGGCCGGGTCAGCATCAAGACGCCTGCCGACCAGCAGTTCGCCATCGCTTACGGCAGCTCGAAGCTCGGCATCCCCGGTCCTGCCGAAGCCATGCTGTACTTCCGGGACCGCACCACCGGGATCAGCACTTCGGTAGAGCAAGACGGCCTAGGCGACTCAAAGATGGTCTTCTCGGCCGGACCGGCAGGTCAGGCCGAGATGAAGGTGACCAAGGGCAAGCCCACCAAGGGCACCTTGCTGATCGCGATCTACCTGCCGATCTAGAGCAGCGCGCGGCCTGCGCGCCTGGTTGTTACAGCCAGGCGTGCAGGTCGGCGGCATCCTTCAGCAGCTGCTCCGGGTTGTTGTCCGGAACGAACTCCAGCAAGGCGTTGAGTTCGCGCGGATCCGCCTGCAGCTTCGCCAGGACCTGCCGCCACAGCGACTCACGAGTCGCCAACGGGCGGCGAGTCCCGTCGGGATCCCAGGAAAACACGTGGACGGTCGTCAGCCACGGCAACAACGCATCCAGTTGATCGAGGCACTCCTCATCCCCCATACCGACCGGCGGCTGCCAGTACGTCGTGAGGTTCGGCGCACCGACATCCATCAGCAGCGTGATCGTGGAGTCGACCTCGTCGGTCAACGTGTTCCGGTGGAACTCCAGCGCGATCTCGATCCCCGAACTCGCCGCGACGTCCGCCAGTTCGGCGAGACCGCGGGTGACCGCCATCCGATCGCCGACCCCGGCTTCCGCCGTACCGACTGTGCCGGCCCAGACACGGATGCGGGAGGCACCGAGGGCCTCGGCGGTGGCGACGGTGGCGCGCATCTGCTCGCGGTCGGCAGCGCCCGCCCGGAGGTAGGAGCCGTAGGCGACGGTTTGCAGGCCGTGCACCTCGGTCAGGTTCTTCACCCGCCGGGCGGCGACCAGGTCGCCGAGCGGGACGTGGATGTCGCCACCCCACTCGATTGCCTTCAGGTCGGCCCGCGCCGCGACCTCCACCACCTCGTCGGCCGGCAACTGACGGAACGTCACAGAGACCAGACCGGTCCTCACACCCACGGGTGCCTCCTCAGGTTCACACCTCTATCCAACCTCATCGTCTCAAGTCATGAGCAAAGTAGTTGGATGCCACTGTCGATCGGCTTAGAGTGCGGTACGTGCCGGATCAGCGCAAAGGATTCATCTACGGGTTCATCGCCTACCTGATGTGGGGCCTGTTCCCGATCTACTGGCGGCTCCTCGACCACTCCGGTGCGGTCGAACTCTTGGCGCACCGGATCGTCTGGTCACTGCTCACGATCGCGGCGCTGGTCGCCGTACTGCGGAAGTTCGGCGCGGTCAAAGAGCTGATCCGGCAACCGCGGAAGCGCTGGGCGTTGATGGGCGCCGCGCTGCTGATCTCGGTCAACTGGGGCACCTACATCTGGGGCGTCATCCACGGGCATGTGGTCGAGACGTCGCTCGGGTACTTCATCACGCCGCTGTTCGCGGTCTTCCTCGGCGTTGTGGTGCTGAAGGAACGACTGCGATCGATCCAGTGGATCGCGCTGGCGATCGCCTTCATCGCCGTACTGGGTCTGGCGATCGAGAACGGCCGCCCGCCGTGGATCGCGATCCTGCTGACGTTCTCGTGGGGTTTCTACGGGCTCATCAAGAAGAAGGCCAACGCCGGCGCGATCGAAGGCATGGCGGTCGAGTCCGCGACCGTCGTCCCGCTCGCGATCGCGGCCATCGTCGTACTGGGCGCGCAGGGCCAGTCGACCGTCACCCATCACGGGGCCGGTTACCTCATCCTGGTGCTGCTGACCGGGCCGCTCACCGCCGTACCGCTGCTGTTCTTCGGCGCAGCCGCGACCCGGATCTCACTGACGACCCTGGGACTACTGAACTACATTGCCCCGATCCTGCAGTTCATCTGCGGCGTCACGCTCTTCCACGAGCACATGTCGCCCATGCGCTGGGCCGGCTTCGGCCTGGTCTGGCTGGCGCTCGCGCTCTTCACCTTCGACAGCCTCAACAAGCGGCGCCGGACGATCGCGCTCGAGCGGGCCGCCTTGGCCACCTCCGTAGCGTGATCGTTCTACTGCGCTTCGCTACTGAGGGTTGCCTAAGCCGTCCGGCGTTCATCTGACCTTCACTCAAGGCCTGCTTGCGCTCCCTATCGTCCCGAGGGTGACCAAGTTTCTCCCGCTGATCAGTCAGCTAGGTACGCGCCATGGCTCCCGCTCGTTCCGCACCTGTGAACTCAAGTGCGCCAACCAGTGCGACCACGCCCAGCCGAACACGTCCGGCAACGAAGACATCCAGTCGGTCTTCCGGTCGGCCTTCACCCGCCGGAACATGCTGAAGGTGGGTGCCGCCGGAGCCGCGGCCGCAGGCGTCGCGACGCTGGCGACCAACCTCCCGGCGACCGCGGACCAGCAGGTGTTCGGCGGCTTCCCGAAGGGCAACGGCGATTTCCCCGGGTTCTCCGGCGGCCACGGCAAGCTGACGCATGCCGCCGTACCGCCGAACCGCAAGGACGCGATCGTCGTCCCGCGCGGCTACGAGCAGGGCGTGATCATCGCCTGGGGCGACCCGGTCGAGTACGGCGCTCCGAAGTTCGACGCACACAAGCAGTCGGCGGCATCGCAGGCAAAGCAGTTCGGCTACAACAACGACTACACGATGGTGCTGCCGCTGCGGAACGACCGGAAGTCGTTGCTGGTCTGCAATCACGAATACACCGACGAGTACCTGATGTTCCCGACCGGCAAGTACGACCTGGCCACGCAGGCCAAGATCGGCCTGGCCGCGCACGGCATGTCGGTGGTCCAGATCGAGCGCGTCGGCCACAGCGGCCAGTGGCGCCGGGACCGCAGCCTGTCGCGCTACAACCGCCGGATCACCGCCACCACGAAGTTCGAGGTGACCGGACCGGCGGCGAACGACGCCCGGGTCGGGAAGGTTGCCTACGGCACCTTCGGCAACTGCGCCGGCGGCGTCACGCCGTGGGGCACGGTGCTGTCCGGCGAGGAGAACTTCAACGGGTACTACGACGTCACCGGCAGCGTCCCCGCGGAGTACGTCACGTCGTACAAGCGGTACGGCGTCCCGACCACCGTCACGAAGTCCGCGCGGCAGTGGAGCGTCGTCGACCCGCGCTTCGACCTGACCAAGACCCCGACCGAGGTGTTCCGCTCCGGCTGGATCGTCGAGGTCGACCCATACGACCCGCGCTCGACTCCGCGCAAGCGGACCATGCTCGCCCGGCTCAAGCACGAGGGTGCGACCACCACGATCACCGCCGACGGGCGGATCGCGGTGTACCTCGGTGACGATGAGAAGGGCGAGTACATCTACAAGTTCGTCTCGGCCGGCAAGTACGACCCGGACAACCGCAAGAACAACTTCGGTCTGCTCGACGCCGGCACCCTGTACGTCGCCAAGTTCGTTGGCGACGGCAACAACGACAGCCTGTACGACGGCACCGGCCAGTGGATCCCGCTGACCAGCGACAGCACGTCGTACGTCGAGGGGATGTCGGTCGCCGACGTACTGATCGACACCCGCCTCGCCGCCGACAAGGTCAGCCCGACCCGGATGGACCGCCCGGAGGACATCGAGCGCAACCCGGTCAACGGCCGCGTCTACGCCGCGCTGACCAACAACGACAAGCGCGGTGGTGCCTTCGCGCTCGACGAGGCGAACCCGATCGGTACGTCGCACGTCCGCGCGAAGCTCGGCGACCCGCTGACCGAGAAGGCCGGTAACCGCAACGGGTACATCCTGGAGCTCACCGAGGAGGGCGACGACGCGGCCAAGACCGGCTTCTTCTGGACCCTGTTCCTGGTCTGCGGCGACCCGACCGCGCAGGAGACCTACTTCGGTGGCTTCGACAAGTCCAAGGTGAGCCCGATCTCCTGCCCGGACAACGTCGCCTTCGACGGCTCCGGCAACCTGTGGATCTCCACCGACGGCAACCAGCTCGGCTCGAACGACGGCATCTTCACCGTCCCGGTGGCCGGCCCGAACCGGGGCCAGGTCAAGCAGTTCCTCTCGGTGCCGTTCGGTTCCGAGGCCTGCGGCCCGCTCATCTCGGAGGACGACAAGACCGCGTTCGTCGCCGTCCAGCACCCGGGCGAGACCGACGACGCGACCTTCGAGAAGCCGACCTCCACCTGGCCGCACACCGACAAGTTCCCCCGTCCTGCGATCGCCTGCGTCTGGCGCCGCGACGGCGACCGCGTCGGCAGCTGACCACCTCAGGCGGCCCGGCACCTCGCGTGCCGGGCCGCTTGACTTCCGCTATTCAGGACATTTAGTATCCAGGTTATGAAGATGAACGAGGGCGTCGAGTGGGCGATGCACAGCTGCGTGAACCTCAGCTGGCTCCCCGGCCAGGCGGTCACCGCCAAGCACCTCGCCGCCTTCTACGACCTCCCCACCGCCTACCTCAACAAGCAGCTACAGGCGCTCTCCCGGGCCGGCATTCTTTCGTCGACCTCGGGCCCCAAGGGCGGCTTCCAACTCGCCCGGGATGCCCGGAAGATCAGCCTGCTCGACATCGTCGTGGCGATCGACGGAGCCGACGACGCCTTCCGGTGCACCGAGATTCTCAAGGCCGGTCCGGCAGCGAATCCGAAGACCGACTACGTGAAGACCTGCCACATCTCGCGTGCGATGCGCGCCGCCGAGCTCACCTATCGACGCGAGCTCGCCGGCCAAAGCATCGCCGACATCGCCGAGCAGGTGCTGACCGAATTCCCGGCCGCACCGCAGAACACCCGCACTCACCTGGCCAACCTCAAGTCCTGAGGTTTGCCTTAATTCTGGATATCAGACATCCACAATCAACGGAAAGAGTCCGCCATGACGTTCACCAAGCCTGTACTCGTCCGCGCCACCGACAGCGAGGTCCTGTCCGCCAGCGGCGTCACCCTGCTCGCCGACGTCACCGAGACCGGCGGCCAACTCACCAGCCACCGCTCAACCTTCAAGCCAGGCAAGGAAGGCGCTCCCCCGCACCAGCACCACGAAGCCTCCGAGCTCTTCTTCGTGCTGGCCGGCCAACTCCGCGTACTCCTGGACGACGAGCTGCTCATCCTCGAGCGCGGCGACTTCCTCGTCGTACCGCCGCAGGTCACGCACGCCTTCGAAGCAGCCGGCACCGAGGACGCCGAAGTCCTCTTCGTCCTCACCCACGCCAAGCCCCGCTTCGGCTACTACCGCCTCCTCGAAGGCGCCTACCAAGGCACCACCGACTGGGCCGAGGTCGCCAAGACCAGCGACCTCTACGACAACCACTACGCCGAAAGCCCCACCTGGCAGAACCGCTAGCCGTATAACCGCGGGCCGCCCCACGCAGGCGCAGCTCCTCGCAGTGATGACGACAGCATTGGGACCAAAGCATCAGTCTGAATCGAGCGGCGCCTCCAGTTTGGAGGTCCAATTCCTGCCGAGCAACCGGCCTCACCCCCAAAGGAATTCTAATGTCTGACCGACCAACCAGCGATTGCTAGATTCTTTCGACCAGGCCGACATTTCAGCCGCAATGCTTGCGTAGCCGAAGCGTCCCCTAGCACCTACCCCAGGACGGACCCATCGTCCGCCACATAGCGCCGCCCATGCTTCTCCCCTGCTTCACGCAACACAACAAGGAGATTTCTGCGCAGTAATTCCCCCGGACCATCAACGAGGGCCGGAATCAATCGGTCTTGCACAAGATTCTCATCCGCCACCGAGGCCAGGAGCGGAGTACGCACGGCGAAGCGGTATCCATGCAGAGATAAATTCCCAACCATCCAATCGACAGCCTCATCAGTAAAGTGGGAAAGATTCAACTCCGGCATCAATGCAAGTACATATTCGTCTAAAGCTGCCCGAAATTCACCACCAGCGTTAAAGAGCCCCACGGCCTCGCGCCTATTATCGGCATCCATCGAGTTACTCAGAAACTGGCCAAGCTGATATGCCAAGAATGATTCATCAGTGGCACATTCTCGAAGCCAATCGATCCACCAGGCCAAGTCCTCAAGATGAAAGGTGAGCGACGTTTCAGTGACGCCGGAATCCCGGAGGCCGGTCAGCAACGCCTCCGCCAAGGCTTCATCCCTGATGCGCAGAAGGCTGAGAAGCGTTGCCGATCTCTGACTCCAATCAAGATCGGCGTAACGCAAGATAAATAGCGGAACAGACGACCAATCGGCTCCGGCGCTCAGCAGGCCAGCGAGGTGATCGAATATCGCAGTTTCATCGCCGAGAATCCAGGCCTTATATGCTGCAAATAGGCCATCGCCAATCGGGCAGTCAACGAGATCCTGGCGATACTCCTCACTAAATGAGACCAAGCTACTCACGCACGGACCAGCCCAACGGTCACCTCCTCCACTCTGAAGCACATCAATAAGATGCGGGATGAGCTCCGGAAAGTGTGGAAGACGAACATCTCGCGAGTATTCGTATTCAAGTAGCATATGCAAATCGAAAATCGGATACCCGAGGCCATCCGCAATGCGGCCCGCCAAATATTCGAAGGACTGCTCATGCGGAATATCCCGCAGGCAGTTACAAATAACCGAGTCAACCATAACCGAATCGCTATGGTTTGCGATCTGCACGAGTTCCCCGACGGGCAAATCCTGGCAGATCTCCGACAGCGCACTGACTGTTCCAATCCATCGGTCAACCTCCACTCCCGCGAGAAGTCCGTCCCGATCCGCCGATTCGACCACAATTTCGGCAGCCACCTCAATAATTCTAAGTACCTGTTTTGGTGATACGAAAAATCGCAGGCTGGATGCCATCGCAGTCTGGAAATTGTACCCTCGCTCGGGATCAAGCAAGAGGTCGATCAGTCTCGGACGGCTCGCCTCGGAGATCCGCCAGAGAGGGCCCGCCCCATGCGCACCATTTGCTTCAGCATTCTCGACCAGGTCGAGAAGAGCCGGGATGTGCTGCTCATGAGGGTGAAGCCGATCCAATGCAGATGTCAGTTCGAATTCAAATGGCCGCTCCTCGCGCTTCCGCAGATAGATCAGCGCACGCTCAAGCCAGGCGCCGTCCTTTTGGTCTGCGTAGCTAAGAGCCCGAAGCGCCATGGCAGGGTCGGCCGTGAGAACCTCATCGAAGACAGCGTGACTGGTCACCGACGGCAAGAAGCCAAGCGTCAGAAGCAGTGTTTGATCCCAGTCTGGCCTCCGGAGACAACGGTGCACAATCGACGAGTCGGCCTGAATCAGCTTCGCCAAATGGCTCGCAGCGAGATACTCAGTGATCGAGTGATGGAAGAATGCCACCCGCCGACCAGCTGCCGGGATCAGAACACCATCGCTCAGAAGAGCGTTTAGTACATCCGAGCGGGGAAGGTCAACGGTAGACCGACGAAGCACAGCGTCTATCTGACCAAGACTCGCCGTTAATCCACCACCGTCAATGACGTCGAACGCCACGGAACCCAGCAGATCACCGAGGTCGATACGAGTCCCGAGTCGTTGTGAAATTCCAGTCTCGATCTCACCAATGAGTTGAGCATAGATATCATGGACACTCTGAGACTTCTCAAGTCTGATCTTTCGATCTGCCCACGCCCGAAAAAACAGCGGCCGCGCCAGGAGCTCTACTTGCTGATCGCCAACGCCAGCTGGATCATGACCTGCCGACTCCAATGCCTCGAGCACATAAGACATCGGGATAGCATCGAGTGCATACACCGGAAGGTTTAGGCCATGCAGCTCTCCGCTATGCCGGGTAGATATCACGACGCCGGAACCTTCAGCCCCGTCTAACAGTTCCCGTATCTGCCCCACAAGCGTTCCGTCGGCCGCGGCGCGCGCCGGCGCCTCATTGAATCCATCGAGAAACAGCAAGCAACTGTGGGTCTGAAGAAGAAAGTCAAGGTCGATACCTGACGGAAGGTCCGACTCGATCAGTTCTTTTAAGTTTCCGCGATATTCACGAAGCTCCACAAACAACGGAACCCGCACCCCAGAGTCCGTAACACCTGATGTTAGGCAGGCATCTTCTAGCTTCTCAGCCAAACCCCGTACGACTTGTTTCGAAACGAATGACTTACCCGCACCCGGCGATCCTTCGAGAAGGATGCCCTCTCGGAGCGTGGCCAGGTTTGAGATAGCGTCAGCACCGTCCGGCATAGGCCCCGGGATTTTTTCGACTTCGTGCCCGGTACGTTTTATCTCGAGGGGGATTGGCTCCTCCACGACCGGGATGACGCTCTTCAGGCGACGGGCATGTCGCGCTAGAGCGAGCGTGTGCGCACTACTATCAAAATCCACGCCATCCGAGGGAAGAGAGCTCTGGTCGCTTGAACTCCGGTCAACTCGTGACGCATAGGTATCGTATCCGTGTAGCAGTTCGAGCAATTCAGCGTGCTTTTCAGATCCGCGAGCGTTCTCATTCGTCGCATATGAAACTAGATGAATTCCATAGTTGCGCCGCCAATAGTCAGCCTCCGCAGGGAGTACATCCGGCATGATCGCGAAATGATCTGCTGGGTTTCCCCCAAAGGCCGAGTAGATCGAGTCTCGGATGAGAAGGAAGGCCGGGTCCTTCAATCCGAAACCAATGAATACAACTGGCCTGCTCAGCAGAAGCGTCCGCATCGCCTCGAAGACATGCCTTCGTTGCGAGTGAAACTCGCGGTAGTCTTCCCGCGTCAGGACGATGGAGTCGCAACTCCCGAGGTCACCGTGTGGCTTGAAGACGAAGCGCTCTGAACGCGCCTGAACGATCGATGCCACCTCTAGCTGCTGGAGGGGCGTGACCACTTCATAATACTCGCCGGGCCGGTACTCGCTGAGGCCTCTCTCCAGCAGGCGGTCATAATTTGTCGTCACGAAGCACCTGCTACCAAGACCCGCGATCGCACGATGCAGCTCAGACGGCACAGCCTCCGAATCCAGCAGGACACTGCGTAGGAAAACGCAACGATCCATCTCGGTCAGCCCATCAAAACCGTAACTGGCGGCCAATAGATAGTCGCCGCCTGCCAACTCCCGGCGGATTAGCTCCGATGAGTAACCATTACGATCAAGGTGTTCGGCCAGCCCTTCAAGCAAGCTCCCCCAGCTGGGCATACCCGACCAGATCGAAACTCCAGATCCTACAAATACGATGGTATCCGGTCGCGCCAGCACCGACCCAAGATGCTCCGGCCGCATCTACTTCCCCCAATGCCGAACCTCACCACGTCCTGTGACGAGCTTGCGACTTTAGCCCTTGATAGTTCCCACGTCCATCCGATCCCGCGCTGCTCTCAGGGCAGCTGGCTCGCCGTACACTATTGCCCCGTCTGGCCCAGCCGTCGTGTTAGACGGAGCGGGTGACGACCAGGTCGCAGAGGGAGTCGAGGGCCTGGCGGGCGGAGCAGTCCGGCAGGGACGACAGGAGTTTGCGGGCATCCGCGGCACGGCGCCGTACGTCGTCTTCTGCCTGGGCGAAGGCCGGGTGGGCCCGTAGCAGGTCCAGCGTCTCGGCGAGGCGGGCGTCGTCGGAGAGGTCCGAGTCGAGGAGCTCGAGCAGCCTTGCGTCGTCGGGGTTCGAGGGGTCGGCCTGGGCGCGGAAGATGAGGACCGGGAGGGTCGGGACGCCTTCGCGCAGGTCGGTGCCAGGGGTTTTGCCGGACTGGCCGGAGTCGCCGGCGATGTCGAGGATGTCGTCGGCGAGCTGGAAGGCGACGCCGATCTCTTCACCGAAGGCGCGCAGGGACTCTTGGATCTCTTCGGAGGCACCGGCGAAGCGGGCACCGAAGAGGGCCGAGGTGGCGATCAGCGAACCGGTCTTGTCGGCCACGACCGACAGGTAGTGCTTGAGCGGGTCCTGGCCTTCGGTGACGCCGAGGGTTTCGCGGATCTGACCCTCGACCAGGCGGCTGAAGGTCCGGGCCTGAATCCGTACGGCGTCCGGTCCCAGATCGGCGACCAGGTCGGAGGCGCGGGCGAAGAGCCAGTCGCCGGACAGGATCGCGACCGAGTTGTCCCAGCGAGCATTCGCGGTGGCCGAACCGCGGCGGAGCGCGGCCTCGTCCATCACGTCGTCGTGGTGCAGGGTCGCGACGTGCGTCAGCTCGACGACGACGGCCGCCTTGACGACGTCGTCGCGGACCAGCTCGACCTCGTCAGCGGCCGGCGCCGGGCCGAACTCCGCGGCGATCAGTACCAGCAGCGGCCGGAACCGCTTGCCGCCGGCAACCATGACGTGCTGGGCGGCGGCGGTGACGAACGGCGCCTCGGACTCGGTGGAGTCGCGGAGCGCCTGTTCGACCGATTCGAGCCCAGCCCGGACCCGGGCTTCGAGTGCCTCATCGGCGAACGCGAAGCCCAGGCTCTCGGCCGGCAGCGGGGTCGGACTCAACGGATGAACTCACCTGCGCGGGCCGCCAGGTCGAGCACCGGTCCGGGGACCAGTCCGAGAACCACAGTGGCGGCGAGACCGAGAGCAACAGCCGTCGTGGTCTGCCAGCCCGGCAGCGCCACGTCGGGCGCGTCGGCCGGCAGATCCGAGAAGAACATCAGCACGATCACGCGGACGTAGAAGAACGCGGCGACCAGGCTGGACAGGACAGCGACGACGACGAGAGGCCACGCCCCGCCCGACCAGGCTGCGCTGAAGACTGCCCACTTGCCGGTGAAGCCCGCGGTCAGCGGGATGCCGGCGAAGGAGAGCAGGAAGAACGCGAAGATCCCCGCCAGCAGCGGCGACTTCTTGCCCAGACCCGCCCAGCGGGACAGGTGCGTGGCCTCGCCACTCGCGTCGCGGACCAGCGTGATGACCGCGAAGGCACCGATCGTCGAGAAGCCGTACGAGACCAGGTAGAAGAGCACCGCCTGGGTCGAGGTGATGCCGTTGTGGACACCGCTCCCGGCCTGGGCCAGGCCGACGAACGCGGTCAGCAGGAAGCCTGCGTGCGCGATCGAGGAGTAGGCCAGCATCCGCTTCACGTCGGTCTGGGTGATCGCGACGATCGAACCGACCACCATGGTGAGGATCGCGACGACCCACATCATCGGCGCCCAGTCCCAGCGCGTTCCGCCGAGGGCGACGTAGAAGACCCGCATCAGCCCGATGAACGCGGCGATCTTGGTGCAGGCCGCCATGAACCCGGTGACCGGCGTCGGCGCACCCTGGTACACGTCCGGCGTCCAGTTGTGGAACGGTACGGCGCCGACCTTGAACAGCAGGCCGACCCCGACCAGACCGGTCCCGGCCAGCAGGATGGTCTCCCCGCCGGTGTTCTTGCCGAGAGTGTCGGCGATCCCGCCGAGCGACATCGTGCCGGCGTACCCGTAGAGCAGCGCGATCCCGAACAGCAGGAACGCGGAGGCGAAGGCGCCGAGCAGGAAGTACTTCATCGCGGCTTCCTGCGAGATGAGCCGGCGACGACGCGCCAGGCCACACAGCAGGTACAGCGGCAGCGAGAAGACCTCGAGCGCGACGAACAGCACCAGCAGGTCGTTGGCCGACGCGAACAGCATCATGCCGCCGACCGCGAACAGTGTCAGCGGGAAGATCTCGGTGTGCTCGATCCGGGCCGCCGTACCTTCACGCTCGGCCTCGGACCCCGGTACGGCGGCCGCTTGGCTCGCGAACGCGGAGAGCCCACCGTCGAGCGACCGCTCGGCGAACAGCAGCACGCTGATCAGGGTCAGGGCGAGCAGGATCATCCAGGTGAACAGCGCCGGGCCGTCCACCGCGATCGCGCCCTGGGCCGCGATCAGTTCCTTGTTGTCGTTGATCAGGAGCCCGGTCAGCACGCCGGCCGCAAGGATCGCGACCACAGTGATGGCGAGCTGCGCCACGTGCCGTAGGGCCCGCGGCAGGAATGCCTCGGCGATGACGCCGACACAGGCCGCGCCGAACACCACGAGCATCGGCATCAGCTCGGTGTATTCGATCTTCGGCGCGACGAAGTCCGCCGCAGGCAGGATCAGGCCGATCACTTCTGTCCCTCCGTCACGGGGATCTCCGGCGCCTTGTCGGTAACACCGACGCGCTGCATGGTCGACTCGACCGCGGGTTTGATGATGTCGACGATCGGCTTCGGGAAGATGCCGAGGCCGATGATCAGGACCACCAGCGGAACGATCGCGAGGATCTCCCGCTTGTTCAGGTCCTTCAGCTTCTCGATGCCCTCACGGACCGGTCCGGTCATCGTGCGTTGGTACATCAGCAGGATGTAGAGCGCCGCCAGCACGATGCCGAAGACCGCGATCACCGCGATCACCTTGTGGTTGCTGAACGTCCCGGCGATCACCATGAACTCGGAGATGAACGGCGACAGACCGGGCAGCGCCAGGCTGGACAGACCCGCGAACAGGAACGTTCCGGCCAGCACCGGGGCGACCTTCTCGACCCCGCCGTAGTCGGCGATCCGCGCGGACCCCCGCCGGGAGATCAGGTACCCGGCGACCAGGAACAGCGCCGCGGTCGAGAGACCGTGGTTGAACATGTAGAGCGTCGACCCGGTCAGGCCCTGCGAGGTGAGCGCGAAGATGCCCATCACGATGAAGCCGAAGTGCGAGATCGAGGTGTAGGCGATCAGCCGCTTGATGTCGGTCTGGCCGATCGCCACCAGGGCGCCGTACAGGACCGAGATCAGGGCGAGCACCAGGACCACCGGGGTGGCCCACTTGGAGGCCTCCGGGAACAGACCGAGGCAGAACCGGATCATCCCGAAGGTGCCGATCTTGTCCAGGATGCCGACCAGCAGCACCGAGGTGCCCGGCGTCGCCTCACCGGCGGCGTCCGGCAGCCAGGTGTGGAACGGCACCATCGGCGCCTTCACCGCGAAGGCGAAGAAGAAGCCGAGGAACAGCCACCGCTCCGTGTTCTGGCTGATGTCGAGCTTGATCAGGTCGGTCAGCAGGTACGACGGGTCGCCGGCGCGCGCGGAGAGCACGTACAGGCCGACCACCGAGGCCAGCATGAGCAGACCGCCGAGCAGCGAGTAGAGCAGGAACTTCACCGCGGCGTACGAGCGCTGCGGACCGCCGAAGCCACCGATCAGGAAGTACATCGGGATCAGCGTGGCCTCGAACAGCACGTAGAAGAGGAACACGTCGGTCGCGGAGAAGACCCCGATCGACAGGGCCTCGAGCACCAGGATCCAGGCGAAGAAGGACTTCGACGACCAGCGGCCGCCGTCCGCGTCGTTCCACGAGGCGATGATCACGATCGGCGTCAGCAGCGCGGTGAGCACCACCAAGATGATGCCGACACCGTCGAGACCGAGCGCGTAGTTCGCGCCGAACGCCTTGATCCAGGTGTGCGTCTCGTTGTACTTCTCAGCGCCGTTCTGGTGGTAGCCGACCGCAACGATCGCGGTCAGCACCAGGGTGACGAGGGAGAAGCCGAGCGCTACCTGCTTGGACAGCAGTGCCTTCGCCTTGGGCACCGCCATGGTGCCCAGGGCGCCCACGAGGGGCAGCAGCAGTAAGAGGGTCAGCCAACCGATTTTCACGACAACCTCACCGCGAGGAGGGCGACGACCACGAATGCGGCGCCGAAGACCATGCTGAGTGCGTACGAACGGACGAAGCCCGTCTGGAACCGGCGGAGCCGGCCGGACAGCCCACCGAACAGTGCGGCCAGCCCGTTGACCAGGCCGTCCACGCCGCGGTTGTCCAGCCAGACCAGCGTCCGGGTGAGGTACTGACCCGGACGCATCAGGACTGCCTCGTTCAGAGCGTCACCGAAGAGATCACGCCGGGCGAGGACCGTCAGCGGCGAACCGGCCGGGGCCTCCCGCGGGATGTCCCGACGGTACTTGGCCACCGCGATCACGATGCCGACGGCAACGACCGCGAGGGTGATCGCCGTCATCGCGATCGCCGGCAGCGGCGGGTGCTCTTCCTCGACCCCGACGACCGGCTCGAGCCAGTGCTCGATCCAGTGCCCGGCGAAGTACAGGGCGCCACCACCCAGCGACAGCGCCGCCAGGATGATCAGCGGGATCGTCATCACCTTCGGCGACTCGTGCGGGTGCACGTCGTCGGCCCAGCGCTTCTTGCCCATGAAGGTCATGAGCATCACGCGGGTCATGTAGAACGCCGTGATCCCGGCACCGAGCAGGGCACAGAGACCGATCACCGGGTTGTGCGCGAACGCCGCCTCGATGATCTTGTCCTTGCTGAAGAAGCCCGCGAACGGCGGGATTCCGAGGATCGCCAGGTAGCCGAAGGCGAAGGTCACGAAGGTGATCTTCATCGGGATCCGGAGCGCACCGTAGTGGCGCATGTTCACGTCGTCGTTCATCCCGTGCATGACGGAACCGGCGCCGAGGAACATGTTGGCCTTGAAGAAGCCGTGCGTGATGAGGTGGAAGATCGCGAACACGTACCCGGCCGGGCCGAGACCGGCGGCCAGCATCATGTAGCCGATCTGGCTCATCGTCGAACCGGCGAGCGCCTTCTTGATGTCGTCCTTGGCGGTACCGATGATCGCACCGGCGAGCGCCGTGACCGTACCGACGATGACGACCGCGGTCGAGGCCGTCTCGGACATCTCGAAGATCGCGTGCGAGCGGACTACCAGGTAGACGCCCGCGGTGACCATGGTCGCCGCGTGGATGAGGGCCGACACCGGGGTCGGGCCTTCCATCGCGTCCAGCAGCCAGGACTGCAGCGGCACCTGCGCGGACTTACCGCAGGCAGCCAGCAGCAGCATCAGGCCGACCAGCGTGGCCCACGTGCTCGACATGCCCTCGGCGCCGGCGTTCACCGAGGCGAAGGCCGAGGAGCCGAACAGGCCCCACATGCTCATCACGGCGAGCGAGAGGCCGATGTCACCGACCCGGTTGACCACGAAGGCCTTCTTGGCGGCAACGGCGGCCGAAGTCTTGTGCTGCCAGAACCCGATCAGCAGGTACGACGCCAGACCGACGCCCTCCCAGCCGACGAACACCAGCAGGTAGTCCGCCGCGAGAACCAGCAGCAGCATCGCTGCCACGAACAGGTTCAGGTAGGCGAAGAACCGGCGCCGCCGGACGTCGTGCTCCATGTAGCCGATCGAGTAGATGTGGATCAGCGAACCCACACCGGTGATCAGCAGCACGAACAGGATGGAGAGCGGGTCGATCAGCAGCGTGAAGTCGACCTTCACGTTCCCGACCGTGAACCACTCGAACAGGCGAACCGTCTCGGACCGCTCCTCGTCGTGCAGCCCCTGCATCTGGACGAACAGCAGGACACCGCAGACGAACGAGGCCAGCGACGCCGCGGTGCCCAGCAGGTGACCCCACTTGTTGGTGGCTTTGCCACCAAGCAGCAGGATCGCCGCGGACACCGCCGGAATCGCGACCAGCAGCCACGTCAGCTCATGACTCATCGGTTTCAGACCTCAGTACTTGAGCAGGTTGGCGTCGTCGACCGAAGCCGAACGACGGGTGCGGAAGATGGCCATGATGATCGCCAGGCCGATCACGACCTCGGCCGCAGCCACCACCATCACGAAGAAGGCGGCGATCTGGCCGTCGAGGTTGCCGTGCTGACGGGCGAAGCTGACGAACGCCAGGTTCGCCGCGTTCAGCATCAGCTCGACACACATGAACACGACGATGGCGTTCCGCCGCACCAGCACGCCGAGCGCGCCGATGCTGAACAGGATCGCCGCGAGCACAATGTATGGCTCAGTCGTCACTGTTCTTCTCCTTCGTCACGTGGTCTTCGCCCTCGGTGATCTCGCGGACGGTCTCGATGTCCGCGCGCTCCTCGGCTTCGGGGAACACGGTGCCACGGGCCTGCAGGACGCGCGAAACCGAGGTCGGTGCGATCGACCCGTCGGGCAGCAGCGCCGGGGTGTCGACAGCGTTGTGCCGAGCCAGTACGCCGGGAGTCGGCAGCGGACCAGGGTGGATCCCCTGCTCGGCGTACTTGCGGATCCGCTCCTCGGCGTGGTCACGCTGGGTGCGCTTCTTGGTCAGCCGCTCGCGGTGCGCCAGCATCATCGCGCCGAGGGCTGCGGTGATCAGCAGCGCCGAGGTGACCTCGAAGGCGAACACGTACTTACCGAACAGCAGTTGCGCGATGCCCTTCGGGTTGCCGTCCGGCTGCGCGTCGGCCAGGCCGACCGGGTCGGTGCCGTAGACCGCGTTGCCGACGGCAGCGACGATCAGGACACCGAAGCCGAGGAAGGCCAGGCCCGCCAGCAGTCGCTGACCGCGGATCGTCTCCACCAGCGAATCCGAGGCGTCGACGCCGACGAGCATCAGCACGAACAGGAACAGCATCAGGATCGCGCCGGTGTAGACGATGATCTGTACGGCGAACAGGAACGGTGCGTCCAGGGCGGCGTACTGGATGGACAGGCAGATCATCACCGTGGCCAGCAGCAGCGCCGAGTGCACCGCCTTGCGGACCAGGATCATCGCGATCGCCGCCAGCACCATCACCGGCGCGAGCATCCAGAACGCGACCTGCGGTCCGGTCACCAGGCCGATCATTTGGCGTCACCACCGTCGGCAGGGGCTGCCGCGCCGGTCAGGCCGCGGTAGTAGTCCTTGTCGGTGGCGCCGAGCTGCATCGCGTGCGGCGGCTCCTGCATGCCCGGAAGCATCGGGGCCAGCAGGTCCTTCTTCTCGTAGATCAGCGAGGCACGGCTGGAGTCGGCCAGCTCGTACTCGTTGGTCATCGTGAGCGCCCGGGTCGGGCAGGCCTCGATGCACAGTCCACAGAGAATGCAGCGCAGGTAGTTGATCTGGTAGACGCGGCCGTACCGCTCGCCGGGCGAGAAGCGTCCCGAATCGGCACCGTCGACGTTGTCGCCACCCTCGACGTAGATCGCGTCGGCGGGGCACGCCCAGGCGCACAGCTCGCAGCCGATGCACTTCTCCAGACCGTCCGGCCAGCGGTTCAGCTGGTGCCGGCCGTGGAAGCGCGGTGCGGTCGGCTTCTTCTCGAACGGGTACTCCTCGGTGAACACCTTGCGGAACATCGTCCGGAAGGTGACCCCGAACCCGGCTACCGGGTCCCAGAGAGCTTCTTTGACGCTAGCCACGAGTGCCTTCCTTGCTACGACTGTCTGTCTCGCTCTTGGTGTCGACGATCGGCGGTGGTACCGGGAACCCACCGGCGAAGGCGTCGAAGTCCTTGCCATCGGCAACCTCGGTCACCGGTTCGGTCTTCTTGCCCGGGAACAGCATCGAGATCAGCGCGAGCGCGACCGCGATCCCGGCCGCGACGAGCAGCCAGGTGCGCGGCGTGGAGGCCTCGCGACCGACCGCACGCACGGTGGCGACCAGCAGGATCCAGCCCAGCGAGACCGGGATCAGGATCTTCCAGCCCAGCTTCATGAACTGGTCGTAGCGCAGTCGCGGCAACGTTCCGCGCAACCAGATGTAGAAGAAGATGAAGGCCATCAGCTTGCCGAAGAACCACAGCACCGGCCAGTAACCGGTGTTGGCCCAGTCGAACTGCGAGATCGGCCACGGGGCCTGCCAGCCGCCGAGGAACAGCGTCGTGGCCAGCGCCGAAACGGTCGCCATGTTGATGTACTCGGCCAGGAAGAACATCGCGTACTTGATCGAGGAGTACTCGGTCAGGAAGCCCGCGACCAGCTCGCCCTCGGCCTCGGGCAGGTCGAACGGCGCCCGGTTCGTCTCACCGATCATCGAGACCACGTAGATCACGAACGACGGGAAGAGCAGGAACGCGTACCAGCCGGGGATCGGGATGTCGGCGCCGAACAGGTTCACCGTCTGGTGCTGGCTCTGCGCCGCGACGATGTCCGAGGTGGACATCGAACCGGCGAAGAGGAAGACCGTGACGAGCGCCAGCCCCATGCCGACCTCGTAGGAGATCATCTGGGCGCTGGAGCGCAGACCACCGAGCAGCGAGTACGTCGAGTTGGACGACCAGCCACCGAGGACGATGCCGTAGATGCCGATCGAGGCGATCGCCATCACGTACAGCACCGACACCGGCAGGTCGGTCAGCTGCAACCGCGTGTAGGTGTCGGTGAACGGGATCTTCACCGTCGGCCCGAACGGGATGACGGCGAAGGTCAGGAAGGCCGGTACGGCGGTGAGCACCGGTGCGAGGACGTAGACGAAACGGTCCACGCCCTTCGGCATCAGGTCTTCCTTGAGCATCAGCTTCACACCGTCGGCGAGCGACTGCAGCAGACCGAAGGGTCCGTGCACGTTCGGCCCGACCCGGTGCTGCATCCGCGCGACGACGCGACGCTCGAACCAGATGTTGAACAGTGTCAGGACGACCAGCAGCACGAAGATGATCAGCACCTTGAGGCCGATCACCCACCACGGGTCATGCCCGACGCCCGCGTCCGGGGGCGCGGCCAGCGGAATGTGGATCATGCGTTTCCTCCGGCGATCGTCACGATCGAACCGTGATCAGCGTGCAGCGAACGACGCACGTGCGAGTCGGCCGAGTTGGTCGGCAGCCACACCACGTTGTCGGTCATCGGGGTGATCGCGACCGGGAGCCGGACCGAACCGGCATCGGTGCTGATCACCAGCTCGTCTCCGTCGGCGAGGCCGACGCGGTGCGCGGTGGTGGCCGAGACCCGGGCGACCGGCTTACGCGCGGTCCCGGTCAGGTGCGGCTCGCCGTCGCAGGCGCGGCTGTCGTCGATCAGCATCCGCCAGGTAGCGAGGCGGGTGGAGTCGAACGCACCCAGTGCCGGACCGGCCTGGTACGTCGGCTCCTGCGCGCGATCGCCGTCCCAGCGACCGAGCTCGTCGTACTCACGCTTGGCGCCGGCCGGGGTGGTGAACCCGAGCGCGGTGTCCATCTCCTGGGCCAGTGCGGCCAGGGCGCGGACATCCGGCATCGCGGCCGGCACCTTGAGGACAACCGGGAACGGCCGCTCGCGACCTTCCCAGTTCACGAAGGTGCCGTCCTTCTCCGCCGGCGGAACCACCGGGAAGACGACGTCGGCGTGCTCGGTGACCTGCGAGTTGCGGACCTCGAAGCTGACCACGAACGGCGCGGCAGCGAGCGCAGCAAGCGCGGCGGCCGGGTCCGGCAGGTCGTCGATCTCGACGCCTGCAACGACCAGTGCGCCCAGTGAGGACGCAGACGCGATGATCTCGGTCAGGTCCTTACCCGTTGCCGTCGGCAAGCTCTCGACGCCCCAGGCGGCCTGCAGGTCGACGCGCGCCTGCGGGTCGGAGACCAGGCGGCCACCGGGCAGCAGGCCCGGCAGGCAACCAGCCTCGAGCGCACCGCGGTCACCCGCACGACGCGGGATCCAGGCCAGCTGCGCACCCGTGTTGAGCGCCAGCCGCAGCGCGGCCGAGTAAGCACCCGGAACGCTCGCCAGCCGCTCACCCACGATGATGATCGAGTCCGCGCCGAGCGCAGCCTTCACATCACCGCTCAGGTCGGACAGTACGGCGGCCTCGGTGCCCGGCTCGGCCGGAACGACGATGCCGTTCAGCTTCTGCACCCCGCGCGAGGCGAAGGCAGCAACCGTGAACACCTTGGTGCCGTGGGCCTTGACGGCCTTGCGCAGCCGCAGGAACACCGACGGCGCTTCCTCTTCCGGCTCGAACCCGGCGAACAGCACGGATCCAGCCTTCTCGAGGTCGGCAAACGTCGTACCGAGACCCGTACCGGCCACCGCGGCGGCCAGGAAGTCGGCCTCCTCGGCGGAGTGCGGGCGAGCCCGGAAGTCGATGTCGTTGCTGCCCAGGGCGACGCGGGCGAACTTCGAGTACGCGTAGGCGTCCTCGAGGGTCAACCGGCCACCAGTCAGTACGGCGGCGTTGCCGCGCGCCGCGGTCAGCTTCTCCGCGGTGTAGGTCAGCGCCTCCGGCCACGACGCCGGACGCAGGACGCCGTCCTCACGGATCATCGGGTGGGTCAGCCGGTCACCGGTACTCGCGTAGTTGAACGCGAACCGGTCCTTGTCCGAGATCCACTCCTCGTTGACCTGCGGGTCGTCACCGGCCAGCCGGCGCATCACCTTGCCGCGTCGGTAGTCCACGCGGATCGCGGCACCCGACGCGTCGTGCTCGGCGACCGAAGGCACCGAGACGAGGTCGAACGGCCGCGACCGGAACCGGTACGCCGCGCTGGTCAGCGCGCCCACCGGGCAGATCTGGATGGTGTTGCCGGAGAAGTAGCTCTCGAAGGGCTCCTTCTCGTAGATGCCGACCTGCTGCAGCGCGCCGCGCTCGATCAGCGCGATGAACGGGTCACCGGCGATCTGCTCGGAGAAGCGGGTGCAGCGCGCGCAGAGGATGCAGCGCTCGCGGTCGAGCAGCACCTCGGAGGAGATGTTGATCGGCTTCGGGTAGGTCCGCTTGATCTCGTGGAAGCGGGTCTCGCCCTGGCCGTTCGACATCGCCTGGTTCTGCAGGGGGCACTCGCCGCCCTTGTCGCAGACCGGGCAGTCCAGCGGGTGGTTGATGAGCAGGAATTCCATCTGCCCGTGCTGTGCCTTGTCAGCCACCGGCGAGCTGATCTGCGTGCGAACCACCATGCCGTCGGCGACAGTGATCGTGCAGGAGGCCTGCGGCTTCGGCATTCCGCGGCCGTTACCGGCGTCGGTGATCTCGACCAGGCACTGGCGGCAGGCGCCGACCGGGTCGAGCAGCGGGTGGTCGCAGAACCGCGGGATCTGAACCCCGATCTGCTCCGCGGCGCGGATCAGCAGGGTGTTCTTCGGAACCTTGACCTCGATGTCGTCGATGGTGACGGTGATGAGATCGGTCCGCTCCACCTCCGCGCCGGCCGGTGGGTTCGCTTGGATCGTCATGCGCTAGCTCCAGCGGTCGCGAAGACAGTGCTTGCCATCGGGTCGAACGGACAGCCGCCGTGCTCGAAGTGCGCCAGGTACTCGTCCTTGAAGTGCTGGATCGAGCTGCTGATCGGCGCGGTCGCACCGTCGGCCAGGGCGCAGAACGAGCGGCCGGTGATGTTCTCGCAGAGGTCGAGCAGCGTGGCCAGGTCGGCCTCGGTGCCCTTGCCGTGCTCAAGGCGCTCGAGGATCTGCACCAGCCACCACGTGCCTTCACGGCACGGGGTGCACTTGCCACAGGACTCGTGCTTGTAGAACTCGGTCCAGCGCAGAACAGCGCGGACGACGCAGGTCGTCTCGTCGAAGATCTGCAGCGCCTTCGTGCCCAGCATCGAACCGACCGAGCCGACACCTTCGTAGTCGAGCGGTACGTCGAGGTGCTCGGCGGTCAGCAGCGGCGTCGAGGAACCACCCGGCGTCCAGAACTTCAGCTCGTGGCCCTCGCGGACCCCGCCGGCCAGGTCGATCAGCTGCCGCAGCGTGATGCCCATCGGCGCCTCGTACTGCCCCGGACGGGTGACGTGTCCGGAGAGCGAGTACAGCGTCATGCCCTTGGACTTCTCGGTGCCCATCGAGGAGAACCAGTCCGCGCCGTTCTTGATGATGGCGGGAACAGACGCGATCGACTCGACGTTGTTGATCACTGTCGGGCAGCCGTACAGACCGGCGACAGCCGGGAACGGAGGACGGAGCCGAGGTTGACCGCGACGACCCTCGAGCGAGTCGAGCAGGGCCGTCTCCTCGCCACAGATGTACGCGCCGGCGCCGGCGTGCACGACGACGTCCAGGTCGTAGCCGGTGCCGAGGATGTTGGTGCCGATGAAACCGGCGTCCTTCGCCTCTTGCACGGCCTGCTGCAGCCGGCGGATCACGTGCAGAACTTCACCGCGGACGTAGATGAACGCGACGCTCGCGCGGATCGCGTAGGACGAGATGATGACGCCCTCGACCAGCGTGTGCGGCGAGGCCATCATCAGCGGGATGTCCTTGCAGGTGCCCGGCTCGGACTCGTCGGCGTTCACCACGAGGTACTTGGGCTTGGGGTTGTCCTGCGGGATGAAGGACCACTTCATCCCAGTGGGGAAGCCCGCGCCACCACGACCGCGCAGACCGGAGTCCTTGACGGCGGTGACCACGTCGGCCGGCTGCATCGCCAGCGCCGTACGGAGGGCGTCGTACCCACCGGTGCGCTGGTACGACGAGAGCTGCCACGCGTTGATCTGGTCCCAGTTGTCGGACAGTACCGGGGTCAGCATGGTCAGTCCTCCTTCCGCGAATCGTTGCCGTTGACCGCTTGGGATTCCTTGCCAGGCTGGTCGGACGGACGCGGACCGGCCGCGGCCTCCGGGGAGACCGTGGACTCGGCAGCCGCGGCGGCGTTGCTGCTACCAGCGGCGCCGTTCGGTGCCGTCCAGTTGCGCTCGCGGGCCAGCCGGAGGCCGGCCAGCGAAGCCTTGCCACCGGTCGGGCCCTCGTCGGCGCGGCCGTCGGGGAAGCCCGCCAGCACGCGCTCCGCCTCGCGCCAGCTGCAGATGGTGGCGCCGCGCGGCGACTTCACCTCGGTGCCCTCGCGCAGGTCGTCCACCAGCTGGGTGGCCGACTGCGGCGTCATGTCGTCGAAGAACTCCCAGTTCACCGTCACCACGGGTGCGTAGTCGCAGGCCGCGTTGCACTCGATGTGCTCGAGGGTGATCTTGCCGTCCTCGGTGGTCTCGTCGTTCCCGACGTCGAGGTGGCTCTTCAGCCGCTCGAAGATCAGGTCGCCGCCCATCACCGCGCACAGCGTGTTGGTGCAGACCCCGACGTGGTACTCGCCGACCGGCCGGCGCTTGTACATCGTGTAGAAGGTCGCCACCGCGGAGACCTCGGCGCCGGTCAGCCCGAGCACGTCGGCGCAGGCCTCGATGCCCTCCGGGGTGACCCGGCCCTCGACCGACTGCACCAGGTGCAGCATCGGGAGCAGTGCAGAACGGCCGACCGGGTACCGGGCAGCCAGTTCGCGCATCTCCGCGATCGTCGTCTCGGTGATCGCGGAGTCACCGGTGCTGTAGGGCACCGGGACGTTGGTCGCAGTCGCGTGATCGTTGGCCACTATCGATCCACTCCACCCATTACCGGGTCAAGGCTGGCGACGGCGACGATCACGTCGGCCACCTGGGAGCCCTCACACATGATCGGCATCGCCTGCAGGTTTGCGAAGGACGGGTCACGGAAGTGCACCCGGTACGGCTTGGTGCCGCCGTCGGAGACGACATGGCAGCCCATCTCGCCGCGCGGCGACTCGATCGCCACGTAGGCCTGACCGGCCGGCACCCGGAACCCTTCGGTCACGAGCTTGAAGTGATGGATCAGTGCTTCCATCGACTCGCCCATGATGTGCTTGATGTGGTCGAGCGAGTTGCCCATCCCGTCGCTGCCGACGGCGAGCTGGCTCGGCCAGCCGATCTTCTTGTCGGCCACCATCACCGGGTCGCCGTCCATCTTCTCGAGCCGGTCGGCGCACTGCGAGATGATCTTCAGCGACTCCCACATCTCCTGCAGCCGGACGCGGAAGCGGCCGTACGAGTCCGAGCTGTCCCAGGTCGGGACATCGAAGTCGTAGGTCTCGTAACCGCAGTACGGCTGGGTCTTGCGCAGGTCCAGCGCGTAGCCGGTCGAGCGCACGGTCGGGCCGGAGATGCCCAGCGCCATGCAGCCGGCCAGGTCCAGGTAGCCGACGTCCTGCAGCCGCGCCTTGAAGATCGGGTTGGCGTTGCAGAGCTCGGCGTACTCCGGGAGGTGCTTGTTCATCCAGGTGATGTACTCGCGGATCTTGTCCAGGGCACCCGGGGGCAGATCCTGGGCGACACCGCCGGGCCGGATGAACGCGTGGTTCATCCGCAGGCCGGTGATCAGCTCGAACAGGTCCAGCGTCATCTCGCGCTCGCGGAACCCGATCGTCATCACGGTCAGCGCGCCGATCTCCATGCCGCCGGTCGCGATACAGACCAGGTGGCTGGAGATCCGGTTGAGCTCCATCAGGAGCACCCGCATCACGTTGGCCTTCTCGGGGATCTGGTCCTCGATGCCGAGCAGCTTCTCGACCGCCAGGCAGTACGCGGTCTCGTTGTAGAACGGCGAGAGGTAGTCCATCCGGGTCACGAAGGTCACGCCCTGGACCCAGGAACGGAACTCCATGTTCTTCTCGATGCCGGTGTGCAGGTAGCCGATGCCACAGCGGGCCTCGGTGACCGTCTCACCGTCGAGCTCGAGAATCAGCCGCAGTACGCCGTGCGTCGACGGGTGCTGCGGTCCCATGTTGACGACGATGCGCTCTTCGGGCTCGTCACCGAGGCCGGCGACGACCGAGTCCCAGTCCTGACCGGTGACGGTGAAGACCTTGCCCTCGGTGGTGTCGCGAGTCGACGCAGGCGCGGCGTAGGGGTCTGTGGTTGTCATCAGTTGTACGACCTCCGCGTGTCGGGCGGCGGGATGACGGCGCCCTTGTACTCGACGTCGATGCCGCCGAGCGGGTAGTCCTTGCGCTGCGGGTGCCCCGGCCAGTCGTCGGGCATCTGGATCCGGGTCAGTGCCGGGTGCCCGTCGAAGATGATGCCGAAGAAGTCCCAGGTCTCACGCTCGTGCCAGTCGTTGGCCGGGTAGACCGAGACCACCGACGGGATGTGCCGGTCGCTGTCCGGGCAGGACACCTCGAGCCGGATCCGCCGGTTGTGGGTGATCGAGAACAGGTGGTAGACCGCGTGCAGCTCGCGACCGGTCTCCTGCGGGTAGTGCACGCCGCTGACACCGGAGCAGAACTCGAAGCGCAGGGCCTCGTCGTCGCGCAGGTTCTGGCAGACCGCGACCAGGTGCTCGCGGGCCACGTGCAGCGTGAGCTCGTCGCGCTCGACGACGACCTTCTCGATCGCGTCACCGCCGACCAGACCCTCGAGGCGCTCGGCGGCGCCGTCGAACCAGGAGCCGTACGGCTTCGGCGTACCGCCGGGGAGTGCGACCTGGCGGCGCAGGCCGCCGAAGCCGGAGGTGTCACCAGTACCCCGGACGCCGAACATGCCTTCGCGCTGGTCGATCACCTCAGGACCGGGCGTCTGCGCGTCGCTACCGGACGCCGTCGCCGGAAGGTTCTCCGGCTGCGTGTCACTCATCGAAGGAGACCCTTCATCTCAAGCGTCGGAGCGGCCGTCAGTGCCGCGGTCTCCTGCTCAGCCTCCAGCGCCTTCTTGTGGGCGCCGAGCTTGCTGTGCTGGATCTGGTCGTGAATCTTCAGGAAGGCGTCCAGCAGCATCTCCGGCCGCGGCGGGCAGCCGGGCAGGTACATGTCCACCGGGACGATGTGGTCGACACCCTGGACGACGGCGTAGTTGTTGAACATGCCGCCCGACGAGGCGCAGACACCCATCGCCAGGACCCACTTCGGGCCTGCCATCTGGTCGTAGATCTGGCGCAGTACCGGGGCCATCTTCTGGCTCACCCGGCCGGCCACGATCATCAGGTCGGCCTGGCGCGGCGAGGCGCGGAAGACCTCCATGCCGAAGCGGGCGGCGTCGTACCGCGGCGCGCCCGTCGTCATCATCTCGATCGCGCAGCAGGCGAGCCCGAAGGTTGCCGGCCACAACGACGCCTTGCGCATGTAGCCGAGCAGTCCTTCGACGGTGCCCAGCAGTACGCCGGCCGGAAGCTGTTCTTCTAGACCCATATCAGTCCCACTCCAGTCCACCGCGACGCCATACATAGGAGTACGCGATGAAGACGGTGACGATGAAGATGACCATCTCGATCAGCCCGAACAGCGCCATCTGGTCGAAGGCCACCGCCCACGGGTAGAGGAAGACGATCTCGATGTCGAACACGATGAACAGCATCGCGGTGATGTAGTACTTCACCGGGAAGCGGCCACCACCGACCGGCTGCGGAGTGGGCTCGATGCCGCACTCGTACGAGTCGAGCTTGGCCCGGTTGTAACGCTTCGGGCCGACCAGGGCGCTCGTGGCGATGCTGCCCAAGACGAAGAGCGCCGCGAGCACTCCGAGAGCGAGGATCGGTACGTAGGGGTGCACGCTCTGGGCTCCTTCCTTACAGCCGGTGGTCTGTGTTTGTTCGGTTCAATTCAGCCAGCACTGTGTTATCAGTACCGGAGTGACTCAGCTCACTCGCCCCGCCGATCAGGCCGACGGTGCAATCTTGGTGAGCCCGTTGATGAGCTTGTCCATCACGTCGCCGTCGCGCGGGTCGGTGAGGTTGGCAAGCAACTTCAGGGTGAACTTCATCAAGGTGGTGCGCGGCAGACCGTACTTGGTGCAGAGCCGCATCACATCCGGGTTTCCGATCAGCTTCACGAAGACCCGGCCGAGCGAGTAGTAGCCGCCCCACTCCTGCTTCAGCGCCTTCGGGTAGGCCGACAGCGCACGCTCACGCTGGTTCGGCTGCCGGTGCAGCGCCTGGGCGGCGACCTCGGCGGCGAACATCCCCGACTCCATCGCGTACGGGATGCCCTCGCCGTTGAACGGGTTGACCATGCCGCCGGCGTCGCCGAGCAGCATCAGGCCGCGGGTGTAGTGCGGCTGCCGATTGAAGCCCATCGGCAGCGCCGCCCCGCGGATCGGGATGGTCTGGAACTCGTCGCGGAACTGCCACTCCTCCGGCGTGTTCTTCAGCCACGCCTTCAGCAGGTCGCCGTAGTCGACCTTGCCGAAGGCATCGGAGGTGTTCAGGATGCCGAGCCCGACGTTCACCGTGCCGTCGCCCATGCCGAAGATCCAGCCGTAGCCGGGCAGCAGCAGCTTCTGGTCCGGCTGCTTGGGGTCGTCGGCCCACAGCTCGAGCCAGGACTCCAGGTAGTCGTCGTCGTGCCGCGGGCTGGTGAAGTACGTCCGTACGGCGACGCCCATCGGCCGGTCGTCGCGCTTGTGCAGGCCCATCCCGATGCTCAGCCGCGACGAGTTGCCGTCGGCCGCCATCACCAGGGGCGCCCGGAACTCGATGTCGGCACCGGAGCGGCGGCCGTTGTCGTCGACCGGCTTCGCGGTGACGCCGACGATGAAACCCTTGTCGTCGAGGATCGGGCCGGTGACGTTGGTCCGCTCGCGCAGCTGCGCGCCGGCCTTGACCGCCTGCTGCGCGAGCAGGTCGTCGAAGTCCATCCGGTTCCGGGTCAGGCCGTAGTTCGGGTGACTGGCCAGATCCGGCCAGTCCAGCTGCAACTGGTGCCCGGCGCCCCGGATGCGCAGACCGTAGTTGCGGATCCAGCCGGCCTCTTCGGAGATGTCGATGCCCATGTTGATGAGCTGCTTGGTCCCGCGCGGGGTGAGCCCGTCACCGCAGACCTTCTCCCGCGGGAACGCGGTCTTCTCCAGCAGCAAGACGTCGAGACCGGCGTTCGCCAGGTGGTACGCCGCCGACGAACCTGCTGGTCCTGCGCCGACGACAATCACGTCCGCGGTCTCGGCCTGGGGCCCTGCCGACACGTCCTGGCTCATCTCATCCCGACCTGAAGTTGGGGGCTGCATGGCTCGTGAAGGGATTCACTAAGCCTGGTCATCCGACAGTCTAGGACTGCCTGACGCGGACACGAAACTCGCCCCAACCCCCTTGCAGACAAGCAAATTACGCGCTGTTTTCGTTGCGTAATTAGACCGGCTTCACAGCCCGGTGAATGGCGACCAGACCACCGGTCAGATTGGCCCAGTGCACCCGGGTCCAGCCCGCGGCCTCGATAGTCCGGGCCAGCGGTTCCTGCGGCAGCCACGCGCGGGTCGACTCAGCCAGGTATTCGTACGCCTCGGGGTTGCTCGACACGACCTTCGCCACCGCCGGTACGGCGCGCATCATGTACTCGAGGTAGACGACGCGGAACGGCTTCCAGGTCGGGTGCGACTGCTCGAGGATGATGAGCCGGCCGCCGGGCCTGGTCACCCGGAGCATCTCCTGCAGCGCGACCGTCACGTCGTTCACGTTCCGCAGCGCCCACGAAATGGTCACCACGTCGAACGTGCCGTCCGCGAACGGCAGCCGCAGCGCGTCCCCCGCGATCAGATCCAGCTCGGGGTGGTTCCGCTTGCCGACCCGCAGCATCCCGACCGAGAAGTCGCACGACACCACCTCGGCCCCGGCCTCGCGCAACTTGACACTCGACGCACCGGTCCCGGCCGCCAGATCGAGGATCTTCATCCCCTTCCGCGGCGCGATCTCAGCCAGCGTCGCCGGCCGCCAGACCAGCTTCTCCAGCCCCATCGTCGCCACCGCGTTCGTGCGGTCGTACCCCTCCGCCACATTGTCGAACATGGCGGCGACAGCATGCGGGTCCTTGCTCAGGTCTGCGCGGGTCACCTGTCTAGTTGATCACGGCTGCGACAGGCGCTGAAATTCGCTGGTCATCGGACGGTCGTACGCTTTGATCTCGTGGGTGCATTAGCGGCCGTCGTGATCCGGGGCCTGAGCGCTAGCGAGGAGTGGTGCAGTGAGTCTGTCTGACCCGGTCCGATCCGGTCGTGTGGTCGCGCCGCATCTGGTGGTGCGCAGCCAGCCGGTCGAGGGTGTGGCGGCACAACTGCTCGATCACTTGCCGGCCGAGGGCGGGCTGAGCTGGGTCCGCCGTGGCGACGGTCACATCGGCTGGGGTGTCGCGGCCCGCCTCGACGTTGCCGGTGGCAACCGCTTTCAGGACGCGATGCTGTGGTGGCAGGAGCTGGTCGGTGCCGCCGTCGTACGCGACGAAATCGGCGTACCAGGCTCCGGACTGGTCTGCTTCGGATCTTTCGGTTTCACCGACTCCGATCCGGGTGAGCTGGTCGTCCCCGAGGTGATCGTCGGCCGCCGTGGCGGCACCACCTGGGTGACCACCATCTCCCCCGCGAGTTCGCTCGCCGGACCTCCCGATCTGGTCACACACGAGGCCTCCCCCGTGCACGACGTCACGTTCTCCGACGGAGCGCGGTCGGGGACGGACTGGTCGAGCATCGTGGCCGACGCCATCAAGCGGATCACCGCCGGTGAGCTCGACAAGGTGGTGCTCGCTCGCGACCTGATCGCGATCGCCGAGCAGCCGATCGACCTGCGCTGGCCGCTGCGCCGCCTGGCAGCGGCGTACCCGAACTGCTGGACGTTCTCCGTCGACGGGCTGATCGGTGCAACTCCCGAGCTGCTGGTACGGCGGGAGAAGGGCCTGATCACGTCTCGCGTGCTGGCCGGAACGATTCGTCGTACCGGTGATGACGCGCACGACCTCGCCTTGGCCGCGTCACTCGCGCGCTCGTCGAAGGACCTCGAGGAGCATGAGTTCGCCGTACGGTCGGTGGCTGATGCTTTGAAGCCGCACTGCAAGTCGATGAACGTTCCCGAGACCCCGTTCGTGCTGCACCTGCCGAACGTGATGCACCTCGCCACCGATGTCGCCGGAGTCGCCAACAACGGCGCATCCGCCCTTGGCCTGGCCGCCGCACTACACCCGTCCGCCGCAGTCTGCGGTACGCCGACGGACGTGGCGCGCGACCTGATCGGCGAGATCGAGGGCATGGAGCGCGGACGCTTCAGCGGACCCGTCGGCTGGATGGACGCAGCCGGCGACGGCGAGTGGTGCATCGCGCTCCGCTGCGGCCAGGCCGACCCCCACGACGCCCGCCGCATCCGCCTCTTCGCAGGCGCCGGCATCGTCGCCGGCTCCGACCCCACCGCTGAGCTGGCTGAAACCAACGCCAAGCTGGTGCCCATGCGCGACGCCCTCGGCGACTAGGTTTCTTCGCGCGGTAGCTTGGTTTTCGAGTGCCGGGGCGGTTCCGGTGGGCAGGTATTGAGGAGACTGATGAAGCTCACGAAGTTTGCGCACGCTTGTGTCCGGCTCGAGAAGGACGGCAAGACGCTGCTCGTCGACCCGGGGTCGTTCAGCGAGGACGCCGTGTTCGAGCGCGCTGACGCCGTACTGGTCACGCACGAGCACCAGGACCATCTCGACATCGAGCGCGTGAAGGCTCTGAACGTTGCCGTCTACACCAACGCCGGTGTCGCCGCGCAGCTCACCGAGCTCGGCGACCTGGTGCATGTCGTCGAAGGTGGCCAGTCCTTCGACGCGGCCGGTTTCGCTGTCAGCGCCTACGGCAAGGACCACGCCGTGATCCTGCCCGAGTGGGGCGTCCCCTGCGCGAACATCGGCTTCCTGATCGACGACGCCGTCTACCACCCCGGCGACTCCTTCACCCAGCCCGACCGCGCCGTCCACACCAACCTGGTCCCGATCTCCGGCCCCTGGTTCGCGCTGCCGCCCGCCGTCGACTACGCCCGCGCCGTCAAGGCCGAGCAGCTCGTCGGCATCCACGACGGCCTGCTCTCCGAAATCGGCCTAGGCATGATGCCCCGCTTCCTCAACTCCGAAGAGCGCCCGTACCAGAAACTAGCCCCCGGCGACTCCCTCGAAATCGCCTGATCACCCCCGCACCTCTCAGGGTCAACCCCAAGGCCGGTTAGTTAAGGCGGTTTGGGGTGGTGTCGGGGAGGTTGATGGTGATGGTGGCTTTGTAGGTGGTGCGGTCGAGTTTTGCTTGTTTGGCGGGGTATTTCGATTGTGCGCGTTTGACTGCGCGGGGGCTGATGCGGGTTCGGCGTGGTGGTAGGAG
>NZ_SMKX01000078.1 GCF_004349055.1 Kribbella antibiotica
AGCAACTGCGGGTAGTCCCGCCCGGGCTGTCCCCGCTCCAGCACGAGCAACTGCGGGTAGTCCCGCCCGGGCTGTCCCCGCTCCAGCACGAGCAACTGCAGGTAGTCCCGCCCCCGACTGTCGCCGCCCGACATGAGCAACTGCAGGTAGTCGGCACCCCAGTTGCCCCGGCCCGCCACGAACAACTGCACGTAGTCAGCCGCCGCGCTCACCCGTAGGCCCATCGCGCTCGCCTCTGCTCCACCAGCCGCCTTGAATGCACTGCCCCGCCGACCACCTGCAGTCGCTCGTGCCGCCGTACCTTCGGCCTGCTCGCCGTCGGTGCCCCGGTGGATCCTGATCCCGGCCCGACTACCTGCAGTCGCTCGTGCCGCCGTACCGCCGGGGCTGCTCGCCGCCTCACTGCCGGCGCCCCGGCGGATCGTGCTCGCGACCCGACTACCTGCAGTTGCTCGTGTCGCCTGGTTCGCGCGAACACGAGCAACTGCATGTAGTCCACAGTGTCGTAACGGCCCCGGTACGGCGGCGTCCTGCGTCTGGTGAGTCCCTCGCCAGACGCCTCGCCGCAACTGCCCTCCCGCCCATCACCTGCAGTTGCTCGTGCCGCCGTACCCCGGCTGCTCGCCGCTGGCGCCCAGGCGGATCCTGCTCCCGACCCGACTACCTGCAGTTGCTCGTGCCGCCGTACCCATTTGGTGGGTGGACCCACGAGATGCCGGGTTCTGGACTCGTATACGGGTGTGAGCCAACAACATGATGGGTGAGCCCACCAGGCTTCGCCGCAGCCGACTCGCACCCCACCACCTGCTGTTGCTCGTGCCGCCGAGTTCGTGCCAACACGAGCAACAGCACGTAGTCGGCACGCCAGTCGCCCCGCCCCAACGCGAACAACTGCAGGTAGTTAGCCACCGCGCCCACCCGTAGGCTCCCTCGCGCTCGCCTCGGCTGCACGAGCCGCCTTGAATGCGCTGCCCCGCCGACCACCTGCAGTCGCTCGTGTCGCCGGGTTCGCGCCGGCATGGGCAACTGCACGTAGTACCCAGTCTCGGAACGGCTCCGGTACGGCGCTAGCTCGCGACTCGGCAACTCTTCGCCCGACGCCTCGCCGCAACTGCACTCCCGCCCCATCACCTGCAGTCGCTCGTGCCGCCGCCGTACCCAATTTGGTGGGTCCACCCATCGGCGTGTGGGTGGGCTAGCTGCATGCGGTTAGCCCACCCGCAACCGCGTGGGCCGGCCCACCAAATGGGACGCGTCACCCGGGCGAGCGCCCGGGCCGGCCGGGGCGGCTGAGCATTTCCGGTGTTGCCCCGGCGCACTCGGTGGGTGGACCCACGGGGTGGCGGGTTCTGGACTTGTCCGCGGGGGTGGAATCCACAAGCTGATGGGTGGGCCCACCAGATGGGGCGCGACGAGCCGGGGCGGGGCTGGACGTAGCGGAGTTGGCGTTCTAGTTCGCCGGAGTTCATCAGGTGGGCGAGGGTCAGTTGGGGGAGTGAGGCGTTGCCTAGGTCGGCGCGGCGTTTGAGAGAGATCAGCTCGTCTCGGTACTGCGCTGGTGGCACGATCCAGCCGATTCGCAGCGCCGGTGCGAGCAGCTTGGAGACGCTGCCGGCGTAGAGGACCTGATCGGCCTGCATCGAGCGCAACGCGGGGACCGGTGGGCGGTCGTAGCGGTGTTCGGCGTCGTAGTCGTCCTCAAAGATCAGTCCGCCATCAGCCGCCCACTGCAGGAGGTCGCGCCGCCGCTCACCCTCCAGTACGACGCCTGTCGGGAACTGGTGTGCCGGCGTCACCATCACCACCGGCGCACCGGATTCGCGCAAGGCGTCGACTCGCAGCCCGCTCGAGTCGACCGGGATCGGCGGGGTGCGCAGGCCCCACTCCTCCAGGTGCTGGCGTGATCCCAGCGACGAAGGGTCCTCGACGGCGACAGTGTCGAGACCGCGTGCCTGCAGGAGTTGGGCGAGCATCCCGATTGCCTGGGAGACACCGGCCACGATGACCACCTCCTCCGGGTGGACGGTAATACCGCGGTAGCGCGCGAGCCAGGTCGAGACGGCTTGGCGCAAGGCCGGCGTACCGGCTGGGTCGCCGTACCCGAAGGCTGCGGGCTCGAGGTTGTTGAGGACGGCGCGTTCGGAGCGCAGCCAGGCGGCGCGGGGGAAGGAGGCCAGATCCGGTACGCCGGGGGTCAGGTCGATGCGCGCCGGAGCTGCTCGCAGTTCGACGAAGATGTCGAGGCCGGGCGCGCGCATCTGTGGCGGCAGGGATCGCAACCGCACAGGAGCGGGAGCGACAGCCGGAGCGGCAACGACGATCGTGCCGGCGCGGCCGCGGCCGCTGAGCTGGCCGTCTTCGGTGAGCCGTTGGTAGGCCTCGGTGACGACGCCGCGCGAGATCTGGAGCTCGGCGGCCAGCAATCGGGTGGCGGGGAGGCGGCTGCCGATGGCCAGCCGGCCGTCTGAGATCGCGGTACGGAGCTGGTCGGTGAGCCAGTCGGCCAGCCCGCCGACAGGCGCATCAGCGGTGTTCAGCTGAAGAAAGTCAGCTCCAATGGTCCTGTTGAAGTCTCCATCATTGGACCTGTTCATCGGTCCATTGTGGCGGCACCTTGGAGGTATGAGAACCGATTACGTGCACGGATACACCCCGGCCGAGACGCGCCGGCTGTCGGATCAGGCGCAGACGCTGGCTGATCTCCTGCACGGCGGCCTCGAGTACGCGCCGGGAACACGGGTGCTCGAAGCCGGCTGCGGCGTCGGCGCCCAAACGGTCCAGCTGGTCGATCGGCACCCCGGGATCGAGTTGGTGGCGATCGACATCTCCGAAGAGTCGCTCGCCCGAGCTAAAGAGAGAGTTGAGGCGCGGGTCGAGTGGCGGTGTGCTGACCTGCACGAACTCAAAGGCGAGCAGTTCGACCACATCTTCGTGTGCTTCGTCCTCGAACACCTCAGTGATCCGGTGGCCGCCCTGACCAGTCTGCGGAAGCTGCTGCGTCCCGGCGGCACGATCACCGTCATCGAGGGCGATCACCAGTCCGCGTTCTTCCATCCGCGCAGCACCGCCGCCGACGCCGTGATCCAGTGTCTCGTCGACCTCCAGGCCGAGGCCGGCGGCGACTCCCTGATCGGCCGTCGCGTCCAACCGCTCCTCCAAGCAGCCGGGTACGACGACATCCGCGCCGAGCCGCGAGCCGTGTACGCCGACGAGACCCTGCCGCACCTGGTCGACGGCTTCACCCGGAAGACGTTCATTGCGATGGTCGAGTCGGTGCGTGACAAAGCTCTCGCCGCCGGACTGCTCACAGCCGCCGAATGGGCCGAGGGAATCCGTGACCTGGAACGAACCGCCGAGCCCGGAGGCACCTTCCACTACACCTTCTTTCGAGCGGTAGGCCGGACATGATCGGCTTCCTGGCGATCGTCGGACTGACGGTCTGGGGATTGCAGCGCAACCATCGTCGGCAGCTCCGAACCATCTCGATCAACGGTCGGCAAGATCGCGATCTGCAAAGACTTGCTGCCGACTTGAGGGCGAGTTCATGAACTGCTGGTAAACAAGAGGCATGCCGACCGAGCAGCTCGAGATCGAGACCAAGTACGACGTCGATGAATCGACCCATCTCCCGGCGCTGCATGAGCTGCCCGGGGTGGCGAGTGTTGCGCAGCCGGTCGAGCTGGCGCTGGAGGCGGTCTACTTCGACACCGAGGCGCTTGTCCTGGCGGCCAACAAGGTGACGCTGCGGCGGCGGACCGGCGGTGAGGACGACGGCTGGCATGTGAAGTTCCCGAAGTCGTCCGGGGCGCGGCTGGAGGTGCAGTTCCCGCTGGGCCGGGCAGTGCGGAAGGTGCCGATCACGGTGGTCCGCACGGTCCGGGTGCACGTGCGCGACAATGAGCTGGTCCCGGTGGTCACGCTGCAGACTCGCCGCGTGGTGCACCGCCTGCTGGACGCGGACGGTGCGGTCCTGGCTGAGCTGGCCGACGACCACGTCACCGCGACGACCGGTGAGAGTGAGCCGGAGAGCTGGCGCGAGTGGGAGGTCGAGCTGGTCGGGGGTGACCTTGAGCTGCTGCAGGCTGCGGAGACTCTCCTGCGCTCGGCCGGAGCCGAGCCGGCGTCCGGCCCGAGCAAGCTGGCGCGCGCACTCGGCGACCGGGTGCCCGCCGGCGACACGTGGGAGCTGCCGGCCAAGCCGCGGACGGCCGACGTGTTCCGGGCCTATGCGGCCGAGCAGGTGCAGGCGATCCGCCAGCGCGATCCTGAGGTACGGCGGGATGCGCCCGAGGGAATCCACAAATTCCGCGTCGCGACTCGGCGACTGCGGTCGGCGTTGGCGACGTACCGGCCGGTCATCGACCGTGAGATCGGGGACGAGATCCGCGCTGAGCTGAAGTGGCTGGCTGGTGAGCTCGGGGTTGCCCGGGACGCGGAGGTGCAGCGGGCCTACTTCGCCGCTGAGGTCGGTGAGCAGCCGGTCGAGCTGGTGATGGGCCGGGTCGCCGCGCGGATCGACGACCACCTGCGCGGCGTCTACAAGGAGGGTCGGGCCGGGGCGCTGGCCGCGCTGGAGAGTGAGCGGTACTTCCGGCTGCTGGACACGCTCGATCAGTTGATCGCCGAGCCGCCGCTGACCGGCGACAACCGGAAGGCGGCCAAGCAGCTGCCCGAGCTGCTCGACTACGACAAGCATCGGATGCGCAAAGCGGTTCGCCGTGCCCAGAAGGCCGAGACGGCCGAGGAGCAGGACCACGAGCTGCACGAGGTGCGGAAGAACGCGAAACGACTCCGGTACGCCGGGGAGTCCGTCGTACCGGTGTTGGGTGACGAGGGCAGCTTGTTGGCGACGCGGGCCGAAGAGGTGCAGGAGATTCTCGGCGACTTCCAGGACTCGGTGGTGTCCCGGGAGCTGCTGCGGGAGCTCGCTGTCCAGGTGCAGCTCGAGGGTGGGAACGCGTTCACCTTCGGTCGGCTGCACGCCCTGGAGGAAGCCCGCGGGAACGCGTCCATCGATGCGTTCCTCGAGGTCTGGCCGTCGTTGAAGTTCTAGAGGCACAACAGAAGGTCCCGGCGCAGGGACTACCGGGACCTTCTGGAGGCGGAACTTTGGGGCTGCCAGGTGGGTCCGCATACGTACGCAGGACCCACCTGACAGGTCTTAGGGGGTTAGTGCTCGGTTGCCTTCTCGGCGCCCGCACCGGTCAGGGAGCGGACCTCCATCTCGGCGAACTTGTCGACGTCGACTGCTTCCTTGCTGGTCAGCGTGCCGATGATGCCGAGCAGGAAGGCCAGCGGGATCGAGACGATGCCCGGGTTGTCGAGCGGGAACCAGCTGAAGTCGATCCCGGTGTCGGTGATCATCGACAGGCTGGCGCCGGTCTTCTTGTCCACCTTGCCGGAAACGACCGGGCTGAAGACGATCAGGAAGATCGCCGAGCCGAGACCGCCGTAGATGCTCCAGAGTGCGCCGCGGGTGTTGAAGCGCCGCCAGAACAGCGAGTACAGGATGGTCGGCAGGTTCGCGCTGGCCGCCACCGCGAAGGCGAGAGCCACCAGGAACGCGATGTTCTGGCCGTTGGCGAAGATGCCACCGACGATCGCGACCGCGCCGATCACCAGCACGGTGATCCGCGCCACCTTGACCTCGCCGTCGCCGCTGACCTGGCCCTTCTTGATGACCTGGCCGTAGATGTCGTGCGCGAAGGACGCGCTCGCGGTGATCGTCAGCCCGGCCACCACGGCCAGGATGGTGGCGAAGGCGACCGCCGAGATGATGCCCAGCAGGATCTCTCCGCCGAGCTCGTAGGCGAGCAGCGGAGCCGCCGAGTTCGCCTTGCCCGGAGCCGCGCGGATGACGTCCGGTCCGACCAGCGCCGCGGCGCCGTACCCGAGCACCAGGGTGAACAGGTAGAAGATGCCGATGATCCAGATCGCCCAGCTGACACTGCGCCGGGCCTCGCGGGAGTTCGGCACCGTGTAGAAGCGCATCAGGACGTGCGGCAGACCCGCCGTACCGAGCACCAGGGCCAGGCCGAGCGAGATGAAGTCGAGCTTGCTGATCCCCGTTGCGCCGTACTGCAGACCCGGGCTGAGGAGCTTCTCCCCGACCGCCGGGCTCTTGTCGACTGCGGCGCCCAGCAGGCTGGACAGGTTGAAGGCGTACTTCGCCAGCACCCACAGCGTCATGATGCCGGCGCCGATCACCAGCAGGACCGCCTTGACGATCTGCACCCAGGTGGTGCCCTTCATGCCACCGACCAGCACGTAGGTGATCATGATGATGCCGACGACCGCGATCACGACGCTCTGCCCGGCCCGGTCGGAGATGCCCAGCAGCAGGGCCACCAGACCACCGGCACCGGCCATCTGGGCCAGCAGGTAGAAGAAGCAGACACCCAGCGTCGAGATGGCTGCGGCCATCCGGACCGGACGCTGCTTGAGACGGAACGACAGTACGTCGGCCATCGTGAAGCGACCGGTGTTGCGGAGCAGCTCAGCGACCAGCAGCAGGGCGACCAGCCATGCCACCAGGAAGCCGATCGAGTACAGGAAGCCGTCGTACCCGTTCAGCGCGATCGCACCGGCGATGCCGAGGAACGATGCGGCGGACAGGTAGTCACCGGCGATCGCGATGCCGTTCTGCGGGCCGGTGAAGGAGCGGCCACCGGCGTAGAAGTCGGCCGCGCTCTTGTTGTTGCGGGAGGCCCGGATCACGATCGCCAGGGTGGCCACCACGAACAGTGCGAAGATCGCGATGTTGACCTTGGGGTCCCCGACGGTTGCCAGCGGCAACAGCATTGGCGCGCTCACTTGGTCTCTCCCTCGATCTGGTCACGCAGGTGCTTGGCGTCCGGGTCGAACTTCTGGTCGGCCCAGCGGACGTAGAGCAACGTGATCGCGAAGGTGGAGACGAACTGGCCGAGGCCGAACAGCAGGGCCACGGTGATGTTGCCGAAGACCTTGGTCGACATGAAGCCGTGCGCGTAGTCGGCGAGCAGGACGTAGACGAAGTACCAGACCAGGAACAGTCCGGTCATCGGGAACACGAAACGGCGGAACCGGCGACGCAGTTCGGAGAAGTCCGGTGACAGCTGGACATCTCGGTACGACGACAGATCCGGTTCACCCGGCCTCGTATCACTCATGCGCGGGGACCTCCAGACAGGGGACAGGCCGGGCGGAACCGGCATAGTGTGCTGGTCCGTACTGTGGTCCAGGTCACTGGCGGGCTGACAGCACGCGCGCGCACCGAGCGCTCAGCGGAGGGCACCGGGCGACCGGTGGGGGACGGCCCTGCGGCGAACGGTCGGTCAGGTACGACGAGCGGTTTGGGGCCCTAGCCTCGGTCGACGTCGACGGCTTCCGGGGTGTGCAGGCGGACCATGCTGCGGGCGGTGCCGGCCGGGATGGTGTTCGGGGTCAGCTTGGACACGACGATCACAGTGATGAAGGCGAGCGGCATCGTCCAAGCGGCGGGCTGGACGACCAGTGCGCGCGCCCAGCCGTCTGCTGGTGCGCCGAACACATTGACCAGGGCCGCGGCGCTGGCCGCGACTCCACCGACGATCAGTCCGGCTGCGGCGCCAGTGGTGGACATGCGGCGCCACCAGATGCCCAGCACCAGCATCGGGCAGAAGGTCGAGGCGGCTACCGCGAAAGCGAGTCCCACGGTGTCGGCCAGGCTCAGGGCTCCGGTGACGCGGAAGGCGACGTACGGGACGGACATCGCCAGCAGGGCGGCGATGCGGAAGCTGTTGACGGCTAGGTAGTCGCCTCCGGTCAGCCGGGTCAGTCTGGTGCGCAAGAGGTCCTGGTCGATCACTCCGGCGATGGCGACGGTCAGTCCGGAAGACGTGGACAGAAAGGCGGCGAAGGCCCCCGCTGCGACAAGTGCGCCGAGCAGGTCTCCCGCCGTACCGGGGAAGATGCGGCTGGGCAGCTCCAGTACGACGGTGTCTGCCGCACCGGCGACCAGGTCTGGGGCGAATGAGCGGCCGAGGATCGCGTAGACCGGTGGGAACAGGTAGAAGAGGCTGAGCAACGCCAGCACGACAACCGTCGTACGGCGGGCTGCGCGTCCGTCCGGGTTGGTATAGAAGCGGACGAGTACGTGGGGGAGGCCCATGGTCCCGAAACACAAGGCCAGTAAGAGGGAATAGGTCGCGTAGAGCGGGTGGTCGCGACCGCCTGCTGTGGAGAGTGGCTCGGCCCACTCGGCGGCCGCACCGTGCAGTGACTGCAGGACTCCGACCGGGTGGTCGCCGGACCGCCAGGCGATGAGGATGATGAAGATCGGTGTGGCCAGTGCGGTGAGTTTGAGCCAGTACTGGAAGGCCTGAACGAAGGTGATCGAGCGCATGCCACCTGCAGCCACGTTGATCACCACGATGATCGCTACGACTGCTGCGCCGACATCTGGTGGTGCTCCGGTGACGGTCTGGACTGTTAGGCCGGCGCCTCTTAGCTGGGGGAGCAGGTAGAGCGTGCCGATGCCTACAACGAGTCCTGAGCAGATGCGGCGCACTATGGCCGACTCAAAGCGGGTCTCCGCGAAGTCGGGGAGGGTGTAGGCGCCAGAGCGTCGTAGGGGTGCCGCTACGAGAACCAGCAGCATCAGATAGCCGACGGTGTAGCCGACTGAGAACCACAGCATGTCGGCGCCGTTCACCAGCACCAGTCCGGCAACGCCTAGGAACGAGGCGGCGCTCAGATACTCACCGCTGATGGCAGACGCGTTCCAGCGCGGGGTGATCGCGCGACTGGCGACGTAGAAGTCACTGGTGGTCCGGGAGATGCGCAGGCCGAACAGGCCGATGCCGATCGTTGCCACGATCACCAGACCGATGCCGGTCAAACTCATTGCCGACGACATCTACTGCCGCCCGACGAACTCGGTGAACTCGGTCTCGATCCGTTCGGCCTTGCGGACGTAGATGCGGGCAGCGACGTACACGACCGGGTAGACGACGATGCCGAGGATGATCCAGGGAAGCGGCAGGCCGAAGATGGCGAAGGTGCGAGTCGCCGGGGCGAGCCAGAACAGCAGGGGGATGCTGCCGAGGATCAGACCGGTGCCACCGATCACCGCAAGCGTGAGGCGGAGCTGGGACTGGATCAGCGAGCTCATGTAGACCTCGCCGAGTCGCGTCTGCTCGTCAATCTCTCGCGTGCCAGTCGGAGTGGTCGGTCGGCGGGCCGCACTGGTCCGGGGGCTCGTCACCCGGACGCGGCGAGGGCCCGGCGGTGAGTTGGTGCTCACGGGCGCAAGGAGGTCGACCGGACCAAGAGGTCGCGGAGCTCGCGCGTGTGCCGCCTGCTGACCGGCAGCCAGTCGTCACCGACCCGTACGGCGCAGCGTCCGCTGTCGACGCGCATCTCGTCCACGTGGGCGAGGGCAACGAGGGTGCTGCGGTGGATGCGGGTGAAGCCGGCATCACGCCAGCGCTCTTCCAACGTGCTGAGCGGGATGCGAACCAGGTGCGAGTTCTGACCGGTGTGGAGGCGGGCGTAGTCGCCCTGCGCCTCGACGTACCGCACTGTCGAGCGCTGGACGAACCGCGTCACCCCGGCGAGCTCGACCGGGATCACCTCGTCGCCGGTGTCCTCAGCGGGTTGCGGTGCAGTCGGCGTACCGGCGGTGACGACACGGCGGACCGCCTCGGCCAGTCGCTCGGCGCGCACCGGCTTCATCACATAGTCGGTGGCCTCTAGCTCAAACGCGGCGACCGCATGCTCGTCGTACGCGGTGACGAAGACGATCTGCGGGCGGCTGGCGAACTTCGAGAGCACTCGGGCCAGGTCGATGCCGTCCAGGCCGGGCATCTTGATATCGCAGAACACCACGTCCAGGTCGGCGGCCTGCAGGATCTTCAGCGCCTCCGGGCCGTTCTTCGCGGTCCGGATCTCACCGATCCGGTCGTCGCGCCGCAGCAGGTACACCAGTTCGTTGAGCGCCGGCTCCTCGTCATCTGCGACCAGTGCCCGCAGCGGTGTGTCTGCCATGAGGTCACCTTAGGGCGACGCATGCACTCCTGAGGAGTATTTGGGGATTCGGAAGGTCACCTTGGTTCCCGCGTCGACCTGCGTCTCCACGACCAGGCCGTAGGCGTCGCCGTACACCTGGCGCAGGCGGGCGTCCACATTGCCGAGGCCGATCGAGTCGCTGTCGGACTCGCCGGCCAGGACAGCGCGGATGACCTCCGGGTCGCTGCCGACGCCGTCGTCCTCGACGCTGATCTCCGCTTCGTTGATCTGGTCCCGGGCGCGGATGGTGATCCGCCCGACGCCGGTGGTGCCTTCCAGACCGTGCCGTACGGCGTTCTCTACCAGCGGCTGGACGACCAGGAACGGTACGACGACCGGCAGCACCTCAGGGGCGATTTGGAGCGAGACGGTCAGCCGGTCGCCGAAGCGGGCCTGCTCGAGGACCAGGTAGCGCTCCACGTTGCGCAACTCGTCAGCCAGCGTGGTGAACTCGCCGCCACGGCGCAGTGCGTAGCGAGAGAAGTCTGCGAACTCCAGGAGCAGCTCACGCGCTCGCTCGGGGTCCGTGCGGACGAACGACGCTATGGCGGCGAGGGCGTTGTAGATGAAGTGCGGGCTGATCTGAGCGCGCAGTGCACGCAGCTCGGCCTCCATGGCGCGGGTGCGTTCCTTGTTGAGCTCTGCGAGCTCCACCTGGCCCGACACCCAGCGGGCGACCTCTTCGGTCGCTCTGACGAGCGCTGCGGACGTGCGCTCGCTATAGGCAACCAGTACGGCGACCACTCGCTCCTCGATCACGATCGGCGCGACGGCCGCCGTACGGATCGGGCATTGCGGGTCGCCACAGGCCACGTCGTGGACCCCGAGGACGGCAGTGCGGCCGGTGCGGAGAGTCGGGGCGGCTAGCGAGCGGGCGTCACGCCGGTGGTTGCTCTCGTACGGGCCGCCGACCCCGTCCCACGCCAGTACGCCGGAAGTGTCGCAGATGGCGATGGCCGCCGTACCGAGTAGGTCTCTGAGGTGACGGCTCGCTTTGCCGGCCGCTGCGGGTGTGAGGCCTTCGCGCAGGTACGGACTGGCCAACGAGGCGGTATGCAGAGTCGCATACGTCGCCTTGTCAGCCGGAGTGCCGAAATGCTTCCGCCGCCGTGGGAACACTCCCCCGACGGTAGCCGGTCAGCCCTCGGCCCGCGCCCTGAACGCGTCAAGCGCCTCCGTGTCGGAGTAGTTGGTCAGCAGGTACGCGTCCACCCACTCTTGCCGGCCGGGGTAGGTCGAGTTGTTCATGATCTGGTCGGCCGCTGAGGCCCGGTCGAGCGCCGACCGCCGGAGCTGGACCCCCTCGGGCGTTACCAGCGCCCAGCTGGGGCCAGGAGCGCCGTACGGCATTCCTACGCTGCCCGCGTTCACCACAGTCCGCCGATCCACCTGCCGCACGAACGGCATGTGCGTGTGGCCGCAGACCACGGTCCGGATGCTGTCCGGCACGCCACTGAGCACCTCAAGCCACCTGCTGATCGGACTGTCCACCAGCACGACCTCGTTGTCATCCCGAGGCGTCGCATGGCAAACCAGCACGTCCCCGAATGTCACCGTCGTCGGCAACGCGTCCAACCACTCCACCTGTGCATCCGTGAGCTCACCTGCAGCCCAAGGACTCACCGCATCTGGCGCCTCGCCTGTGAACGTCCCCCGAGCCATCGCCACCGCCTCCCGGTCCGCATTCCCCCGAACCCAGACCACCCGGTCGCCCATAGCCTTCAGCCGCTCGAAAACCTCCCGAGGCTGCGGCCCACTCACCACATCCCCCGCCACCACGACGGTGTGCGCCGCCCGAACGTCCTTCTCCGCCAGCACCGCCTCCAACGCCGGCAACACACCATGGACATCAGCAAGCACCGCAAGGCGAGTCATGTGGCCAGTGTTGCCGAGAACTGGTCAGCTGCCGATGTCTAGTGGGGTGTCGGTTCCGATCGGAGTCGCGCGCTCGCACGCGCCGGTGCTGATGGTGCAGCGGATGATGGCGGTCCTGATCTTCTCGGTCTGGCCGACCGGGCTTGCGTAAGCGACGATCAGGATGTGCTGGTCGTCTTCGGAGCCCATCTCCTGAAAGCAGCCCTTCCACTGGTGGAAGACCTTGCCGGAGCTCGACTCGAAGGCTGCTGCGATGCCTGAGCAGAAGCCTTCGGCGTTGTGCTCGTCACCGTAGGCCGTGGCGCCATTCGGGGTGAAGCCGCGGACCTGGAAGTCGCAGGTGCGGAAGAGTTGGGTGCCGCGAGGGACCTGAACAACGTTCGAGCAGGTCCCGAAGTCGTTCCGGACCACCTGGGCTGCGGCTGTGCTGCCGTTCGCGGAGACGGCGGTCGGTGAGATGACCGCCTTGATCAGCTGGCCTTTCGCCTCTCCCGGTACCCAGGAGTAGAGCTTTCCCGGACCTGTCTCGGTGTCGCTCGCGCGGTAGTACACCTTGCCGTCGGCGTAGGCGAGGACACGCACCTCCCAGCTGTTCGGCAGCTTGAGCGACTGCACCGAGTCGGCTGTCTCTGCGTAGACCGTGCCGCCCTTGTTGGTCACGCCGAGGCTGCTCAGCCGGGAAGCGGCGTACGCAGCAGCAGCCGTGTCGGAGGTCGTCACCAGGGACGACACATCCGGCGTACGGCGGACGAGCTTGCCGGACTCGACCTTCAGTAGTTCCGTGCCGTCGCCGTCGGGCTCGTACATCGTGACCGCCAGCACGGCTCCCCTGAGCTGGCCGACGCTGAGCACGCCTCCCTTGCCCGGGATCTTCCCCAGAGACTGCTCGCCGCTGCGGACCTCGCGGCCGATCAGGTAGGGCACCTGGGGCGCACGACCCTCCGCGAGCTTGTTGACGTCCACCGTGGACTTGGTGGAAGCCGGCGGGACCGTGCTTGGGGTGTTGGCCGGTGTCGACGGGGTGCTGGACGGCGTCTGACTGGGGGTGATGCTGGGGGTGCCCGTGAGTGGAGCGGCGTTGGCTTGGGCTGACTCGGGGCCTTGGCGGTAGGCGAGGGCGGCGCCGATGACTACGGCTGCCACGGCGACAGAGGCCACCACGGCGATCAGACGGCCGTTCATGTTCCGCATCAGCGGACTCCCTTACAGGTTCGTTCTCGCCCTCAAGAGCCGAGGAGTAGAGGTTCTTTGGACAGCGGGGTGGCCAGTTCGCACTGGCCGGTGCTGACGGTGCAGCGGACTACTGCCGAGCGGGAGCGGGCGTCTACGTCCTCGTACCACTCCAGCAGGATGTGGTCGTCGTCCTCAGCCAGCTGGTGCGGGACTGTGGGGGCGGTCCAGTTGCGGAGGACCTTGCCGGTCTTGGCGTCCAGGGCGGAGACCTTCTCGACACCGAACGGGCCGCCTTGGTTCGGTGGGAGGCCGATGACGAACGCGCCGCCGGGGCTGAAGTCGTCCAGACGGTTCTGGCAGGACTTCCAGCGCTGGAGGTCTGTCGCGAGGTCGGTGACAGCGGAGCACAGGCCGCTGTCGGTGAAGATCGGCAGGCTCGAAGCCAGTGTGCCGTCCGCGGACACCGCCTGTGGCGTAGTCAGCCTTGGGACTGCGCTAGCGGTCTTCTGGTCGACGTTCCAGCGGTAGAGCGTGTCCGTGCCGCCCGCTTCGGCAGCGCTGCTGAAGAACACCGTCTTGCCGGTCACGGACAGCACCTGCAGGCCGTAGGCCTTCGGCTGTGCCAGCTCCGTCGTTCCGGTCGGAAGCTCGTAGAACACCGTCCCGCCCTTACGGCTCTCAACAACGCCGCCTGAGCCGTAGACGACAGCCTGGCCGTCAGCGCTCCCGGCCAGCGAATCGACGCCCTTAATCTGCCGGACGACCTTCCCTTCGCCGTCCTGCACGACCAGCGTGCCCTTGGCCGCAGCGTCGACCTGCAAGGTGAAGGTGATGTCCCAGAGCCTGGTGACGGCCTGGATGTCCTGAGCGCCGGGCACCACGACCGGATTGCCCACTCCGCCCAGCACGGTCCGGCCGCGCAGGTACGCGACCTGTGGGTCGCGCCCGGTCGCCAGCTTGGTCGCATCGACCTTGACAGTGAGCGCGGGCGCCTTGGCGGGCGGCGCGGCAACAGCCTGGGTCAGCGGTGCGGCTGCGGCGCCGGACTGGCTCTGGGGACCGCGCGCGGCGGCCAGCAACCCGCCGCCTACCACTGCGACGACAGCCACTGCGGCCACAGCGATCACGAGTGGCCGGTTCCGGTTCGACACCTGCTCCATCCTCGCTGAGACGCACGAAGTCGCGGTTTTGTTCGCACCGGCGAGCGAGTCGCAGGAGGGATCGAGCATAATGCGTGCATGGACCAGCCCCAGCGGATCGGCCGGTACGCCCTGGTCCGCCGGGTCGGTGCCGGTGGTTTCGCGACCGTTTGGCTGGCCAAGGACGAGCAGTTGGACGCCGATGTGGCGGTCAAGATCCTCTCCGACCTGTGGACCGACGACGAGGACGTCCGCCGCCGCTTCCTGGCGGAGGGCCGCTTCCTGCGCAAGGTCGACTCCCTGTACGTCGTGGGGGCCCACGACGTCGGTGAGACCGACGACGGCCGTCCGTACCTGGTCATCACCTACGCCGACCGCGGCACGCTGGCCGACAAGATCAAGGCCGGTCCGCTCGAGATCGGCGACGCGGTCCGGATCATCACCGAGGTCGGCCGCGGCCTCAAGCATCTGCACGGCCGTGGTGTCCTGCACCGCGATGTGAAGCCGGCCAACGTGCTGTTCCGCAGCATCGCCGGTGGTGACCGAGCCATGCTGGGCGACCTCGGTCTCGGTAAAGCGGTTCAGGACGTGTCCCAGCTGACGATGCCCGGCGGCACTCCGGCGTACGTCGCTCCCGAGCAGGTGCTCGGTGAGCGCCTGGACCACCGCGCTGACCTCTACTCGCTCGGTGCGGTCGCGTACGCCGCTTTCACCGGCCAGGCGCCGCATGGCGTGAACAGCCTCGGCGCGGTGATGCAGATCGACAAGCCACCGCCTTCCATGACCACGCTGCGCAAAGACATTCCGGATGCGATCGATGCCGTCGTACGGCGTGCTCTTGAGCCGGACCGCGATCTGCGCTGGCAGGACCTGGACAGCTTCCTCAATGCTCTCCGTGAGGCGTATGCGACCGGCAAGATCCCCGCTGGCCTGATTCCGGCGTCAGACGTGCCACCGGCCAAGCCGATAGGCAACGTCGACCAGGAGACCGCACTGTCCAGTGCGAACCAGTTGACGCAGGCACCGCCGAAGCGGTCCACACGTGGTCGCATCATCGCCGGTGTGCTCGCCGTGCTGCTGGCTGCGGGCGGTGGGTACGGCGGCTACGAGTTCGTACTGTCCCGCCCGGCCAAGGTGGAGTTCAGTGGGCTGTCGGTCGAGGTGCCACGCTCCTGGTCGCAAAAGGTCGAGAGCCAGACCGGTCCGAAGCTGCTGGTCGCCGACAATACTGCGGCGTGGCTGACGAGCCCTACTGTCGAGGGCGTCTACCTGGAACTCGCCCAGAACACCAAGCTGCCGACGGCCGGCTCACCGCCGCAGGGCTGTACCTCTGGTGGGCCCGACGGCGGTCAGATCGGCGATCAGAAGTTGGCGACCTTCCAGTACGCCTGCGGTAACCAGCCGTCTGTCATCGACCAGTACCGGCAGGTGAACAGCACCACGCTGCTACGCATCCAGGTCCGTGATGACAGTGCTGCCGGTCGTCAGGCAGTACTGGATTCGGCCTCCTACAAGCCTTAAGGCACCAGCGAGGTCAGCGACGAGACCGTGGCCTTGTGCAGCCGCGGAATCACGTTCAGCGTGTTGGAGTCACCGGAGTACAGGTGCGAGCCCGACTCGTAGACCAGGTACGCCGTTCCGTTGTACTCCGTGATCCCCTCGGTCATGCTCGGCGCCCGGAAGCAACTGAGCGCTGCGGCATCCAGATCCTTCTGGCCACGCTTCACGACGTACAGGTTGCTGCGGTTGGTCCGCCCGTACGACGTGCTGTAGATGAAGTGCCCTGCCGTGACAGTCAGCCCCTGCGTCTTGGTGGGAACCTCCCACGCGCCGGACAGTGTGGTCAGCGTGCCGTCGGCAGCGATCTTGTACTCGTACATCGCGCCCCGACCGGTCTCATTGAAGGATCCAGCGAACAGCGAGTCCCCATAGGTCCCGATGAACGACGCTGCGGCCACATCCCGCGCAGTACCGACCTGTGTCAGGTACGGCGTCCCTGCGGCCTTCAACGCATCCCGCAGCGCCGTGAGGCTGTACTTGCGGATGCTGGTCCCCGCACCGGACACAAACGCCCAGCCCTTGCTCACAGCGATCCCGCCCATGTGCGACTCGGCCACCGCCACCACGCCGACCGTGGCGCCAGTGGCCGGGTCGATGCCGTAGATGTTCGAGTCTGCGCCTTCGCGGTAGGAGCCGACGAGCAGCAGGTTCTTGCCGCTGCCGTCCCAGTTGTACCAAGTGCCCGCGCCCTGCGGTGTGTGCGTGCTGAGGCCCGGAAGGCTCGCACTGTTGCTGAACCGGGCGTCGTACTTCTTGGAGGCAGATGGTCCGTCGTAGAAGGTCGAGCCGCCGGTAGTGGCGGTGTCACAGGTGATGGCTGCCTGCGCCGGGGATGCGACGGCGAGCGCCGCAGTGGTCAGGAGCAGGCTGACGAGCAGGGGGCGGTAGCGGGACATGGGTCCTCTTCCGTAGGGGGCGGAAACTTACGGTGCCCTGATTCTATGGCGCCAACCACTGACCATGCGGTACGTCGTACCGTAGGCGGCATGCCTGATCTGTCTGCGGCGATCGACCGCGTTCTGCCCAGTGTCCGTGCCGACCTCGAGGACCTCATCCGGATCCCTTCGGTCAGTTACGAAGCCGCCCGCGCCGGTGACGTTCAGCGATCTGCTGAGGCGACCGCCGCACTGTTCGAGGCGGAGGGGTTCGCGGTCAAGATCGTGCGTGCCGGTGCAGGTGCGCCCGCGGTGATCGCCAAGAAGGCTGCGCCGGCCGGCAAGCCGACGGTGCTGCTGTACGCGCACCACGACGTGCAGCCGACCGGTCCGGTCGAGCAGTGGACGTCGGACCCGTTCGAGCCGACAGAGCGCGGCGACCGGCTCTACGGCCGCGGTGCGGCTGACGACAAGGCCGGTATCGCTGCACACCTGGCCGCCGTACGGGCCTTTGGCAACGACCTGCCGGTGGGCGTGACGGTGTTCGTGGAGGGTGAGGAGGAGATCGGTTCGCCGACCCTGCTGCAGCTTCTGGACGAGTACTCCGACGATCTGACCGCAGATGCGATTGTCATCGCCGACTCTGGCAACTGGGACATCGGCCACCCCGCACTGACCGTTTCGCTGCGCGGACTGGTCGAGTCGTACGTCGAGGTGCGGACGCTGGACCACGCTGTGCACTCTGGTCTGTTCGGTGGACCGATCCCGGATGCACTGTCCGCACTGTGCAGACTGCTGGCCACGCTGCATGACGAGAAGGGTGATGTGGCAGTCGACGGGCTGCATGCGTCACGCGCTGCCGATGTGGTGTACCCCGAGGGCCGGCTGCGCGCTGAGTCGAGTGTTGTGGACTCGGTACGGCTCACCGGCTCCGGTTCGCTGGTCGACCGGTTGTGGACGCGCCCGGCGATCGCCGTACTGGGTATTGATGCTCCTTCCGTCGCTGAGGCCAGCAACACGCTGGTGCCGGTGGCGCGCGCGAAGGTCAGCCTGCGCGTTGCACCCGGTGACGACGCGGTGAAGGCGAGTGCAGCCCTCAAGGAACACCTGGAGCGCAACGCGCCCTGGGGCGCACAGGTGACCGTCACGGAGGGCGAGATCGGCCAGCCGTGCAGCATCAACGCGCGTGGTGCCGGCTACGAAGCGGCGCGGTCGGCGTTCCAGACCGCTTGGGGTGTTGAGCCGATCGACATGGGCATGGGCGGATCGATCCCGTTCATCGCCGAGTTCCAGCGGGTCTTCCCGGCGGCGGCGATCCTCGTGACCGGCGTCGAGGACCCGGACACCCGCGCCCACGGGGTCGACGAAGGCCTGCATCTGGCGGAGTTCCGCAAGGTCTGCCTGGCCGAAGCGCTCCTCCTGCAGAACCTCGCCGACAACGCGTAAAGGCTCTGCAGGACACAACCTGACCACGAGGTCGGGGCACGGGTTTCCGACAACGCTCGGTTTGGCATAGGTTTCGGCGAGTGAAGATCGCAGTGGTACGGGAAACCAGGCCGGCCGAGCGCCGGGTCGCGTTGGTGCCGGAACAAGTCGCGAAACTGATCGAGCTCGGGTACGAGGTCGCGGTCGAGCCGGCCGCCGGTGAGCGGGCGCTCTACTCCGACGACCAGTACCGCGCAGCCGGGGCCGAGGTGGCCTGGGGTGCCGACCACGCGGCCACCATCGTGGCCTCGGTGCAGCCGCTCGAGCGCGAACGCCTGCAACGACTCCATGCCGGTACGGCGTTGCTGTCGTTCCTGCCGACGAATCCGCCGGACGTGGTCCGCACAGCGACGCGGGCCAAGCTGACGGTGTTCGCGATGGAGCTGGTTCCGCGGATCTCGCGGGCCCAGTCGATGGACGCGCTGTCCTCGCAGGCGCTGGTCGCCGGCTACCGGGCCGCGATCGTCGCGGCCGAACGGCTCCCGCGATTCTTCCCGCTGAACATGACCGCCGCCGGCACCGTCCCGCCGGCCCAGGTCCTCGTCCTCGGTGCCGGGGTTGCCGGCCTGCAGGCCATCGCGACCGCGAAGCGCCTCGGCGGTGTCGTGAAGGCGTACGACGTCCGTACCGCGGCCGCCGAGGAGATCGCGTCGATGGGCGCGACCCCGATCACCCTTGAGCTCGGCACCCTCGACGGACCTGGCGGCTATGCCCGCGAGATGACCGCCGAGCGCGCGCAGCTCCAACGCGAGCTGCTCTCCCCGTACGTCGCCGCGGCCGATGCCCTGATCACGACAGCCGCCGTACCGGGGCGAACCGCTCCGATGCTGGTGTCGCGCGCCATGGTCGAGCAGATGAAGCCTGGCTCCGTGGTCGTCGACCTCGCCTCCGAGTCCGGCGGCAATGTCGAAGGATCGGTCGCCGGTACCGAGCTGATGATCGGGAACGCGCTGGTCTGGGGCGGGGCGAACGTGCCCAGCCAGATGGCCGGACCGGCCAGCCGCCTCTACGGGCAGAACATCGCCAACCTGATTCGGCTGATGACCCGCAACGCCGCCTTCGACCCTGACTTCGACGACGAGATCGTCCGCGGCTGCTGTGTCACCCACGACGGCACCGTCCTCCACGAGCCGACCCGCGAACTTCTGGAAGGCCAGTCATGAGCGAATCCATTGCGCTGCTGACGATCTTCGTCCTGGCGGCCTTCGTCGGCGTCGAGGTGATCAGCAAGGTCTCCTCGACCCTGCACACGCCGCTGATGTCCGGGGCGAACGCGATCCACGGCGTCATCCTGGTCGGCGCGATCATCGTCACCGGCCAGGCCGAGTCCACCCTGGTGGTCATCGTCGGCCTGCTGGCCGTCGTCCTGGCGACCGTCAACATGGTCGGCGGGTTCGTCGTCACCGACCGGATGCTCGAGATGTTCAAGCCTCCGTCCGCCCGCAAGAAGGAGCTTGGCAAGTGATCCCGACCTGGGCCCAGATCGGGTACCTGATCGCCGCAGTCTGCTTCATCGTCGCGCTGAAGGGACTGTCGTCCCCGAAGTCCGCGCGCTCCGGCAACCTGCTCGGCGCGGCCGGCGCCGTACTGGCCGTCATCATCACCTTCGTCGCCTACAAGCCGGATCACCTGGCCGCGATCCTGGTCGCGCTCGCGATCGGAACCATCGGCGGTGTCCTCGGCTCGCGTCGCGTGCAGATGACCCACATGCCGCAGCTCGTTGCCCTGTTCAACGGTGTCGGTGGTGGCGCGGCGGCACTGGTTGCGCTGATGGAGCTCGGCGAGATCCCGCAGGACGCAACAGTCCCCGCGATCGCGACGGCGTTCACCATCCTGGTCGGTGCGATCAGCTTCTCCGGTTCGATCGTCACGTTCGCCAAGCTGCAAGAACTGATGACGACCCGGCCGGTGACCTTCCCCGGTCTGCCGGTTCTGTTCATCGCCTCGATCCTCGGCAGCCTCGTGCTGGCCGGTTTCCTGATCTCCGACCCGCGGGTCTGGGTCGGCATCCTGCTCTGCCTGGTCGGTCTCGCGGTCGGCGTCATGCTGGTGCTGCCGGTCGGCGGTGCCGACGTACCGATCGTCATCTCGCTGCTGAACGCCTTCACGGGCCTGACAGTGGCGGCCGGCGGTTACGTCCTCGGCAACACGCTGCTGCTGATCGCCGGCACCCTGGTCGGCGCAGCCGGTGCGTTGCTCACCAAGATGATGGCCGACGCGATGGGCCGCTCGGTCTTCAACATCCTCTTCGGTGCCGTGCGCGGTGGCTCTACACTCGGCGGCGGTGTCGCCTCCGAGCGACCGGTCATCTCCGGCGGTGCCGAGGATGTCGCGATCCTGCTGGGCTACGCCAACAAGGTCATCATCGTCCCCGGCTACGGTCTGGCTGTGGCTCAGGCCCAGCACACCCTGCGTGAGCTGGTCGAGGAGCTGCAGGGACGCGGCGTGAAGGTCGACTACGCGATCCACCCGGTGGCCGGCCGGATGCCCGGTCACATGAACGTCCTGCTCGCCGAAGCCCAGGTCCCCTACGACCAGCTCCGCGAGATGGAAGAGATCAACAGCGACTTCAAGTCGACAGACGTCGTACTGGTCGTCGGCGCGAACGACGTCGTCAACCCGGCTGCCCGCAACACCCCCTCGGCCCCCATCTACGGCATGCCGATCCTGAACGCCGACGAGGCCCAGCGCGTCATCTTCCTCAAACGCTCCATGCGCCCCGGCTTCGCCGGCATCGAGAACGAGTTGCTGTACGACGCCCGAACCACCCTGCTCTTCGGCGATGCCAAGGACTCCCTCACCAAACTGCTGGCCGCCCTGAAGAACATCTAGTCCCACCACTCACCGCACTCAGGAGGGCCAGCCGCACCGCGGCCGGCCCTCCTGCCGTTAGCGGTTTCGCTCCAGCAACCCGCAGCAACTCCGGTGGCCCGCGGCGCCAGTGGTGGCAGGAGACAGTAAGCGGTGGCGGGAGACCTGGGGCCATAGGTCTCCGGCCACGCGTGCTTGTCTCCAGCCACCGCTTCGGGCATGGCGGTTGGTGGGTCAGCCACGCAGATCGGTACGTCGGCCGAGCGGCCGCCGGCGTGAATCGCGGGACGCTGCGTGGGGGAGCGTGTCGAGTGTGGCTGGTGGGTCGGCGGCAATCGGTTGCTGACGGCAATCTCCGCACACTCGGATGGCGGGATGTGGTTCATGGGTGATGCCGTAGACCACGCGGGTCGTTTAGTGGGGTTTGTTCGTCTGGGGTGCACGAATTCGTGCAGTAATTGGTCCAGACCGCACTCGCGGATGAGGTTGGCCGCTCCTGGCCAACGGCCTGCCCCGGCCAGCGGGATTCATTGCCGCGGATTTCGTCGGCCTGTTTAACTTCTGTCGTCAGCAAGTCCCCGCTGACTCCTCGGCGTGACATCTCCCGCCGCCCGCCCATACCTGTCAGGAGCTCTGCCTTGGCCTGCCCACCCAACAATTGTGTATCCGCTCGAGCCTGGGACTGGGGCTAATCCACCCAGCCGCGCTGAGCTGCCCGAACCCCTAGTTCGAACCGCCCTGAAGCGCCGACCTGCTCGCTCAGTTTCGCCGCCATTCTGCGGACTGTGCGCATGGAGACGCCGAGCTTGCGGGCTACCTGCTCGTCGGTTGCTCCTTGCACCAGGAAGCGCAGGAACTCGGCCTCTTGCCCGCTGAGCTCGCCTGATTCAGGCGTCCGCTCGAAGGATCGGTCAGCGAATCGCCAGTAGTGCTCGTACATCTCGATCGCCAGCCGTACGACGGCCTTGCTGTGGTGCACCACAGCGCCAACCTTCGAGTTGTCAGGGTCGATGCTCATCACGGCCGACTCTCCGTCGAAGATCACCATCCTGAACGGAACCGCCGGGATGACCCGCACTGTCCCCGTCAGTTCCTGCAGCAGGGCAATATGGTCGCGAGCTCCGCGAAACCTGAGCTGAGACTCTGCGATGAGATAACGACACTCGACGCCGCGTTCCTGGATGATTTTGTCGGCGAAATTCTCGGTTGGGGCGGTTGAGAACGGTCCTGGTGTGAGCAAACCCCACATGGATTTCGTGGGATGAAAACGTTGCATTCGCAAGTTTGCTTTGTCGGCGCCGTCGAGTATTTCGACATCAGGAACGGTGTTCTGGGTCAAGTACGTGTTGTAGTCGGAGATGAATTCGCGCGCACGGAGCTGATCGGACTCGAGTTCCTGGGTGAGCTCGCCGATCATTGTCTGACGTTTGGCGGCAAGGCGCTCAAGGGTCACGCCAGGGTCCATCGCGTATTCATCGCCAGTGTCGTTCCAGCGGAACGCCAGGAAGCCCAGACCCCGTAGGTGTTCGAGACGTGCCTCGACCTCATCGCCCAGCAATCCGAGCTCGGCACAGAGCGCTGAGCGGTTCGCTTTGCCGGCCAGTTCAGGCTTCCGCAGGAGCAGGCGGTAGAGATCGAGACTCTCTTGTGACAGCCCCAGCGACTCGAACACTCAGACCCAGCCGCGCTTGGCGGCCGCCACCCCGAGCTCGAACCGGCTGGCCGCGTCGAGCCGCTCCGACAGATTGGCCGTGATGCGGCGTGCCGTACGGAGTGAGATGCCCAGCAGGCGAGCCACCTGCTCGTCCTTCGCGCCACCGGCGAGCAGCCGCAGCACCTCGGCCTCGTGGGGCGTGAGAGGTGCCTCGTTGTCGCGGTCTTCGGGGGAGAAGAGCTCAGAGCCGTGTGACCAGTACGAATCGAACAAGGCCATGGCGACGTTGACCACGGCAGGGCTGCGGTGGATGACCGCACCGGCGGTGTGGTTGGTGGGATCCAGTGGCATGACAGCGATCTCCTGGTCGAAGATCAGTAGCCGCATCGGCAGCGTCGGCGTAGCGCGGACTTCGCCGCCGAGACGATGGATGGCGGCCGCGTACTCTGCAGCGGCTCTCGACTCCATCATGTTTTGCAGGTAGACGGCGCGAAGCTTGATGCCCCGTTCCAGTAGAGGCTCGTCCGGTGAGCCGTCGATGGGGCGAATGGCGTCATCGACGTGTACGGGGGTCAAAGCCCAGAATGAGTGACGAACCTTCAGGGCTAGCTCGTCGATTCGGCGGGAGGCGTTGGCTCGGCCCTTGATCACCTCGACGTCGCCACTGCTTCGGGCGGTTAGCAGTGAGTTGTACTGCTCGGCGACCACCTCGGCGCTGGTTTCGGCCTCGCGGAGGAGTCCCAACTCCGCATTGAGCTGCGCACGGCGGCGCTCGGCGAGATTGGCGAGCCCGACTCGGGGGTGAACAGCGTGCTCGCCATCGGGATTCGCCCAGGTCGGTACGAGCAACTCGAGTTTGCGGAGCCTGTCCATCAACTCGTGTACATCGTTAACCGGCCGCTGTACTAGCGCGGCAATCTCCTCCGGCGTACTGTCTGGCTGGCTGAGCAGGGCGTGATAGACCGCAAAGGTGGCTTCATCCACACCTAGCGGATCGAGCACGAAATCCTCCTCGTGAACCTGTCGGAACCGACCATATACAGAGAGCGTCGACAAAGAGCACTCAAAGTGTGGTTCCGGATTATTTCGAAAGGACGAGTTGTGATCAAGAAGATACTGTCAGTTGTGGCTGTAGGTGTGTTCGTCCTCGCCGCAGCGGTCATCGTCGATCCGTCGGAGCCGTACCCCGGCTACCCCGGTGACCCCACCTGCGGCATTGCCAGCGGCTGCTGGTAGACCCCGAGTGTCGGCCCCGCCCGGTCGACCCTCGAAATTCGGCTCGTAAGGCACACCTCCATCCGTCGCGTAGACTGCTGGTGTGGCTCGTGGCGATGGTCGGCTCACTCATGACCTTGACCCTCAGGACCTGGGACCGCAGGACGCTTGTGGCGTCTTTGGGGTTTGGGCGCCGGGGGAAGAGGTTGCCAAACTCACCTATTTCGGGCTCTATGCCTTGCAACACCGGGGGCAGGAGTCAGCAGGAATCGCGGTCAGTAACGGGAGCCAGATCCTTGTTTACAAGGACATGGGTCTCGTCAGTCAGGCGTTCGACGAGGCGACTCTTGCCTCGCTGCGCGGGCATATCGCGATCGGGCACTGCCGGTACTCCACCACTGGGTCCAGTGTGTGGGCGAATGCTCAGCCGACGTTCCGGTCTACTGCGACCGGGTCGATCGCGCTCGGGCACAACGGCAACCTGACGAACACCGGGGAGCTCGCGGCCAGCCTCAACGGCGGCGGTGACCTTGATCTCGGTCTCGATGCGGGCGCTGATCACGCGAAGGCGAATGCCAAGCACACGGCGTCCTCCGACACCGACATCCTTACTTCGATGCTGGCCGGTTACCCGGATCTCACCATCGAGCAGGCCGCCGCGAAGGTGCTGCCGAAGGTGAAGGGTGCGTTCAGCCTCGTCTTCATGGACGAGAACACTCTGTACGGCGCTCGTGACCCGCAGGGCATTCGCCCGCTGGTGCTGGGCCGGATGGAGCGCGGCTGGGTGATCGCCAGCGAGACTGCGGCGCTCGACATCGTCGGTGCGAGTTTCGTTCGGGAGATCGAGCCGGGCGAGATCGTCGCGATCGACGCCGAGGGGCTTCGCTCGCAGCGGTTCGCCGAGGCGGCGCCGAAGGGCTGTCTGTTCGAGTTCGTGTATCTGGCCCGCCCGGACACCCAGATTTCCGGCCAGCGCATCCACTCCACCCGCGTGGAGATCGGTCGCCGGCTGGCCCGCCAGCATCCCGCCGAGGCCGACTTGGTCATCGCGACGCCGGAGTCCGGCGTACCGGGTGCGATCGGGTACGCCGAAGAGTCGGGCATCCCGTATGGGTCGGGCCTGGTCAAGAATGCTTATGTCGGCCGGACGTTCATCCAGCCGAGCCAGACGATCCGCCAGCTCGGGATCCGGCTGAAGCTGAACCCGCTGCGCGAGGTGATCGAGGGCAAGCGCCTGGTGGTCGTCGACGACACGATCGTCCGCGGCAACACCCAGCGCGCTGTGATCCGGATGCTGCGCGAGTCCGGGGCGAAGGAGATCCACGTCCGGATCACCGCCCCGCCGGTGAAGTGGCCGTGTTTCTACGGCATCGACTTCGCCAGCCGCGCCGAGCTGATCGCCAACGGCCTGAACACCGACGAGATCTGCCGTTCACTCGGCGCCGACTCGCTCGGGTACATCGATCTGGACACGCTGGTCGAGGCGACCAACGTGCCGAAGGATCAGCTGTGCCGGGCCTGCTTCGACGGTGTCTACCCGGTGGCGCTGCCCGACCCGGAGTATCTCGGCAAGCACCTGCTCGAGGTTCCGGTGAGCACCGATGCGGACGGCCTGGCCGCCGTCGTCGGTGGTGGCGGCGCAGCCGACGCCCTCAGTCGTCCGTAGGTCCAGTTTGGTTTGGCAGCGTCGGCACTGCGACCGACGTCGTACCGAGGAGAAGAACGTGAGCGAAGGCGCCAGCTACGCCGCCGCCGGAGTCGACATCGAGGCCGGTGACCGGGCCGTCGAGCTGATGAAGGAATGGGTCTCGAAGGCGACCCGGCCGGAGGTCGTCGGGGGTCTCGGCGGATTCGCCGGCCTGTTCGACGCGAGCGCGCTGACGAAGTACCGGCGGCCGCTGCTGGCGACCTCGACCGACGGCATCGGGACCAAGGTCCAGATCGCGCAGCGGATGGACAAGCACGACACGATCGGGTTCGACCTGGTCGGGATGGTCGTCGACGACCTGGTCGTCTGCGGCGCCGAGCCGCTGTTCATGACCGACTACATCTGCACCGGCAAGGTGGTCCCGGAGACGATCGCGCAGATCGTGAAGGGCATCGCGGAGGCTTGCGTCGAGGCCGGTACGGCGCTCGTTGGCGGCGAGACCGCTGAGCACCCGGGCCTGCTCGAGGCGGACGAGTACGACGTCGCCGGCGCGGCGACCGGTGTTGTCGAGGCGGACGAGCTGATCGGCGCGGAGCGGGTGCGCGCGGGTGACGTGGTCGTCGCGATGGCGTCCTCGGGCCTGCACTCGAACGGGTACTCGCTGGTTCGGCACGTGTTCTTCGACCGGGCCAAGTGGGCGCTCGACCGGGAGGTTCCGGAGCTCGGGACCACGCTCGGTGAGACCCTGCTGACGCCGACCCGCGTCTACGCCAAGCACTGCCTGGAGCTGATCCGGGCGCTCAACAAGAACGACGCCACACCGCTGCACGCGATGTCGCACATCACCGGCGGTGGTTTCGCGGCGAACCTGGCGCGCGTGATTCCGTCGGAGCTGTCGGTCCGGATCGACCGGTCGACCTGGACGCCGGCCCCGATCTTCGGCCTGGTCGGCGAGCTGGGCTCGGTCGAGCTGCTGGAGCTCGAGAAGACGCTGAACATGGGTGCGGGCATGGTCGCCGTACTGGACCGGTCGGCGGCCGATGCTGCGATCGCCGAACTGGCGGCGCGCGACATCCCCGCCTGGGTCTGCGGCGAGGTCCTCGCCACTGCCGGCGGCGCCGTCACCCTCGAAGGCTCTTACGCCAAGTAGGCAAACGCACTAGAAAGACCGCGCCCGGATCGACCGGGCGCGGTAGCAGTCGTCGCGCATACAAAACCACCAAGCGGTAGCCCCAGTTGGTGCGGTGTGCTGCTTCAGCCCGCCGGCCTTGGCAACACAACATCACCGCCTGGTGCTGGTGTGGTGGTACTACGTCGGACACACGGAGAACTGCTCAGCCACCCACGGGGGCGCTGAGCAGCTCAGCCGGGCTGATGTTTACCGACGGGGATGGTAGTCGTCGGCGTCGCTGTCGTCGCCGTCGTTGTCACCGTTCGCAGAAGCGGTGCCGCTCTGTTCGCCGCCGGCCAGCTCTTTTTTGAGCTGGTCGAGATCGGTGTCCCAGGTGCGGTACTTCAGGTCGCGTGCGACCTTCGTCTGCTTGGCCTTTGCACGGCCGCGCCCCATAGCGTCGACCCCCTCGCACAAGTCAACCGGGTACGCTGCGTGGCGCCCACGGATCAGTCGTCAGTAATCGTGGTTCAAGGATACCCGGAGCTGGGGATCGACACACGCACCGGCCCCCTGACGGACGCCGAAGACGTCCGATCACAGGCTCGGCGGGGTGGCCCGGACCCCTCAGACCGGTCCACCCCGCCGTGTTTGTGGGTGTTACTTGACCTCGCGGCGTGAGCTAAGCCACAGTCCGAGGACGGTCGGTAGGACGACCCAGACACCGATCGCGGTCAGCGTCTCGGGCAGCATCCCGTTCAGGTTGCGCTCGGCGATCCGGCCGAAGGCGGAGAAGACGTCCAGCCAGTTCGCGTTGTCCTTGAATAGGGCCGGTCCGGCCAGCGACCAGGCGGTCGGGGCGATGAAGAAGACCAGGATCGCGACCGCGGTCTGGGCGATCACCGCACCGAAGGCGGCACCCATGACCACGTTCAGCGCCATCGTCAGGTAGGCACCGGCGAGCTGCCCGCCCAGACCGGCGTACGTGGTGGCGTGGTCGGTGAGCGCTGCGGTGAGCGCGGTGTAGACGAAGCCGAAGGCGACGACCACGGTCATGACGACCGCACTCAGAGCGATGGCGGAGACGAACTTCGCCAGCTGGACCCGGACCCGGCGCGGCGACAGCGTGAAAGTCGTCAGCGCGGTCCGCTGGGTCCACTCAGACGTCATCGCCATCACGCCGATGACCGGCAGGATCAGCATGGTGCCGACCGACCCGGCGCTGAGGAACGCGTCGAAACCAACGGTGCCCTCGCCCAGGTGGGTGATCTGCCAGGTCATCGCGGCCAGCGCGATCAGCAGGATCGCGGCGACCAGGACCCGGCCGCTCCGGGTGTCCAGGGACTTGCGCAGCTCGATCGTGACGAGCTTCAGGAACGACTGGCCGCGCGCGGGCGGCAGCGCCGTACCGGCGGCTGCCTTGTGCTTGGCCGGAGTCGCCGGCGCTGTTTCAGTGAGAGTGGTCATGGTGTTCTGCTCCAACTGTGCTAATGCTGGGCTCGCTGCGCTCGCCCAGGGCTTAGGGGTGATCAGGCGGCCGCGGGGGTGGCGGTCAGCTGGAAGAACAGGTCTTCCAGGCCGGCACCGTCGCTCTGGCGGAGTTCGAGCAGGATCTGACCGGCCGCAGCGGCGGCGCGTCCGACCTGCTCGGCGGTGGCGTCGACTCGCAGCGAGCCGTCGAGGCCCGGCTCGACGCTCAGGCCGGCCGCGGTCAGCGCCTGGTTCAGGCCGATCGGGTCGAGGCCGCGGACCAGCGTGCCGGTCCCCGCGAGCAGCTCGTCGAGCGAACCGTTGGCGACGATCCGGCCGCCGCCGATGACGACCAGCCGGTCGACGGTTGCCTGAACCTCACCCAGCAGGTGGCTGGACAGGATCACCGTGCCGCCCCGCGAGGCGAAGTCCTGGAGCAGCCCGCGCATCCAGCGGATGCCCTCGGGGTCCATGCCGTTCGCAGGCTCGTCGAGGATCAGTACGGCGGGGTCGCCGAGCAGCGCGTTCGCGATGCCGAGCCGCTGCCGCATGCCGAGCGAGTACTGCCCGACACGGCGCTTCGCGGCGTGCGAGAGGCCGACAGCCTCAAGCATCTCGTCCGCGCGGCCCTTCGGAACACCGAGCAGGCTCGCGTTCAGCGCCAGCGTCTCGCGGCCGGTGCGGCCGGCGTGCTGGGCGGCGGCGTCCAGCATGACCCCGACGACCCGACCCGGGTTCGGCAGTTCGACGTACCGCTTACCGGCGATGGTCGCGGTACCGGACGACGGCGGAGTGAGCCCGGTCAGCATCCGGAGCGTCGTGGACTTGCCCGCGCCGTTCGGGCCGAGGAAGCCGGTGATGCTCCCGGGCTGGACGGTGAAGGACACATCCTGGACAGCCGTGGTGCTGCCGTAGCGCTTGGTCAGGTTCTCGACGGTGATCATGACACTGAGTCAACCGCCCGGACCCCCTTCGGCGCATCGGACGTCCGGCTGCGACCACCCCCTACGAAAGTCTGCGCTCCGGGGCCGGAACCTAACCGGATGGGGGAGAGGATCCTGTACCCGTCGCCACTACGCTGGGTGAATGCGACGACTGCGCCGGTGGTACTCCTGGTGGCGCACGCATGCCCCGCGGATCCGCGACTTCCTCTATCTGTTCTTCGGTCTGCTGACGATCGTCGCGCAGGCGAGCACGGGCGGCGCGGGCTGGGGCGTCAAAGACTCGGTGACCCTGGCCGCCGGCGTGGTCGCGTCCGTCGCGTTGCTCTGGCGCCGCCGCTTCCCGGTGACCGTCACGATCATCGGCGTGATCGCGATGGCGCTCTCAGGCATCTTCGTCCCCCTCGGCTTGGCCCTGCTGACGCTGGCGATCCGTCGCCGTGACCTGGTCCTCGTGGTCCTGACCTTCCTCGGGTACGTCGCTCTGGTCCTCAACAGCGGTCTGTTCGACGAAGCGTTCTGGGTGTCGGTGTTCACCGGGCCGTTCCTGATCGGGACCTGGGTCGCCATCGGTGCCTTCGTCGGAGCGCGCCGGGATCTGGTGGCGTCCTGGCAGGACCGGGCTGAGCGGGCCGAGGCCGAGCGTGAGCTGCGGGCCGAGCAGGCCCGCCTCGGTGAGCGGGCGCGGATTGCCCAGGAGATGCACGATGTCCTTGCCCACAAGGTGTCGCTGATCGCGCTGCACGCCGGTGGGTTGGAGGTGAACCCGTCGGTCGGTCCGGAGAAGGTCGAGGGTTCGGCCCGGCTGATCCGCGAGACGGCCCGGCAGGCGATGGAGGATCTGCGCGAAGTCCTCGGCGTACTGCGGACTGACGTGAGCGTGGCCGGGGCCGACCTGGCGCCCGTTCCACAGGCGGCGGATCTTGAGCGGCTGGTCGCCGAATCACGCGCGGCCGGGGTGACCGTGAGCAGCGAGATCACCGTGGCAGACGGCGTGCCGCTGGCGATCGGGCGGACGATCTACCGGATCGTCCAGGAGTCGCTGACGAATGTGCACAAGCATGCGCGGGGTGCGTCGACCGAGGTGCTGGTCACCGGTGGGCGGGGCGAGGGCGTGACGGTGAGGGTGACGAACATCCGTCCGGTCGCTGCTGATTCACTGCTCCCAGGCGCCGGTGCGGGATTGGTCGGTCTGCGCGAGCGCGTCGTACTGGTTGGTGGGCGGCTCACGACCGGCCCCACGCCGGCCGGCGGCTGGCGGGTCGAGGGCTGGTTGCCGTGGCCGATCGGCCGGGAGAGCGAGACTGTCGCATCAGTGACAGTCGATGAGGGAGAACGATGACACGGCTGCTGATCGTGGATGACGAAGCGCTGGTCCGCGCCGGGTTGAAGATGATCCTCGAGTCCGACGAGGAGCTCGAGGTGGTCGCCGAGGCCGAGGACGGCGCGGACGCCGCCGCGATGGTGACCCGGCACCGGCCGGACGTCGTACTGATGGACATCCGGATGCCGCGGCTCGACGGGCTCGCCGCGACACGCGCCGTACAGGCTCTGCCGGATCCGCCGAAGGTCGTCGTACTGACGACGTTCGATCTGGACGACTATGTGTTCCGGGCACTGCAGGCAGGGGCGAGCGGGTTCCTGCTGAAGGACACCCCGCCGCGCGAGCTGGTGCAGGCGATCAAGGTGGTCGCGGCTGGGGACGCCATGCTGTCGCCGGCGGTGACACGGCGGTTGATCGGGCACTACGCCAAGGATTCGCGCGCCGATCGGCGCCGGGTCGGGCAGGCGCGGATCAGCAAGCTCACCGAGCGCGAGCGTGAGGTACTGGTCGAGGTCGGCAGCGGGCTGCCGAACGCCGATATCGGCAAGAAGCTGTTCATGAGCGAGGCGACCGTGAAGGCGCACGTCTCCCGGACGTTGGTGAAGCTGGACGCCACCAACCGGGTACAGGCCGCGATCATCGCCTACGAGGCCGGCCTGCTCACCGACGACTGAAGCAGAACAGAGCGGCGCACATAAAGAGAGCCGGCCGGGAATCGTCGGAGGGGTGGGGATCGACGATTCCGCGGCCGGTCTCGGGGTCAGCGCACCTGGGGGGTTGGCGCGCTGACGGGGGAGGACCTAGCTATCAGGTCAGACGCGCCCGAAGGCCACGCTCTTGGTCCAGATCTTGCCCTTCTGGATCGGCGTCCCCGGCTTCGAGGAGTGCCACAGAAGGCCCTTACCGGCGTAGATGCCGACGTGGTAGACGCTGCCGCCACCGTTCTTGAAGAAGATCAGGTCGCCCGGCTTCGCGGCCTTGGCGCTGATGTGCGTGGTCGCGGCGTACTGCTGACGCGAGGTGCGCGGCATCTTCTTGCCGGACTTGCTGTAGACGTAGCCGGTGTAACCGGAGCAGTCGAAGCCACGGGTGGTCGTGCCGCCGTAGCGGTACGGCGTGCCCTTGAGCTTCGCGGCTTCCTTGAGCACCTTGGCGCGGAACAGGTCGGCCTTGACGCCACCCTTGTTGCCGTAAAGCACCTTGTGCTTGGCGGCCCAGGTGAGGCGACCCCAGGTCGCGTGGTCGGTGGTGCCGCTGACCTTGATGCCCCAGGAGAGCTGGAACTTCTTCAGCGCAACGACGGTGGTGTTGCCGTAGTAACCGTCCGGGCCGAGGCGCAGGGCGCGCTGGACGAACTTCACGGTCGGACCGGAGTCACCCTTGCGGAGCAGCGGGCGGCTCTTGATCGTCTGGTGGCCACGGGCCTGAGCCGGGCTCAGCGCTGCGGCCGACGCGGTGGTCGGAGCGGCGGCAATGGTGACCAGGGCACCACCGCTGACGGCGAGGCCGACAGAAACGACGGCTGCTGCAGCGCGCGGTACGGCGGACTTCGAGGGCCTGCGGTGCTTTGCGAAAGTCCGATTGGCGGCGGACTCGGTATGGCTGACGCCGCGCGAAAGCGACGTCCGTCGGGCAGTGACGGGCATGGTTGTCTCCCGACGCCTACGGAGTTAGCTGTCGGGTTCGGGCTGGAAAACTTGCCCGGTCCGCTCCCGCGGACTTCACCCCAGGGATTCGACCACTCACAGTCGAACCCCAATCTCCTGGGTCCCCCACCTCTGCCATGGTTGTTCGAGGGGAGCAAGGATGCCTGGCAGAGCTCGGCGTGACATCCGTGCAGTTCGTGTTATTTACCGAACCGCCGACGACTGTATAACAGAATGATCACGACGCAAACCCTCGAATCGACAGAGACCCTCCCAAAAGGCCCTCAGGGCCTCTCTGACGGGTCAGGGAGTCCTGGTGAACACCAGGTGTCCTGGGTGCGTCTGAGCGTGCCGGAGGCAGCAGATGAGGGCTTCGGAGTGACCTGGGTCACAGTTGATCGTGGCTCTCTGTGACAACGGGCACAGTGCGTGCTCAGGGCCGCCTCAGTTCCCTGCGGATTCAGCCTTTTGCGAGCAGGTCTTGGAAGCGCTCGAGGCCGACGTTCCCGCCGCTCAGCACCACTCCGACGCGCTCGGGAAGCCCCTGGATCCGTCCGGCTAGCAGTGCGGCCAGCGCGCTGGCGCCGCTCGGCTCGAGGACGATCTTCAGCCGCTCGAACGCGAACGTCATCGCGGCCAGGATCTCGTCGTCGGTGACCAGCTCGAACGCCTCCACCAACCGGCGGTTGATCGCGAAGGTCAGCTCACCCGGGGCCGCGACCGCCTGGCCGTCGGCAATCGTCCGCGGTACGTCGATCGTCACCCGCTCACCGGCTGCCAGCGACCGGGCGTGGTCGTCGCCCGCGGCCGGCTCGACGCCGATCATCCGGATCCCCGGCGACAGCGCGGTCGCCGCGGTCGCGCAGCCGGCCATCAGTCCGCCGCCGCCGACCGGGACCAGCAGTGCGCCGAGCTGGCCGACCTCCTCGATCAGCTCCAGCGCCACCGTGCCCTGCCCGGCCATCACGTCGTAGTGGTCGTACGGCGGGATTAGAGTCATCCCGCGCTCGTTCACCAGTTCTGCCGCCAGTGCGGCCCGGTCCTGCGTGTAGCGGTCGAAGTGGACGACCTCGGCGCCGTACCCCTTGGTTGCGGCGACTTTGGTCGGCGGTGCGTCGGACGGCATCAGGTTGGTCACCTTGGTGCCTGCGAGCCGACCGGCCAGCGCTACTGCCTGTGCGTGATTCCCGGACGAGTATGCGACGACACCTCTCTGCAGTTCCTCCTGAGAGAGCTGGCTGATCGCGTTGTACGCGCCGCGGAACTTGAACGCCCCGATCCGCTGGAAGTTCTCCGCCTTCAGGAACACCTGCGCCCCGACCCGCTCATCCAGGGTCCGGGACGTGAGGACCGGCGTACGGTGCGCGACGCCGGCAATGCGCTCGGCGGCGGCCTGGACATCTGTGAGACTCAGGTCAGCCATGGGGTGACGCTATCGCGATGTCAAAGTGGCGCGATCGGCTCCGTACTCATCATTGAGAGGGCCCGGCCGGGCCTGCAGCTGAAGGAGACACCGTGAAGTACCTACTCGTCCTGAACATCAACAACGACGTGCTGTCCGCGCTGACCGAAGCCGAGCAGCAGGCCATCTTCGCCGGGCACGAGAAGTTCATGGCGGTCACCCAGGAGTCCGGCGAGTTCCACAGCACGGTCGCACTGGCCGAGCAGGCCAAGACGTCGGTCGTGAAGGTCCGCGACGGCGTACCGGCGGTGACAGACGGGCCGTTCCTGGAGGCCAAGGAGTACCTGGCCGGCTACTACCTCGTCGACGTCGCCTCGCTGGAGCGGGCGCAGGAGTTGGCCGCGCTGATCCCGGATGCGGGGATCGAGGGACTCGGGGTCGAGGTCCGGGCGGTCATCCATGAGGTCGGCCTCTAAAGCTCCTCAACAGGAAGGGGGTTCTCCACAGCCTGTGGAGAACCCCCTTGTGCTGCTGGTGTTTCAGTCGGTCTGATCGTCGAGGTTCGCGTCGGCCGCGTTCTTCTTGATCGACTCGATCCCGTTCAGCGCGGCGGCCTTGGTGCCGTAGCTCTCGCTGCTGGTCGCGATCACCTCGCCGTTGCCGGCCTTCAGCCGGAACCGGAACTCGCCGGACTTGTCCTTGTAGAGCTCGAACTTCCCCGCCATCGGTATACCTCCACCTGAATTGGTATGACTCCGTTGGCGAGCGTAACGCCGTCAGCCCGCCGGTACCTCACGCACCACGCCGGGCGGTCCATCCCAGCCCGGCCACGGCCCAGGCGCCGTACGGTCGGCATCCGGACGCTCTTCTTCCAGAGTCTTGTACGGCGTCAGTCCGCGCGCCTGGTAGTTCGCCAGCGCGGCTGGACCGTCCAGCGTGTTCGTGTTCACCCAGACGCGAGTGATCGGTGCGACGTCTTCGTGGCGCTGGTCCAGCGTCCACGCCTGCCGGATGCCGGCGGTGAGCAGGTGGCCGCCGAGCCCGCGGCCGATGAACCCCTTGAGTAGTCCGAAGTTCTCGATCTCTACTTCACTGCCCACTCCGCGCAGCGCGATGTACCCGGCGGGCACTCCGCCCACCCACGGCACATAGGTCTCGAAACCGGGTCTGCTCAGCCACTCCACCCACTGGTCCCAGTTCCAGCCGAGCTTGCCGAACCAGTGCCAGTGGCCGCCGACTGCGGTGTAGAAGTAGCGGGCGAACTCCGGAGACACCTCCTCGACCGCTCTGATCTCTACTGGCTGCTCTTTCGCCGGTATGAGCTCAGCTGGGCTGTGCATCTCCAGGTAGGTCAGGACGCTGAGGGGCAAGCTTCTACTCCTTGTTCAGGCTGCTACTTGTTCAGGACGCCGCAGATGCCGGCGACAACCAGGTCGATCCCCAGTTCGTAGTACCGGGTGCTCGAGTTGTGGCACACCAGGGTGTCGGCAGCGGCGGTGACCAACGGGTACTTGCGGGGCGGCAATGCGGAGAGCACTGCCCGCTTCTGTCGCAGTGAATCTTCGCGCTTGACCGGGTCGTGGTCCTCGCGGGTCAGCGGGTCAGTGGTCACCAGGGTGATCAGCGAGCAGATCGACTGCCGCCCGACCTCTGCCGCGTCGTCGACCTCGAAGCCACCTTCGGTGAGTATCTCCATGAGTCGCTCGGAGATCTGGAGTCCGTCTTCGGAGACCAGCATTCTGAGCAGCGTCAGGTCGGCCAGCCGCGGGTGCGTGCGCAGTGCGGTCACGAATGCCGTCAGTACGGCGTGCAGTTGCTGGTCCCATGGCTCGTTGCTGGGCTCCGGTAGCGCGACGCTCGACAGCAGGCGGTCGCCGAGGGCGGCCAGCAGGTCGTCCTTGTCCTTGAAGTGCCGGTAGAGCGCCATCGGTGTGACGCCGTGCAGCTGAGCCAGCCGCCGCAGCGTGACGGCGGCGGTGCCCTCCTCGTCAGCGAGGGTCAGCGCGCTGTCGATGACCCTCTGCGGATCCAGGCGGCGGGGCGGTTCTTTCGCGGTCACGTTGACAAGTTTACACCGTAGACCTAGCGTCTACCTTGTACGCATACAGCGTATACATACGACGTAGACTTAGTGAGGTCGGAATGCGACGCAGTCCCTGGGCCACCCTGGCGGTACTGGCTCTCGCCCAATTCATCGTGGTGCTCGACGTGACGATCGTGAACGTCGCCCTGCCCGACATCCAGACGGACCTGAACTTCTCGGCCGACTCCCTGCAGTGGGTGATCAACGCCTACACGCTGCTCTTCGGCGGCTTCCTTCTCCTCGGCGGCCGGATGTCCGACCTGCTCGGCGCGCGCCGGGTATTCGTCGGCGGACTACTCCTCTTCGGCGTCACCTCGCTCGTGGCCGGCCTCGCCAGCTCACCCGAGTTCCTGATCGGCGCCCGCGCCGTACAGGGTCTTGGGGGCGCACTGCTTTCACCTGCTGCGCTGGCGATCCTCACCATGACGTTTGCGCACGGCCGCGAACGCAACATCGCCATGGGTGTCTGGGGCGGCCTGGCGGGTCTCGGCGGCACGCTCGGAGTGGTCGCAGGCGGCGTACTGGTCGATTCACTCAGCTGGCAATGGGTCTTCTTCGTCAATGTGCCCATCGTCATCGCACTGGTCGCACTGATCCCCGTCTTCGTTCCCGACGTCCGGCATCACACAGGCGCACGCACATTCGACATCCCGGGCGCACTACTCGGTACGGCGGGCCTCATGGCCATCGTGTACGGCGTTGTGCGCTCCGAGCCGCGTGGATGGGGTTCCGGCGAGGTCATCGGCGTACTGGCAGCCGGAGTGGCGCTCATGGTCGCCTTCGTCTTCGTCGAACGGCGGTCGGCCGCTCCGCTCGTCCCGCTGCGCCTCTTCCGCTCCCGGGCGCTGAGTGTGTCCGGCGCATCGCTGTCACTCAACGGCGCAGCGTTTCTCTCCATGTTCTTCCTGACAGCCATTTACCTGCAGCAGGTCCGTGGCGACAGCGCACTCGAAGCGGGCCTCCACTTCTTGCCCATGGGTGGTGCGGCGATCGTTGGCGCCGTACTGGCATCCCAACTGGTGCAGCGAGTCGGCACTCGGACAGTCCAGCTCGGCGGCGCCGTACTGAGCGCCGCTGCACTCCTCTGGCTCTCCCAGGCCGATGCGACCGGCAGCTACGCCACACAGCTCCTGCCTGGCCTCATCCTGTTCGGCTTCGGCATCCTCGGCGTCGGAGTCCCCGGCCAGATCACTGCCGTCTCCGAGGTGCGCCCTGCTGAGGCTGGCGCGGCCTCTGGTGTCGTCAACGCCATGTACCAAGTAGGCGGCGCACTGGGCCTGGCCGTAGTCACCACGCTCTCGGTCAGCCACGCCACCGCCGAGCTAGCCCACGGTGCCACTCAGCAGCACGCGTTGGAATCCGGCTTCTCTCGGGGACTCCTGGTGGCTGCGCTCTTCTCCGTGGCCAACGTGTTCTTGACTCTGGCCAGTCCGCAACTCCAGCCGACCGCCGAAGAGCTGGTGGAAGCGACTGCTGCTGCCTGAGGTTTGATGCCCCGGTGCCATGCGCACCGGGGCATGATCGACTCCATGCCGACGCCCCTCAGCTGGCCCAACTGCCGCAACACCCGAGACCTGGGCGGTCTCGTCCGCAGCGACAACCTCGACCAGCTCACCGCTGCAGGCCTAGCCGCACTGGACGCCTACGGGATCACCCGCATCGTCGATGTCCGAGACGTCTGGGAGATCGAGACCTTCCCGTCCCCGTACCGAGCGGACCCCCGCTGGCTCAACATCCCCCTGAACGATCCCGCCGACCCGGCGATCGGTAGCGATGACCTGCTGATCCAGTACCAGGCCCTGGTTAACAACTACCCCCACCGCTTCGCCCGAGCCATCGCCGCGATCGCCGAAGCTCCACCAGGCCCAGTCCTCGTCGCCTGCCACGCCGGCCGCGACCGCACCGGCTTGGTAATCGCCCTCACGCTCGCAGCCATCGGCGTACCGACTGAGGTCATAGTTCAGGACTACGTCACCGCCCCCGCCGAGTGGGAACACGACCAACCCCAGGCATCCACCATGCGCGCCATCCTGGCTGACCTGGACGTGCCCGCCTACCTGCTCGCGGCCGGCCTGACCCTCGAACACCTTGCTGCGTTGAAGAATCGCCTCAGTGTCGAACCAACCCACCAACCACCACCGGCCCCAGATGCCCACTAGCCGGCCGCTGCGTCACCAACCCAACCCCCACATCAACCACCGCCGACCGGTCCAGCCCCGAGACCTCCTCAACCGGCGTCCACACAGCCTCCGCCGTCTCCCCATTAGCCTCCGGCCGAATCACCCCACCAGTAACCCGCACCGCGTAGAACACCCCCACGTTCTGATGCACCACCCCACGCTTGGCTTCATGCGCCGGAATCACCCGCGAGTCCACCCCCAGCAACTC
>NZ_SMKX01000079.1 GCF_004349055.1 Kribbella antibiotica
CCGAACCTGGAAGTTAAGCCCTTCAGCGCCGATGGTACTGCGACCGGGAGGTCGTGGGAGAGTAGGACGCCGCCGGACATTCACACTGTTAAGGGCCACCCCACTGGGGTGGCCCTTAACATTTGTCTGGCCTTTTTTTCGCTGCACCGAACCTCTCGAGCGATGCTCGCCAGGTGGGCTCCGGACCTCTCGATGAGGGTCTGAGGGGCACGGGGCGCTAGATTAGTGCGGTTACCCCGCACTTAGCATCGAAGGAGTCACTGTGGCTACGCCACCTCGCAATCCCCGATCCGGCTCGGGGGACCGTCGCGGTTCCTCCGGGGGCAGCGGTCGTTCCGGTCGTAGCAGCGGTGGGGGACGTTCCGAATCCGGTGACAGTTCCGGCGGTCAGCGGTCCGGTCCTGGTGGTGGCTCGAGCTTCGGTGGGCGCTCTGGATCCAGTGGCGGTTCGAGCGGCGGATCCGGTGGCGGCTACAGCGGCAACCGTTCTGGTGGCGGTAGCTCGAGCGGTGGCTCGGGGTACAGCGGCAACCGGTCCGGTGGCGGCTCTGGTGGTTCTGGTGGCGCCGGCGGCGGTGGACAGCGGAGTTCCGGTGGTTACCGGGGCCCGTCGAACCGTGGCGACAGCCCGCGGACAGGCGCTCCGCGGAGCGCACCGCGCAGTGGTGGCGATCGTGACGAGCCGCGTACCGAGAACAGGCGTGGATTCGCCGGCTCCCGTGGTGACGACAAGGGTCGCCGTGATCCGTTCGGTGGCCAACTGGCCGGCCGTGACGACCGCGGTGGTGACAACCGCTCCGGTGGAGACAGCCGTTCCGGCGGAGACAGCCGTTCGGGCGGTTACCGTCGCGACGACCGTTCGACTGGTGGCGACCGCGGTGGTTATAACCGCGACGACCGTTCCAGTGGCGGCGAGCGCGGCGGCTACAACCGTGACAACCGTACTACTGGTGACAACCGCTCTTCCGGTGGCGACCGCGGTGGTTACAACCGCGACGACCGTTCCGGTGGCGGCGACCGCGGTGGTTACAGCCGTCCTGCTGGTGGTGGCGGTTACAACCGTGATGACCGGCCGGCGCGTGATGACCGAGGTGGCTACAACCGGGACACGCGACCTGCTCGCGATGACCGTGGTGCAGCCCGTAGCGAGCGTCCGGCGCGCGACGACCGCGGTGGATACAACCGCGACGACCGCTCCAGCGGCGGCGGCAGCCGTCCCACCAGCGGCGGCTACAACCGTGACGACCGTTCCAGCGGCGGCGGCAGCCGTCCTGCCGGTGGCGGCTACAACCGTGACGACCGCTCCAGCGGTGGCTACAGCCGTCCCGCTGGTGGCAGCAGTTACAACCGTGATGACCGTTCTGGTGGCGGCTACAACCGGGACGCGCGACCCGCTCGCGACGACCGTGGCCCGGCGCGTGACGACCGCGGTGCGGCCCGTCCGGCGCGGGATGACCGTGCCCCCTCGACCGGTGGCTTCCGCCGGGACGACCGTGGCGAGGGCCGGCGCGATCAGCGCTCGGCGCCGTCGCGGGATGACCGTGGAGGCGCTCGCGGTCCGGCTCGCAGTGCAGGGCCGGCGCGCGGTGAGCGTGGCGCCTTCAAGCGCGACGATCGCGGTGGACGTGACGACCGGCGCGGTGGACCGCGTCGGGATGACGAAGAGAAGGTCGGTCCGCGTCGCGACGACCCGGTAATTCCTGAGGGGATCACTGGGGCGGAGCTGGATCGCGGTGTGAAGGCCGAGCTGCGCTCATTGCCGCGCAGCCTGGCCGACCTGGTCGCCCAGCACCTGGTGGCGTCCGGTCAGATCCTGGACGACGACCCGGAGCTTGCGTACCTGCACGCTAAGACGGCTCGTCGGCTCGCTGCCCGTCTGGGCGGTGTCCGCGAGGCTGTGGCCATCACGGCGTACCTGGCTGAGCACTACGCGGAGGCGCTGACCGAGTTCCGCGCCGTACGGCGGATGACAGGGAACCATGAAGTCCTGGCCATGATGGCTGACTGCGAGCGTGCGCTCGGGCGGCCGGAGAAGGCGCTGGCGCTGGCCGAGGACAAGCACGTGTGGGACCTGTCTGAGCCGACGAAGATCGAGCTGTTGATCGTGACGGCCGGCGCGCGGCGTGACCTGGGCCAGACGGCTGCCGCGATCCAGATCCTCGAGGTGCCGGAGCTGACCAAGCGCACCCGGGCGGACTGGTTGCCGCGACTGCGTTACGCGTACGCCGACGCGCTGGCGGCCTCCAACCGTACCGAGGAAGCCCTCGTGTGGTTCCACCGCGCTGCTGGTGCCGACGCTGACGGTTCCACCGGAGCTGCTGAGCGGGCTGCCGAGCTCGAAGGCCTCGAGTTCACCGACCTCGACGAGGACCTCGAGGACGCTGACCGCACAGAGAACGGCAAGCCGGCCGAGACCGAGACGGTCCTGGAGGTCGACGAGGTCGACAACGAGGACGACTTCGGCGACCTGGACGAAGATGACGACGACGATGACGACGATGACGACGAGCAGGACGAGGTCGTCACCGAGGTTGTCGCCGAGGACAAGCCGGAGAAATCCGAGCAGTAGAACGAAGCTGTACTGACGAAGCCGCCGGGCAAACCCCGGCGGCTTTTTCATGGGCCGAGACGACTCGCGTGAAACTGATCCCGCGTTCGGCAAGCCCGGGAGAATGGTGCGATGGGTGCAAGCGTGAGGCTGCTGGAGGCGGAGACGCCCGTTGAGGTGCTGGTCGGGAACGCACTCGCCAAGGGAGCCCGAAGGCTCCGGCGCGCAGTGCTGATGGTGGAGAAGGGCGAGGACGACGCCATTCACCAGGTACGCGTCTCTTGCCGGCGTCTGCGCAGCAACCTGAAGCTCTTCAAGGGCTTCCTGGCGGGGGAGTGGCCCGCAGACCTCCGGAGCGAACTCTCGGCGCTGGCGAACGCCTGTGGCGAGGCGCGGGATCTCGAAGTGATCGCGGATCTGGTCAAAGAGACCGCGAACAGCGAAGACAGACCGGAACACGTCGAGCAGATCGTGCAGACCCTGACCGCCGGGCTGGAGCTGGCTGCGGCGCGGTCGGCCGAGGTGGTGGCCAGTGAGCGCACCACCTCCCTCATCCGCGCGCTGGAGACGGCAGCCGCGGCGCCGGGGCTCAAGCGGAAGGCCGCCAAGCCCTGTGGCGAGGTGCTGCCCGACCTGCTGGACAGCGCCGTACGGGTGTTTGCTGGGGAGGCGGACAAGCTGCAGCCGTGGACGCAGGACGACGACTGGCATGAGGTGCGGTTGCTGGCGAAGCGGATGCGGTACGCCGCTGACACCTGCGCGACTGTGCTTGGCGATGAGGCCAAGGCAACTGCCGTCCAGGCGGCCAAGTACCAGGAGCTGCTTGGGCAGCACCAGGATCAGTGCGCCGCGGCTGATGCGCTGACCGGACTCGTGGCGACCGCCGAGCCGGAGCTGGCGTTCACGCTCGGCCGGCTGGTTGAGAGGCATCGAGCGGCCCGGAAGCCGCTGCGGGAGGAGTTCCTGGGGCTGTACCACCGCTCTTGACAACCTGATCTGCCGGTTATACATGTATATACATGTCTGAACAGGTAGGTCGCTCGAAGCGATCCCAACTGGTCACCGAGCTCGCCACCGACATCCGGGCGGGCCGGCTGGCGCATGGTGAGCGGTTGCCGGGGGAGAACCAGCTCGCGACCCGCTACCAGGTCTCCCGCGGCACGGTCCGGAGCGCGCTGGCGGAGCTGCAGCGGCGGGAGTTGATCGCTACCGAGTCCGGCGTCGGGTCGTTCGTGACGTTCGACGGGAAGCCGCTTGACCAGCAGGTCGGCTGGGCCCGTGCACTGGCTGAGGGCGGCGCTGATGTCGGCACTGAACTGCTGGGCATCGTCAGCGGTGGCGATCCGGCGATTGAGGAGCAGTACGGCGCTGTAGTGACTGTACGGCGGTTGCGTCGTTCGGATGGTCACCCGGTGTCGATCGAGGTCTCCGCGCTGCCGGCTGTCGGCGCACTGGTCGATCTACCCAGCACAGGGCTGGTCGACGGCTCGATCACCGCCACCCTGCGATCAGTTGGCCGGGTCGGGAGTGGCGGTGAGCAGTGGATCTCGGTTGAGCCGCTGGACGTTGTTGACGCCGCGCTGCTCGACCGCACACCCGGTGAGCTGTTCCTGCGGGCGGTTCGGGTCACTCTCGACCAGGACGGTGCCCTGGTTGAGCACGTGGTGAGTCTGCTGGATCCACAGCGGTTCCGGTTCCACCTGAGCTTCCCGGCGGGCCGATGAGCACCCGGGACCGGGCGCTGGGCGCCCTGTACGGACTGGCGATCGGGGACGCGCTGGGGATGCCCGCCCAGTCGCTGTCCCGTGCCAACATCGCACTCCGGTATGGCGTTGTCGATCGGCTCCTGCCCGGGGCGCCGGACCAGCCGATCGCACCGAACATGCCGGCTGGGACGATCACCGACGACACCGAGCAAGCGCTCCTACTTGCTGACCTGCTGGTGGCTGGCAACGGCCGTGTGGATCCGCATGCGTTCGCCGGAGCCCTGCAGGCCTGGGAACAGGACATGATCCGCCGAGGCTCGCTGGACCTGCTCGGCCCCTCCACCAAACGCGCCCTGGACCGTCTGGCCGCGGGGGAGCCCGCTGAGCAGACCGGCCGAGACGGTACGACGAATGGCGCGGCCATGCGCGTAGCGCCAGTCGGCATCGCCTACGCCGGCGACGGCCTGCTCGACGCCGTACTCGAGTCCTGCGTGGTGACGCACAACACCGGACTGGGTATTGGTGCTGCGGCTGCGGTGGCGGCCGCTGTGTCGGCTGGTGTCGGCGGAGCAGACCTGCCCACTGCTGTGGCCGCTGCGGAGGACGCGGCACAAGCAGGTGGCCAGCGGGGGCATTGGGTTGCGGGCGGCCGCATCGCAGAGCGACTGCGCTGGGTGCGCGGATGGGCCCGTGGGCTGACACCTGACGAGCTGGTCCCGGCCATCGACGAAGTTGTCGGTACGTCGGTTGCTGCGAACGAGTCCGTCATTGCGGCGTTCGCCTTGATCGAGGTGCTCGGGACGGACGTCCGGGCTGCGCTCACCGCGGCCGCATCACTCGGTGGGGACACCGACACGATCGCTGCGATCTGTGGCGCCGTACTGGGTGCACACCATGGCGTGTCCGGGCTGCCGAGCGATCTGCTCGACCAGGTCCGGCGCGTCAATCGTCTTGACCTCGATGCGACTGCCGACGGTCTGCTCGCACTGCGCGCTACTGAAGGAGGCCAGCATGGCCACCGACACATCTGACACAGCCGTCGCCCTGAAAAGCGAGTCCACGCTAGAGAATCGGGGTATCGAGCCGGTACCGGTCGCCGAGCGCGACGGCCGGCCCGGTCAACTCTTCTGGGTCTGGTTCGCTGCGAACATCTCCATCCTCGGACTGCCGCTCGGTGCGACGCTGGTCGCGATGGGGATGACGGTCTGGCAGGCCGTCATCGCAGCGGTCGTCGGGGCGGTTGGCTCGTTTGCGATCGTCGGTGCGATCTCCATAGCCGGTCGCCGCGGTGGTGCGCCCGGACTGACGCTGTCGCGCGCGACATTCGGTGCCCGCGGCAACATCGGCCCGACTCTGGTCTCGCTGCTGTCCAGGCTGGGCTGGGAAACCGTGAACACGACGACTGCCGCGTTCGCGCTGCTCTCGCTCGCCACGATCCTGTTCGGCACCAGTCCGGCGGCCAAGGACCATCCGGTACTCACGGTCATCGCAATCGCCGTGTTTGAGCTACTGACCGTGCTGGTCGCCGGACTCGGCCACGCGTTCCTTGTCGCGGTGCAGCGGTGGGCGACCTGGGTGTTCGGCGCTCTCAACCTCGTAGTCGGTGCGTTCCTGGTGGCGACTATCGACTGGTCGGCTGTTGGTGCAGCCTCGCCCGCTCCGGTCGGCGTACTCATCGCTGGCGTCGGTGTGATCGCAGCAGGGACTGGAATCGGCTGGGCGAATGCATCGGCCGACATGTCCCGCTATCAGGCGCCGACTGTGCGAGCTGGCTCGCTGGTGCTGTCCGCTGCGGCCGGTGCGGGCATTCCGCTGGTGCTGCTGATCTCACTGGGCAGCCTGCTCGCTGCAGGTGATCCCACGCTGGCTGATGCGGGTGATCCGGTCGCTGTGATCCGCGCGATGCTGCCGACCTGGATGGCGGTTCCCTACCTGATCGCTGCGTTCGGTGGACTGCTGCTGTCCAACCACCTGTCGGTCTACTCGGCCGGACTCACCACGCTGACGCTTGGCGTCAAGGTCCGGCGGGTGTACGCGGTGGTCGTCGACGTGACCGTCACGTTCGCCGGGGCGATCTACTTCCTGCTGATCGCGGACGGGTTCTACGGGCCGTTCATCGCGTTCATCAGCGCACTGGCCGTACCGATCACTGCGTGGGTCGGAGTGTTCGCGGTCGACATGCTCCGCCGCCATCACTATGACCCGGACGCTCTGCTGGACACCCGCCGTACGAGCGCCTACTGGTACCGCGGAGGTGTTGCCTGGCGGGCGTTTGGGGCCTGGGCGCTGGCCATTGTGGTCGGCTACCTGTTTGCGACGCTCGGGCCCGCAGCGGACCCATGGTTCACCGGACCATTGGCGGACACCTGGTTTGGGGAGAACGGGTTGGCGTGGGTGATCACCTTCGTCGTCGGAGCCGGCTTGTACGCCGCACTCGGTGGCGCGCGACCGGTCCCCGGCGTACCGCTGGAGGTGGCCGAGTGAGCGGGCGACTGGTTCACACCGGACAGGTCGTCATCGACCTCGTCATGCAGGTGCCTGCGCTGCCGCCGGTCGGTGGTGACGTGCTGGCGCTGTCCACGGTCGAGTACGTCGGTGGTGGCTTCAACGTGATGGCCGCCGCAGCGCGAGCCGGGGCAACGGTTGTCTACGCCGGCGGGCATGGCGCTGGCACGCGTGGTGATCGCGTGCGCGCTGAGCTCGCTGCCGAGGGTGTGACGATCTCCCAGCCCATCACCGCCTCCATAGACACTGGGGTGTGCGTGGTGCTGCTCGACAACACCGGGGAGCGCACTTTTGTTACTGGCAGCGGAGCCGAGACCGCTGTGGGTGAACCACTGGCGGACCTGGCAGCCGCAGACATCGGATACGTCTCCGGCTACAGCCTGGTGGTTCCGGAGAAAGCCGAGCAGGTGTTGGCGATGCAGGGTGGTGCACTGCTCGTCGACCCCGGTCCATTGGTCGCAGACATCGCCCCGGACATCTGGGCGCGGACGATGGCTCGCACTGCGGTGCTGAGCTGTAACGACCGCGAGGCGCAGTTGCTGACTGGACAGCCTGACCCCATCGAGGCGGCGCGGACGCTGGCCAGCCAGCTCCCGCCAGGGGCAGTGGTCGTGGTGCGCACAGGCGCCGCCGGGTGCGTTGTGGCGCGCGATGGCAAGGCAGAGGTGGTGCCGAGCATCGTTGTCGATGTGGTGGATACCAATGGTGCCGGTGACGCCCACTGTGGAGTATTCGCAGCCGAGCTACTGCATGGAGCTGACGTGCTGGAGGCAGCACGCCGTGCCAACATCGCAGCAGCAGTCGCCGTCACGCGCAGTGGTCCGGCAACAGCACCGACCCGCGCTGAGGTGGACGCGCTAGAGCGTGCGGAATAGCAGGCCGACGCGCGGTTTCGGGCCGAACGACGTGGCTTTCTCCGGCAGCACGATGCCCTGCGAGGCGGAACGGAGCACCTGGTCCAGGGACGGAGCTGTCAGCTCCACTGCGGCCTGCGAAGGGCTCGCGAGCGCGACCGCGTCAGCGAGGGTGTGATGGAAGCCGATGTCGTCCGTCTCCACTGCCCAGGCAGGCAGGAGCACGGAGTGCAGCAGTGAGACCATCGGCGCCTCCAGACCGTTGAGAGGTCGGACCGTCACCCAGCTTTCGCCATCTGTGACGCAGATGCGCTCGGCTACGTTCTCTACTCGGCCAGGCAACACCTCCCAGCCGGACGGCGTTCGAGCGGCGACAGTGGCGAGCGAAAGTCCCGGTACGACGCGGTGGATCGGGTCCAGGGTGAGCGGATGCCGGTTGTAGTCGACCAGCATCGCCAGACCGACCTCTGTGCTGTGCCGGGCTGGCTCGCGCCGGTTGCGTTCCAGGTAGGCCGCGTAGCGGTGGTGGCCGTCGGCAATCAGCGCCTCGTGTTTCGCAACCTCCGCTGCGATCACTGCGAGCGTTGCGGGATCTTCGATCCGCCAGATGCGGTGTTCGGCGCCGTTCTCGGTCTCGGCCTCCACCCACGGCACTCCGGCCCGGGCGGCGTCGACCGCGTCGCTGGCCGCGCCACCGTCGCCGTACGCGAGCAGGATGGGCTCTAGATCCGCATCCGTGGCTTCCATCAGCTCGAGGCGGTCATCGACCCAGTGCGGCATTACGTTCTCGTGCGGGAGCACTACGCGCCGCAGTGGATCCAGCGCCAGCGCACCGACCAAACCGCACAGTACGGCGTTGCCCAGGCGCTGTTCGTAGACGTACAACGCGGGCCGCGGGTCCTGGATCACCACTCCGGCACGCTGCCACCCGGCCAGGCGCTCGGCAGGCTCGTCGTACCGGCTCGGACCCAGGTTGGGGTCGCGTGGAAGGATGAGCCTCACCATGTTGTGCAGATCAGACGCAGTCAGCCGCCGGACCAGCGCGGGTTCCAGCACGTCGTACGGCGGTGAGGTGACCGCGCCCAGGCCACTCACCATCCCCGCCACGAAGCGCCACGCGCGCAGCGGGTCCAGCCGCAGCAAGCCCGCTCGAGAGTCCAGCATGAATCGCATCGTAGGTGAGGCCCTGTGAGCACGCATCGCGAAGCGCCCGCACCGCTGTCCGAGTGTGACGAACCGCTCGCCAGCCGGTACGACGTCGCTCTGCTGGATCTGGATGGCGTTGTGTACGTCGGCCCGGACCCGGTTCCGGAGGCGCCCGACCACCTGCGCAAGGCAGCCAAAGAGGGCATGCGGATCGGCTACATCACGAATAACGCCAGCCGTCCGGCCAGAATCGTGGCCGAGCACCTGGCTTCGTTCGGGCTGGATGTGATCGCTGACGACGTGGTGACGTCCGCCCAGGCCGCAGCGAAGCTGATCGCGAGTGAGTACCCCAAGGGCTCGCCGGTGCTCGTCATCGGCGGCGAAGGGCTCTACGCGGCGCTGGAGGAGTACGACCTGACTCCGGTGCGCAGCAGCGACGCGCGCCCGGTGGCCGTCGTACAGGGCTTTCACCCGGATGTGAACTGGGTGATGCTCGCCGATGGTGCGCATGCGATCAATGAGGGTGCGAAGTGGTTCGCAACCAACCTTGACCTGACTATTCCGACCGCAGCGGGCATGGCACCCGGCAACGGCACGCTGGTGCAGGCCGTCCGGGCTGCGGTCGAGGTGGACCCGGTGGTGGCCGGCAAGCCGGCGCCGCCGCTGCTGGAGACCAGTATTGAGCGGCTGAAAGCCAAGAAGCCGTTGATGATCGGCGATCGGCTGGACTCCGACATCGCCGGTGCGCATGCGGTGGGAATCGCGAGTCTGTGGGTGGCAACCGGTGTCCACGACGCGCATGACCTGGCCAGAGCGCCGAAGAACGAACGGCCGACGTACATCGCACCTGACCTGTCTGCGCTCGCGCAGAAGCAGCCTGGTGTGACTGTCGACGGCCGCAAGCACACCTGTGCAGGCTGGACAGCTGAAGTAGTCAGCGGCGCGGTGGCGATCAAGGGTGAGGGCGAGCCGTACGACGGGCTGCGCGCGATCCTGTCTGCGGTCTGGACCGCGACCGACGAGCCGGCCAAGCCGTCTGGGAAGACTGCGAAGTCAGCAACGCGGAGCAGTCGCCGTCCGCTGCCGAAGCCCGCCCCTGCGCTCGGCACGATCGCTGTCGACGCCGCTCTGCATCGGATCGGCCTCGAGAAGTGAGGCCATCCCTAACTGGTAGGCCAGCCCTGGCTGGTAATGCAGGGCTGAGGCGCTACCGTTGCTGGAACGAAGCGAGGAGGCAGTCATGGTGATGGACGCACTGCGCGGCTACGTACAGCTGGCGAACGGCCTGACCGAGGTCAGCAAGCAGAAGGCCCAGGCAGCAGCCAAGGCGTTGCTGCAGCAGACCGGTGCGGATGCACTGACGTCCGGGCTGACCACGAAGGTGGGCGACCTGGCCGACGAGATCGTTGCTACCAGCAAGAGCAACCGCCAGTTGCTGCAGGCGATCGTGACGAACGAGGTCGAGGGCGCAGTGGCGCGGCTCGGGTTCGTCCGCTCCGAGGAGGTCGCAGCGCTGACCCGCCGGGTGCAGCAGCTGGAGAGCGAGCTGGCTGACGCCCAGGCGGCACCGGTGGCGGAGCCCGTCGTGGCCGCACCAGCGCCGGCCAAGAAAGCACCGGCCAAGAAAGCACCGGCCAAGAAAGCACCCGCCAAGAAGGCTGCGCCTGCCAAGAAGGTGGCGCCAGTGAAGAAGGCCGTTGCCAAGAAGGCCGCTCCGGCCAAGAAGGCTCCGGCGAAGAAGGCACCGGCCAAGAAGACGGCAGCGAAGAAGGCCTGACGTGACCGAACACCCTGGCGAGCAGTTCCCCCCGGACGTCGACCCTGACGTGGAACCGGACTACACGCCGGAGCAGGGTGAAGAGCGCCGGGCCCAGCCGGACTACGACTCTGAGCCCGGCTCGCAGGGCGAAGCCGGCCACACCCTCGTCGAAGAGGTGATGGGGCGGCTGCACGACCTGCGGGAGAAGCCGGTCGGTGAGCACGCCGAGGTCTACGCCGACCTGCACGAGCGCCTGCAGACCGCGCTGGTCGAGGCGGACTCCGACCAGGGCGACAACCGGTAAGTGGCCAAGGGAGTCAAGCGGTCACGGCTGGACGCGGAGCTGGTACGACGCGGTCTGGCGCGCTCGCGTGAGCAGGCGAGCGAGCTGATCGCGGCAGGCAAGGTCAAGGTGTCCGGGACGGTCGCCACGAAACCGGCGACCGGCGTCGGGAACGATGCGCCGATCGTGGTCGACACGTCCGAGACCGACGACCCGGGGTACGCGAGCCGTGGTGCGCACAAGCTGATCGGTGCGCTGGAGGCGTTCCCCGAGGTCCAGGTGAAGGGCCGGGTCGCGCTGGACGCCGGTGCCTCCACCGGCGGCTTCACCGACATCCTGCTGCGCAACGAGGCCGAGCGCGTGTTCGCTGTCGACGTCGGCTACGGGCAGTTGGTGTGGGCGTTGCAGACCGATGACCGGGTCACGGTGATGGATCGGACCAACGTCCGGACGCTGACACTGGAGCAGATCGGTGGTGAACCGGTTGATCTCGTGGTCAGCGACCTGAGCTTCATCTCCCTGACGTTGGTGCTGCCTGCTTTGCTGGGGGTGGTGAAACCGGACGGCGAACTGATGCTGATGGTGAAACCACAGTTCGAGGTCGGCAAGGAGCGGCTCGGTAAGGGCGGCGTGGTCCGGGACCCCGAGCTACGCGCGGACGCCGTACGGGGAGTGGCCAAGAAGGCCCATGCTCTGGGCTGGGGAATTGCCGGAGTGGCGGCGAGCCCGCTGCCGGGGCCGTCCGGAAATGTCGAGTACTTCCTGTGGATACGGCGTTCGGCGCCGCCGCTGGATGAGACGATGCTGCAGGACGCGATCGAACGTGGACCGCAATAGGAGGCAGACGAGTGGCTGAGCCGCGGCGCGTGCTGGTGATGGCGCACACCGGCCGGGACGAAGCGGTCGAGGTCGCTCGGAATGTGCACCGGCTGCTGACGGACGCCGGTCTGGTGGTGCGGCTGCTCGCGAAAGAGGCTGATGACCTCAAACTCGACCCGGTCGAGATCGCCGAGGACCCCGAGAAGGCCGCCCTGGATGTCGAGCTGATCATCGTGCTCGGCGGCGACGGCTCGATCCTGCGCGGCGTCGAGCTGGCGCGCCCGCACGGTACGCCGGTCCTAGGCGTGAATCTCGGTCATGTCGGGTTCCTGGCCGAGGCCGAGGTCGACGACCTGGAGCGGATCGTCCAGGTCGTGGTCGACCGCAGCTACACGGTCGAGGAGCGGATGACACTGGCCGTCGAGGTCACCCACGAGGACAAGCTGATCTTCGAGACCTGGGCGCTGAACGAGGCGAGTGTCGAGAAGGCCGCCCGCGAGAAGATGCTCGAGGTGCTGGTCGAGGTCGACGAACGCCCGCTGTCGCGCTGGGGCTGTGACGGGGTCGTGGTCGCGACGCCCACCGGCAGCACGGCGTACGCGTTCTCGGCCGGCGGGCCGATTGTCTGGCCGGAGGTCGAGGCGATCGTGCTGGTCCCGGTCAGTGCGCATGCCCTGTTCTCCCGGCCGATCGTGGTGGCGCCGACCTCGCAGCTGTCGATCGAGCTGGTCGAGTCCTGGAACGGTCGCGGAGTGCTGTGGTGCGACGGCCGGCGGATGGTCGAGGTGCCGCCCGGTGCTGAGATCGTGGTCCGGCGCGGAGCGCACCCGGTCCGGCTGGCCCGGGCCCACAAGGCGCCGTTCACCGACCGGCTGGTCGCCAAGTTCGATCTCCCGGTGCTCGGCTGGCGTGGCGCCGCCGAGCGCAAACGCAATCCCAACGGTCAACAGGAGACCTGATGCTTTCCGAAATCCGCATCACCGGCCTGGGCGTGATCGAGGACGCGACACTGGACCTCGACCCCGGGTTCACAGCGGTGACCGGTGAGACCGGTGCCGGTAAGACGATGGTTGTGACCGGCGTGAACATGCTGCTGGGCGGCCGCGCCGACAGCGGCCTGGTGCGGCATGGGGTGCGGCGGGCACGGGTCGAGGGCCGGGCCACCAACGTGCCGAAGTCGATCGTGCAGCAGGCCGAGGACCGTGGCGGCGAGCTGGACGAGGGCGACGAGCTGCTGATCGCGCGCGAGCTGTCGTCGGAGGGGCGCTCGCGGGCGTTCCTCGGCGGGGCTTCGGTGCCGGTGTCGGTGCTGGCCGAGGTCTCCGGTGACCTGGTGGCGATTCATGGCCAGGCCGATCAGTGGCGGCTGCTGCAGCCGGTTCGGCAGCGCGAGACCCTGGATGTCTTTGCGGGTAAGCCGGTTCTGGTCCCGTTGCAGGAGTACGCGACGTCGTACAAGCGGCATCGTGAGATCGAGGCCGAGCTGACCGAGCTGACCACCCGGCAACGTGACCGGCTGGCTGAGGCGGACCGGCTGCGGTTCGGGCTGGAAGAGGTCGCGAAGGCGGAGCCGCTGCCCGGTGAGGACACTGAGCTGGCGTCCGAAGAGGGCAGGCTCGCGTACGCCGATGGTCTGCGGACCGCGGCGACGAACGCCGCCGAGGCCCTTGCCTCCGAAGATCTAGAGTCGACGCGGCCGGGCGACGTACTGGGTCTGTTGGCGATGGCCAAGCAGTTCCTCGATGGGGAACGCGAGCACGACCCCAAGCTGGCCGAGCTTGCGGACCGGGCTGGCGAGCTCGGGTATCTGGCAGCCGACCTGGCCGGCGAGCTCTCGTCGTACGCGTCTGACGTGGACACCGACCCGGCGCGGCTGTCCGTGGTGAGTGAGCGACGGTCGCTGCTCAACACTCTGATTCGCAAGTACGGCGGCGAAGACAGCACCGTGGACGAGGTGCTCGACTGGGCCAAGCGGTCCGCCGAGCGACTGGCCGAGCTGGACGGCAGCGACTCGCGCGTCGAGCTGCTGACCGGTGAGCTGGCCGAGCTCGACGCCAAGCTGGCCGACCTCGGCGGTCAGATCCGCGAGGCGCGGCTCGATGCGGCGCAGCGGCTCGGCGTCCTGGTGTCGGAGGAGCTGACCGGCCTGGCGATGCCGCACGCGACGCTGTCGGTCGAGGTGCACGAAACCTCAGCCGGGCCGTTCGGTATCGACGAGGTCGAGTTCTGCTTCGCGGCAAACCCGGGCAGCCCGGCGCGGCCGCTGCAGAAGTCCGCGTCCGGTGGTGAGCTTTCGCGCGTGATGCTGGCGCTCGAGGTGATCCTGTCCGACACGCACAAGGTGCCGACGCTGGTCTTCGACGAGATCGACGCCGGGATCGGCGGCCGCGCCGCGGTCGAGGTCGGCAAGCGGCTGGCCCGGCTGGCCGAGAAGGCCCAGGTCATCGTCGTGACGCACCTGCCGCAGGTCGCCGCCTTCGCCGACCGGCACGCCGTCGTACTGAAGAGTGACGACGGCTCGGTCACCACCAGCGGTCTGGTCGCCCTCGATGACGATGCCCGCTTGAAGGAACTGTCCCGGATGATGGCCGGCATGGAGAACTCCGACGCCGCCCAGGCCCACGCCGAAGAGCTCCTCGCGCTGGCCGCCGAGCGTCACAACAAACCCAAAAAGAAGAAGAAGGCCTAGACGCGACACACCACCGGGTACGGCGGCCGCCGGGTCAAACGGTCGTTCCAAAGGATGAATTGGCCGGGCGGTGGGGTTGTGGGCTGGAACCGGGCTGCTGGCATGGCAGGATGAGAGCGCGATGAAACTGCCCAGCCTGCGGAGAGCACGCCCGACTGAACTGCCCGGATCCACCGGTGTGGTCCGGCTCGATCGGCGTACCAAGAATCTCACGAAACGGCTGAAGCCGGGCGAGATCGCGGTGATCGATCACGTCGATCTGGATCGGGTCAGTGCCGAGGCGCTGGTGGACTGCAAAGTCGCCGCGGTGGTGAACGTCGCGGATTCGATCAGCGGCCGCTACCCGAACCTCGGCCCGGAGATCCTGGTCGCGGCGGGGATTCCGCTCGTCGACGGGGTTGGCCGCGAGCTGTTCTCGGCGCTGCACGAGGGCGAGCACGTCCGCTTGCACGACGGCACTTTGTATCGCGGTGACGAGGTCATCGCGAAGGGCGTTGCGCAGGACAGCCAGTCGGTCGCCGAGCTGATGGACGAAGCCCGGGCCGGCCTCTCCGCGCAGCTCGAGGCCTTCACCGCCAACACGCTGGACTACCTACGGCGCGAGCGCGATCTGCTGCTCGACGGTGTCGGTGTCCCCGAGATTCATACGCCGATGGATGGCAAGCACGTGCTGATCGTCGTTCGTGGGTACGACTACCGCGAGGACCTGGTCGCACTGCGGTCGTACATCCGCGAGTACCGGCCGGTCCTGATCGGTGTCGACGGCGGCGCGGACGCGCTGGTCGAGAACGGCTATGCGCCGGACCTGATCGTCGGCGACATGGACTCGGTCAAGGACGAGACGCTGAAGAGCGGCGCCGAGGTGGTCGTGCACGCGTACCGCGACGGCCGGGCGCCGGGATCGGAGCGGCTGGAGCGCCTTGGCGTGGAGTCGATCGAGTTCCCCGCCACCGGCACCAGCGAGGACGTCGCGATGCTGCTGGCCGATTCGAAGGGTGCCTCGCTGATCGTCGCGGTCGGCACCCACAACTCGCTGGTGGAGTTCCTCGACAAGGGCCGCTCCGGAATGGCCAGTACTTTCATCACCCGCTTGCGTGTCGGCGCCAAGCTGGTGGATGCGAAAGGCGTCGGCCGGCTGTATCGCAGCCGCGTGTCGACGTTCCAGATCGTCGCGCTGGTCGCGGCCGGTCTGTTCGCCCTCGGGATGGCGATGGTCGCCATCGACGCCGACGAAGTGCTCTGGTCGATCCTGCGGGCGCGCTGGAGCGACTTCGTCTACTGGATCCGGGAGCTGTTCACGTGATCGACTTTCGCTACCACATCGTCTCGATCGTGGCGATCTTCTTCGCCCTGGGCGCGGGTGTGGTGCTCGGCGCCGGCCCGCTGAAGGGCACCGGCAGCGACATCATCCTGAACCAGGCGAATGTCGACCGCGCCAGCCTGGTCGCCGCCCGCGACGAGATCACCCAGCTCAAGGCGCTGAACAAGTACCACCAGGACTACGAGGCCAAGGTGACGGCCGGGCTGGCCAACGGCAAGCTGACCAACGTGAAGGTTGCCCTCGTCGTGATGCCGAACGCCGACAGCGATGTGGTCGACGGGCTGGACGACGAGCTGCAGAAGTCCGGCGCCCAGGTCACGGTCCGGGCCGCGCTGAACGCCAAGCTGTTCGACCCCGGTCAGCGCCAGCTGATCGAGCCGTTGATCACGCAACTCGCGACCGCTGACGTCGACTTCCCGAAGGACTCCACGACGTACGAGCGAGCGGGGCTGATCCTGGCGCGCGGGGTCGCGGCCAAGGAGCCGAACCGCACGGTCGACACCGACGCGACCAGGATCCTCCAGGGCATGAGCAGCTCGGAGCTGGTCTCGCTGAAGCCGGCGACGATCAAGGACCGCGCCACGCTGATCGTGGTCGTCGCAGGCAAGCCGGCCACCCCGGCCGTCGCCAGCTCGACGTACACCGACGCTGTGGACTTCATCGAGGGGCTCGACACCGGCAGCGCCGGTGTGGTCTTGGCCGGGACGCCGGACACCGCGAAGGACGGCGGACTTCTGAAGGCGTTGCGCAGTGACTCCGACGCCACCAAGATCGTTTCCTCGGTGGATGTCGCCGATCTGCCCGCCGGGCAGATGACCGTCGTCTTCGCGCTGGTCGAGCAGCTGACCGGCAAGGCAGGCCAGTACGGCGCCTTCGACGCGAAGGACGGAATCGCGCCGGCCGCCGTCATGCCGAAGGACAACTGACATGGGATTTCTGAGCGCCTCCGTTGCGGCGGCTGCGACTGCTGCACTGGAGAAGGCAGCCGAGAAGCTGTCCAAAGAGCAGCGGCAGCCGTTCGAGCGGACCAACCACCGCGGTGAGACGGTCACGCTGCTGGAGGGCCCGGTCGCGGTCCTCGGCGCACTGGCAGGTGTGGTCGCGGCGCCGTCCACTCCGAGCAAGGTGAAGGTCGCTGCATTGCTGGCCGGCTCGGTGTCCGGTGCAGTCGGCGCGTACGACGACCTGCGTGGAACGACGCAGGCCAAGGGTTTCCGGGGGCACCTGACTGCGTTGAAGCGCGGTGAGGTGACGAGCGGTGCAGTGAAGATTCTCGGCGTCGGTGCGGCCGGGCTGGCCGCAGCGGCGATCCTGCCGCGCAAGTCGTCCGGTGTGAAGGCACTCGTCGGCGTGGTCGCAGACGGCGCCCTGATCGCCGGTACGGCGAACCTGGCCAACCTGCTCGACCTCCGCCCCGGCCGCGCACTGAAGGCAGTAGCCGCAGTGAACGCACCCCTGGCCGTGGTGAACGGACCTGCCGGTGCTGTCCTCGGTGCGGCGGTGGCCTCGGCCCCCTCCGACCTGGGCGAACGCTCCATGCTCGGCGACTGCGGAGCCAACGGCCTGGGCGCCATCACCGGTACGGCGCTCGCTGCCTCCCTCCCGCGGTGGCTCAAGACGCTTGTGCTGGCTGGGGTCGTCGGACTGAACCTGGCCAGCGAGAAGGTCAGCTTCACGAAGGTCATCGCAGGCAACCCGACGCTGGACAAGATCGACCAGTGGGGCCGACGCCCCCGGTGAGATCGCGCATTGCGCAGGCCGCCTTACTGGTGGCCGGTGTCACCGTCCTTGCCCGCGTGGTGGGGTTCGGGCGATGGCTTGTCTTCTCGAAGACTGTCGGTGCCGGGTGTTTGGCTGAGGCTTATACGACGGCCAATCAGCTACCGAACATCTTGTTCGAGATCGTGGCCGGCGGCGCGCTCGCCGGTGCGGTGATCCCCGTGCTTGCTGGGCCCGTGGCTCGTGGCGACCGAGCTGCACAGGGACGCATCGTCGGTGCGTTGCTGTCGTGGTCGTTCCTGTTGCTGGCGCCGTTCGCTTTGTTGTCGTGGGCGCTGGCATCGAGCTACACCGACGCGTTGCTGGATCCGGGCCCTGACTGTGCTGGGTCCGCCGCGACCGCCACCCGGATGCTCGTGATCTTTGTGCCGCAGGTGTTCGGCTACGCGTTGGCTGTGATCGCGACTGCGGTTCTCCAGTCCCACAAGCGTTTCGGGGCCGGCGCATGGGCGCCGCTCGTGTCCAGCCTGGTGGTTGTCGGGACCTACTTCGTGTTCGCGGCGATGGCTCCTGATGCGGACCGCGCGTCGGGCAGTGCGAATGCCTTGCTCGCTTGGGGAACCACCGCTGGGGTGGCGGCGCTTGCGCTCACTGTGCTCATCCCGATGCTGCTACTGCGGCTACCGATCCGGCTGACGCTCCGACTCGACCCTGGCGTCGGTCCGGTGCTCCGCAAGCTCGCACTGGCCGGGCTGGCCGTGCTGATCGCTCAGCAGCTCACCTTCGTCGTCACGACCTACCTGGCGAACCACCGCGGTGTTGCGGGCAGTATCGCCGTCTACACCTGGGCGAACGCGGTCTACCTGCTCCCGTACGCAGTGCTCGCCGTACCGATCACGACGGCGGTGTTCCCGCGCCTGGCCGCGGCGTACGAGGCAGGGGAGCAGTTCGACCTGTACGCCGCCGCTTCGACTCGGGCGGTGATGCTCGCCGGTGGCGCTGGTGCGGCACTGCTCGTCGGGACCGCCGTACCGGTCGCGCGGATCTTCGCGTACGACGATGGCGCCGTACGGGAGGCTCAAGCGACTTCGCTCGGCAATGGGTTGATTGCCTTTGCTCCCGCGGCTATTGGGTTCGCTGTGCTCATGCATGTTGGCCGCGTGCTCTACGCGCGGCACTCCGGTCGGCAGGTGGCGATCGTGACCTCAGCTGCCTGGGTGCTGGTTGCTGTATCGGCTGTTGTCCTCACTGCGCACTGGGACGCAGTGCCTGCGCTGGCGGCCGCCATGTCGATCGGCATGGTCCTCGGAGCTGTCACCCTGGTGGTGGTGCTCCGCCGCGACGCGGGAGCCGCTGCCTTGGCCGGTCTGGCTCGTGCCACGCTCGCTGCGCTCGTCGGCGCCGTACTGGCCGGGGCTGCGGGCTGGGCGGTCGCTCTGCCGGCCGGTGATGCCGGAGTGGGCAGTGCGGTGCTGTTCTCGGTGCTGTCCGGTCTGGCCGTCGTCATCGTGTACGCCGTAGTTGCGGTTGTGCTGGATCGTGCGGACACCCGTGCGCTGCTTCGTCGAAAGGTCGTGGCATGAAGGTTGGTCTCCTGCTCGCGGAGTCGCGAGGCGGGATCGGTCAGCATGTCGCCTCCCTGGTGCCGCGGTTCATCGCAGCTGGTCACGAGGTGATTGTCTGTGCGCCTCCTGGCACCGCTGAGCACTTCGACTTCGGCGCAGCGACCGTCGTCGCTCAGGCACCGGCCCTCCGCGGCTCCGATGTGATCCATGCGCACGGCTATCGCGCCGGTATGGCTGCGCTGCGTGACAGGTCCAAGCTGCGCCCGCTCGTCGTCACCTGGCACAACGCAGTGATCGCTCCGGGCCCCAAGGGCCTCGTGATGCGTCTGGGGCAGCGTCTGGTCGCCAAGGGTGCGGACCTGACTCTAGGAGCCTCCAGCGACCTCGTGGAGCTCGCCAAGAGCCTCGGAGCGCGTGATGCCCGGCTAGCGCCGGTTGCCGCGCCCACGATGCAGCAGGCGACCGTTCCGGCTACTGACATCCGGGCTGAGCTCGGTCTGACTGATCAGCCGCTCATCCTGACCGTCGGGCGGCTCGCTCCGCAGAAGGACTACCCGACGCTGCTCTCCGTGGCTGCCCGGGTGCACGAGTCGAACCCGGATGCGGTGTTCGTGGTGGTTGGTGACGGTCCGCTGCGGGACAACCTGCAGGCGCGGATCGACGCCGAGCAGCTGCCGGTGCGGTTGCTGGGCCACCGCAGCGACGTGGCGAACCTGCTCAACGCGGCCGATGTCTTCCTGCTGACCTCGCACTGGGAGGCGCGGGCGCTGGTCGTCCAGGAGGCGATGCAGGTCGGCGTACCGGTGGTGGCGACCGCGACCGGCGGAATCCCCGAGCTGGTCGACGACAGCGCCGTACTGGCATTTCCCGGCGATGCAGACGGGCTCGCCGACGGGGTCCGGGCGATCCTGGCCGAGCCCGGTACGGCGAACGCTATGCGGACGCGTGGCCGTGAATTGGCCGCCAGATGGCCGGACGAGGACGGCGCGGCAAAGAATTTGCTCGACCTCTACGCGGGTCTCGTCGCGACCACCCCTTGACAGCAGGTAGGCTGAAGGCCCGTGGACAGGGTTTCGAACTCTCAGCAGACCAAGCACGTTTTCGTCACCGGTGGCGTGGCCTCCAGTCTCGGCAAGGGGCTGACGGCGTCAAGCCTCGGCAGTCTGCTGACGGCGCGTGGCATCCGGGTGACCATGCAGAAGCTGGATCCGTATCTCAATGTGGATCCCGGCACGATGAACCCGTTCCAGCACGGCGAGGTGTTCATCACCAACGACGGTGCCGAGACAGATCTCGACATCGGCCACTACGAACGGTTCCTGGACCGGGATCTGTCGCAGGTCGCGAACGTGACGACCGGCCAGGTCTACTCCAGCGTGATCGCCAAGGAGCGCCGCGGCGAGTACCTGGGCGACACCGTCCAGGTCATCCCGCACATCACCAACGAGATCAAGGAACGGATGCTCGCGATGGCGGGCCCCGACGTCGATGTCGTCCTGCACGAGATCGGCGGCACGGTCGGTGACATCGAGTCGCTGCCGTTCCTGGAGGCGGCGCGTCAGGTCCGGCACGACGTCGGCCGGGACAACGTCTTCTTCCTGCACATCTCGCTCGTGCCCTACATGGCTCCCGCCGGTGAACTCAAGACCAAGCCGACCCAGCACTCGGTCGCCGCGCTGCGCTCGATCGGTATCCAGCCCGACGCGATCGTCTGCCGCGCCGACCGCCCGATCCCGGACGGCGTCAAGCGCAAGATCTCGCTGATGTGCGACGTGGACGTGGACGCCGTCGTGGCGGCCGCGGACGCGCCGAGCATCTACGACATCCCGAAGGTGCTGCATGCCGAGGGCCTGGACGCCTTCGTCGTACGGCGACTCAACCTGCCGTTCCGCGATGTCGACTGGACTCGCTGGGACGAGCTGCTGAAGGTCGTGCACCACCCGAAGGACGAGGTCACGGTCGCGCTGGTCGGCAAGTACGTCGACCTGCCGGACGCGTACCTGTCGGTCGCCGAGGCGCTGCGGGCCGGCGGTTTCGGCAACGACGCCAAGGTCGTGCTGCGCTGGATCGCCTCCGACGAGTGCGCCACCCCCGAGGGTGCCGCGAAGCTGCTCGGCGAGGTCGACGCGATCTGCATCCCCGGTGGGTTCGGGGTCCGTGGCATCGAGGGCAAGATCGGCGCGATCCGGTTCGCTCGCGAGAACCGCGTACCGATCCTCGGGCTGTGTCTCGGCCTGCAGTGCATGGTGGTCGAGGTCGCTCGCGACCTGGCCGGTCTGACGGAGGCGAACTCGACCGAGTTCGACCCGGACGCCGAGCAGCCCGTGATCGCGACCATGGAGGAGCAGAAGGACATCGTCGCCGGTGGCGGGGACCTGGGCGGCACGATGCGCCTCGGCCTCTACCCGGCGAACCTGGCCGAGGGCTCGATCGTCCGCAGCCTGTACGGCGCCGCCACGATCCAGGAGCGGCACCGCCACCGCTACGAGGTCAACAACGCCTACCGCGACAAGCTCGAGGCCGCCGGTCTCGTCTTCAGCGGTCTGTCGCCGGACCACGAGCTGGTCGAGTTCGTCGAGCTCGACAAGTCCCAGCACCCGTTCTTCGTCGCCACCCAGGCGCACCCGGAGCTGCGCTCGCGGCCGACCAAGCCGCACCCGCTGTTCGCCGGCCTGGTCGCGGCCGCTCTGGTTCGCCAGCGCGAGTCCCGCCTCCCGGTTGAGGAGCCGGCCGCTCCGAAGAAGCCTGCGGCCAAGACCAAGGCCGAAGCGGTCAAGGCGTGACGGACCACCCCGAACTGCGCTTCGGCGCCGGACTGGCCGACGTACCGGAGCAATGGCCGGTTTCGGACTCGGAGACGGTGTACTCGACGGGCCGGGTCATCTCGGTCCGCCGGGACACCATCGAGCCTGCGGGCGGCGAAGCGTTCGTCCGCGACATCGTCGTGCACCCGGGCGCAGTCGGCGTGATCGCCCTCGACGACCGCAACCGGGTGCTGCTGGTCCGCCAGTACCGGCACCCGGTCGGCTACAAGCTGATCGAGCCCCCCGCCGGTCTGCTCGACGTACAGGGCGAGCAGTATCGCCTCGGCGGCGAGCGCGAGCTCTGGGAGGAGACCGGCACCAAGGCCGCCGACTGGCGCATCCTGGTCGACACCTTCACCTCACCCGGTATGACGACCGAGGCGATCCGCATCTTCCTGGCGCGCGACCTGTCGCCTGCTGACGAGACCTATGAGCGCCTCCACGAGGAGGCGGACATGGAGACCGTCTGGGCCCCACTGGTCGAGGTCGTCGGCGCGATCCTGGCCGGTCACCTCCAGAACCCGATCCTGATCATGGGTGCCCTCGCGGCGTGGACCGCCCTGAACGGACCAGGCTTCGAATCGCTCCGCCCCGCCGACTCCCCTTGGCCCGCCAAGGACCTGTAGGCGGTCTGGACCCTTCTCGTGAGACCGTCGACGGATCAGCCGAACGTCCTCAGGAGGATTCCATGCGTGCACCTGTCATCCGGCGTCTCGCCGCCGGGCTGCTGGCCACTGCCGGCGCTGTCGCCTTGTCCGCCGCACCAGGTGCCGCGTCTGAGCTGGACGCGCACACCGACGCCAGCATGACCGAGTATGCCGCCAGTCTCGTCGAGTACACGGTCAAGGCTCTTGATGCGCCGGCCGAGTTCACCGCCGCCGCCGACCTCGTCGAGTACACGCTCTAGGCTCCCGACGCGCCGGGCGAGTTCGCGACCGACGCCACTCTCGTCGAGTGCTGCGGCCGGTGTGATCGGCGAGTGTGAGCAGTGTGCCATCGAGTGGCAGGACTGTGCCGCTGTCATCGATTACCAGCGGCAAGCTCCTGCCACTCGACGTCGGACCGCCGCTCCTGCAGCACGGTCCTCATCGGCCGAGTAGCTGGTAGTCGCTCCTGATGCGTAGTAGTTCTCGTCGGGCCTCGTCTCCGGTGGATGAGACAAGGTCGAGTCGATCGAAGAGCTCGTCGTACACGTTCACGTCGTCAGTTGAATCGAGGACAGCAGAAGCGATCTCCGTTCCGATGAGGACGGCCGCGGAGTCGTAGAGGTGGAAAGCGTGGGTGCAGAAGACCTCGACCGGCGTCGTCCACGGGATCACACCCAGATGTACGTTCGGGCGGCGTGACGCCGTGATGATGGCGTCGAGCTGATCAACCATCACCTGCGGATTGCCTGCCTGCCACCGCAGCGCGCCCTCGGTGACGACGAGTCTGAACTCCTTCGTCTCGTCGTCCAGGGCGTTGCTGCGGATCGAGCGGGCGTCGACTGCAGCATCGCGCTCCTCGTCCGAGAGGCCGCCACCGAAGACGAGCCGTGCATAGGCCCGTGTCTGCAGGAGTCCAGGCACCATCGCTGGTTGATAGCTGCGCAGCAGCGTTGCCTTCGACTCCAGTTGACCAATGTGATGTTGGAGCCGAGCGGCGCCTCGAGTCATGACGACTCTCGACAAGCGGCTGGCGGCCTTCAGTTCGGATGCCAGTCCGATCAGGTCCTCGCGCTCATCCGCCGGTACGCCGTAGACGTCGCACAGCGAGCGGACGTCCTCGGGGCTTGCTCGCAGCAGCCCGTTCTCGAGCTTGGAGATCTTCGATTGGCTAACACCGGCGCGGCGAGCAGTTTCGAGACCGCCGAGACCAGCACGGCGCCGAAACTCAAGCAGCACCGTGCCAAGATCAAGAGCACCCGAGGTGTCGTCCGCACCAGTCATCCGAGTGAAGGCTTCTCCGGTTCTTGTTGGTTGGCTCGCCAGTACTCGGGGTGCCCGTTCCACCACGTGCCGAACTGCGTACTCGCTGCGAGGGCGGCATCGCGGCTCCGACGATACGGTACGACGTCCTCGGCGAGGCTCGCACCGACGTACATGCCTCGCTCGTCGTAGTGCATGCGCAGGACTGTCTCATCGTCCATGAGCCAGAAGTCCTCGAGCGGCTCAACCTCGGCAGGCAGCCGCTGCTCTGAGAGATCGAGGATGTGGATCTCTTCCCCGGCTGCAGCGTTCGGCAGGTACCCCCATTCGCATTCGTAGCGAAGGTAGTCGGTCAACGGCGTACGCAAGATGTGTACGCGGTGTCTGAGCTTGCCGGCCGCCCGTTCGTCGCGGAGTTGCGTCAGCCACGGTCCTTTGCGGTCTGGATCTGGCTCGGGCTCACCGGCGAGATAGCGCGCGACGTCACCGCCGTCCGACCCGACGTGGTAGTAGTCGAGAGTCTCGAGGCGGAACGCGCTGTGCTGGAAACCCTCGAAGATTGCGTCCACCTGCTCCTCGGGCAACATCAACGGCGCTCCCACAGGCTTCGAGGAAAGCGGACGACGGTCTCGCCGGGTCCGGCCTTCGCGAGTAGGTCCTGATCGTCCTCGACGATCGAGCCGACGACATACACCGAGTCAGGATCGGCGTCCGTCGTCCAGGCTGCCGGACACGTCTTGTTGTCCGGGCACTCTCCGGCGATCCGTCGTAACTGAGACATCGAACGTTCTCCTTCGGTCAAGGGGCGATGACAGTGGGAGCCTACCGTGATGCCAGTTGATATGGAATATCTAAGCTGAATGCTCGATTTGAGGCTTGATATTCCACTTGTAAGATGGAATATTTGCCGTCGTGACCGACTCTCTTGCTCAGCTCGCGCCGGCGGTTGGCTATCTGCGGCAGTACCCCGCGATGACCTGCGCCGAGCTCGAGCGGGCGGCGGGCCGGCTCGCGGTCTTCGCCAGGCAGCGAGGCTTCGTTCTGACCGAGGTCTTCGTGGAGCAACTCGCCACTGATCCGGCCGCGTTCGACGCGCTCGTCACGGTGGTCAAGCGAGGCGGGATTCCCGTCGTCGAGGTGCCGACCCAGGCCCACCTGAGTGCGGTAGGTGGCGGGGAGACCAAGGCGCGACGCCTCAAGCGTGAGACCGGTGCGCAGGCATTGACCGCCGGCGGATCGCCCCCATGAGCCGGTGGGCGGGCGTACTGATCCCTGCGTCTGCGCCCGTCCGCCGTACCACCTGTCGCGAGCTGATCGCTCGATGGGCAAACCGCGGTGAGTGCTTGACCTTGTGCGGTGCGTGAGGGTATTTGTTGCTGACAACGATGTCACGCCGCCCTGTTCCGACGTCCGAGGTGGGGAACCTTTATGCCGCGCACCGCCCTGCGCCGTAGTACTGCTGTGCTCGTGAGTGCGGCTGTCGGCCTTGGTCTGAGTCTTACCGCTCAGGCGACGCCACAGCCGCCGCTGAACCTCCGGGAGACCGTCGGAGCCAGCAAGATCACCGGTACGTCGGCTGATCCGACCGAGCATGTGGATCCGCTGATCGGGACGTCGAACCTGGGGAATGTGTTCCCCGGGGCTGTGTCGCCGTTCGGGATGTTCTCGTTCAGCCCGGAGACGAGCCGCGGGAATGCGTACCGGACTGCTGCGCCTGGTGGGTATCTGTACTCGGCCAACAAGATCCGTGGGTTCAGCCTGACGCATATGAGCGGCACTGGGTGTGCTGGTGGGTCAGGGGACATTCCGATCTTCCCGCACGTCGGTGATGTCACCACCTCACCGCAGAGTGACGCCAAGGACGAGCTCTACGCCAGTACGTTCAGCCATGCCAACGAGGTGGCCAAGGCCGGCTACTACAAGGTTGGGCTGGATTCTGGTGCTACTGCTGAGCTGAGCGCGACGCCGCGCACTGGCTCGGCTGCGTTCACCTTCCCGGCGGACAAGGCGAAGTCGCTGTTGTTCCGGACGTCGAACTCTGAGGTCGGCTCCAGCGATGCGCAGCTCAGCATCGACCCGAAGACGCGCACTGTCTCCGGCGAGGTGACCAGTGGCAACTTCTGCGGCTACCTGGCCAGTGTGGGGCGCCGTAGCTACTACACGCTGCACTTCGTTGCGCAGTTCGACCAGCCGTTCAAGAACACGGGCACCTGGACCGACGGCACCGTCACTCCGGACAGCACGAGCTCCCGCGGCGGTACGACGTACGGCGCGGATGGGTGGATGGCGGCGAACAAGGGGTCCGGCGGGTACGTCGGGTTCGACAGCAGCACGGTCAACATGCGCATCGGCATCTCCTACGTGAGCAAGGCCAACGCACTGGCCAACCTGCAGGCTGAGAACCCGCGGGGCACGTCGGTGACTGCTACGGCCGCAAAGGCCAAGCAGGCTTGGCGAAAGCAGCTCAACCGGATCGACATCACCGGTGGGAGCACTGAGCAGCGCACTACCTTCTACACCGCGCTCTACCACGCGCTGCTGCACCCGAACGTGTTCAGCGACGTCAACGGCCAGTACTGGGGTTTCGACCAGAAGGTGCATCGCGTGTCCCGCGGCCAGAAGGCGCAGTACGCGACCTTCTCCGGTTGGGATGTCTATCGCTCGCAGGTGCAGTTGCTGGCGTTGCTGGAGCCAGACAAGGCAGGTGACATCGCACAGTCGCTGCTGAACCAGGCCGATCAGAACGGTGGCGTCTGGGACCGCTGGACCCATGCGTCGGGCAGTACGGCGGTGATGACCGGTGACCCGGCTGCGCCTGCGGTGGCCGGCATCTACGCGTTCGGTGGCACGAACTTCGACGTACGGGGTGCACTGAAGTCGCTGGTGAAGGCGGCGACGGTTCCGACCGAGAAGGACCTCAGCTCAGCGGGTAAGCCGGTCATGTCGATCGGTCAGCGGCCGTCACTCGACAAGTACCTTGCGCTGCACTACATCCCGACCAAGTCCAACGCCTGGGGCGGTGCGGTCGAAACACTCGAGGACGTGACCGCTGACTTCGCGCTGGCGCAACTGGCGCAGCGGACTGGCAACAAGGCGACGTACAAGTAGTTCCTGAACCGGTCGCAGTACTGGCAGAACGTGTTCAACCCAGAGAACGGCGGCTACGTTCAGAACCGGGATGAGAACGGCGCCTGGCCCGGGTTCACTCCGTCGACGGGTGACGGGTTCGCTGAGGGCAGTAGTGCGCAGTACACGTGGATGGTGCCGCACAACCGCGCCGGTCTGGTCGATGCGATCGGTGGCGTCGAGAAGACGAACCAGCGGCTGGATGCGTTCTTCAAGAACCCAGATGGCACCTGGGCGCTCACCCGGGCCGGTGAGCTGCACGCCGAGATGGACAACGAGCCGTCGATCAACACCCCGTGGATCTACAACTACACGGGCAAGCCATGGCAGACGCAGGAGACACTGCGGCAAGCCATGACTCAGCTGTGGAACACCAGCACCGGTGGCATCCCTGGCAACGACGATCTGGGCGCCATGTCGTCCTGGTACGTGTGGACCGCGCTCGGGCTCTACCCCGACGTACCGAGCCGTTCCGACCTGCAGGTCGGCGCACCGCTGTTCCCGAAGGCTGTCATCCACCGCGATGGCGGCCGGACGATCCGCATCAACGCTCCGGGCGCAGATGCGCAGTACGTGCAGTCGTTGAAGGTCAACGGCCGGACGTCGACCAAGCCGTGGCTGCCGGAGAGCTTCGTGCAGCACGGCGGCACTCTGGACTTCAAGCTCGGTACGACGGCCAACGTGGCCTGGGGCTCGAAGCCGGCCGACGCACCGCCGTCGTGGCGTACCGGTGAGATCCCGTTCCAGACGTCGACTGACCTGAGCCGCGTGGTGATCGCACCTGGTACGACGAGTGCTCCGGTGGCGATCAAGGCGCACCGCTTGAGTGGTACGCCGCAGAACGTCACGTACACGGTGAAGACGCCGCCCGGTCTGACCGCTAGCCCGGCAAGTGGCTCGTTCCGCGTCGAGCAGGACGGTGGCGCGCCGGTGACGATCACAGCCGCGCCCGGTACGCCGGATGGTCGCTACCCGGTCACTGTTTCGGTCAAGGCGGCTGACGGGACCGCACTGCCGCAGGTGGGCTTCACTGTGGTGGTCGGACTGCCGAACTCGTTCTTCGTGCTGCGGGAAGGCACTGCAGCTTCCGACGACCCTGGTGATCACACCGAAGCCGACTATGACGGTGGGGGAGTGAGCTACTCGCGGCAGGCATTGGCTGCGGCCGGTCTGACGCCGGGTGGTGCCGGAACCGTGCAGGGCCTGACCTTCACGTGGCCCGACGTACCGGTGGGAGACCCCGACAACGTCCCCGCCGACGGCCAGTTGCTCAACCTGAACCTGCCGGCCGGTACGACGAAGCTGTCGTTCATCGGGAGCGCAGTGAACGGGAACCAGCAGACGACGGCCACGCTGAACTTCAGCGACGGCAGCACCCAGCCGATCGACCTGTCCTTCAGCGACTGGACACTCGGCGGCGGTGGGGACACCCTGCACTACGGCAACGTCATCGTCGCCACCACGCCGTACCGGAACGAGTCCGGTGGTGGTCGTGACAACGTGACTACACACATCTTCGCCACTGCGGCTGTGAGCTTGACCAAGACCCCGGTCAGCATCACGCTTCCGAAGAACCGCGATCTGCGGATCTTCACTGTGGCATCAGGAGGAAATTGATGAAGGCTTCGGCTGTGATCGCAGGTGCGACGCTGATGGTGGCCACGCTGCTGGTCGCCACTCCGGCGCAGGCTGCACCACCGACCACCACCAAGGGCCCGTGTGGCTACACCTCGACGCCGGACGACCCGCCGGCGCGCAACGTGACGCTGCCGCCGGATCCGAAGCACACGCCGGACAAGGGCATCGTGAAGGTGGTGGTCGCGACCAACCAGGGCCCGATGCTGCTGTCACTCGACCGGGCCAAGGCGCCCTGCACGGTGCAGAGCTTCCTGCACCTGGCCAAGAGCCGCTTCTACGACTTCACCACCTGTCACCGGCTCACGCTGTACACAACCCTCAAGGTCCTGCAGTGCGGTGACCCCAGCGGCACCGGTGAGGGCGGTCCGGGCTACTCCTACAAGGACGAGCTGGCCTCCGCGGTCGCCCTGCCGAACTGGCCCGGGGACACCACCGGCACCCGCAAGCTCTACGGCCGTGGCGTACTGGCCATGGCGAACGCCGGACCGGACACCAACGGCAGCCAGTTCTTCCTGGTCTTCGCCGACTCGCGGCTGCGTCCCGACTACACCGTCTTCGGCACCGTGGACCGCACCGGCCTCAAGACCCTGGACAAGGTCGCCGCCGCCGGCACTGTCGTCAGCGCCGACAACCCGGACAACCTCGACGGCCCGCCAGTACGCAAGACCGACATCCTGATCGCCCGCTCGCTGGGCAACTGGTAGCTAAACCGCCTCGCCGCCGCCCTCAACCAGGGCGGCGGCGACCAGCCGCACGTACTCCTGGTGCCGCTCAGACGGGACATTCGGCAGCATGTCGTCCCAGAGCGCGATCATCGCGCCCCGCAACTGCATCTGCCCGAGCGGCCGGGCCATGAACCACAGATGGAAGTGCTCGCTCCCGTCACCCCACCGGTTGAAGTGAGTCCGCCCCACCGCGTCGATGCGTCTGATGGCGCCGCTCACGCGCTGGATCAGCCCACCTAGCGTCGCAGTGAGTTCCGGCGGCAGGTTGTCGAGCCGGTAGTGCTCCCGCGGTTCGAGGATCGCCACAAACGGCAGCCCATGCTCCTCGAAAGCCTTCAGCTGCCACTGGTCATCACGCCAGATCACGGACCGGTCCGGCTCCGTGCAGGTGTAGCACGGCTTCCCGCCCGGCTCACCAGCTCGCGGCGGCTCCGGGAGCTCCGGGTCGGCCAGCGGAACCACCTGTACGTCGCCCTCGAACGGGAAGAACGGGTGGCCGAGGAACTCCGCGGCCGACAGGCGCTCGCCGTACGGGAGGTTGCGGTGGTATTCAGACGGCAGTTCAGTCATGGCCAGCACTGTGCCGGAGAATGAGGGCATGGAGAAGCCGAAGCTTGCAGAGTTGCTGGATCTGGCAGCGCATCCCGAGGGTGGTTGGTTCCGAGAGACCTGGCGGTCTCCGGTGAGCTTCCAGCCCGAGGGGTACGACGGTGAGCGCGCCAGCGCGACGGCGATCTACTTCCTGCTTGCGCCGGGGGAGGAATCGGTGTGGCACCGGGTGCGGTCGGCGGAGATCTGGCTGTGGCACTCCGGTGGGCCGCTGACCCTCCAGTACGGCGACAGCCCGGAGCAGGCCGAGACGTTCGTTCTCGGGCCGGATGTCGCGGCTGGGCAACAGCCGCAGGTGGTGATCCCGGCCGGCGCATGGCAGGCAGCCAGGCCGGCCGGGGATCAGGAAGTGCTGGTGTCGTGCATTGTGTCGCCAGGCTTCGACTTCGCAGACTTCACTATGTAAAACACAGCACTATGTAGACACAGCACTATGTAGGACACAGCGAGATGCTGCCGGGCGACTGAGCGGCTACATCTGCGGTACGACAGCCTCCCCAGTGGTCAGCTCAGGCAGGTGCTCGCGGACCATGTAGCCGCCGGCGCAGGCGATCCAGAGTGCCGAGAGCAACAACGGGACACCCGTCATCAGGAAGCCGCCGGCCGCGAAGGTGCCGGTCGAGGCGAAGATGCCGAACGAGCCGGCGACGGATACCACTGCGGCCAGCAGGGCCAGGTAGCCGAGCCAGTTCGGCATCAGGTGCGTGCGCATCACACCGATGCCGGCCGCGGCCAGCGGCAGAGCTGCCGCGAAGCCGATCATCGTGGTCATCACCGATGTCATCTCGAACATCATCATCGTGAGCGCGGCGTCCCGGCCGTCGATACCGAACGCGGTCGCGCCGGTCATCGCCGCATTGACGAAGATCGCACCACCGACCAGCACCGAGCCTGCCAGCAGCGCCAGATGGACGTCGCTGCGCTCGTCCCGCTCCCGCATCGCCTCGGCGAAGGCGGACGCGAACCAGATGACCAACCCGCCGGCCGCGGCCCACATCAGTGCACTGGTGAGCATCATGCCGCGGTTGTCGGCGATCCAGCTGGTGATGGTGCTCTGTGATTCGTCGACGTTCGGTGGGTTGCCGGGCAGGAACCTGCCCAGGAGAGCCAGGATGACGAAAGCCAGCCCGGCGAAGCCACCCCACCGCAACTCGTGTCGCTCAGTCATGGGGAAACACCTCCAGTGTGCACACCACGAAATGTGGTGCGTCTACTGCTGATATTCCTCCGCTTCGGCCAGCCGTCAAGGGGTGCCGTCCGGCCAACCGGACGGCACCGCGCACCCCTACTGGAGAACGGTTGCCAAGGCCTCGTAACCGGCCAGCAGATCGATGCCCTCGCGACCTAGTTGCTGGATCGCGACATGGTCGGCGCCTGCTTCCAGATGGGCGTTCAGGCCCTCGGCGATCTCCACTGCGGAGCCGTGCAGCACCAGGGCGTCGACCAGTCGGTCGCTGCCACCATCTGCGATGTCTTCGTCGGTGAACCCGAGACGCTTCAGGTTGCTGACGTAGTTGGTCAGCCCCAGGTAGGTCGCGAGGTACTCGCGCCCTGTGGTGCGGGCGATGTCCACATCGGTCTCGAGTACGACCTTCTGCTCCGGGGCGAGCAGCACTCCGCCGCCCAGACTGCGCCGTGCTTCCCGGGTGTGCTCCGGAGTGGTCAGGTACGGCAGCGCACCGGCAGTGCGACTGCCGGACAGTTGCAGCACCTTCGGACCGAGCGCGGCCAGTGCCCGTCGCTCGACCGGCACTTTCGCATCGTCCAACTCGTCGAGGTACGACACCACAGTCTCGTACGGCGACTTGTACTCGGTGCTGTGCTCCCGGTGCCCGATGCCCACTCCCAGCAGGAAGCGTCCCGGCGCGGTCTCCTCCAGGCGGTGGTAAGACTCCGCCACATCCTCGGCTGGTGACTTCCAGATGTTCACCACGCTGGTGCCGACCGCAACAGAACTTGTTGCGGCCAAGAGAACCTCAGCGTCGCGCAGACCGGCTCCCGGGGACGCGCCCAGCCACAGCGCGCCGTACCCGGCTTGCTCCAGCCCGGCTGCGAGCTCCGGACCCCAGTGCTGCGCACCGTGCCAGACCCCGAAGCGTCCCAGTTCGATCGCCACGTCGTACCCCTCTCGTTGTCCTACCGTCAGGCGCAACCCGGGGCGGCGGGTAGTAGTTCCGTAGGCAAGCATCTCTGATGAGACCGCGGTCGCGTCAATGATCGTTGTCACGTCAAAGGGCATCTGCAGGCTACTTGCCAGTCACATGGCCAGCAGACCAACCGGTCGAGTGGTATGCCCTTCGCAGGCATACACTCGGCACCGACCTGGCAACTTCCGCTCACCGCCGGGCCGCGGTCACAACGATGTGCGCCGTCCTCCTGGAAGGAAAGAAGGGCAAGCAGTGAAGGTCGGAGTTCCGAAGGAAGTCAAGAACCACGAGTACCGGGTGGCCATCACGCCGTCCGGTGTGCACGAGTTCGTGCGCCACGGACACGAGGTTCTGATCGAGCAGAACGCGGGCAGCGGATCGCTGATCCCGGATGAGGAATTCGTCACGGCCGGGGCGCGGATCGTGCCCACCGCCGACGAGGTGTGGGGCGAGGCGGACCTGATCCTGAAGGTCAAAGAGCCAGTCGCCGAGGAGTACCACCGGATGCGCAAGGGCCAGGTGCTCTTCACGTACCTGCACCTCGCGGCCAGTCTGGAGTGCACCGACGCCCTGCTGAAGGCAGGTGTCACCGGTATCGCCTACGAGACGGTGCAGTTGCCGGACGGCTCGCTGCCGCTGCTGGCTCCCATGAGCGAGGTCGCCGGCCGGCTTGCGCCGCAGTCCGGTGCTTACCACCTGATGCGCAGCGGTGGTGGGCGTGGTGTGCTGCTCGGCGGTGTCTCCGGGACGCACCCGGCTCGCGTGGTCATCCTCGGTGCCGGTGTGTCCGGGATGAACGCGGCGGCGATCGCGCTCGGGATGCAGGCCCAGGTCCAGCTGTTCGACCGCAACATCGCGCGGCTCCGCCAGGCCGACCAGATCTACCAGGGTCACCTGCTGACGATCGCCTCCAACGCCTACGAGATCGAGCGCGCGGCCCTGGAGGCCGACCTGATCATCGGCGCGGTGCTGGTCCCCGGTGCGAAGGCGCCGAAGCTGATCAGCAACGAGCTCGTGAGCCGGATGAAGCCCGGCAGCGTGCTCGTCGACATCGCGATCGACCAGGGCGGCTGCTTCGAGGACTCGCGTCCGACCACCCACGCGGACCCGGTCTACCAGGTGCACAACTCGCTGTTCTACTGCGTCGCCAATATGCCTGGCGCCGTACCGAACACCTCGACGTACGCGCTCACCAACGTGACGCTGCCGTACGCGATCGAGCTGGCCAACCTCGGCTGGCGCGAGGCGCTCAAGCAGGACCACAGCCTGGCGCTCGGCCTCAACACCCACGACGGCCGCGTCACCTACGGTCCTATCGCCGACGCGCACGACCTGGACCAGCTCAAGCTGGACGAGGTCCTGGTCTGAGCATCAGCCGGGCGGTTGGTGCTTACCTCGACCACTTGACGGTCGAACGCGGCCTCGCCGCGAACACCCTGTCGTCGTACCGACGTGACCTGCGCCGGTACGACGCCTACCTCGCCTCAACCGGGCTGTGGTCGACTGGGGAGGCGGAGCTCGGTCGAGTGACTGAGGCAGTGGTGAGTGATTTCCTGATGCGGTTGCGTGAGGGCGATGAGGATCACCCACCTCTCACCGCCTCCAGTGCGGGCCGCACAGTCGTCGCAGTGCGGGGCTTTCACAAGTTCTGCCTGCGCGAGGGTCTGACTGCGGTGGACCCGGCGGCTGCGGTCAAGCCGCCGGCTCCGCCACAGCGGTTGCCGAAGGCGTTGTCGGTGGACGAGGTGACCCGCATCCTCGCTGCCGCGGCTGGTGCGGAGGCAGAGCCCGCCGTACTGGCGACTCGGGATGCTGCGTTGCTGGAGTTCCTCTATGGCACCGGTGCGCGCATCTCTGAGGCCGTTGGGCTCGATGTGGACGACGTTGACCTCGAAGTCGGGGCGGTGCTGCTGCGCGGCAAGGGCAGCAAGGAGCGGGTCGTTCCCGTCGGTACCTACGCGCTCAAAGCACTGTCGGCGTACCAGGTCCGTGGTCGACCCGACCTGGTCGCGAGAGGACGCGGTACGCACGCACTGTTCCTGAATGCGCGCGGTGGTCGGCTCTCGCGCCAGAGCGCCTGGACGGTACTGCGCCGTGCGGCGGAGCGCGCTGGGATCGCGAAAGAGATCTCCCCGCACACGCTGCGGCACTCGTTCGCGACACACCTGCTGGACGGTGGAGCCGACGTACGGGTGGTGCAAGAGCTGCTGGGGCACGCGTCGGTGACCACCACGCAGGTCTACACGCTCGTCACGGTCGACAAGCTGCGCGAGGTCTATGCCACCTCACACCCGCGGGCGCTGTCGTCATAGGATGACCCCGATGTACGGCAGGTCGGAACGTTGTGCAATGATCTGCTCACGGTCGGTCACCATAACGGGGTGACCGGTCTACTGTGGAATGCCGACCGGAAACCGCTCGACCCGGGTGCGGAGTGGCCGCTTGAGAGTGCTTGAATGCACGCTTACAGTCGCAGGCGTCGCCCGTATCGGTTGAAAGGTTTGGCGAGTCATGAACGAGTCGACATTCCCGGGCACCGAGCAGAACGATTTCGAGCAGTACGACGCCGGCGCCCAGCACGGTACCGAACAGCCCGAGCCGCCGGCAGCGCCGGCTGCCGAGGCACCTGCGCCGCCCCAGCGCACCCTGACCCCACCCGAGAACTATGCGGCGATGCCGAGGCCGACGGCCAAGCTCACCGCGGAGGACCTTGCACCTGTGAGCGATCCCAGCGGCCCGAGAAAGATCGGGCCGACCGGCCGTCCGATGCCGGACCTGCCGGAAGTCCTGCCGCCGACCAAGACCGGTCCGGCGCAGGTGATCGCGATGTGCAACCAGAAGGGTGGCGTGGGCAAGACCACGACCACGATCAACCTCGGTGCCGCGATCGCCGAGACCGGACGCAAGGTGCTGCTGATCGACTTCGACCCGCAGGGGTCGGCCTCGATCGGGCTCGGCGTGCAGCCGCACGACCTGGAGCTGTCGGTCTACAACCTGCTGATGCAGCGCGACATCACGCCCGCCGAGGTCATCCAGGCGACCAAGGTGCCGAATCTCGACCTGCTGCCGGCCAACATCGACCTGTCCGCGGCCGAGGTTCAGCTGGTCCAGGAGGTCGCCCGGGAGTACACGCTGCAGCGCGTCCTCGAGCCGATCATCCCCAACTACGACGTGATCCTGATCGACTGCGCTCCGTCGCTCGGTCTGCTCACGGTCAACGCCCTGACCGCGTCGAACGGCATCGTCGTACCGCTGGAGTGTGAGTTCTTCGCGCTTCGTGGTCTGGCCATGCTGACCGACACGATCGGCAAGGTGCAGGACCGGCTGAACCCGAAGCTGGAGATCGTCGGCATCCTCGGCACCATGTTCGACGGGCGCACCACGCACGCGCGTGAGGTGCTCGACCGCGTCGTCCAGGCCTTCGACGAGCGCGTTTTCCATACCGTCATCCGGCGCACCGTGAAGTTCCCCGAGACCACTGTCGTCGGCGAACCGATCACGACGTACGCGCCTTCGTCCCAAGCGGCCATGCAGTACCGCGACCTTGCCAAGGAGGTGCTCGCGCGTTGTCCCGCCGGGTGAGCCTGCCAGGTGCCAGCGAACTCTTCGGGGGCGCGGCACCGCAGCAGACCAGACCCGAGAAGCGCACCACCACTGACGGACCGGCTTCGAGTTCCGTGCGTTCGCGCACGGTGGTCGACGACGACCGGAAGTCCAGTGGGCGAATCCGCCACGACACGAAGATCACCGTGTACGTGACGGAGGAAGAGCTGCTCGGATTGGAACAGGTGCGGCTGGCGCTGCGGGCCGAACACGGCCTCAGCGCAGACCGCGGCCGGATCGTGCGTGAGGCGATCGACGTCCTGCTGGCCGACTTCGTCGACCACGGACCGGACTCGGTGCTGGTACGGCGGCTCAAGGCCTCGGAGTGACTGTGTCCGACTCCCTGCCGTTGGACCTGTCGGGTGGTGGCGACGCCGTGCCGACTGTTGCCGAGGGCAAGGGTTTCGAGGTTCACCTGGTGAACTTCGACGGACCGTTCGACCTGTTGCTGCAGCTGATCAGCAAGCACAAGCTGGACATCACCGAGATCGCGCTGTCGGTGATCACGGACGACTTCATCGCGCACATCAAGGCACTCGGGTCTGATTGGGATCTTGATCAGACCTCGGAGTTCCTGCTGATCGCGGCGACGCTGCTCGACCTCAAAGCTGCTCGGCTGCTGCCGAGTGGTGAGGTCGAGGACAACGAGGACCTGGAGCTGCTCGAGGCCCGCGACCTGCTCTTCGCGCGGCTGCTCCAGTACCGCGCCTTCAAGCAGATCGCTGCGCTCGTGCAGGAGCGGATGGCCACGCAGGCCAAGAGCTTCCCGCGCTCCGTGGGGATGGAGCCGCGGTTCGCCGAGCTGCTGCCGGAGGTGCTGCTCGGTATCGACCCGAACGGGCTGATGCTGCTGGCGCAGAAGGCGATGGCGCGCAAGGACATCATCCCCGAGGGGGTGTCGCTGGCCCACCTGCATGCGCCGGCGGTCACGGTTCGCGAGCAGGCGCTGGTGATCGTCGACCGCCTCCGCCGGCAGCGCACCACGACGTTCCGCATGCTGGTGTCGGACTCCCCGGACACGGTGACCACGGTCTGCCGGTTCCTCGCGCTGCTGGAGCTCTTCCGGTCTGCTGACGTTGCGTTCGACCAGGAGACACCGCTGGGTGAACTCACGATCCGCTGGACCGGTACCGACGACGGCGAGATCGCAGTCAGCGATGAGTTCGACGAAGAGGCGCTCCCGCCGTCCGCAGATGGCGAAGCCCCCATCGTCACCGACGAAGACTCCTTCCTCGAGCCCGGCGACTCCCTCACCGAAGACACCCCTGAGGCCCCCGCCCAGCCCGAACCACCCCACGAGACGGTGCCCCAGTGACCGAACACCCCACAACCCCCACGGACGAGCAGGACCCGGACGTGGACACCACCGCGGAAGCGGACGACACCTCCCTTGTGGAGGACGTGCCGCTGGAGTCCGACGTACCGGATGTGGTTGCGGCTGACGCACCGGCTGACGAGGACTACGTACCGGCTGGCGGGGAGCTGGATGAGGACCATCTGCCGCCGGGGCAGACAGAGGTGCCTACCGGCGACGAGGTGGTGATCGACGATGACACCATGCGGCGGGCGCTTGAGGCGATTCTGATGGTGACGGACGAGCCGTTGCCGGTGCTGACGTTGGCTCGGGCGGTGGGGCGGCCGACGGGGGATGTGGCTGCGGCACTGACCGAGCTGTCGGGGGAGTACACAGAGCAGGGGCGTGGGTTCGACCTACGTGAGATCGGTGGCGGGTGGCGGTACTACACGCGCCCCGAGGCCGCTGCGTTCGTTGAGCGGTTCGTGCTCGACGGACAGCAGGCGCGGCTCACGCAGGCGGCTCTCGAAACACTGTCCGTCGTTGCGTACAAGCAGCCGGTCAGCCGGGCCCGCGTCTCCGCCATCCGTGGCGTGAACGTCGACGGCGTCATGCGCACGCTTATCGCCCGCGGGCTGGTGGAAGAGGCCGGCTCCGACACGGACTCGCAGGCGACGCTCTACCGCACCACGTTCTACTTCCTCGAGCGGATGGGCATGCAGTCGCTCGACGACCTCCCCGAGCTCGCGCCGTACCTGCCGGACATGGACGACATCGAAGACGAACTAGCCGCCCAATCCCTCCCGCCGGCCGCCGAAGAACCAGCAGCCGAGGCCGAGACGCCCGCCGAGCCCGAGGAAGACGGCCCCCTCGAGAACGACC
>NZ_SMKX01000007.1 GCF_004349055.1 Kribbella antibiotica
CCCCTACCCTCGACCTAACACACGCACTGTCCGACATGTCCCCTCCGACACTGTCCGACATGTCCCTTCACATCACACCCCAAAATCGGCTAGTTATGCTCCCCAGCCTCAAGCAACCGCCACTTTCCACGCGACCGCACCACTAGAGCAACCACAGAACGTCACCTCAAGCAACGTTCACCGCGGTCGCGGCCTCGCCATCCAGCTCAGCCACCGGATCGGCCCACCCGAAGGCTCAGTGGCCGCCGTCAGGCGGCCGAACCCCGCGCAAACCCCCGCCTTTGTGGACCGCCAAGGCCACCAGCCGCCCACCAGGATCCACAAAGCGACCAATCCCGCGATCCGGCCCCCGCGGTCTCAGGTAGTGGTCGCCTTGATGAATGCGAGCGCCTGCGGCCAGGCGAGTTTGTACGCGGTGGCGTTGACCTCGTCGCCGTGGCGGGACTTGTCGGTGAAGCCGTGGGCTGCGCCGGGGAAGTACTGGGTGAAGGTGGCTCCGGCGGAGCGGGACTGGAGGGCGGTCTGCAGGGCCTCGAAGTCGGCGTTCGGCACGAGTGTGTCCGCGCTCGGGTAGCTGACCAGCACTGGCGCGGTGATGCTCACCGCATCGGCGATGGTGTCGTGGGTGTGCTGCGGGTGCAGCTCCGACGGGCTCGTTGGGTGGAAGGCGACCACGTTGGCCAGGCGCTGGTCACGCGCGCCGAGCAGAAGCGCGAACCGTCCGCCGAGGCACCAGCCCATCACGCCCACCTTGCTGCAGCCGAGGTCGTCGACGAGGTAGTCCAGCAGGGCTTGCTGCTCAGCGAGTGCCTCGTCGTCGTCCTTCTGGAGTAGCAGCTCGGACAGCTCCTCCCGCGTCGAGTTATCCGTGCTCCGGCCCTTGAACGGATCCCAGACCAACGCAGTGATCCCGGCGGCGGCGAGCTCGTCCGCCCACTCGCGGATCTGCTCGCCGATGCCGGTGATCATCGGCAGCAGCAACATCCCTGCCCGGCCGACGCGCGCCAGATATGCGTCCTGGTCCCCAACTTTCACAGTCACACCCATGTAGCGGAGCTTAGTGTTTGATCATCCGCGGGACAGCTGCGTTGACCAGGATGAGGATCAGGACCGAGAAGATCAGCAGGGCCGTGGCTGCCGGGAGGAGCGCAATCCCGAGGCCGATCGCGAGGACGGGTAGCGCCAGACCGGCGTACGCGATCAGGAAGAGTGCGGCGAGGACTTCACCGCGCGAGCCTGCGTCGGCGAGTGAGGCGGCCGTCGCGACCGCGCCGCGGAAGACCAGGCCGACGCCGGCTCCGGCGATCACGCCGCCGATGACGAAGAGCGCGAGGCTCGGGATCAGGCCGCCGATCGCGATGCCGACCAGGCCGACCGACATGAAGGCCAGGCCGAGGCGGAGCTGGTTGCGGCGTTCCATCTTGACGAAGATCACCTGGCTGGCAGCTCCGGCGATGAAGACCGCGAAGGTGACCACGCCGGCCAGGATCCGCGACGGCTGGTGCAGCACGCCTGCCAGGAACGTCGGCGCGAGCGAGGTGAACAGTCCGAAGATCGAGAACGCCGCGAAGGCGCCGATCGCGCTGGCGAAGAACAGCGGCTTCGCGGCAGCCGGTAAAGCGACGCGCTGCGGCCGGTACGCCGGACGCTCTTCCAGCCGCTCGACAGTCTCGGGAACCAGCGCGATTCCGACTGCGCTCAGCAGGAGCAGAACCAGGAAGATCTCGTACGGGCGCTCGAGCGGAGAGGCGACGTACTGGGCCAGGATGCCGCCGACGAGCGGGCCGAACGCCAGACCACCGAGGTTGACCATGCTGGAGATCAGCGCCGACCGGCTCGGATCTTCTTCCGGCCGCGCGATCTTGCGCAGTTCGGAGAGGTGCGCGGTGGCGGTCGCGGTCAGCACGCCGACGCCGACACCGGAGATGAAGCGCGCGAGCAGTAGCCCGGGCACGTCCGGCCAGATCAGGAAGATCGCTGCGGCAACGGCCTCGGCCAGTACGGCGAGGAGGGCGACCCGGCGGCGACCGAGCCAGTCGCTGACGTGGCCGGCCAGGTACAGGCTGACCATCACGCCGACCGCGTAGGCCGCGAAGATGATCGTGATCAGGTACGTCGGGAATCCGTCGCGCCGCTGGTAGAGGGCGTAGAGCGGGGTCGGGACCGTGGAGAAGGCCATCGTGATCAGGAAGGCGGTCGCGATCACCCAGAACCCGGGTTGATGAGCGAAGCGCACCCGGGAGTCGGCCAGGCGGGACGGCGTCAGCGTTGTGGACATATCAACAGCATGCGCCCGTTGATCTATCGAGTCCAACGAAAGTTCTTGCACTGTCTTATCACTCCTGGCGATAATTGCTGGATGGACAGTCGGCAGCTCGAATACTTCGTCGCGGTCGCGGAAGAGCTGAGCTTTACCCGGGCGGCGCAGCGACTCTTCACCGTGCAGTCGACGGTGTCGGCCGCGATCCGCGCCCTGGAGACCGACCTTCGGGTCACGCTGTTCGACCGGTCGACCCGACGGGTGACGCTGTCGACCGCGGGCGCCGCGCTCCTGCCGGAGGCGAAGGCTGCGCTGGAGGCTCTTGACCGGGCTCGCGCGGTGGTCGAGGAGGCGTCGACCGGGCTGCGCGGGAACCTGCGGATCGGCACGATGACCCGGCTCGGGCTGGTTGACCTCGCTGAGCTGCTGGGAGCTTTCCACCTCAAGTATCCGCTGGTCGACGTACAGGTGACGACGTCGCCGACTGGGTCTAGTGGGCTGGCGGACGACGTACGGCATGGGCGGCTCGATGTCGCGTTGCTCGGCCTACCGCCGTCGGAGCTGAGTGGGCTGGATGTCCGCGAGCTGGCTGCGGTGCCGTTCGCCGTACTGGTTCCGCCTTCGCATCGGCTGGCCGGAGCGGCATCGGTTGCGTTGGAGGATTTGGCCGGGGAGCGGTTCGTCGACATGCTGCGCGGGTTCGGCAACCGGCGGATGGTGGATCAGGCGTTCGAGCGGGCCGGGATTCCGCGGCAGGTGCAGGTCGAGGTGCCCGACCTGAGCGAGGTGCCGGAATACGTCCGCGCGGGGCTCGGGATCGCCGTCGTACCGGATATTTCGCCGTCGGTTGCCGGGGTGGTGCACCTGCCGCTGGCGAGGCCGGCGCTGGCGTGGACGTTGTCGGTGGCAACGATCGCCGGCCGGACGCCGAGCCGGGCCGTGGTTGCGCTGCAGGAACTGTTCGCCGATGCAGTCCGGCCGGGCTACTTCTGACCTGCTTGACCGGGGAGACGCCCTAGGCTTGGTGGATGTGGCCTAAGGGTGCACCTGGAGTGCTTGAACTGCCGTCGGGACGGCTCGTGCGCGGACGCGGTCTGCGCAACGGCCCGACGGCGGCGCCATTTCCGGCGTACGGCGTTTATCTGCTCGGGTCTGAGCCGCCTGCGGTGGAATGGGAATCGCGGTGGTTGCGCTGGCCGGACTTCCGCTTGCCGTCCTCTCGCTCGGAGGCGCGGTCGGTGTTCCTGGACGCGTTGGAGCGTTCGGGATCGGAACGCGTCGAGTTCGCATGCGCAGGCGGGCGCGGAAGAACCGGTACGGCGCTCGCCTGCCTCGCCGTACTGGATGGTGCGCCGGCCGCGGACGCGGTGGCTTATGTGCGCCGCCACTACAGCTCGCATGCGGTGGAGACGTTCTGGCAGAAGCGCTATGTGCGGCAATTCAGTTGACGTAAGCAACCGCGGTCCCGTTGGCTCGGTGCTGTGACGATCTCGCGCAGCAACCCTTCTGGACTGCATCCGACGCCCGGCTACCACCACGTGACCACGGTTCAGGCCGACACTCTCATCTACCTTGCAGGTCAATGCCCGCTTGACCCTTCCGGCGACCTCGCCTCCGATTCCTTGTCTGGCCAGACCACGCAGGTGATCGACAACATCCTGGCCGCTCTGTCCGCGGCCGGCGCTCGGCCGGATGACGTCGTACGGACTGTTATCTATGTGAAGAGCACAGACCGCTCAGAGTTGGCGGCGGTGTGGACGCAACTGAATGACTCTGCGCTCGCTCCCGCCTTCACCTCGGCCAGCACCCTGCTCGGCGTTGCCCAGCTCGGATTCCCCGGTCAGCTCGTCGAGATCGACGTCACTGCAGCGCTGTGATTTCGTGGTTCGGCGCCAGCCTGCGGTTGGCGTCGTACCGGTTGCGGAGGGCTAGCAGCCGCGGGAAGTCGTCGTAAGCCTCGGCGATCTCGGCGGCCGTCAGGTTCTCGTAGCTGAAGTTGAGGAACCGGCCGACGGTCGACGCCTGCCACGGTTCGAAGACGCGCCGGTCGACGTCCTTGCGGCCGGGCGCCAGCACAATCAGCGAGTACGACGCGTCGCGGTGACCGACGGCGTTGTCGACCTCGCAGGCGAGGGCGCCGCCGAGATGCCGGATCGCGACGATCGCTGACTTCGGGAGGCTGCGCAGCGCCTGCGGGTCGAGGTCGCTGAGCAGCGCGTTGTGGGAGCGGTAGCTGTCCGGGTTGTCGGGTTCGGCGAAGATCTTGCCGGACTCCACGTAGGGCAGGTCGCCGACGGTGTCGAGGACCGGTTGCCCGATCCGCCGCAGCGGTTCGATCAGTTCGGGGCCGGCGAGGACCGCGACCTGGATCTGCGCGATGTACTTGCCGCGCAACGGCTCCGGGACCTGCGGGATGTCCGGGAACGGGATCATCGTGACCCCCGACGTCACCTCGTCCGGGACCGATTGCGTCCAGTCCCGCCAGGCCTCGACGGCGGTCGGGTGCTGGGCAAGATCGAAGTACAGACTGCCGCCGTACAGGGTCGGGACGTCGAAGAGTGCGATCTCCATCCCGGTGACCACGCCGAAGTTGCCGCCGCCACCGCGGAGCGCCCAGAACAGATCCGGATCCGCCTCGGCCTTGCGGCTGACGCCATCCGCGGTCACGACGTCGATCCGGTGCACGTGGTCGGCGGCGTACCCGAACTTGCGCGCCATCAGCCCCATCCCGCCGCCGAGCGTGTAGGCGACCGCGCCGACGCCCGGCGAGCTGCCGGACAACGGAGCCAGCCCGTACGGCGCGGTCGCGATCATCACGTCTTGCCAGGTCGCCCCGGCTTCCACCCAAGCAGTCTTCGCGGCCGCATCGACCCGGACGCCGTTGAACCGGCGGGTCGCGATCAGCACGCCCTTCTCGATCCCTTGCGTCAGCCCGTGGCCGCTTCCTTGGACGGCGATGCGGTGGTCGTGGTCGACGGCATACCGAACCGCCTCCTCGATCTCGGCCGCGCTCGTCACCTCGAAGATCACCTCGGGCCGGTGTGGATCCAGCCGCTGGTAACCGAGGCGGGCGTCGTCGTACCCCTTGGCTTCGTTCGTCAACATCATGGATCTGACGCTAACGGCCCTTGCGGACATAGGCTGTCCTTAATGAGCGAGATGCCAGGCCGGATGCTCCGGCTGCTTTCACTGCTGCAGAGCCGCCGCGAGTGGTCCGGCCGCGAGCTGGCCGAGCACCTCGGCGTCACCGAGCGGACGGTACGCCGCGACATCGACCGGCTGCGCGCCCTCGACTATCCGATCACCGGCACCACCGGTACGGCGGGCGGCTACCGCCTCGGACCGGGGTCCCAGCTGCCGCCGCTCCTACTGGACGACGACGAGGCGATCGCCGTCGCGCTCGGCCTGGTGAGCGCGGGGAGCGGCGGGGTGAGCGGGATCGCGGCCAGCTCGATGAGTGCGCTGGCCAAGCTCACGCAGGTCCTGCCAGCACGGCTGCGACCGCAGCTCGCGGCAATGGCGTCAGCGGAGGCGATCCCGCGCCTTGGTGTTCCGCAGGTCGATCCAGACGTGCTGGCGACGTTGGCGCGCTGCTCCCGGAACCATGAGGTCGTCGGCTTCGAGTACGTGAGCCGGCAGGATGTGTCTACTCGGCGTCGGGTGGAGCCACATCAGTTGCTGACTGTCGCGTGGCACTGGTACCTGCTGGCCTTCGATCCGACCCGGGACGACTGGCGGTTCTTCCGGGTCGACCGGATCAGCGCGGTCAGTCCGGTGCTGCATCGGTTCGCTCCGCGTCCGCTTCCAGCCGACGACGCGGCGTCCTACCTGGTCGAGTCGTTTGCCCAGGCGTCGTACCGGCACAGCGTCCAGCTGACCGTGCAGTTGCCGGCCGACGAGGTGGCGGCCCATTTCTACGGGTTCGTCCCGGGCCGGATCGCACCGGCCGGGCCGACGTCGTGTGTCGCCGAATTCTCTGCCGAGACGCCGTCCTTGCTGCTGCAGCTCGTCGCCGGGATAGTTGCCCTGGGCGCCGACTTCACGGTCGACGAAGCGTCGCCGGAGACTCGAGCCATGATCGCCTCCGTTGGTGAGCGGCTGCAGTCGTTCAGGCCGTGATGAGGCCGATCCCCAGCGTCAGCACGCCTCCCGCTAGGACCACGGCGCCGAGCCAGAGCAGCCAGAGGAATTTGTTAGGAGAGGTTCGGCCCTTGCCCGCGGACGAGGCGAAGAAGCCGCCGGACATCAGAATCGCCGCGAGCGGGATCGCTAGCCGTGCAATCCAGAGCGGTACGCCGGTCAGGCTGGTCTGGTCGACGTACAGGAGTCCAACCAGGCCGAGGATCACCAGGACGCCGGCGTGCGCATGGCCGGCCCGGGCGAACGACTTCTGGAAGTCGGTCATCGGGACCTGGCCGCGAACGATCTTGGTCATGAAGTAGCCGCCGAACTGGATCGTCACGATCGTCAGCAGGATGACGCCGGCGAGGATCCGTGATGCGTCGGTCATACGTGCACCTCTTTCTTGGTTTCGATCCGGCCGGCGACGTAGAGGGCGGCGGCAATGTAGAGCAGCTGCTCGGGGATTCGCTGCCAGAGCGGGCTCGCCGTGCTGACATCCGCGATGGCTGCGTAGATGTTTGCCGGGAGCAACGAAACGAAGAGCAGCGCCAGCCCGGCTGCGGCCGCGCGACGGGTCGCGGTCAGGACAAGGCCGGCCGCTCCCATCAACTCCAGGACACCGGTCAGGTAGACGACACCGTCGGCGTACGGGACGAACGGCGGCACCATCGCGACCAGGTCGTCGTGGGTGGGCATGACGGTCACGGTGGCCGGGACGAAGTGCGCGCTCGCGGTGAACAGCAGCATCACGGCCATCCCGTGGGCGGCGGCCGTGCGCCAGTCGGCGAAGCGGCGTACGCCTAGCGCCCCCAGACCCCGGACGCCGGCTGTGGCCAGCAGCAGTACGAGGACGATCATCGATTCCCCTTATGGATAGTAGCGGTATCCGTTTATGGATACTGATACTATCCGTCGTACGGCGACGAAAGGCAAGCGATGCGGATCGGTGAACTCAGTAAGGCGACCGGTATCCCGGTCCCGACGATCAAGTACTACCTCCGCGAAGGCCTGCTCGCGCCCGGTGAACTCACCAGCCCGAACCAGGCGTCGTACGGCGAAGTTCATATCCGCCGGCTGCGCCTGATCCGCGCCCTCGTCGACCTCGCCCAGGTGCCCGTCGCCCAGGTCAAGGAGATCGTCGAGTCACTCGACGCCGACGACATCCCCCTGCACGACCAGATCGGCCGCGCCCACCGAGCCCTCACCCCGGCTCGCAAACCCACGGCCTCCCCCGAGGCCCGAGCCGCCGCGGCCGTCGAGGTCGACGCCCTCCTCACCCGCCGCGGCTGGACCGTCGAACCCGAAGCCCCCGCCCTCGCCACCCTGATCGAAACGGTCGCTGCCCTCCGCACCCTGGGCCAGGACAACCTGGTGGCCTTCCTCGACGCCTACGCCGAAGCCGTCGAACGCTTCACCCAGCTAGAGGTCGAAGCCGTCGCAGCCCCCACCCGCGACCAACTGGCCGAGTCCGTAGTCATCGGCACCATCCTCGGCGAAACCCTTATCACCTCGATGCGCCTACTAGCCCAAGAGTCCACCTCCGCCAACCTCTGGCGCTAGAGCAGTCGCTCCAGCTCTTTCACCTGGTACGTCGGCTCACCGAGAAACGCATCCCGCTCAGGTGTTCCGTGGAAGAGATTGAGCGTGTCCAGCCGGTAGACCCACTCCTCACCCCAATGACTCGGGTACCGGTAATTGATCTGCCACCTGACCCACTCATCCGGCGCCAAACTCACCGCCCGTGCCCGGTTCGGCCGCAACGGCATCCCGTACGGCGTCACTGTTAACTGCACCCGAACCAGCCCGTCGATCGGCCTGACCTCGACGCCGCTCTCGAGCCGTTCCCGACCGCGAGTCACCGTGACCTCACCAGGCAGACCGCTCTGAGTCCCCTCCCACACCTTGAAGTCGTCCTGCTCCTGCATCACCACTCCATGCACGAACGGCGGCTCATCCTCAGGCAGCCGAAACCCCACCGGCACCGCATTCCGTCGACTCGCGCCCGGCGCACCGCGCGACCTCTTGGTCCACGTGGTCCGGACCCACTGCACAACGACCCTCATCGGGTCCCCGTAAGAAACCTGAGCCGGTCCTCGACGTCTCGGGGCAGGTCGGCCCGGTCAAGGTGCGCTCGGATGGCTTCGCGGTCGGCGGTACCGAGAGGCTGGTACGTCGTGGCTGCGTGGTGCATGAGCCAGCTGTGCAGGTCCTGCCTGCCCGCGTTCATCAGCTCCTCGTCGGCATCCTGCCTGACCTCGAGGTCGGCCCGCACCCGATTCCATCCACCCAGCTCACGCCGCAGCCGCCAGGCGGCCCGCCTCTGATTGGCGTGCTCGGAAGCGGCGGCCGCCGAGACGTCGTCGTACCGGATGCCGGGAGTGGTGGCCAGCAGACGAGCGGCGTACCTGACGACCGCGCCACTCGGATCAGCGAGCAGGGTGAGCAGGAGTTGCTTGGACGGCCGCTCCGGCGGCCACATCTGCAAGGCCGCCAATCGTAGGCGCGAATCGCTGCTCGCCAAGGCTTCTTGAGCTTCGGCCGCGCCGAAGCGTTGACCGGTCTCGTGCAGTCCGGCGAGAGCTTCCGCGGCGCCGTCCTCTTCCCAGGCGGCGCGATAGTACGGCGCGGGCTCGTGGCCGGCGCGCCGATATCGCCAGCACGCGGCCGCGCGGACTCTGCTTGACCGGTCGAGCATCCGCTCCTCGAGCTCATCGCGCTCGAACAGCTCGTCAGAGCCGTCGTACAACACCATCAGTCGACCCTCGACGTACCGGGATCCCAGCAGGCGTTCCTTCGCGACCACGGGGTCGACGGCCATCCAACGCTCGACCAACCGCCGCCGAGACCACTGATCCGTCTCGACCTCAAGCTGTTCCCCGATCTCGCCGGAGGCCATCTCCGCCAGCACTCCGTCGTACGCAAACCGTCGCACCACGAGGTCGGGCGATGCCAACAGCTCCCGCGCCTCGAAACGCTCGCCGTACGACGTCAGCGCAGCCGGCCCATGGAAGCGATTTCGCAGCCGAAGGAGCACGCCCAGCGCCACCACATCCGGGCGCTCGACCAAGGCCTTCAGCGCAGGCTCTCGCACCTGCGACACGTGATCCACAGCCCGCAAGGCCAAACAACGCGCGCCTACCCCACCCTCGCGATCCGCCAGCAACCGCACCGCATGCTCACGCACATAGCCGTTCGCATGGAGCGACGCCACACACTCGGTCAGCAGGTCACCGCGCCCCAGAGCATCACTCCAGAACGGCGTCCCTCCCCAGGCCTCCGAATACCACCACCAATACATCCGGCGCCCACGCTCGCTGAGCAACAGCACTTCCACCGGCGAAAGCTGAGCCAGCCAGACAAGCCCCTTGGCACGCGCCTCATCGTCAGCGCCGAGGCAGGCTGCCCGAAGCCCCTCGAGGGCAGCATCCACTTCAGTCGGCGTCATCACCCCTCGATGATCGCCGACCGCACACCGCCGACGCGAAGCCTTTAGCTGTCGTGCGCCATGTCGACGAACCGCGAGTAGTGACCCTGGAACGCCACCGTGATGTCGGCGGTCGGGCCGTTACGGTGCTTGGCCACGATGAAGTCCGCCTCGCCCGGTCGCGTCGACTCCCGCTCGTACGCGTCCTCACGGTGCAACAGGATCACCATGTCAGCGTCCTGTTCCAGGGAATTATGTGTAGCGATGCCTTCGGCAACGAAGTTGTGGGTGCCGAGGACGGTGGCGTCGTACACCTCCTGCTCACCGAGGCTTTCGACCGAGGTGATGGCGTCCCAGAAGATGTCGTTGGTGGCGAGGACCTCAAGGTCGGCGGAGTCCAGGACGTCGGCGACCTTGGCGAGGCGCTGGCGGCTGGGGGCGTGCTTCCACAGGGTGGAGCCGGAGAACTGAGTGCCCATGGCTGCGGCGAACTCGCGGTGGGTGACCTGGCGGTCGGCGAGGACTTGACGCACCTGCGACCAGACTTCCTTCGGCACCGTGTCGAGGTTGGTGTTGCCCTTCACATCACGCAGCGCCGTGGCGACTTCGAGCACCTTCAAGCCGCGCAGTCCGTGGACACCGATCTCGTCACAGAAGCGAAGCTGGTTGGCCGCGCCATAGATATGCAGGTGGTAGCCGTCGCGATAACCCGCCTTCTTAGCGACCTTGATGCGGGTAAAGATGTTGTGGCGGAGCAGCAGCCGAGCGAGGTCGTCGACCAGGCGGCGGCTGGTGCTGGCGTAGTAGATGCGAGCCTGGCCGACCTTCGCGTCCCAGCGGACGGAGCCATCGGTGGCCCAGATGTGGCGGATGAAGTGCGCCACCTGCTCCTTTGGCAGACCGAAGACGCCGTCGGGGACGAACTTCTCGTGGCTGCGCAGGCCGAACAAGCCCAGACCGTCGAGCCAGGCGGCGATCGGGTTCCGCTTGCCGCGGGCCAGCCGGTACGGCGCTGGGAGGCGGAGCGTGGTGACGCGGGCAGCGGCGTACTCGTCGCGGATCGGCGTGATGCCGAACCGGCGGTTGGCCGCCTCACCGACTGCGGTCAGGTTCGCCTCGTCGATGCTCGCGTAGCGAATCGGCTGCCGCTTGACGAACGAACCGTCACCGGTCAGGTGGGCGAGCAGCGTGAGCTCGTCCTCGTCCCACGGGGTGACCTCGAGCGGCGGCGGGACGTGGCGCAGCGAGCCCAACCGGGCGCCCGGGGCCAACTCACCGAGCGGCTTCCAACCGTCGTACGTGAGGAAGGGGTGGTTTGCCGTTGCCTTGATCTCGCGACCGGAGGCCAACTTCAGCCGGAATACTTCCTTCACCCCGCTGGGGAAGGCGTGGGTCAGCGTGCGCGGCACCAGCTTCAGCCGGTCGTCGAGCGACCAGACCGGGATGTCGCGAGCGTCCGTGGCCAGCAGCTCACCCAGCGAGATCTCCGCACCGGTGTCGGCCCGCATCAGCCGCGTGTCCGCGGTCAGACATCCCGATTCACGAAGGTCCGAGGACATGGGGCGTTTGTCGGCGCGTTGTTCGGAGCCACGGTTGAGCTGACAGATCGCCACGACGGGGAGTTCCAGTTCTTTGGCGAGGAGCTTGATGGAGCGGGAGAACTCGGAGACTTCGAGCTGGCGGGACTCGACCTTCTTGCCCGACGTCATCAGCTGGAGGTAGTCGATGATGATGAGGCGGAGATCGTGGCGCTGTTTGAGGCGGCGGGCCTTGGCGCGGATCTCCATCATGGTGAGGTTGGGCGAGTCGTCGATGAAGAGGGGGGCTTCGGAGACTTCGCCCATCTTGCGGGCGAGGCGGGCCCAGTCCTCGTCGGTCATCTTGCCGTTGCGCATGTGGTGCAGGGGGACCTTGGCTTCGGCCGACAGCAGCCGCATGGTGATCTCGTTGCGGCTCATCTCCAGGGAGAAGACGCAGGAGGCGAGGCCGTGCTTGATCGAGGCGGAGCGGGCGAAGTCCAGGCCGAGGGTGGAGTTGTGGGTCGGGATCATGGTCTTGCCGGCCAGGTAGAGATGGGCGGCGTTGTCGACCTCGACACAGCGAACGGGGACGCTCGCGACCTCGTCGATCCACTCGATCCGGCGGTCGGTCTCGTCGGAGAGCGCGGCCGGGAAGCCGTGGCCGGTGACCTGACGGGGGGCTGAGCCCGGGATCGGCGGGGTGAGGCCGGGGCTTGCCTTCATGGCTGTGAACAGGTCGGCGGTCGTGCAGATGATCGGGTAGCGGCCGTCCTCGACGAGCCACTGGTGCTCGGCGTCGGCGACGATGGCGCTGCCGTCGGAGAACGAGAGCCGGTAGCACGGGCGGTCGACCATGACCTCGGTGGCCGCGACGACGGTGGTCGGCAGGCCTTCGGCGTCGAGGAGCTGGTCGCCGACGGCGACCTCGGCCATCGTGGTCCAGCCGGTGGGCGTCGGCAGCGGGGTGTCGAGCGCGAGCGCCTTACCCATGGCGGGACGGGCGGCGACGATGATCATCTGGCCGGGGTGCAGGCCGTTGGTCAGCTCGTCGAGGTCGGTGAAGCCGGTCGGTACGCCGACCATCGAGTCACCACGGGAGTCGATCGCCTCGATCTCGTCGAGGGCGCCCTCCATGATGTCCTTCAGCGGCGCGTAGTCCTCGGTGGTGCGCTTCTCGGTGACCTGGTAGATCTCGGCCTGCGCCTCGTCGACGACGTCGTCGACCTCGCCCTCCCCCGCATATCCGAGCTGGACGATCTTGGTGCCGGCCTCGACCAGCCGCCGCAGGATCGCCTTCTCGCGGACGATGTGCGCGTAGTAGCCCGCGTTCGCGGCGAGCGGCACCGAGGCGACCAGGGTGTGCACATACGGCGCGCCACCGATCCGGGCCATGTCGCCGCGCTTGCTCAGCTCGGCGGCGACGGTGATCGCGTCGGCCGGCTCACCGCGGGCATACAGATCGGTGATCGCGTCGAAGACGGACTCGTGCGCCGGGCGGTAGAAGTCCGTCCCGCGCAGGGTCTCGATCACGTCGGCGATCGCGTCCTTGGACAGCATCATCGCGCCGAGCACACACTGCTCTGCGGGCAGATCCTGCGGCGGCGTGCGATCGAACCCCATCTCGGGGTTGCGCTCTTCGCGGCCGCCGTCCTGACCACCGCGGAACTCCGCCACGCTCACTGTCCGACCTCCATCGTTCGCCGCTGCCCCCGAACCACCGACGACCGGGGCTCGAACACCTGATCGAACCGTAGCCGCATGGACTGACAATTTTCTGCCGCCCGCCTGGACACCCAGGCACGCGACCGTACGCCGGTCTTGTCCCCAGGTGGTAGCCAGCCGTCCACAGGGGATGTGGAAGAGCTGTGGGAAAACCCGCCAACGCCTGTGCACAGGCTGGGAACAACCCTGTGGATATCTGTGGGCAAGATTTCTCCACAGGCCTCTGACCTGCGGTTTCGTCCATGCACAACTGTGGAGAGAAAAAAGTCGGCCAGCTTGTTCACAGGCCTGCCCACAGCCGTGGGTAACCTGCCTCCAGTGAGTCGTAACCGCTGGGTCGGCAACCAGGATCGGGAGATCCTGCGGCTGGCCGTTCCCGCCTTCGTGGCCCTGGTTTCAGAGCCGCTGATGCTGCTCGCGGACTCCGCCATCGTCGGGCACCTCGGCACGCCCCAGCTGGCCGCCCTGGGGATCGCAGGGACGGTTCTGCAGACGCTGGTCGGCCTCTGCATCTTCTTGGCCTACGGAACCACCTCGGCCGTCGCCCGTCGGATCGGCGCGGGCGATCACCGCGGTGCGCTGGCGCAGGGCATCGACGGACTCTGGCTGGCACTGCTGCTGGGCGTCGTACTGGCAGTGGCCGGAGTGGTGTTCGCTCCCCAAGCCATCGGCGTCTTCAACCCGTCCCCCGATGTCGCTGAGCACGCACTGACGTATCTGCGCATCTCCTACATCGGCATCCCGTCCATGGTGCTCCTGCTCGCGGCCACCGGCGTGCTGCGCGGCCTGCAGGACACCAAGACCCCGATGGTCGTCGCCATCTCGGCAAACCTGGCCAACATCGTTCTGAACCTGCTGCTGGTCTATGGCCTGAATCTAGGCATCGCAGGCTCCGCCCTCGGTACCGTGATCGCCCAGACCGGAGCCGGTGTCGCGCTGGTCGTCGTGGTGGTCAGAGGCGCTCGCCGTGACGGTGCGAAGCTCAAGCCCGATCTGCCCGGCATCCTCGCCTCCGCCCAGATGGGCCTGCCACTGGTCGTCCGGACGCTGACATTGCGTGCGGCGATCCTCCTGCTCACCTACGTCGTCACCGGACTCGGTACGACGTCTCTCGCCGCCCACCAGGTCGCGTTCACGCTGTGGAACTTCCTGACGCTGGCCCTGGACGCCATCGCCATCGCCGCCCAGGCCCTCACCGGCCGCGCACTGGGCGCAGGCGACGTCGCGAGTACGCGCTCCATCACCAGGCGGATGATGTGGTGGGGTCTGTGGTCCGGAGTGGTCTGCGGACTCATGCTCTGGGGCCTGCACTCGGTCTACGTGCCCTGGTTCACCACGGACCCGGAGGTGCGCCACACGCTCTCCGCCATCATCGTCGTCGCGGCCATCTGGCAGCCCCTGAACGGCGTGGTCTTCGTCCTGGACGGCGTGCTGATCGGTGCCGGTGACGGTCGCTATCTGGCAATCGCAGGCGTCATAGCGCTGGTTCTCTACGTACCGCTGGCTTTGAGCGTGCTGTGGTTCGACGGGAGCGTGGTGGCTCTCTGGTGGGCGTTCAACGGGTTCATGCTGCTCCGGCTCATCACCTTGGTCACCCGCGAGCGCCGGGACGCGTGGTTGGTCACCGGGGCTACCCGCTGACCCTGGAAATACGGCATCGTGGGGCCATGGCCGACAAGGATGACGAACTGGTCGAGGACCGCGAAGCCGCTGAACTCAACGAGGAAGAGCTTGAGCGGGCCGCGGGCGAAGAGCGCGAGCTCGAGGAGATCCGCAACCGCCGCGAGACACTCGATGCCACCGCGGAGACCGCTGAGGCCATCCGGCTCGCTGAGGCCAACGAGGCCGCTGGCGCGCGGCACCGCGAGCTGGCCGACGGCGAACGGCGCCAGGCCCGCAGCGACCATGCCCACGGCAACCATCTGCTCGACGAGTCGGCAGCCCGCCCGGACGAGCCCGGTGCGGACGCCACTGCTGCCGCCGGTCGCCGCTACCAGCGCGCCGGCGACCGCGAGGACCGCGCGGCGTCGTACGACGATCGTGTCGCGGACCGGTATGCCGACGCGAGCCGTGATCAGGCGCCGGCCAGCGATGCCGCCCGGCGCCCCGCTCAACCTCCTGAGGCCCGCAAGTTCGTCCAGCCGCGCAAGGCCAAGAAGCGCGAGAAGAACACGGGCTTGGATCTAGACCTCTAGATGCCCCGCACGGGCGGCTGGCGCTGGTCGAAGAACAGGCCAGCCGGCGGCTCTTCCACTGGGAGCGGCGGGACCGGGTAGTCGGTGTGCGAACCCCGGCAGGCCGCAAACGGGCCGTCGGGGTCGAGCAGCGTCATCATGTGCGGGTCCGCGTGGTCACGCCACCAGACCGACATCCCGGTCGCGGGGTCCAGTCGCAGGTGCTCCCAGGCGCGCCAGATCGAGTCCAGCCGGCTCAGGGCTTCGGCGTGCCGGAACCACTCGGGGCACCACACGTACTGCTGCCCGATCCGGCGTGAGTACAGGTAGATCAACCGGTCCTCGACGAACGCCGCGACGTGCGGGTAGAAGAGTTCCTGCTCACCATCCACGACGCTGCTCCTCAGTCTGCTCCCACACCGGTACGCCGGTCGGCATCGGCGGCGGACCGCCCTGCTGCCCACCAGTCACCCAGGGGTTCGCTCCAGCTCCAGGCCCACCCTGCGACAACTGCGGCGCTGTCGCGCCCGGGTCGTACTTCGCCAGCGACGCCTTGACCGCTCCGGCGTCCGCGCGCGTGAACCACGGCACCGTCTTCACCATGGTGGCCGGGATGCCGGACGGGAACACCACCGCCCGGCCGGGCGGCATCGCTGCCAGGTCGGAGATCTCGAGGATGTTCTGCCGCTGCGTCTGCCGGCTGGTCCCTCGCTTGCCCTCGTTGTACGAGACCGAGCTGGAGACGATGTCGTAGTCGCCGATCAGCTTGCTCAGCCGCTCCAGGAAGTTCGCGTCGGACGCGCCACCGCCGTACACGCGGATGTTGGCGGCAGACCAGAGCTTCTCCATGCCGTGCTCGCCCCAGCACTCCTGGCCCTGCGCCCAGGACTGCAGGATCGTCATCAGGACGATGCCGCGGGAGCCGAAGTGGCTGTAGAGGTCGGGGAGGTTCTTCCAGCGGCACACGTTCGCCGCCTCGTCCAGCACGCCGACCAGTGGGTTCGGCATCCGGCCCATCGGGCAGCCCTTGGCGTACTCCTCGGCCGCCTCCACGACGGCGACGGTCAACGCGGTGACCAGCGGACCCGCCGTACCGGCGCCTTCCTTGGAGAGGCTGTAGAGCGTGCCGCCCTTGCGGACGAACTCGTGCGGGTTGAACTGCGGACGCGTGTCGTTAGGGCCCTGCGGGATGACCCAGCGGGTCACCTTGCGGTTCACCAGGAACTGGGCGCTCTGCTGCGCCGTGCCGTACACACCGGCGCGCTGCTTGTCAGGTGCGTTGATGACACCGGACAGTGCGTCGGCGGAGAGCTGCAGGCCCGGAGTGTTCCGCAGGATGCGTTCTGGCTCGTCGTTGCGCTGGTCCGCGAGCCACGTGTACACCTGCGTGATCGGACGCTTGGCAACCGCCGCGGCGAGCAACAGCCCAGCCAGCAGGTCCGTACCGGCCGAGTCGAAGAACGCATCGGTCTGTGCACCGACCTGACGCTGTGAGGCGACGAAGTGCTCCGCCAGCTCCCGTGCCTTGGTCTCGTCGGTGATGTAGGACAGCGGGTTCCACCACCAGTTCGGCGGCTCCTCACAGACCTCTTGCGGGTCGAACACCCAGACCGGGCCCTTGTCGAGCCGCGGGCCGCGGGTGGCGTCCACGATGTCGCGCTTGTTGGAGGTGGCGACCACGGAGCCAGGAGCATCCAGAATCGCCGGTACGGCGCGGGACGTCGTCTTACCGGTCCGCGGGCCCCAGATGTCGATGTGCATGTCTTCCCAGGACCCGAAGACCTCCAGGTTGTCCCGGACGGTCCGGCCGATCAGGATGCCCGGACCGGCATGTCCGGCGCCGAGCCGGTTCGCGATGCCCTGCGCGCCTTCGCGGGTCAGCTTGAAGATCTCCGACCGCTTCGACATCAGGAACGCCTGCCGGTCCACCCGACCGCCCGACGCCTTCCGGCGGCGGAGCAGGTACCACCCCAGGCCGACGAGCAGGCCCAGCAGCACGAGCTCAAGGATCAGTACGCCGGTCGCTGCGCCGGACCAGCGCAACCGGCCCTGGATCAACTGCGACAGCGCGCTGAACGGGTTCGCCGGTACGGCGCGGGTGCCGTCGATCGAGGCCGTTGCCTTCAGGGCACCCCAGATCGTGCCGGCGGCGACCACGAGCACGCCGCAGCCGATGAAGATCAGGACCGTCTCGACGGACAGGCCGCCCGGTCCGGTCGTGCGTTTGCCGTCAGCCATTGTTCGTCACCTCCGGCCGCGCGACGACCCGGGTGGTCGGGTCGGGCGGCGGCAGCATCGCGGGGTCGTCGAAGCTGTACTCCTCGACGACCTCCTCCGTCCCGTCCTCGGCGACCTCGACCTTCAACGGCCGTCCGTCGGCGCCGGTCTTCCACAGCTTGTTCGTGTCGTTGATCTCGCGCTCCACCGAGGTGAGGCCGACGTGCACCGGGATACCCGGGCGGCCACCGACCTTGATCAGGAAGTTTCCGCGACCTGGGGGCGCCGCTTCTTCACCGGTGGCCGGGTCCCAGGCGGGCGGGTCCTGCCAGCCGATGAGCATGTTCTGCTCTTCCTGCGACATCGGCACGACCTCGGTCAGGTTCTCCATCTCGGCCCGCGGCAGACCGCCGAGGACGACCATGCCGGACCGCTCGACGAAACCCTTGGCCTTCATCCGGTCCTCGGGGTGCTCGAGCGCGAGCAGGTCGGACATGGTGTGCGAGATCATCGCCATCCCGACACCACGCTGCCGGTTCAGGCGGGTCAGTGCGTCGACGCGGTCGACCAGACCACGCCCGGCACGCAGCACCCGCCACAGCTCGTCGAGGATGACGAAGTAGTGCCGCCGCGGCTCGAGCCCGGCATCGGCCAGCGCCTGTGCGACCGCGACCGCACCGAAGCCGTACGACCAGCAAGCCAGCAGTACGGCGGCTTGCAGGTTCGTCTCGGAGTCGTCGATGTTGGACACGTCGAAGACGACCGGACGGTCCATCTTCATCGGGTTGTCGGTCTGCTCGGAGAAGATCTCGCCGAGCCGGCCACCGCCGACCAGACCGATCAGCGAGGCCTCGAGACCTTCGGTGATCTGCCGGTACCGGTCGAGGCTGCCGCGGTCCAGAGCCACGTTCCGCACCCGGTCCGGCGCGTCCTGGACAACCTTGAGCAGATCGCGCAGGACCGGCGTACCGGTGTGGCGTTCGTCGAGGACCTTGAGGGCCTCGTCGATGATCGTCTCTTCGCGGTCGGTCGGCGGGGCCGAGCGCATGATCGAGATCAGCGCCGAAACCATCGTCTGCCGGCGGCCGTGCGCGTCGGCCTGGATCGCCTCGCGAGCCTTGCCGGTCAGCCGCAGCGCGGCCTCCCGCGACTCCCCCGGGTCCAGGATGTTCAGATGCCCGCGTCCGCGGCCGAGCTGAATGACCTGCCCGCCCAGCGACTCGATCAGGTCCTTGTAGTCGGGCTTCAGATCGCCGAGCACCAACGGCTGAACGCCGTACCCGGCGAGGCCGAGCGCCATCCGCCGGGTGATCGTTGAGTTGTGCGTGGTGATGAAGGTGCGACCAGCCAGGTAGAGGCCATCGGAGTTCGCCACCTGGATGCACCGGACCGGCCTGGACGTGACTCTGCGCGCCGACACGACGTACCGATGTGAGGTCCGGGCCGGGTTGCCGACCGTCCTCTCTGCGTGCGTCTCGTGCTTTCGACGCAGTCCGAACACCTCGTCGGTGGTGGTGAATCCGATCGTCCACTTCGGACCGCAGTCCTTGCCGTTCACTGTCGCCCGTCCCTCACGAAGGGTCGGGCGATAGCCAAGGCTCGCGACGAGTTCCAGTACGTCGTCAGCCAACCGCCGGTTGGTCGCGGTGTACTGGACCTGGCCACCCGCCGGTGAGACCGTGCCGTCGGTGTCGAGCAGACCGGCGAGCAGGTCGCGCCGCTGTCGGTCCGATCCACGCAGATAGGTCGTTGGAATGTGCTTGGCATTCAGAACGCCAAGCTCACTCAGGACCTGCGTGAGGCCGATTCCCTTCTGCCGGTAGGTCCCGGGAATCGTCAGCCGGTAGAGCATCGGCCCGGTCTGCTCGCATTCAATTCCTGCGGCCCGAATCCGATCGACGATGCCCTGGTCGATCGAGGTCAGTCGCGGCGCCGCACTGTGCCCATCACCCAGCCAGGCGCCCAGCACGTACGGATCCAGAGGCAGACCGGCTTCGCGCAGGACAAGACCTTCCATCACCCGGACAGCGTGATTGGCCTTGCCGCCCGCGACCAGGGTTGCTGCGATCTGGGCCGTCGTGACGGCCTCCTTCTGCGGCGTCCGGTCACGCTGATCATTCTTCGTCCGGCGCAGCGCCTCGTCCACCGCACCGACCAAGGTGGATGGGTCGTACCAGCGTCGGCTGCCCTTGCTGCGAACCGGTTCCACGGTGCTCGCCCAGCGGTAGACCGAGCTTTCACGGGTGGTGCCGTTCCAGCCGAGGGCACGGGTCAGATCCCGGACCGTAACCGGCTCGGCGCCAAGACTCGTCCGGGCGGCACCAACAGCCGTGAGTTCGGCGTCCGTACCGACCGGAAGCCGCTTGCGCGGCACGTTGTGCTCCACCCAGCTTCGCCGACGATCTTCAGCTGTCTCCGTCACCCACAGGTGCTCGGCGTCGGCGACGATGGTCTCACCGCTGGAGAAAGTGAGCTCCCAGCAGTCGCGCTCGTTCATCACCTCGGACACCGCAACGACCGCCGTCGGCAGGCCGTCCGCACCGAAGACGAAATCGCCCGGCTGCAAGTCAGCCATGCGTCGCAATCCGTCCGGCGTCGGGATCTGGGTGTCGACGTCGAGCGCCTTACCCAGACCGGGTTTACCGAGGACGAACATCGATGGGTTCGAGATCAGTTTGGCGCGCATGAACCAGCTGATCGGGTCGCAGCACATGGTTGCGCCGGAGAGGATGTTGCGGCCGATCGGTACGCCGACCATCGGGCTGCCGGTGCCGGCCGAGAACGGCCACATCCCGCAGACCTGGACCGTCGTACCGCGCCACTCCTGCGGAGCCTGGAGGTAGGTCGAGTACCCGCCGCCCATCCCCGGCCAGCCACGCGGCATCGGCCGCTTGCCGCGCCGGGTCGGGTCGACGGCCTTCTCCGGCTTCGGCTTGCTCACAGCGACTCCCGCAGACCGGCCGGAACGGACAGGTGGCTCTGCAGTACGACGCCGAGCGGCAGCCCGGCCACGAACGACGAGTCCTGCGATCCGTACGCCGGTCGCAGCAGCACCCGAGCTGTCGCGCCCAGGTTGTCGATGGCGGCGATCATGTCCGGGATCTGCTCGGCCGTCATCACTGTTCCGGTGACGATCATGCCGAAGTTCACCAGACCGGCCCCGCGCGCCTCTTCCTGCGCGGTGCGGTCAGCAGCGCGGGCCTCGGCCATCGTGCGCGCCGAGGGCCGGGCGGTGGTCGTCGCGCGGAAGGATGCGTTGCGCTTGTCGGCCTCGACCATGCGGGCCGCGGTGGCCGCGTCGAGCGGCCGGTAGAGCAGAGTGACGCGCTTGCGGTCGATGTCGTTGTGCGGACCGACCAACTGCGACAGCACGGACGAGAACACCTCGCCGCGCGGAGCCTGCGTCATCTGCCAGGTCACCGACCAGGCGGAGTCGTGCCGGTACTTGTCCCAGAACGCCTGTGCACCAGCCGGACCGACATCGGTCCACTGCAGCTCGGGCGCCATGCCCTGGCTCCGAGCCTCATCAATCAGTACGGCGGACGCCGGGTCATAGGCGATCCGGATCGTCTCGCATAGCTCCTGCGCAGTGACCGGGCGAGCCGCTCCGGCGCCAGTCGCGTTCAAGCTCTGGGTGAGCGCGGGAAGCCGGGACGCGAGCTCCCGGCCCATGTCCTCTTCCTTGCGCCGCTTGCCGTTGCGGTCGGTGCCCTTGAAGGTCAGCGCGACCCGGGCCGACACGAGCGCCGAACCCTCGGGGTAGCTCTGCACGACCTCGGCGAGCATCGCCTGAGCGATCGCCGGGGAACCGGGCTGGATGTTGTGGTTGACCTCGCGCCGCAGCCGGATGCCGGTGTCCGGTGCACTCTCCACCGTCACCGAGGCGGCGACGATGCCCGGCTCGTGGCCGAGCGAGGCGAGCCACTGGCCCCAGTGCGCGACCCAGTTGTCGATCTGGTCGTCGTCGACCAGCGACGCGCCGTCCGGCTCGGCGTTGATCACGACGGTGAAGTGCCGCGTGCTCGGGTAGAACAGCAGCGCGAACGGCCGGCCGTACGAGTCCTTGTACTCGCTCAGCTGCGAGGCGGCGGCCAGGCCAGGGATCTGGAACTTGCCCCAGGCGGTGCGGCCGAGCGGACCGGAACGGTAGATGTTGTGCTTCGCCATCTTTGCTCGTTGCCATCCAATACGGGTCGAGAGCCGTTGCAGGGCGGACAGGTTGTGTTTGTCCTTTGTCATCAGCAGCAGCAGCATCACGCCGACGACCAGCAGACAGATGAAGGCACCGAGGATTCCGCCCGCCATCATCGAGAAGATCGTGGCCAGCAGGCCACCCATCATGATGCCGGTGCCCAGCGTTCCCAGGCCGGCGATACCCGCCGAGGCGGGCTGCCGCCAGTTGCCGTAGGTGCGCGGAACGCTTCGTACGTTGTCAGCTGCTGCCACGTGGTCCGTCCGAATCTCGTCTGTGGTCGTCGCGGGGCTGGCGCTGCTCCCGCTGCCGTTCCCGGTTCACATCCCGCTGTGAGCCGCCACTGCCGGACGGTCCACCACCGCCACCACCACCACCGCCGCTGCTGCCTTCGCTCCCGCCGCCGCCACCGGAGCCCTGCGGGGCATCGTCGCCGAGCGTCTCTTGCGCGGCCATCTCGCCGGCCTGCTTGGTCGCCTTGACACCGGCCGCAACGATCGCGATCGGCGCCGCCACAGCGGCCGCTGGGCCTGCTGCGGCCGCCGCACCACCGGCTGCCGCGCCGCCACCGGCCGCTGCTCCACCGGCCGCTGCTCCACCGCCCGCAGCACCGCCCGCAGCACCGCCACTGGCGCCGGCCGTTGCAGGGGGTGGCGTAGCGCCCCCTGTGGGAGCTCCCTTCGGACCACCCGTACTCGGCGCCTGCTGTTTGGCCTTCCCGACGTTCTTGGAGCCGGTCGGGCCGTCGCCGCCACCACCCTCGCTGCCGCTACCGCCTTCGCCCTGGAGCGAGTCCTGCAGCTTGCCGGCCAGCTTGTCCGCACCGACCAGCTTGGCGGCGATCATGCCGGCGCCGGCCTGTCCCGCGGTCGCAGCGACCATCGGAACGATGAACCGCATCAGACCGGGAAGTGCGAACAGCGCAAGCACCAGCAGGGTCAGGCCGGTGACCATGTTCATCACCGAGTTGCCCGCCGCCGTGGTGGAGGTGAGGTTCAGGCCGCCGCCGTTGTTGGACGTCAGCCTGATCGCGGTCGCATAGACGATCGCGGCCACCGGTTTGTAGAGCACGAAAGCGAACATCCAGCCGAGGATCTTCTTGAACCAGTTCCGGCCCATCTCGGTGTTGGTCGCCGCCGCCGCGATCGGCAGCATGCCGACCAGCAGGATCAGCATCGCGCTGCGCACCACCATCAGGATGATCTGGATCACCCCGGCGATGATCGCCAGGATCCCGATCGCGATCGGCAGCGCGATCCCCATCGGCCCGACCCGCGACGAGACCGCCAGCATCGTGGTCATCGCGGCGCCGAACGTCGTGTGTTTCGGGGCATTCGGTTTCGTGAGGTCGCTGAGCTCGCACTGCCAGCCGAGCTTCGGATCGTCGAACAAGGAGGTGTTGACGATGCACTGGGAGAACTGGTCACCGAACTCGATCAGGGCCTGCGTCACGCCGACGACGAGCAGCGACGCGACGCCCAGGGTGATCAGCGACCGGAGCAGGTCGCGGGCCGACTCGCCCCGCTGGCTGTAGGCCATCTTGATCCCGGCGATCAGCACGCCGACGATCGCGACGGAGAAGGCGATGTAGTGGGTGTGCGACCACACCCAGGCGACCGTGCCGGAGGCGGGCTGCCCCGGGTTGTCGCCCATCGTCGGGGAGCCGACCGCGATGGTCGGGACGTAGACCCAGAAGGTGGCGATGGTGCCCATCACCACGGTCACGGCTTGGGAGATCGCATCGAGAATCGGCTGGAAGATCATGCCAATCAACCACTTCACTTGGTCGCCGACCCACTCGGTGATCTTGGCCCAGACACAGTCCAGCCAGTTGCCACACAGCGGGATCAGGTAGAGGCGGTTCACGTCAGGAGGTCTTCGGTGAGACGAAACGGAGAATGGCCGGTAGCGCGACCACGGCGAGAAGCATCATGGTGACGCCCATGACGATGTTCAGCATCTCGGGGGTGCCCTTGGGCGGCGTGACTCCCTTGGGCGCCGCCGGCGTGGAGATCATCGTGATGGCCGCCGCGTAGATGAGCGCGGCCACCGGTTTGTAGAGGATGAACCCGAACAGCCAGGCCAGTGATCGCTTGAACCACATCATCCCCATCTCGGTATTGGTCGCCGCGGTGGTGATCGGGAAGATGCCGACCAGCAGGACGAGCATCCCGTACCGGACGACCATCAGGGCCAACTGGATGATGGCGCAGATCACCATCAGGATGCCGACGAAGATGATCATCGCGAAACCCAGGAGCTCCGTCGGAGACTTCAGTGGCTCGACCATCCGGATCGTGAGCTCTTTGGCGAAGTCATGCTTGTTGGTGGCCAGAGCCTCGCCGATGATCCACCCCGAGAACTGGTCGGCATAGTCGACCAGCGCACCGACGACGGACAGCAGTCCGGCGTTCACCACCACCATCGTGAGCAGCGACTTCAGGATGTCCCGCAGCGGCTCGCCGCGGTGTGACACCGCCATCTGGATCGCGCCGACGATGACGGCCAGCGTGGCCACCGAGATCATGATGAAGGTCGTCCGGGTGTGGATCCACGAAATCGCGCCGTTGTTCTGAACATCCCCGGTCGGGATGTAGATCCACAGGAACGCGACCGCCTTCATGACCGCCTCGACGGCCTCGATGACGACCTTGGCGATCGCCTCGAGCAGCAGCTTGAAGATCGGCGAGAGCGTCCTGTCGACCACCTCGCCGAGGAACTCCGCGACGCAGTCGTCCCAGTCCCAGGGCGCGAGCGAACAGCCGAGTGCCAGCATCAGGCCCCCTGGAATCCGACGTAGCTCTCCAGCGATCCGAGCAGGTCCGGCTCGGTGCTGCCGTTGAAGCTGCCGTCGGTCTGCAGCTTGCCCTTCCAGTCCTTGCCGTCCCAGACCATCGTGACCGGCAGCGCGCCGGTGGTGCGTTCGTCGTACCGGACGGCGATCGAGACGATCGCGCGAGTCGGCTCGTAGTCGACCACCTTGAAGCCGGCGAACTGCCCCGGCTTACCTTCGTTGCGCGGGGTCGGGGTGGCCCGGTTCTGCTGAACCGCGATGTCCCGGCCCGGTCCCGGAGCGACCCGGGTGGCCAGTACGTCGGTCGTCAGCACCGGGTTCTTGATCTGGGCGAGCAGCGCGAAGGCCGCGAACACGGCACCGGTCGGCGAGTGGGCGAAACAGGAGCGAACGCCCTTGCGGTCCGTCAGCGCCGGCCCGGCCTCCTGCTGGAGCGGGAACAGCATGTCGTCCTCGAACTGCCAAACGACGCCCACTGGTGCCACCCGCGGGATCAGTTGACTGGGCTTGGCCGTCTTGCAGCCGCCACTGCCCGGCTTCGGGAGCTTGGGCGTCGGCGTACTGGTCGGGTCATCGGACGGCGTGGCGGGCGGTCCGGTGGGGTCATCAGAGGGATCGGAGGTCGGGCCGCCGGTTGCCGTCGGCACCGGTGTCGGCTGCGGCTGGGCCTCGTTGCCGCCGGAGCCGCCAATGAAGATCCACAGCAACACGCAGACCAGCACCGCGCCGAGCACGACGGCACCGGCGACGAAACCCCGCTCCTGCCAGAAGCCGGATGCCTCGTCACCGTCGCCGTCGTCACCTTTGCTGAACAGCCCCACTGTCGATCAGGCTCCCGTCGAGGACGTCGTCAGGTCTTCAGCTGGCCGACGAGCAGCGACGCCGAGCCGATCACGACACAGGCCGCCAGGACCCAGCCGAGCCGGGCAGCGTGCTCGCCACCCTCACCGCGACGCTGACCAACCGCCATCATCGCGCCGGCGATCAGGATGCCCAGGATGCAGATGCTGAACGCGATCCAGCGGATCCAGTCGATGACCAGGTCGAGCTTCTCCGCACCCGGGGGGCGGGTGCCGGGGCCGTCGCCCATCGGGAGCAAGGAGGGAATCTCCGAGATCAGGTGTGCCAACATCATCGAAGTACAGCCTTTCAGTACGGGGCGGGGTAGTCCGCTGGGTTTGACGCGCGTAGAGCGTAGATGGATTCAAGAACTTCGAAAACCTCGTCGGGGGTGTTCTCGGGCGTGGCCGCCTCCCCTCGGCGCCACTCCTCGATCCAGGGCAATTCCCAGACTCTGGGGACACCGCCGCCGACGATGTCGGCGAAGTCGTCGAGCACGCGGGGCAGGCGGCCCTTGGCATCGGCGATCAGCACCAGGCCGAGCACGGCCACTCCCTGCACGACACCGGAGGCCCACTCGGTCGCCGCCCGCTGGGCAGCGCGCAGGCCGGCGCCGTTCGTCCGGGCGACCAGGATCACCGGGGTCGGCACCGGCGGCGGCGGGATCGGCCAGCGGTGGTTGGCTGCCCGGGTCCCCGGGAGCAACTGCGCCATGGTCGACTCGCCCGAGCCACCGTGCACACCGACCCACCACAAGGTGTCGGCCGCCGGGATCGCGAACTTCGGCAGCCGCTCGTCCTCGGCGGGCGCCGGAACACCGTGCTGGGGGGCCGAGGGCCCCCGCCGCGACAGGTCCACAGGCTGGGCAGGCCCCAGCGCCGGACCTGGCTCCGGCTCTTGCTGCCGGGTCCACGGATTCTGACTCATGAGACCTCCTCTCCCGCTGTGTCACTGGCTGTCGCCCACAGTATTGTCTCGCTTTCCAGGTGTACGGTCGTGACCCATCCACAGGCGAGGATGTTTCTACCCCCTTGTCGGGGTCAGCGGAGCCGCCGGGCTCACGGGGTTTCTGCCTGCCGGAAGTCTCCTGGCATGCCTTCACGTGCGGGGGACATGCTAGAACGAGTGCGTCGGCTCCGGATGAACGAGGGAGATCTGTGGCTGTAATGAGAGGTCGTCGTGGCTGAGAAGATCCCATCGTGGCCGAAGGTCACGATTCGGCTTTACGACGACCACAACGCCGAGGTCAAGATCGCCGGGCGCAGCCACCCAGTCAACCACCACGATCCGCGGCAGGCCGCGATCGCGCTGGTGACCGAGCGCGCGGCCCAGCTCGGCCGGGCGATGAAGGCGACTGCGGTCGAGGCCGACGGCACGTCGTGGCCGCTCGTCATCCACCCCGACGGTGAGGTCGAGGCCGTCGCGACCGACACCCGCAAGCGCGGGGGCAGCAGCGGTGGTGGCGGCAGCAGCGACCAGAAGCCGATCTGGCCGATCATCGTCGCGTTCGTGATGGCCGGCATCCTCATCTTCGGTACGACGCTGTACCTGACGGTGTGGCGGCATCGGACCGACAAGCCCGTTGTCCAGACCGAGCCGGGCAAGCTGCCCACGCTCCCGGAGCCGAGCGTCGGGCCGGATGAGTTCAGCGATCGCCCGGTGCCACCGGGCTGGTCGGCCAAGGCCGACTGGTCGGTCGACATCGCCGCGAACAGCGAGCCGGCCGTCTCCCCCGACGGCACCGAGGTCGCAGTTCTGACACCGGACAAGAAGATCGCGGTCTTCGACAGCAACGGCAAGGTCCTTTGGCAGGACAAGGTGCCGACTGGCGCCAAGAGCCCGGTCTACACGACCATCGACTCCAAAACCGTGCTGGCAGTGGCGTCCGAGGACATCCTGTACTACTGGCCCGGTGGCGGCACCGAAGCGGTCGAGGTCGAGCTGCCGAACTCGTCCGACGTCCAGTTCTTCGGTACGTCGCCCCTGATCGAGCTGGCCGGAGATGCCGGCGCCAGCGTGGTGTCCGGCAGCGAGCTGAAGGCAGTCCCGAACCAGCCCCGGTCGTCCACCGTGTTACTTGCCCAAGGCACCAGAGCGTTGATGTCGCGGTACGCCGGTCCGCTGTACTGGAGTGAGCCGGGTAAGGACTTGCAGAAGCTCAACCTCAAGGCGCCCGGTGGCGGTAAGACGATCGATCACGTGGTGGCCGCGAGCCCCGATTTCGCCTTGGCCTTCTGGCACAGCGCGAAGGCGGGCGAGGTGATCCCGACCGTGCACTCGACCACGACCGGTGCGGTTGCCGCCACCTGCCGACCTGCGCAGGAGAACAGCACCGAGAACTGGCAGTGGCTGCCCGACCCGAACCGCAAGATCGCTGCCTGGGGCCCGTGCCTGATCAACTTCAGCAACGGCCGGACCTTTGTCTCCCCGAGCTTCCAGCCGCTCTCGATCTCCGGGACGACGATCTACGGGACGAACGGCATCAACCTGCTCGCGATCACCCCCGGCGGGAAGCCGAGCACACTGGCGGCCGACACCGCCCGGCCGTGGGGTATTGCCGGCGGCCACGCGATCATCATGCACGACTCGGTCGTCTACGCCCTGGCCAAGAAGTGAAACGCCTGCTGGCGACTCTGGCCGCGGGGGTGGTGGCCGCTACCGTCTGCCTGACGCCGGCCGTCGCCGCCGAGGACGACCCGAAGCCGGCGAAGTACCCGCAGGTTCAGCGCCCGGACAACGGCGGCAACACCAGTGATCCGGGACCGGCGAAGTACCCAAGAATCGAGAAGCCGAGTACGACCGGCGGCAACGACGATCCCAAGCCGGTCAGCTGGCCCGCTCCGACCCCGGGCTGAACCAGCACCGGAGCTCGTCCCACCAACCACGCAAAGGCCCGCGTCCCCTGGGGGGAACGCGGGCCTTTGAAGTGGAGCTGGGTCAGCCGGCCGCAACCTCGATGCGGACGGTCGCCGCCACGTCGGAGTGCAGCTGCACTGCGACCTGGTGCTTACCAGTGGTCTTGATCGGCGACGCGATGCTGATCGCGCGCTTCTCGACCAGCGGGCCGCCGGCGGCCTTGATGGCACCGGCGATGTCGGCCGGGGTCACCGAACCGAACAGACGACCGGTCTCACCGGCCTTGACGCCCAGCGTGACAGTGAGCTGCTCGAGCTGGTTCTTGACCTCGCTCGCGTGCTCCTTGCCCTGGATCGCCCGGGCGTCACGCGCCCGCTTGATCGACTGGATCTGCTTCTCGGCGCCCCGGGTCCACCCGAGGGCGAGACCACGCGGAACCAGGTAGTTACGGCCGTAGCCGTCCTTGACCTCAACGATGTCGCCGGGGGCTCCGAGGCCCTCGACCTCCTGCTGCAGAATGAGCTTCATGTGTCGGACCTCCCTCAGCGAGCGGTGCTCGTGTAGGGCAGCAGAGCCACCTCACGAGCGTTCTTGATAGCGGTGGCCACGTCGCGCTGGTGCTGCACGCAGTTCCCAGTCACCCGGCGGGCGCGGATCTTACCGCGGTCCGAGATGAACTTGCGCAGCAGCGCGGTGTCCTTGTAATCGACGTACGTCGCCTTGTCCTTGCAGAAGCCGCAAACCTTCTTCTTGGGCTTCCGAATGATCTTGGCCATTGTGGTGCTCTCTTCCTACTTCCAGAGCCCGGTACGGATACCGGAATGGTCTGACTTACCGAACTCGATCCGAGGGCGGATCAGAACGGAGGCTCCTCCATCGAGCCGCCGCCCTGGCCTGCAGCCCAGGGGTCGTTCTGCGGAGCGGCCTGACCGCCGCCGCCACCGCCTTGCGGGGTCGCCCAGGGGTCGTTCTGCGGAGCAGCGCCACCCTGGCCGCCACCACCACCGAAGTTGTTGCCACCGCCCTGGTTACCGCCACCGCCACCGCCACCGCCGAAGTTGCCGCCGCCGCCTTCGCCGCCACCGGACCGCATGGCTTTGGTGACCTTGGCGGTGGCACTGCGCAGGCTCGGGCCGACCTCGTCGACGTCGATCTCGAAGACCGTGCGCTTGGTGCCGTCACGATCGTCGTACGAGCGCGACTTGAGCCGGCCCTGCACGATCACGCGCATTCCGCGCTGCAGCGACTCGGCCACGTTCTCCGCGGCCTGGCGCCAGACGGAACAGCTCAGGAACAGCGATTCGCCGTCCTTCCATTCACCGGACTGCCGGTCGTACGTCCGTGGGGTCGACGCGATCCGGAAGTTCGCGACGGCCGCACCGGACGGCGTGAACCGGAGCTCCGGATCGTCGACAAGATTGCCGACCATTGTGACGACGGTTTCGCCTGCCATTGCCGTTCCTCCTGCTTTCGGGTGTGACTGTGTCTACAGCTATTGGTATCGGCCTGCGCCGACAGTTCCAATGGCTGCTGACGACCCCAGGCTCAGTGCTGGTCGGGCCGGAGGACCTTGGTGCGGAGGATCGACTCGTTCAGACCGAGCTGACGGTCGAGCTCCTTCACCACCGCGGGCTCCGCGGTCAGGTCGATGACGGCGTAGATGCCTTCGGCCTTCTTCTTGATGTCGTACGCAAGCTTGCGGCGGCCCCAGATGTCGAGCTTCTCGACGGTGCCACCCTCCTTGCGGACGATGTTCAGGTACGTGTCGATGGACGGCTCAACCGTGCGCTCGTCGAGCTCCGGGTCGAGAATCACCATGACTTCATAACGACGCATGCGCGAACTCCACCTCCTTCGGACTTTGGCGGCCACGGTCTTTCCGTGGCAGGAGGGCGATGCGATTGCACTTCACCCCAGCACTTGCCGCTGGGATCAAGCAACGAGCCCGGTCGATGGACCGGGCCACATCCAAAGAATACCAGCGTTCGGATGCCGGATTGACCATATCCACAGGGCAGCAGCAGCGGCCACTGTCACCGCGGGTGGATCAGTCGTCACTCTCCGGACCCACGACCAGCAGGTCGATATGGATCCCGAGCGTGCGGCCTTCGGCGTCCACCGTGCGCACCACCGGATACGCACCGTCACCCCAGCCGGAGTGGGCGAGGATGAGATTCTCACCCTCCGTGGCCAGCGGGAAGACGATGTTGGCGCAGCCCTCCCGCAGGTGGTCGGGCGAGTCCATCAGCGCGAACCAACTGTCGTCCTCGCCGGTCTCGAAGAGGTCTTCGTACCAGTCGCCCTCCGGCATCTTGGCCCGGACCGCCTCGGCATCCGCGAAGGCGACGGTGCCCGCGTCGACCGGGACCAGCCAGAACTCGTCCTCACCGAGCTCTTCGCCGCCGCTCGTCGCCGCCTCGACCTTGGCGACCTCCCCCTCGGCCACCAGCAGCGACAGGTAGGCCTCCCGCAGGTGGCTGCCGTCCTGTGCGTCGGACACGTCGGCCACGGTCACGAACACCGGATAGTCCCCCGGCGGTACGTCGACGACCGGGCCCTCGCCCAGTGTCACGAACGGGTCGGAAGCCTCGAGCCGCCCACTCGGAACCCGCAGCACGCCGAGCTCATGGACGGTCAACGACCAGGTACGGCGGTCGACCTCGACGGGGCCGGGGCGCAGGGCACGGAACAGGCTCGGGGTGATCACCCGGCCAGCCTAGGCCCGGTGGTCGGAAACTGTCGGACGACAGTTCTAGGGTGGGGTCATGAGTTTGAAGCTGGGTGCACATGTCGACCAGGAGGACCCGCTGGCCGAGGCGGCCGATCGGGGCGCCGACCTGGTGCAGTTCTTCCTGGGCAATCCACAGGACTACAAGGCGCCGAAGGTCGCGTATGCCGATGGCGAGGAGGCGCTGCGCGAGCGGGCCGCCGCGGCAGGCGTCGACCTGTACGTGCATGCGCCGTACCGGTTGAACGTGGCGAACACGAACAACCGGATCCGGATCCCCAGCCGCAAACTGCTGCAGCAGACACTCGACAAAGCGGCCGAGATCGACGTCAAGGGCGTCATCGTGCACGGCGGTCACGTCGGCGACGAGGACGATCCCGAGGCCGGCTTCGACAACTGGCGCAAGTGCATCGAGCGCGCCGAGCTGCCGGTCCCGTTGCTGATCGAGAACACAGCCGGCGGTGAGAACGCGATGGCCCGCCAGTTGGAGCGGATCGAGCGGCTGTGGGAGGCCGTGCAGGCCTCCGGCAACGACCGCCTGGAGAACGTCGGCTTCTGCCTGGACACCTGTCACTTCCACGCTGCCGGTGAAGAGCTGCCGAGCATCGTGGCGAAGGTGCTGGCGATCACCGGCCGGATCGACCTGGTGCACGCCAACGGCTCGCGAGACGAGTTCGGCTCCGGCGCGGACCGGCACGCCAACTTCGAGGTCGGGCACATCGATCCGGCGCACATCGTCGCGGTCGTCGAGGCCGCCGGTGCACCGGTCGTGGTCGAGACGCCGAACGTCGACAACGGCCAGAAGACCGACCTCGACTACCTGCGCTCACATCTGAACTAGTCCTGCTCGCTCTCCGCCTCCGCGGCTTTCTGCTCTTCCGCGGCTTTCTGCTCTTCCGCGGCTTTCTGCTCTTCCGCGGCTTTCTGGGCCGCGAGGTGGTAGAGCCAGTAGCCGATACCGAACGGCAGCAGCAGCCCCAGCACGGTGGTGGTGCGCGGCGGGATCAGTACGCCGACCAGCACCGCCGCCGCGGCCAGGAGCGTCGTCACCTGGAACAGATCGAACCGGCCGTACGCGCGGTCGTGCAGATCGGCGCGCTCCAAGGCGCACCGCGCGTAGATGCTCGCCAGGCCGAGGAGCAACAGCGTCAGGACCGCCAGACCGAGAACAGCGAGGGCGTCGAAGCCGTTCATCCCACTCAAGGTGTGGGTGTACTGGAAGGCGCCGATCAGCAAGGTGACCCCCGTACAGACCCAGTACAGGCTGTTCGGGCTCTGCTTGGCGGGCCCCGGATCGGGTTCTGCGTCAGGCTCGGCGTCGGGCGCGGGATCTGCTGGGGCCATGGCGGCGACGGTAGCGCACGAAAGGACAATGGCGGCATGCAGACCGAGGAATCCTGGGCCGAGCAACTCCCCGAGCTCTTCGCTCCCGGCTACTGGCCCTGGGGTGAGCTCGACGTCCGCTTCAGCACCGCGGAGCCGGCCGACGAGCTGATCAGCAACGTCCACGTGATCTGCCGGACCGAGGGCGGAATTGTTGCCTGCGGCAACGATCTCGGCTGGCGGTTCCTCCCCGGCGGAACGCGTGAGCCAGGCGAGACGATCGAGCAGCTGGTGGAGCGGGAGCTCATCGAAGAGGCCGGTGCCCGGATCACCGGTCCGCTGACTTGGCTCGGTGCCCATCGCGCAGACCATCGGCGACCGGCGCCGTACCGGCCGCATCTGCCGCACCCGCTGTCGTACTGGGCCAACGTCGTCGCGGACGTGGTCATCGACCAGGCGCCGACCAACCCCGACGACGGCGAGCAGGTGACTCAGGTGCTCGTGCTTCCGCCCAGTGAGGCGGCGGCGTGGCTCGAGGAGCAGCCCGACGGCATCATGGGCCCGATCGTCAGACTGGCTCTGGCAATGGGGCTGGTTTAGCCGACTTCCACGGCAGGATGGCGGCAGTGAGCAGCGCGACTGCACCGCCGAAATACATCGCGCCACGCAACCCCAGTACGGCGGTCAGCACGCCGCCGAGCGCGATGAACGCGGGCTGGACGCTCCGTGAGGTGATCGACCAGGACGTCAGCACGCGAGCCATGTGACTGTCATCCGTCACCTCCATCCGGTATGTCGCGAAGGACGGGTTGAACGCACCGGCCGCCACCAGCAGCGCGGTCTCGGCGACCAGCAGCCACACGAATCCGGCCATCCCGGACGGAGCCAGCGGCAGCAGCAGCGTCCACGGAGTCCGTAGTACGCCGAACCAAAGCAGCATGCGGTGGAGTCCGAACCGCCTGGTGAGCGCCGGCGCGATCCAGGCGCCGAGCACGCCCCCGAGGCATGAGACGCCTAAGAAGACGCCGTAGCTCCACGGCGCCAGGTGCAGCTCGCGCAGCATGAAGACTGTCAGCAGCGGGGAGACCATCATCAGCGGGCCACCGAACAGCTGCGCGTTGACGAACAGCACAGCCAGCCCGCGATTCGCGAAGATGTACTTCCAGCCGGCGGCGAGGTCGCGCTTACCGGTGTGCTCGGCCGGAGTGGGCTCGGGCTGCCGGATGCGCCGGATGCCGAGCGCCGACAGCAGGAACGACACCGCATCCACCACCAGCGTCAGGGGTGCGCCGACCAGACTGACAAGACCACCACCGATCGCCGGCCCGGCGCTCATGGTCAGCCAGAAGACCTGCTCGAACTTGCCGTTCGCCTCCGCTCGCCCTTCGGGCCCGACGAGCGTCTTCAGATGCGCGCCACTCGCGCTGGTGAACGCGATCAGCGCCGCCATCTGCAGGACGCCGACCACACACAGCTGTGGATAACTCAGCACTCCGAACGCCGCCGCGACCGGCACACTCAGCAACGCCGCGAACCGGATCAGGTCCGCGGCGATCATCACCGGCCGCTTGTGGCGCCGTTCGATGAAGTCGCCCATCGGCAGCGCGAGCACCGCGCCCGCCAGGGCCGAGACTGCCGCCAGCATCGACACCTGCAGCGTGCTGACATCAAGAACCAGTACGGCGATCAGCGGCAGCGCGCCGAACCCGATCCCCGACCCCAGTGCGCTGACCGCGTACGCGAACCTCAACCGCCGAAAGTCCGGCCCCAAAGACATCTCGCGATCGTAGGAGGGCCTACCGACAGAAACTCAGCGCAGGTTCAGGCCACCGTCGAGCAGGACGATCTCACCGGTGACATAGCTGTTGTGGATAAGTGCCGAGATCAGGTCAGCCACGTCTGCAGGTTGGGCGGCACGACGCATCGGGCTCAAGGTTTTCCACAGGTCTTGAGCGTCCGTCCAGTCAGCGGTCATCGGTGTATCCACAAGCCCCGGTGCCACGGCATTCACCCGAATCTCCGGTCCGAGCGCAGCCGCGAGCAGCTTGGTCACATGGTTCAGAGCGGCTTTGCTGGCGGCGTACGCGATCGAACTTCCCTTCGGCCGCACACCCGCATGACTGGTCACGTTGACGATGCAGCCGCCGGACTCGCGCAGGGCCGGAAGTGCCGCCGTACAGAGCAACCAAGGCGCGATCAGGTTGACGTCGAGCAACCGCCGCCAGTCGTCGGCCGACAGCCCGTCGAGCTCGGCATGCGGCACCGGCCAGCTGATCCCCGCGTTGTTCACCAGTACGTCGAGCCGCCCGTGCTCGCCCACGACCTCCGGCACCAACCGTTGAGCCGCAGCGTCATCAGCCAAGTCAGCCTGGTGATACGACCCACCCAGCTCCGCCGCCAGCGCGATCCCAGCATCCCGGCTCACCCGCGAATGCACCGCGACCGTGAACCCGTCCGCCGCCAACCGCCGCGCGACCCCGGCCCCGATCCCCGAGACCGACCCCGTCACCAACGCAACCTTCGCCATCGGATTAGGAAGATCGGTAGCGCAGGCCGTCGAGGAGGAGGTCGAGGAGCCGACCGGCTGTTTCACGGTTGTCGCCGGCCGCGAGGGCGACGCCGCTGATGCCCTTGAGTACGTCGTCCGCGGAGATGTCGGAGCGGATGTCACCGGCGGCGATACCGGCGGCGAGCAGCGGCTCGATCGCACCGACGAGCAGCTCGAGGCTCTGGTCGTACGGGTTGGCTCCGGCCGCGATGATCGCGCGCAGGGCGTCGGCCATGCCCATCTTGCGGTGCATGTAGTCGGCGAAGCGGTCCATCCAAGCCCGCAGTGCTTCGGCGGGTGGGAGCTTGTCGAGGAGCTCGGGGGCGGCCTCGCAGACAGTCGCGAGCTCCTTGCGGTACGCCGCTTCGATCAGCGCCTCGCGGGTCGGGAAGTGCCGGTACAGCGTGCCGATGCCGACGCCGGCGTCCTTGGCGATGCCCTCGAGCGTCGCCTCCAGCCCGCACTTCGTGAACGCCCGGGCCGCCGCGGCCAGCACCTGGTCACGGTTGCGCTGAGCGTCGGCCCGGAGCGGCCGCGTCTTCGGTTCCGTCATTTCCCCTCCTCACCCCAACTCACCAAAACCTAGCGGACTTGATATCCGGAGGCCCCTCCGCTTAACTGGAGCTATCCGGAGGCTCCTCCGGTATTAAGACTAGCTCGTAGAACGGGATGAACCCTGATGAGCAGAATCACCACCCCCTTCGGCTATGACTCCACTGCCGCCGAGGTGATCGCGGGCGTCGATCTGACCGGTCGTCGCGCGGTAGTCACTGGTGGCGCGTCCGGCATCGGCGTGGAGACGGTCCGCGCACTGGCATCGGCCGGCGCCGAGGTCACGCTGACCGCCCGCGACCAGGTCGTCGGCGAGCGCGTGGCCGCAGGAATCATTGATTCCACTGGCAACAGCCGCGTGTACGTCGCTCCGCTCGAGCTGGCCGACCAGGCGTCCGTACGGGCGTTTGCCGCCAACTGGGACGGGCCGCTGCACATCCTGGTCAACAACGCCGGCGTGATGGCCGAGCCGCTGAACCGCACCTCCGAGGGCTGGGAGCACCAGTTCGCCACCAACCACCTCGGCCATTTCGGTCTCGCGCTCGCCCTCCACGACGCACTGGCTGCGGCCGGCAACGCTCGCCTGGTTGCGGTCAGTTCGAGCGCGCACCTCAGCTCGGACGTCCACCTCGACGACCTGCACTTCGACAACCGCCCGTACGACGCCTGGTCGTCGTACGGGCAGTCGAAGACGGCGAACATCCTGTTCGCGGTCGAGGCGTCGAAGCGCTGGGCGAGTGACGGAATCGTCGCGAACGCCCTGATGCCAGGCGGGATCCGGACCGCACTGCAGCGGCACGTTTCGGCCGAAACTCTGCAGCAATGGGACGACTTCCCCTGGAAGACGCCGGAGCAGGGCGCGGCCACTTCTGTCCTGCTGGCCGCCTCTCCCCTGGTCCAGGGTGTGACCGGCCGGTACTTCGAGGACAACAACGAAGCGCTGCCCAACGTCCCCGGCGAGAACACCGGTGTGGCGCCGTACGCGCTGGACCCGGAGACGGCCACGAAGCTGTGGGAGAGCTCACTCGAACTTTTGAGCAAGTAAGGTGCGTTCGATCAGGTTGCTGACTCGGCTGGGGTTTCCTCAGGTTGGGCCGGTAACCTGACCGACCGTGAGTGACTTGAGCATCCGGATCATCTCGGCCGACGAGCACGCCGCCTATATCGCGGCACGTCCGTCGGCCAGCTTCCTGCAGACGCCTGGCTGGGCGGCGGTGAAGAGCGAGTGGAAGGCAGAGTCACTCGGCTGGTACGAGCCGAGCAACCCGGCCGAGCTGGTCGGCGTCGGCCTGGTGCTGTACCGGCAGATGCCGAAGGTGAAGCGCTACCTCGCCTACCTGCCCGAGGGGCCGGTCATCGACTGGGACGCGATCGACCTCGGCCGCTACCTGCGGCCGCTGGCCGAGCACGCGGCGGCCCAGGGCGCGTTCGGTCTCCGGATGGGCCCCCCGGTGCCGACCCGGCGCTGGAGCGCGAAGACCATCAAGGACGCGATCGCCGGCGGCCAGCAGCCACGGCTCCGCGACGTCCGGCCGGACGTGATCGAGCCGTCCGGCGCCACCGTCGCGAACCAGCTGAACGCACTGGGCTGGAAGGCTCCGCGCGTCGGCGAGGGCTTCGCGGCCGGTCAGCCGCAGTTCGTCTTCCAGGTCCCGCTCGCCGGCTTCGGCCCGGAAGACCTGCTCAAGAACATGAACCAGCTCTGGCGGCGCAACATCAAGAAGGCCGACAAGATGGGCGTCGAGGTCACCCAAGGCGGCCTCGAGGATGTGAAGGCCTTCCACCAGCTGTACCTCGAGACGGCCGTGCGGGACCACTTCACGCCGCGCCCGCTGCCGTACTTCGAGAAGATGTACACGGCGATGGCGAGTCAGCCCGCCGGATGCTGTGACTTCCGGGTCTACAACGCCCATCACGAGGGCGATCTGGTCGCGTCGACGATCTGGATCCGGGTCGGTGGTCATTCGTGGTACTCCTACGGAGCCAGCTCGACCGCCAAGCGGGACGTGCGTGGATCGAACGCGATCCAGTGGCGCATGATGTCGGATGCACTCGCCGAGGGTGCGACCGTGTACGACCTACGGGGCATCACCGACACCTTGGACCCGAACGACCCGCATGTGGGGTTGATCCAGTTCAAGGTCGGCACCGGCGGCGAAGCCGTCGAGTACGTCGGTGAGTGGGATCTGCCGTTGAACAAGGCGCTCTACACCGCATTCGACCTCTACATGAGACGGCGTTGACACCATGCCCCTGACCCTGCACGTCGATTCCGATCGATGGCGCGATCACCTCCGTTCCACGTGGAACCCCGACATCGTCCCGGTCGCCAAGGGCAACGGGTACGGGTTCGGCAACCACCGGCTGATCGCCGAGTCGCGGGCGCTGGGTGCTCGCACGGTCGCGGTCGGTACCTACTTCGAGGTCCCGCCGGACCCTCGTGAGGACGTCGTCGTACTGACGCCGTGGCGGCCGTTCCTGGAGATGTCGCAGAGCAAGAACGTGATCCACACGGTCAGCCGGCTGGCCGACCTGGTCTCGATCCCGGCCGGCAGCCGGGTGCTGATCGAGGTCCAGACGTCGATGCGCCGGCACGGGATCGGCGCCCGCGAGCTGCGGCACACGATGCTGCTGAACGCCCTGGACCGGATCCGCTTCGAGGGCTGGTCACTGCACTTCCCGATGGGCGCGGGCGGTACGTCGGCCAACGTCCGCGAGGCGGCTCAACTCGCCAAGCAGGCAACCGACGTACGGCGTGGACCGCTGTGGGTGTCACATGTCCCGGCCCAGAAGCTCGGTGACATCGGCGAGAACGTCAAGCTCCGGATGGGTACGGCGCTCTGGCTCGGCGACCGTGGTGCGCTGACCGTCCGTGCGACCGTGCTCGACGTCCATTCGGTCCGCCGTGGTGAGCGCGTCGGCTACCGGCAGCGCCGGGTCAGCGGCGACGGCCACATCCTGGTTGTGTCCGGTGGCACCGCGCACGGTGTCGGCCTGGAGGCCCCGACCGCGGCGGCGACCGTCCGGCAGCGCGCGATCGCGATGGCCAAGGGCAGCCTGGACGCCGCCGGGATGGCGTTGTCGCCGTTCACCATCGAGGGCAAGCAGCGCTGGTTCGCCGAGCCGCCGCACATGCAGGCGAGCATGCTCTTCCTGCCGTCGGCCGTGGCACCCCCCGCGGTCGGCGACACGATAGGAGTCGACGTCCGCTTCACCACGACCTCGTTCGACCGCGTCTCGATGGATTAACGACCCAGCAGTACGTCGATGCGGTCGCTGGCCGCATCGGCGTCGCGGATCACCTTCGCGGTGTCGACGCCGATCAGGTGACCGTCGCGCTTGACCGCGACGCCGTTGACGAAGACCCACTGGACGTTGACGGGCTGGGCGTTGAAGACGAGCTGGCTGACCCAGTTGCCGTTGGGTGCGAAGTTGAGGGCCTGCGGGTCGATGATCTGCAGGTCGGCCTTCTTCCCCGGCGTCAGCGAGCCGATCTCCTGATCGATCCCGAGCGCCTCGGCGCCACCCAGAGTGGCCATCCGCAGTACGTCGGCCGGCTGCGGGTAGCGGGTCGGGTCCATCGCGGTCGCGCGCTGGAGGCCGACCGCGGCGCGCATGTCGTTGAACATGTCGGTGGTGTCGTTGGTCCCGCCGTCGATCCCGAGACCGACCTTGATTCCGCGGGAAGCCATCTCCGGCAGCCGGATGACACCGGACGCCAGGCGCATGTTGGACAGCGGGTTGTGCGCGACCCGGATGTCGTTGGCGGCCAGCTCATCGAGCTCCGCGTCGGTCATCTGGACGGCGTGATTCATCAACAGACCGGGCCGGATGGCACCGACCTTGCGCAGGGCCTCCATCTGGCCGGTGGCCGGGTCGGTCTTCGACTCGTGGACATGCACGTTGAGGGCGACACCGAGCTCCTTGGCCAGGTTCTCCGCGGCGGCCGTGCTGGCGAGGTTCTGCAGCGTGGGGTGCTGACCGACCTGCAGGTGCGCCAGCGGGTTCGGGTCGATGACCTGCTTCTTCACCCGGCGGATCTCGTCGAGGGTGGCCGGCTTGGTGTTGGCCGTGTACGAGAAGAAGAAGCGCATCTTCGAATCGGCGAGGGCCTTCAGGCTGCCGTTCGCGAAGTCGGCGGAGAAGCTGTGCGACCAGTCGGTCGTGGTGGTGATGCCGGTGCCGATCGCGTCCAGGGTGGAGAGGCGGGTCCCGGCGTACGCGTCGGCAGCCGACGGCTGGTTGCCGTACAGCGGGAGCACACACTCGGCGAGCCAGCCGTTGAGCTCCTTGTCGGTGGCACAACCGCGGATCAGCGACTGCCAGGTGTGCGTGTGCAGGTCGACGAAGCCGGGCATCACGATCTTGCCGCGGCCGTCGATCACCCGCGCACCGGCGGTGGCCGGCAGATCCTTGCCGACCGCGGTGATCGTGTTCTTGGTCATCAGTACGTCGGCATCCTGCAGCATGCCGAGTGATCCCTGGCCGAGGGCCGGGTCCATCGTGAGAACCATCGATGCGTCGCGGATCAGCACCTTCGCGGTGCCGTCGTAACCGCGCGCATCGGGCTGATCCAGTTGATTGGCGCCTACCGGCACCGCGACACCGGCCAGCAGGGTGAGTCCAAGGGCGAGGGCGTTGCGCCTGGTGATCATGGCGCCGAACCTAACTCTTGCCAGGTCCGGTGCCCCACCCCTTTCCAGCTCGGTCGAACCTTGTCTGCCTGATCGCGCAGGTTCTTGACTTCAGGTGCACCTGAAGTTGCATCGTGAGGCCATGGGCTTTCTGGAACGGATCGAGGAACAGCCCGGAGCCGCCGAGCTTCGGGCCGAGTCGTACCGGCTGCTGGGTCTCAAGCGCGGCGCGAGCGTGGTCGACGTGGGCTGTGGCGCGGGGCACGCGGCCGAGGAACTGGCGGCCAAAGGGTTGAAGGTGACCGCGCTGGACGCCGATTCCGAGGCGATCGCGGCCGCCCGGACCCGCGTCCCGGGCGCAATGTTTCACGTGGCACATTCCGGCGACCTGCCGCTCGCCGACGAGTCGATGGACGGCTACCGGGCGCTGCGGCTCTTCCATCTGCTCGAAGATCCGGTCCCGACGGTCACCGAGGCCTATCGGGTGCTGCGCCCCGGCGGGCGGATCGTGGTCGGCGGCCAGGACTACGGTTTCCTGCTGATCGACAGCTCCGATCAGGACCTGACCGACGTCATCCTGCTCGGTCTCGAGTCGCGCTCGGTCGCTCCGCGCGCGGTCCGGAACCTCCGAGATCTCCTCCTGGACGCCGGATTCCGTGACCCCGAGGTCGTCGTACACACCGATGCCGTCACCGACTACGCCGCCCTGGCGCCGCAGCTCGCGGCCGCCGCGACGGCAGCCGTCGGCAAGGCCTTGATCACGCGGGCCGATGCTGACGGCTGGTTGGCCGAGCAGGAAACCAGAGGCCGGTCCGACCGCTTCCTCACCGTTCTTCCGACGCTGCTGGTCAGCGCTCGGCGTTAGACGCCCTCTTAGCGTTGACCTAGTGCAACCGGTCGGCCACGCCGCGCAGAACTTGTCCGGTCAAAGATCAACCCGCAATAGTTGACGTGCACAATGGATGCCGTGCGCATCCTTTACCGACTCGCGGCGCGCTTCGGCCTGCGGCGCAGCCGGATGGTGCTGTGGGCAAAGTATTCGGCGTCGCAGGCGATATCGACTGCAGTCAGTCAAGTTGCCTTCGCCTTGTGTTACTTCTTCGGCGCTGCGGCCTTGTGGGCCACGGTGATCGCCTGGATGGCCGGCGGCATCCCGAACTACGCCCTCAGCCGCCGCTGGGCCTGGAACCGCCGCGGCCAAATGTTGCCCTACGCAATCATCGTGGTCGGAAGTGCTGCGGTGGCAGCGCTGACGACGACGCTGGCCGACCAAGCGGCGCAAGCCTGGGTCGACTCCCGGTTCTGGCAGACGATGGCGGTCAGCGGTTCGTACTTCGCCACGTTCGCGGCGCTGTTCGTGGTCAAGTTCTGGCTCTTCGACAGCTGGGTTTTCGCCGCGCCTGTTCAGCCCTTGAAGTACTCCCAGGTCAGCGCGAGCCCGTCTTCCAGCGACACCGTCGGCGCATAACCAAGGTCGTTGGCAACGTCCACAACCACCTCTTCGACCGGTACGTCGATCTGCTCGACCGGCAGCGGTTTCCCGGTCACCGCGCGCACCGCCTCGACCAGCTCGAGCTCGGTCACCGAACGACCGGACCCGATGACGAAGCGGCCGTCGTACTGGTTGTCGAGTGCGATCAGTACGCCGTTCACCACGTCGTCGATGTAGACGAGATCGCGGCGTTGCGGCCCGATCTCGACGCCGGTCCCAGCCTGGGCCGCCCGCATCACCCGCGACACGAGGTCGTCCTTGTCCGGCATCCCCGGTCCGTAGACATCCGTCAGCCCCAGTGTGGCGCCGGCCAGGCCGTAGCTACCCGAGTACGCCGCCAACAGCGCCTCGCCAGCCGCCTTGGTCGCGCCGTACGGCGTCTGTGGGCTGAGCGTGGTCGACGCGAGCACGAACTGGCCGACGCCACTCCCGCGGGACAGCTCGAGCAGGACCTGCGTGATCGTCACGTTCTGCGCAAACGTCGCCATCGGCGCCTCGATCGACCGCTCCACCGAGGTCAACGCGGCCAGATGCAGGACCACGGTCGGCCGGGTCTCGAAGGCCCCGATACAGACCTGCTGGGACGCCAGGTCCCCGGTCACCACGGTCACGCCCTCGTCCCACGCCGGGTCCGGCGCCTCCCGATCGACGGCCGTGACCAGGACATCCTGCTCCCGGAGCGCCGCCACCACCGCGCGTCCGATGAATCCTGCCGCGCCCGTCACCAGCACCCGTTCCGCCATAGGAGCAACCTACCGCCGCCGGAGCAACCGCAAGGCAGCCGGAAGCGGACTGCGACAAGGCCTTGACCAAGCGTCATGAAGATAGGGAAGATCACCCCGGACGCGGGCTGACAACCTTGTCATCGGGGCCGCGTTAAATCACCCAGCAAGGAGCGTGGATGATTCTCCGCCGCCCATTGGGGCTCGTCGCGTCGCTCGGGCTAGTTGTGACACTGTCACCTGTTATGACGTCAGCGCATGCCGTCCCACCCAGTACCTCGGCCACCCACAACGAGCCTGTCGTGAGCGGCGGGTCGTTCTTCACCTCGTTCGAGTCCGGGCAGCCGCAGCCCGGCTACACCGATATCGCCGAGAAGGCCGACGGGGTCCAGGGCCCGACGCCGACCGGGATCGGCGGCAGCGAGATGGACAAGGTCACCAAGGTGACCGCGAGCGGCGAGAACACCGGCGGCGGCGAGATCGCCTCCAACGTCGCCGACGGGGACAAGTTCACCAAGTGGCTCGTCTTCACCAATGTCGGCTGGGTGAACTACGAGACCTCAGCCCCGGTCGTGATCAAGAAGTACGCGCTCACCTCGGCCAACGACGCCGAGGACCGCGACCCGCAGGACTGGACCGTGCAGGGCTCGAACAACGGCACCGACTGGACCGTGCTCGACACGCAGACCGGTCAGAGCTTCGAGAACCGGTTCCAGACCAAGGAATTCAGTTTCGCGAACGACACGGCGTACAAGTTCTTCAAGCTGGACGTCACGCGCAACCACGGCGAGGACATCGTCCAGCTCGCCGACTGGTACCTGTCGAACGGCGCCCCGCTGCCGCCTCCTGGTGAAGCCGCCGAGTCGCGCCTGGATTCGGGCCCGACCAGCGCCTACAACGCTCGCGCGCGGGTCGGTTTCACCGGCGTGAAGTCGTTCCGGTTCGCCGGTCACCAGACCACCGAGGGCCGCGGCTACACCTGGAACAAGATCTCGGACGTCGACCTCAAGGTCGGCCGGGACACCCGGTTGTCGTACAAGATCTTCCCCGAGCACATCGAGGGCGACCTCAGCTACCCGAGCACCTACACCGCGATCGACCTGTTGTTCTCCGACGGGACGTACCTGAGCGACCTGAAGGCCAAGGACCACCACGGCTTCGGGCTCAGCCCGCGCGGTCAGGGCGACTCCAAGAGCCTTTCCACGAACCAGTGGAACAACATCGAGGCCGACCTCGGTAAGGTCGCGGGCGGCAAAACGATCAAGCGGATCCTGATCGGCTACGACAAGCCGACCGGGCCGGCCGACTTCCGCGGCTGGGTGGACGACATCCGGATCGCCGGGGCCATCAACCCCGACGACGCGGCTGCCCGCACGGCGGCCAAGCACCCGTCCGACCTCGCGCTGACCACGCGTGGCACCAACGCGACCGGTGGGTTCTCGCGCGGAAACAACTTCCCCGCGACCGCCGTACCGCACGGTTTCAATTTCTGGACTCCGGTGACGAACGCCGGCTCGCGCTCCTGGCTGTACGACTACGCCAAGGCGAACGACGCCGAGAACCGCCCGTCACTGCAGGCGCTGTCGATCAGCCACGAGCCCAGCCCGTGGATGGGTGACCGGCAGACCTTCCAGGTGATGCCGTCGACGGCCGCCACGCCGACCGCGAACCGTGCGGCCCGGGCGTGGACGTTCAGCCATGACAACGAGGTCGCCCGGCCGTACTACTACGGTGTCGAGTTCGACAATGGGAACGCCGCCGAGATCGCGCCGACCGACCACGCTGCGCTGCTGCGCTTCAGCTTCCCGAAGGGTGGCGCGTCGCTGGTCTTCGACAACGCGACCAACGAAGGCGGCCTGACGCTCGACCCGGAGACCGGTGTCGTCACTGGCTTCTCCGACGTGAAGAGCGGGCTGTCGACCGGCGCCGGCCGGCTGTTCGTGTATGGCGTCGTCGACCAGAAGGTCGCGTCGTCCGGCAAGCTGGCGAACGGTGGCGGCGCCAACGTCGGTGGCTACTTCGGCTTCGACCCGAAGGTCACCCAGGTGCAGCTGCGGCTCGCGACCTCGCTGATCAGCACTGAGCAGGCGCAGAAGAACCTCGAGATGGAGCTCCCGGCCGGCTCGAAGTTCGGCAAGGTGAAGGACGCGGCGCAGGCGCAATGGGACGCCAAGCTGCGCACGATCGAGGTCGAGGGTGCCACCACGGACCAGCTGACCACGCTCTACTCGAACCTCTACCGTCTGTTCCTCTACCCGAACAACGGTTCGGAGAACACCGGCACCAAGTCCAAGCCGGTCATCACCTACGCCTCGCCCACCTCGCCGAAGGTCGGCGCGGACACCCCGACCACGACCGGCTCGAAGATCGTGGCCGGTCAGACCTACGTGAACAACGGATTCTGGGACACCTACCGCACGGTGTGGCCGGCGTACTCGCTCTTCGCGCAGGACGAGGCGGCCGATCTGGTCAACGGCTTCGTCCAGCAGTACAAGGACGGCGGCTGGATCTCCCGCTGGTCCTCGCCGGGCTACGCCAACCTGATGGTCGGTACGTCGTCCGACGTGGCCTTCGCCGATGCCTACCTCAAGGGGATCAAGGGCATCGACGTACCGGCCATGTACGACGCCGCGGTCAAGAACGCGAGCGTCGTACCGCCGTCGGAGAACGTTGGTCGCAAGGGCATGGACCGGGCCACGTTCAACGGCTACACGGCCAACACCACCGGTGAGGGCTACAGCTGGTCGATGGACGGCTACATCAACGACTACGGCATCGCGAACCTGTCGAAGGCGTTGTACGACAAGGCCAAGAAGAGCGACCCGCGCAAGCAGGAGTACCTGGACAACTACAAGTACTTCCTGAACCGGGCCCGCAACTACGTCACGCTGTTCGACCCGACGCTGGGCTTCTTCCAGGGCAAGGGACCGGACGGGGTCTGGGGCACGTCGCCGGCGCAGTTCGACCCGCGCGACTGGGGTCACGACTACACCGAGACCAACGCGTGGAACATGGCCTTCTCGGCTCCGCAGGACGGCGCCGGAATCGCGGCCCTGTACGGCGGTCGCGACGGGCTGGCGAAGAAGCTCGACGAGTTCTTCGCGACTCCCGAGGACGCGCTGCACCCCGGCGGTTACGGCGGCACGATCCACGAGATGCTCGAAGCACGCGACGTACGGATGGGTCAGTACGGGCACAGCAACCAGCCGTCGCACCACATCACCTACATGTACGACTTCGCCGGTCAGCCCTGGAAGACGCAGGCGCTCGTCCGCGAGGCCGTGTCGCGGCTCTACCTGGGCTCGGAGATCGGCCAGGGCTACCCGGGTGACGAGGACAACGGTGAGATGTCCGCCTGGTACCTGTTCAGCGCGCTCGGCTTCTACCCCCTGCAGGTGGGTTCGCCGACGTACGCGATCGGTTCACCGCTGTTCAAGAAGGCGACCGTCCGGCTGCCACACGGCAAGAAGCTGGTGGTCAGCGCTCCGGACAACAGCGCGAAGAACGTCTACGTGAAGGGCGTCCGGATCAACGGCAAGAAGTGGACGTCGACCAACCTGCCGCACGACCTGATCGCCAGCGGCGGCAAGATCGAGTTCGAGATGACGGACAAGCCGTCCACCTGGGGCTCGGGTCGCAACTCCGCGCCGCCGTCGATCACCACCCCCGGCGAGGACCCGACCACCTGGCGGGACTCCACCTCCGACGAGGGTGCGGTCGTCACTGCGGACGGCGCTGACGTCGCTGCCCTGACCGACAACAACGCCAAGACGCAGGTGACCCTCACTGGCGCCAAGCCCACCGTCACCGTCGCCCTCCAGCAGGGCCGGCCGGTCGGCATGTACACGCTGACCAACGGAGCCACCGGTACGGCGCCTGCCAGCTGGGTGCTGGAAGGGTCCAACGACGGCACGACCTGGGCAACCGTTGACCAACGGACCGGGGTCACCTGGCCCTGGACGTCGTACACGCGGTCGTTCAGCGTCAAGTCGCCGAAGGCCTACACGCAGTACCGCCTGGTGCTGACGCCCGCCGACGCGACGGGCGTGACCCTGGCCGAGTTCGAACTGCTCGGCACACTGAAGGGCATCGAGACCGGCACACATCCGAGCGACAAGCGGATCGCCGAGACCCGCCCGAGCCCGACACCCTCGCAGTCGATCGACCGCAACTACGGCTGATCCGAGTCGCCGGTTCCTGCGCTACTTGTGGCTGCAGGAACCGGCGAACTTCAGCAAGGTCTTCTCGTCCCAGCCGAGGTTCACTGCGCCGTCGGTCACCACAATGACGCGCGGGCCGGTCTTTTCCTGCCGGACGAAAACTTCTGTGCGCCCGTCGTAGGCACTCTTGCCGGTACTCACGGCTTCCTTGGTGCCGGCCATGACGTGCGGCAGCTCCGACCACGGTTCGCTGTACTTGTCCGGTATCAGCCCGTGGCCCTCGTCCCGCATCGTCGCCCAGCGCAACCTGATCTGGTACGTGTATTCGCGGTACTGCTCGGGGTTGCTCAGGTTGGGGTCGGAAAGCTCGACCTGCTCGTCGTCGCCCCTGAGGAGCAGCTTGGTCGTCCATCCCTTGGGGACCAGGTCGCACGTGAGCCGACCCGGGAACTGCGTGGTCCTGGCCACCAACTCCACCGGTACGGCGGGTTTCGGGGGCAGCGGGCCAGTCGGCCGGCCAGGTGGGTGATCGGTGGTCGGCTGCGGGGTGGGCGTTGTGGTCGTCGCGACCTGCGGCTGGGTGTTCGCCGCTGAGAGCCCCGGCAGGAGGGCCCAGCCGACGCCGATCACGGCGGCGGTCGCCGCGGCTCCGGCGCCGATCCCGGTGATCCGGCGGCGTCGTACGGCGCGCCGGCCGCGGTCGAGGTCGCCGGTCAGGTCGGCGTCGGTGAGGGCGGGCTCCTGGCCCGCGGCGTCGTCGAGCAGGGACTTGAGGTCGGTCATCGCAGGCTCTCCATCGTCTCGAGGGGTTCGTGCAGGAGATCGCGCATCGTCGCGAGGGCGCGGGACGTCTGGGACTTGACCGTGCCTTCGGTGCAGCCCATCAGCTCTGCGGTGGTCCGGACGTCGAAGTCGCGGAAGAACCGCAGCACGACCACGGCATGCTGCCGACGGGGCAGCTTGGCGAGCACGGCCAGCACCGTCAACCGGTCCGCCGGATCCGCGCCGGTCGGGGGCGAGGCGTCGTACAGGCGTTCGGTCGTGGCCTCCCGGTGGCGCCACATCCGCTTCCGTTCGTCGAGGAAGGCGTTGACCAGGATGCGGTGGGCATACCGCTCTGCGCCTTCGTCCCGCCGGACCTTCGCCCAGTGCACGTAGAGCTTGGTCAGCGCGACCTGCACCAGATCTTCGGCCCAATGGTCGTCCCCCGAGGCCAGCAGCCGCGCGGTCCTGAGCATTCGGCCGCGATGTGCGCTCACATACTCGAGGAACTCCGCTTCGCGATCGCTCACGGTCTGCCCTCCCTTCGTCGGTGATCTCACCCTGCATCTACTGGGTGCACCCCGAAGGAGGTTGCAAAGCCATCGGGCGGCGACCGTCGTCCGGTCGCCGCCCGTTCTGGTCCACCCGGCGGAGCCTGCCCCTGAGAGGTTCCGCCGGAAATTGAGGAGGGGTGGCGGTCCCCGCCCGGACTGCCACCCCTTCACCCCTATCGACGGCCGGAATCGCCGGAGGGTTGCCTACCGATCCAAAAAGTCCACATCGCGGACAAACTGCCGTCGTCAGCCCGTCCAGCGGCCGGTGAAGAAGCCGGCGGCCCAGATCGCGGCCAGCGGGATCGCGATGGCGAGGTAGAAGCGGCCGAGCCAGCGATGTCGGTGAACGAGGACGGCCAAGCCGATCCAGAGCGGCCACCACAGCAGGGTCGCCCGGGTGAGCGAGTAGATCCAGAACGACGTACAGAAGGCGCCGACGGTGGCGGCGATCCAGGCGGCCTCACCCCAGGAACGGCGCCAGAGCAGCCAGGCGAGCAACAGCAGGCCGATCACCAGCGTGACGAGCTCAGCCCGGAACATCCAGGTCCAGTCGCTGCGCTCCCCCGGGAAATGGCCTCGGGAGGCGGCTTCCCAGGTGTGGATGATCGAGTCCCACGGCCAGGTGAACTCGCGCGCCCAGCCCTTCTCCTGCGCCTCCTGCCAGGCGAACCAGGAGCCGTAGACCTCCTTCAGGTACGCCATGTAGCCGACGACTGGGATCGCCGGCAGCGCCAGCCAGGGAGCCGACGGCCAATCCCGCTTCTTCGAGGTGATGAACTCGACGATCAGCGCGCACGCCAGGAAAATCCCCGAGACCCGGACCGTTGCCGCCAGCGCAACGAACAGCGCAGCCCGCGCCCATCGGCCCTGTCTTGCGGCTAACCAGGCTGGGAAGGCGAACGCGCAGAACAGCGCCTCGGTGTACCCAGCCGCGAGGAACACTCCGACCGGAGCGCCGTACCAGACCACTGCGGCATTTGGGCCGAGTCCCTTGAGCTCGGGGAACTCGTACTGCGCCAGTCGCGCGAGGTAGACGCCCGCGACCGCGCTCGCCACGGCGGACACCGCGATGCCGGCACCGAAGTACCCGATCCCTGACCACTGCACGATGTGAACGAGCAGGGGGAAGCCGGGGAAGAACGCCGCCAGCGGAGCCTGCGAGGGCTCACCATGCGTGTAGCCGAACTCCGCGAGCGCCTTCAGGTGCCAGACATCCCACTGCACCCAGGCCCGCTTGACATCCGGATAGTCGGACCCGCGGTTGAAGAGCAGCGGCGCCGAGACCGAGAGCACGAACAGCCCGACCCGAGTGGCAAGCCACCACCCGAGCACCTCCCGCGTCATCGCCGCCGGCAACCACCGCCGCAGCCCGACCCCGTCCACCCGCGCCCGTCGCGCGCGCCCTACCCGTGTCGGGGTCGGCGTCTGCGGGGGCGGGGCGGCTGGACTACTGGCCACCGCCGCCGGGGTTCTCCGGATTCTCCGGGTCACCGCCCGGTGGAGTGAAGGTCGGCCAGCCGGGTGTCCTGGTCGGCGTCTTCGTCGGGGTGCTGGTCGGCGGGCCGGACGGGGTGTTGCTCGGTGTCTTCGTCGGGGTGCCGGTCGGCGGGCCGGACGGGGTGTTGGTCGGCGTGCTCGACGGCGTGCTGGTCGGGGTCTTCGACGGGATGACCGGATCCTCGAAGTCGTCGGTCTCCTTGACGTCCGCGAACGGCGTGTCCTTCCCGTCGAGGGACGGGGACGTCTTCATGTACTCGAGCCAGGTCTTCAGCGGCCAGTTACCACCGAAGAACGCGTCGTCCTTCGAGTACGGGTCGAGGTCGGACTCACCGTCCTTACCCGCCCGGTAGACCACCGAGGTCGAAAGGTCCGGTGTGTATCCGGTCCACCAGGACGTCAGGGTGTCGCCGCCGGCCAGACAGCCGTTGCACTTCTTGTCCTCGGCGCGGTGCTCGGCCGCAACGCCACCGGCGGTACCGGTCTTGCCAGCCACCGGGCGGTCGAGGTCCTTGGCGCCCTCACCGGTGCCCTTCTTGACGACGTCGACCAGGATGTCGTTGACCTGCGCGGCGAGGTCCGGGGGAAAGGCTTGGGTTTCCTTCAGCTTCTCGTCGGTGAAGATGACCTTGCCGTCGTGGTCGGTGATGCTCTTGATCGTGTGCAGCTCGACCTGTTTGCCACCGGCGGCGAAGGTCGCGTAGGCGTTGGCCATGTCGACCGCGGACGCGTACGGGTCCGGACCGAGCACGGTGGACGGGTTGTTCCGGCCGTCCTCGAGGTACTTGCCCTTCGGGATACCGGCCGCCTCCGCGGCGGTGACGAGCTTGTCCGGCCCGTCCGTCATCTGCTTGTCGACCAGGTCGTAGAAGGCGGTGTTGATCGATTCCTGGGTCGCCATCCGCAGACCGACCGGACCGTAGTCATGGTTGAACTCGTTGTTGAGTTCCTGACCCTGGATCTCGATCGGGCTGTTGCCCTGCAGTTGCGTACCCATCGTCCAGCCGTCCTGGAGCGCTGCGGCCACCGCGAACGGTTTGAACGACGACCCGGGGCGGGCCTTGGAGGTGGCCCAGTTCAACTGGCTCTTCAGATAGTCCGGGCCGCCGTACATCGCGATCAGCCGACCGGTACCGGGTTTCACCGCCGCCATGCCGACGTGCAGGCCGTCCCGCTTCTTCGGCAACTCGTTCTCGGCCGCATTGACCATCTTCTGCTGTTCTTTGGAGTCGAAGGTCGCGACAACCGTGTACCCACCACTGGTGATCTGGTTCTCGGTGTAGCCGCGGCGCAGCAGTTCCTTCTTCACCATGTCGAGCAGGAAGCCCTTCGGGCCCCGGTACTTGTTGTTCTTCTCCGGCTTGTTGATCTTCGGCAGCGCTTTCGCGAACTTCGTCTGGTCAGCCTCAGTGATCGTGCCGCTCAGCCGCATCCCGTCGAGGACGTAGCGGTACCGCTCGAGGATCCGCTTGTGGTTCGCCTTGTTGTCGATGTCGAACAGCGTCGGGTTGTTCAGCACCGTGGCCAGGAAGGCGGCCTGCGGGACGGTCAGCTTGTTCGGGTCGGGGGTCTTGAAGTACGCCTGCCCAGCGGCCGAGACGCCGTACGCACCCTCACCGAAGTAGATGGTGTTGAGGTAGCCCTCGAGGGTCTCGCTCTTGTCCTGCTGGCGGCTCAGCTTGGTCGCGATGAACAGTTCCTTGAACTTGCGGGACGCCGTGCGGTCCTGGTTCAGGTACATGATCTTCACGTACTGCTGGGTGATCGTCGAACCACCCTGCAACTGCTCGCCCTTGGCGATGTTGAAAGCCGCTCGGGCCATGCCGGTCGGCGAGATGCCGGGGTTGGTCCAGAAGGTCCGGTCCTCGGCGGCCAGGATCGCGTCCTGGACCCGCTTCGGGATCTGCTTCAACGGGACCGAGGTCCGGTTCTGGTCGTAGAACCGGCCGAGCTGCGCCCCGTCGGCGAACTTCACCGTCGTGGTGTTGGCCTCGAACTCCTTGTTGACGTCCGGGATCTCGGTCCGCTGGTAAATGATGAAGAACGCCGCGGTACCGGCGATGATGCCGAGGAATCCCAGCGCGAGCAGCCAGCCGAGAACGCGCAGCGCCCAGTGCCTCTTGACCCGACCAGGCTTGGAGGCCTTGCGCGCCGGGGCGGCCTTTCTACGAGCTTCACTCACTGTGCAATCCTCGACGATCTCGCGGAAGTCATTGCCCCACAGACTACGGCGGGTGTGGTAACGGGCCCGAATCCGCTCCGGAGGCTACCAAGTCAGGAGTTCCGGGGCGAATCATCCGATGACATGCGGCGCCAGGAACGTCACAGCGAGTAACGCTGCGGGGAAACAGGCCAGGAACATGGTGAACGTGTAGCCCATGATGTCGCGGGCCTTGAGCCCCAAAATAGCGAGCGTCGGCAACATCCAGAACGGCTGCAACAGGTTCGCGCTCGCCTCACCGAGGTCGTAGACGATGACCATCCAGCCTGCGTCGACCTTGAGTTCATTGGCCGCCTGCAGCACGTACGGCGCCTCGATGACCCACTTGCTGCCACCACTCGGCACGAAGATTCCGAGGATGCACGAGTAGATCGCCACCAGCGGCGGGAACAGGAACTGACTACTTGCCTGCACCAACCAGCCGGCCAGGCGGGCGGAGATGCCGGTATACGCGATCATTCCGAAAATGCCGCCGTACAAGGGGAACTGGAGCAGTACGCCGGCCGCCGCGGGAGCGCCGTCGCGCACTGCGCGCGCCATCCGCCACGGTCGCCAATGTAATAGGAGGGCGAGCAGAAACAGGATCAGGTTGACGGTGTTGAGATCCAGCGCACTGACGAAGCTCTTGCCGTCGAAGTAGCGGATCAGATACATCACACCGAGCGCGACGATGAACAGACTCAACAGTGGCGAATGCTCAAGCCAGTCACCCGGCCGGCGCTTCGCGCTCTCCTCGTGCTGACCGTTGGCTCCACTCTTCTTATAGGGGGATCCACGCCCGACAAGGGGTTTGAGCTCGACCCCGAGATCGCCCGCGGTCCGCGCACTGCCCTCACCCGGTGCGATGAACCACGCCATCACCACACCTACGACGTACACGAAAAGCGTTGCCAGCAAGGCCTGCCAGGTGAAGATCGTGTCGCTCAGCGGAATCAGACCACTCGCGCGACCGCCTGCCTTGATGACCTCCTGGACCGGCGCCGGACTGCTGCTCGCACTGGCAACCTGCAGCGCCGCAGAACCCGACAATCCTTGTGCCCACACCGTTCCGAGCCCGAGGAACGCCATCGCGCCCAACGCGCGGTAGTCGGCCTTCGGCACATTCCGCGCCACCTCGCGCGCCAGGATCGCGGCGAAGATGAGGCTGAACGCCCAGTTCAGGTACGACGCGAGCATCGCGACCGCGGCCACGAACGCCACCGCGCTCCGCGGGTTCTTCGGGATCCGCGCCAACCGCGTGATCAGCCGCGCGACCGGTCCGCTGGTGGCGACGGCGTACCCGCCGATGATGATCATCGCCATCTGCAGCGTGAACGTGATGAGGCTCCAGAACCCGATGCCCCAGGCATCGACCATCCCGAACCCCTTGGTCGCGGCCGGATCATCCGGGCGCTTGAGCAACGGCTCACCGGTCACCAGCCCGAACAGCAGCACCACGAAGGTGCCGACCAGCACGAAGCCGAAGGCGTCCGGCAACCACTTCTCGGTGAAGGCGGTGAACCGCAGCGCCACCCGGGCCAGCGGGGTCTCGGCCTCGAGCTCGTGCTTGGCGTGCTTTCCGTGGTCGGTCATGACGCTGTGCTCCTGGATCGCGACGCTGGGTGTCACCCGATTAACGCAGATCGGCGCCTGACGTAACAGCTTCCTCGGCGCGCGCCCCGTGATGACTCAGTCGGGAGGTGACAAAGCTGACCTTTGTCATGAGTTGTCCACAGGTCGGAGCTCTGCTTACAGTGGCGGAGCGATGTATCGAACCGATACATCAGGTTCTGACAAACTGGATCGAGGAGGTGGGTCATGGGAAACCGCAGTGGAGTCCTGGAGCTCGCCGTACTCGGTCTGCTGCACGAAGCGCCGATGCACGGTTACGAGCTCCGCAAGCGCGTCAACGCCCAGTTCGGCTGGGGACGCGTGCTGTCGTTCGGATCGCTCTACCCGTGCCTGAAGGTGATGCTCCGCAACGGCCTGATCACCGCCGACCCCGGTACGCCGGAGTCCGGGCGCAGGCCGAAGATCGTCTACACGATCACCGCCGACGGCAAGGACCACTTCGCGCACGCCATGCACGATGCGGGTCCGTCGGCCTGGGAGGACGACACGTTCGGTGTCCGGTTCTCGTTCTTCGGCCGGACCGATCCGGCTACCCGGCTGCGCATCCTCGAGGGCCGGCGCGCCCGGATGGAGGAGCGGCTGGCGAACTTCCGGGCCGCGATGAGCCGGACCGCGGAACGGGTCGACACCTACACCCTCGAGCTGCAACGGCACGGCCTGGAGTCGGCCGAGCGCGAGGTCCGCTGGCTGAACGAGCTGATCGACGGCGAGCGGCGTCAGCATTCCTCCCAACATCCCCCACCGCCTGACCAAGGAGATTCCAGATGACCTCGATCCGGGTAGCGATCGTCGGCGTCGGCAACTGCGCCAGCTCGCTCGTCCAGGGCGTGCACTACTACCGTGACGCGAAGCCTGAGGAGCGCGTCCCCGGTCTGATGCACGTCCAGTTCGGTGAGTACCACGTCCGCGACGTCGAGTTCGTCGCCGCGTTCGACGTCGACGGCAAGAAGGTCGGCCTCGACCTCGCCGACGCCATCGGCGCCAGCGAGAACAACACGATCAAGATCTGCGACGTGCCGCCGAGCGGGATCACCGTGCAGCGCGGTCACACCCTGGACGGTCTCGGCAAGTACTACCGCGAGACGATCACCGAGTCCGACGCGTCCCCCGTGGACGTAGTAGCTGCCCTGCGTGAGGCCCAGGTCGACGTACTGGTCTGCTACCTGCCGGTCGGTTCGGAGCAGGCGGCCAAGTTCTACGCCCAGTGCGCCATCGACGCGAACGTAGCGTTCGTCAACGCGCTCCCGGTCTTCATCGCCGGCACCAAGGAGTGGGCCGACAAGTTCACCGCCGCGGGCGTCCCGATCGTCGGCGACGACATCAAGTCGCAGATCGGCGCCACCATCACGCACCGCGTGCTGGCCAAGCTGTTCGAGGACCGCGGCGTCACCGTCGACCGGACCTACCAGCTGAACGTCGGCGGCAACATGGACTTCAAGAACATGCTGGAGCGCGACCGGCTGGAGTCCAAGAAGATCAGCAAGACCCAGTCCGTCACCTCGCAGCTGGTCGACGACATCGACCCGCGCAACGTGCACATCGGCCCGTCGGACTACGTGGCCTGGCTGGACGACCGCAAGTGGGCCTTCATCCGGCTCGAGGGCCGCAACTTCGGCGACGTCCCGCTGTCGCTGGAGTACAAGCTCGAGGTGTGGGACTCGCCGAACTCGGCCGGCATCATCATCGACGCGATCCGCGCGGTGAAGATCGCCAAGGACCGCGGCATCGGCGGCCCGATCCTGTCCGCGTCGTCGTACTTCATGAAGTCGCCGCCGGAGCAGTACGCCGACGACGTCTGCCGCGACCTGGTGGAGAAGTTCATCCGCGGTGAGGTCGAGCGCTAGGTTTTAAGGTATGCGGCTCCACGTGGGATGTGCTCAATGGACGCATCCCGCGTGGCCGCAACCGTCCCGCGACAAACTCGCGTCGTACGCGACGTGGGTGAACGCCGTCGAGGGCAACACCACCTTCTACGGGATCCCCGCGCGCTCGTCGGTGGAGAACTGGGCCGCGCAGACGCCGCCCGACTTCCGCTTCGTCATGAAGCTGCCGCAGACCATCACGCACGAACGTCGTCTGAGCGCCATCGCGGCCGAGTTCTACGCGTTTGCTGCCGCGGTCGAGCCGCTCGGTCTCCGCAATCACGCGATGTGGGTGCAACTCCCCGCATCGTTCGCGCCCGGCGACCTGGGCACACTGGCCGCCTTCCTGCGCGGCGCACCCCGCGAACACCGGTACGCCGTTGAGGTCCGCCACCGTGCGTTCTTCGACGATCCCCGCGTCGCGCAGCAGCTGGAATCCATCCTGGCCGAGACCGGGGCCGAGTGGGTCCCTTTCGACACCGGCACTCTGTTCGGCCGCCCCGCGAGCAGCCTGGCTGAACGTGATGCCTGGATGAAGAAACCCCGGGTCGCTCGCCGTGCCGTCGCGCTCACCGGTTTCCCCATCGTGCGCTACATCGGCCGCGACTCCGTCGACGAGACCGTCGAGGGGTGGACCTACCTCGTCGAGCTGGTGCACACCTGGCTCACCGAAGGCCGCTCGCCGACGATCTTCCTGCACACGCCGGACAACGCCGAGGCGCTCAACCTCGCTCGCCTCTTCCACAGCACTCTTCGGCAGCGGTTGCCCTTGCTGGAACCGCTGCCCGAGCCGGTCTCGCTCGAACCGCCCACGCTGTTCTGAGGGTTATCCACAGGAAGAAAGTTTCCTGCTGAACGCGAGGTGAATCCTCGTATCTTCTCTGCCGAGATTCGACCTCGGAGGAGAAACCCATGGAGCACGTCGAGACACCCCGGAGCACTGTCGCCGAGCATCGAGCCCGCGCAAAGATGCTAGTCGCGGAGCTGCAGCAGATCGCCGCTACCACCGACAATCCGGACGAGCGAGCCCGAATCCGGCGCTCCGCCGACTCTCTCATCCGCCTGGCGACGGCGTACCGGCCGTGAGCACCCGAGCTCTCACTCCGCCGGCCTCCCTCGAGGAGCTCCTGCTCCGCAGTGGATCGGCGGCGCTCGAGCTGTCCGGTGCGCAGCAGTCCGCCTGGAACGGCCGGATCGTCGAGTCGGACGGCGACGTCCTCGGCCTCGCCCACTGGGACGGCACGCTGCATCTCGACCGCGAGTCCATCCTCGACCCGGTCCGCGAGATGTATGCCCTGGCCGGCAAACACCACCCCACTCCGCACCTGGCCCGCTACCGCGAGGCCATCGCCACGATCCTCCACGAGCATTCGCACTTCCTCGGCCCCGACGGCGCAACCCAGGAGGCGGCCCGCGAGGGCTTCATCCGCCCCGGCAGCCGCCAACTCGAAGAAGGCGTAGCCGAGGCCTGGTCCCAGGCTCACCTCAACGAGTATCTGCACCGCCTAGGCATCGAGAAGGTTGCCCCCGGCATCGATTCTTTCCGGACCAACGGCCACTACGCCCCGTACGTCGCTGCCGTCCGGATGCTCACGTCAGATCTCGAATCGCGCGCTGCCCTGACCCCCGGCACAGTCCTCACCGCCCTCAACAACCAGACCGCCGAGCGCCAGTTCGACGTGCTCAGCACTCTCTACTACAACTCCACCCGCCTCCCCGAGCTGGAGCCCTCAGGTCCGCAAACCCGTCTCCACCTCGATTACCTGCTCCGCAAGCACCTGAGCACCCTCGACCCGCTCGTGCTCCAGCCGCACCCGCAAGCGACCGCCCGCGCCCAAGCCGTCACCCAGACCTTCCTCTCTCAGCTCCACACCGAAATCGCCCGAGCCGAGTCGCTCTACCCGCCCCATCCCACTCACACAGCGTTCGCCGGTATCGCTAGCCCCACCGCCACACCGCCACCCGCACCTGGCTCGACTGGGCTTGCTCCGAGGTCCCGGCCTGCGAGGAACCCATGTTCGATGAAGATCTGACTGCCCTGTCCACGACCGATCTGCTCGACTCGGTCGCGGGATACGTCTCCGTCGCCAATCGAGCCAACGTCCGCCAGTTCGAGGCGGCCCTCGTCTACGCCGACCGCTTCCACCCCGACAACACGCCCAACCGCCCCGGCCGCCGTTCGGCCGACGGGCGGGAGCGTTCCGTTGTGCTGGGCGGCGAGGGTTGTCCACCCATCGTCGAGTTCGCCATCACCGAGTTCGGGGTCATGCTCGGCGTTTCACCGCGCGTCGCCTCGAGCTACATCGGCAACGCCCTCGGCCTGCGCCATCGCTTCCCGTTCACCTGGGCGCGCGTCCTGTCCGGCGAAGCGACCGCCTGGAAGGCGGCCCGAATCGTCGCCGACTGCATCAATCTCAGCGAAGAAGCCGCCGCGTACGTCGATCGCCGGATCGCCGCGCTGATCGACTCGATCACGCCGTACCGGCTGGGCAAGATCGTGCGCGCAGCGAAGTATGCCGCCGATCCGGCCGGCGCTCGCGCGGAGGCTGATGCGCGAGCCCGCGAGCGTGGCGTGCATATCGGCCAGTCCGACGAGCACGGGACCAAGACCGTCTTCATCAAGGCCTCGGCCGGAGCCGTGAATCGGTATGACGCGACCATCGCCGGCATCGCGGAGGCGCTGAAGACCTTTGGCGACACCCGCGGTCTCCAATGTCGCCGAGCAACTGCCGTCGGCATCATCGCCGACCCCCGCTACACCGAGGAGCTCCTCGCCCAGGCCCGCGCTCACCAGTCGACGAGCACCGCGCTCCAGGTGCCCCCGCCCGCACCCGAGCCGGTCGACTTTGCGCCAGACGACGAAGCCGACCGCGACGCGCCGCATCCCAGCATCAGTGACTTGCCCGACCCACTCGATGCTCAGGCCCGGCTCACGGCTGAGCCCTGGAGCTCATCCCCCGCCCCGGATGACGGCGTACCGATGGATGCTGCCGCGCAGCGTGCGCTTGACGCGCGGCTTGCACAGGTCAAGCAGGATGCCTACTCGAAGACCGACAGTGAGCGTGCGTCCGGCCGCCCCGGTAAGACCGAGCTCTACGTTCACCTGACCGACTACACGCTCGCCACCGGCAGCGGCGTCCTGCGAGCCGAGGGCATCGGCCCGCTGATCGCCACCCAGCTTCACGAACTGATCGGCCACACCCCGTACGTCGTCAAGCCCGTGATCGATCTGCGCGAAGCGATCAGCGTCAATGCCTACGAGATCCCCGATCGGATCCGCGAGCGCGTCCGGCTCGCGCACCCCGTCGAGCTTTTCCCGTTCGGCACCCGCGAGACCCACCGCGACATCGATCTCGACCACATCACTGCCTACGATCCACTCGGACCACCGGGCCAGACCGCGACGGACAACCTTGCCCCGCTGGGAAGACTCAACCATCGGGTGAAGACGCATGCCCCGGGCTGGTCGGTACAGCGGATCAACCCGACAACGCTGGAGTGGACCACCCCGCACGGTTTCGTCTTCCACGTCGACCCGACTGGCACTCACCGGGTCTTCAAGGACGCGCCGGGTCCGTGATCGCGAGGGTACGGTGGCTGGATGGATCTGGTGCGAGACAGTGGCGAACTCAAGGCGGGACTGGTGGAATTGCGGCGGGAGTTGCACCGGGATCCTGAGGTGGGGTTGGTGTTGCCGCGGACCCAGGCCAGGGTGCTTGATGCCGTGGCCGGGTTGCCGTTGGAGGTTTCGACGGGGCGCGAGGTGACATCAGTAGTCGGCGTGCTGCGCGGTGGGCAGCCGGGGCCGACTGTGCTGCTGCGCGGGGATATGGATGCGCTGCCCGTGGTGGAGGAGACGGGGCTGGCCTATGCCTCGGAGAACGGGAACATGCATGCCTGCGGTCATGATCTGCACACGGCGGGACTGGTCGGCGCGGCGCAGTTGCTGAGTGCACATCGCGAGGAACTGCGCGGGAACGTCGTGTTCATGTTCCAGCCTGGTGAGGAAGGGCTGGGTGGCGCGGGGTACATGCTGCGGGAGGGATTGCTGGCGGCGAGCGGCGACAAGCCGATCGCGGCGTATGCCGTGCACGTGTGGGGCCTTGCCGCGAAGGGGATATTCGAGACCCGGCCGGGAACGATGATGGCGGGCTCGAACCAGCTGCACGTCACCGTCCATGGGCGTGGTGGGCATGGGTCGACTCCACATACGACAGCGGATCCGGTGCCAGTGGTGGCCGAGCTTGTCTCGGCGTTGCAGACGTATGTGACGCGGCGGGTCAGTGTGTTCGACCCGGTAGTCATCACAGTCACGCAGTTGTCGGCCGGCGTCGCGATCAACGTCATCCCGAACTCGGCGAAGCTCGGCGCGACGGTCCGGACGTTGTCGAACGAGACGCTCGCCCAGCTGTCACAGGAGTTGCCGGTGCTGGCGCAGTCGATCGCGGCAGCGCACGGGTGCACGGTCGATGCCAAACTCAACCTGCAATATCCGGTGACGATCAACGACGCCGATCGCACTCAGCACGCGATCGGCGAGCTGACCACGCTCTTCGGACCGGAGCATGTGCACCTCACGGCCAATCCGCAGATGGGGGCCGAGGACTTCTCGATGGTGCTGCAGGAGGTGCCGGGGACGTTCATCATGCTCGGTGCGCGCCCCGACGACGTACCGGCCGATGAGGCTCCGTCCAATCACTCGAGCATCGTGCGCTTCGATGACGATGTGCTTCCGATGCAGGCCGCGGCGCTGGCGCAGTTGGCCGTGTCGCATCTGACCTGACCTGCGGCTGGCCCACGCCAGATCTTGGCCAGCCGCAGGGGTTCGAGGGGTCAGGCGAGCTTGACGGTGTACGCGCCGCGACTGCCGTACGTCGTGTAGCCCGTGCTCAGCGGGTCGCCGTAGCCGACGTTGTCGATGCGGACGTAATAGGTGCCCGCAGCCAGGTTGGCGGTCACCGAAGCGCCGAGACCCGTCGGAGTCGCGGCATCGCTCTGGCCCGAGGCGGGGTCGGCCGAGGCGACGACGGCACCGGCGCTGTTGAGCAGGTCGAGCTTGATGTCCAGGTTTCCACCGGACGCGGCAGCGTTGGCGGTTGCCGTGTAGTTGCCGGCCGTGGTCACCGTGACCTTGTAGACGTCGGTGTCGGTCTCGGCCGCGATGTAGCCGGTGGCCGTCGTGCCGATCGCCAGCGCGGCAGCGGCGGCAGTCGTGTCACCAGCCTCGTCCGCGCGCAGTGCGAGACCGTGCGTACCCACTACGCCGAAGTCGTCTTCCTTGTTGTTGGCGTCGGCGTACTCACCCTTGCTCCACTGGCTGATGCCGCGGTAGTACCCGACGCCCATGATCGGCGCCCAGGCGTTGTGGCCCTGGTAATAACCCACGGTCGAAGTGCCGTCGTGACTGAGACCAACGTTGTGGCCGGCCTCATGCGAGGCTGCCTCGGCTAGGTTCTTCGCGCCGGTGCCGACACCCTTGGTGAAGACGAGCGCAGGCTGGTAGTAGTCGTGCTGGCTGCTGTTGTCATAGACACCGACATACGCGACACCGCCACAACCACAGCCGGACTGGTACCAGGTGTCCGGGTCGATCAGCACGCGCGTCCCGTACTGCGCATCCGACGCACCGGCCCGGTCGATCGCGGACTGCGCCGGCGCCTGCGTGGTGACGTCGACGTCGAAGGTGGCGTAGTCCTCCGCAACCCGCGTCCACACATCCCGTACGACGTCCTGTTCCGCGGTGCTGTAGCTCGCCGGGTTGCCGTCGGTGTCGTACGCCGACACGTTCACCGGGTCGATCGACTTCGCCGCGTTCCACGCCGTACCGGTGATGGTGTGGCCGTCGAAGTCCAGGTAGATCACGCGGTTCGAGCCGGGCTTGCTGTGCAGTTCGAACGCCGGACCGGTCGCCGCGTCGACGGCCTCCGTAGCCCAGCGCGGCGACGCCTCTTCGGACTTCTGCGTCGGAGTCAGCTGCGGTTCGCGGTAGAACAGGCGGCTACCGGCGTCGAGCCAGGCGGTCTTGTCGGTGGCCAGAATGCGCTGCAACTGGTCGGCAGGCAGTCCGTTGCTCGCGGCCACTTCAGCCAGCCGGCTCTTGATTTGAGCCAGTGCTTTGACACCGGGGGTGGGCTGTCCGAGCAGCTGGTCGAGCGGGAGCTGTTGTGCGGCGGCGTGGGCGCCGGCCGATACAGCGAGGCCTCCTATTACGACCGCGGCAGTGCAAGCGAGCGCGCCAGTACGGCGGAGTTGTTTCCTCACGAAGGTCCTCCAGGGGTTGGGCGGTTGTTCCCCCCAGAACCCGGGGCCGTCGATCTCGGTGGGAACGACGGCCCCGGGCAGCTCTGGTTGTACCTAGCCGGCTGTCACACGCACCGTGTACGCGCCACGGCTCCCGTACGTCGAATAGCCGGTGTTCAGCGGGCTGGCATAGCCAACGTTGTCGACCCGCACGTAATAGCGCCCGGCCGTGACCTGGCGGCTGATGCTTGCGCTCAGACCGGTCGGCGTGGCCGAGTTGGACTGTCCGGCGGCCGGGTCGGCGGTGACAACGACGTTGCCGGCCGAGTCGAGCAGCTGGAGCTTGATGTCCAGGTCGCCACCGGAGTTGGCGGCGAAGGTGAAGGTGCCGGCGGCCAGGTCGATGCCGAACACGTCGACGTCGGTGTCGTTGGCGTAGACACCGGAGGCCGCCGTACCGAGCGTGAGCGCGGTGGCGTTGCTGGTCGCGTTGCCGTGGTCGTCGGCGCGTAGGGCGAGGCCGTTCTGGCCGACGACGGCGAAGTCGTCTTCCTTGTTGTTGGCGCCCGAGTATTCGCCCTTGCTCCACTGGCTGATCGCCTTGGAGTAGCCGACGCCCATGATCGGGGCCCAGGCGCCGTGACCGGTGTAGTACCCGACCGACGCCGTACCGTCGTGGCTCAGGCCGACGTTGTGTCCGGCCTCGTGGGCGGCGGCTTCGGCGATGTTCTTCGCGCCGGTGCCGACACCCTTGGTGAAGACGAGGGCGGGCTGGTAGTACGCGTGCTGGCTGGTGCTGTCGTAGACGCCGACGTAGGCGACTCCGCCGCAGCCACAACCCGACTGGTACCAAGTGGTCGGGTCGATCAGCACCCGCGTCCCGTACTGCTGGTCGGACGAACCAGAGCGCGTGATCGCGGACTCGGCCGGTGCCTGCGTGGTGACGTCTACGTCGAAGGGCGCGTAGTCCTCGGCCACCCGAGCCCAAACATCCCGTACGACGTCCTGTTCCGCGGTGCTGTAACTCCCGGGGTTGCCGTCGGTGTCGTACGCCGTGACGTTGACCGTGGCGGGCTTCCCGCCGGTGTTCCACGCCGTACCGGTGATGGTGTGGCCGTCGAAGTCCAGGTAGATCACGCGGTTCGAGCCGGGCTTGCTGTGCAGTTCGAACGCCGGACCGGTGGCCGCGGCAACTGCCTTGGTCGCCCAGCGCGGGGAAGCCGGGGCTGCCGTCTTGGCACTGTTGACAGGCTCGCGGAAGAACAGTTTGCCGTCGCGGTCGAGCCAGCTGGTCTTGTCGGTGGCCAGGATCTGCTGCAGCTTGGCGGCGGCGATGCCGTTGCGGTCGGCAAGCTCTGTGAGCCGGGACTGGACGAGGCCGAGCGCGGTCTTGCCTTGGAGCTCCTTGCCGAGCAACTGGTCGATCGGGGTGGGGGCGGGAGCGGACTGCTGGGCGGTGGCCGAGTTGCCGGCGACAACGGCCAGGGCGCCGAACGCTACGGCACCGGCGCCAACGAGGGCACCGATACGGCGGGGGCGGGTGTGCATAGAGGGGTCCTCCTCAGGGACTCCGCGTGTCTCACTTGACTTAGCCTCACGAGCGGTGTGTGAGAACGCACTGTGCGTAGCCTGCCCGATGACTTGGCCCGCTGTATACATTTTTCGCCGGATTTAACGTTTGAGCTGACCGGGTCCGGACAGCAGGATGAGCCCATGCGATACGTGATGATGATGCGGGCCAGCGCGGGTTCCGAGGCGTGGGAGCAGCCGAGTGAGCAGAGCCTGAACGAGATGACTCAGGTGATGGCCGAGATGGCTGAGAAGGGCGTGCTGCTCGCGGGCGAGGGGCTGTTGCCCAGCTCGGAGGGGTTCCGGCTGGTGCCGGACGGCGGGAAGGCGCGCGTGGTCGATGGGCCGTTCACGGAGACCAAGGAGCTGATCGCCGGGTTCTGTCTGATCGAGGTCGCGTCTCGTGAGGAGGCTCAGGAGTGGGCTGAGCGGTGTTTCGCGGCGGACCACGGGAACACGGCGGGGATCGAGCTCAGGCGGGTCGCTACGGCGGAGGACTTCGGCGACAACTTCACGCCGGAAGCGCGGGCGCGCGAGGAGAACACCATGGCGGTGCTCGACGCGCGGCGGTCAGAGGACTAGTACCTGACGGATCGCCGTACCGGCGGCGAGGGTGTCGAAGGCTTCGTTGAGGTTCTCGAGGGCGACGGTTGCGCTGAGCAACCGGTCCACCGGGAGGCGACCGGCTTGGTAGAGGGCGATGTAGCGCGGGATGTCGCGGCTGGGGATCGCGGAGCCGAGGTAGGAACCCTTGATGGTGCGTTCTTCGGCGACGAGGCTGACCGCGGGGATGCTGAAGGTTTGCGAGGGATGCGGGAGGCCGACCGTGACGGTGGTGCCGCCGCGGCGGGTGGCGGCGTAGGCCTGTTCGAGGACCTTCCCGCTGCCGACGGTCTCGAAGGCGTAGTCGGCGCCGCCACGGGTGGCATCGCGGACCCCTTCTACTACGTCCGGGCCGGCGGGGACGACATGAGTGGCACCAAGGGACAGCGCAAGCTCAAGCTTCTCCGGTACGACGTCCACAGCGACCAGCGGGTGAGCGCCGACGAGGGCGGCACCGAGCAACGCCGCCAGCCCGACACCGCCTAGGCCGAAGACGACTGCACTTTGGCCGGCGCGGACCTGCGCGGTATTCACCACGGCGCCGACACCGGTCATGACCGCACAGCCGAACAGGGCGGCGATCTCAGGCGGCAGCATCGGGTCGATCTTCACGGCAGACCGCGCTGAGACGACAGCATGGTCGGCAAATCCCGAGACGCCGAGATGGTGGTGAACCCCGTCCAGACGCCGTACGCCGGAGAGCAGCCTGCCAGCTGCGTTCGCCGCAGCGCCGGGTTCGCAGAGAGCCGCCCGGCCGGAGGCGCACGGACCGCAATCCCCACAGGCTGGGACGAAAGCGAACCCGACCGTGTCACCCACCGCGAAACCAGCAGCGCCTGACTCGACCACCTCACCAGTGGCCTCATGCCCGAGCAGCATCGGCATCACCCGCGGCCGCGAACCGTCGATGACCGACAGATCGGAGTGGCACAGACCGGCAGCGCGGATCCGCACCAGCAGCTCACCCGGCCCAGGCGGCGCCAGTTCGACCTCTTCGATCCGCAGTGGCCGCGACTCGGCGTACGGCTTCGGCAGACCCATCTCCCGCAGTACGGCGCCGCGCACGATCATCCGGTGATCCCTTCCAGCGCCTCACGAAGACTGGCCGGAATCGGCACCGGCCGGCGGTCCTTCCGATCCACGAACACATGCACGAACCGACCGGTCGCTGCCGGCTCATCAGTCTCCGCGCGGAACAGCCCGATCTCGTAGTGCACGCTCGAGTTCCCCACCCGATCGACCCGCAGCCCCGCGTCGACCACCCCGGGAAACTCCAGCGAAGCCTTGAACGTGCACTGCGACTCGACACACAGCCCGATGACCGCACCGCCGTGGATGTCCAGGCCGCCCACCCGGATCAGGAAGTCGTTGATCACGGTGTCGAAGAAGCTGTAGTACTCGACGTTGTTCACGTGCCCGTAGACGTCGTTGTCCTTCCACCGCAGCGTGATCGGCAGGAAGTGCTTGAAGCCGGACCGGTCCATCCGATCAGCTTACGGTTAGGGTGCAGGCGTGCGGTTCATCCGGGATCTCGGGACGTTGTTGCGGCGGCGGGATTTCCGGCGGCTGTTCGCGGTGCGGCTGACGTCGCAGTTCGGCGACGGTGTCTTCCAGGTCGCGCTGGCGTCGTACGTGTTGTTCTCGCCGGAGCGCGCGCCCGATGCGGCCGCGATCGCGGGGCTGTTCGCAGTGGCTCTCCTCCCCTACTCCGTGCTGGGCCCGTTCACCGGGGTGTTGCTGGATCGCTGGTCGCGGCGACAGATTCTGTTCGGGGCGAATCTCACGAGGGCTGCGCTGGTTTGCGTGGTTGGCGTCATCGTTGCGGCGGGCAATGCGGGAGTGCCGTTCTATCTCGGGGTGTTGCTAACCCTCGGCGTGAACCGCTTCCTGCTGTCCGGTCTGTCGGCCGGGCTGCCGCACGTGGTCGAGCGCGACGAGCTGGTGATGGCGAACGCAGTCACCCCAACGTCCGGTACGGCGTCCTTCCTCGTCGGCGGCGGAGTCGGCGCCGGGGTGAAGATCCTGATCGACTCGGATCTCGCCGTACTGGGTCTGACAGTGCTCGTGTACATCGCGGCTGCGCTGCTCGCGCTCAGACTGCAAAGGGGCCAGCTGGGACCGGATCTGCAGGGTGATGAGCCGGGCATCAAAGAAGCTCTCCGGACAATCGCCGGGGGACTGCTGGACGGCGGCCGGCATCTGCGGGAGCGGCGGCAGGCCGGGCTCGGGCTGGCGGCGATCGGGTCGCTGCGGTTCTTCTTCGGGCTGATCACGGTCTCGATGATCCTGCTCTACCGGAACTACTTCTACGGGCCGGATCACCTCGACGAGGCGTTCGGTGCGCTGGCGATCACGACCGGGATGGTCGGCGCCGGCATCTTCGTGGCCGCGCTCGTGACGCCTTGGGCCACGCGGGTGATGCCACTGCGCCGCTGGATCACCGTGCTGTTCGTGGCCGCGGCGGTGGTGACCGTCGTACCGCTGGGTCTGTTCACGCAGCCGGCGCTGATGGTCGGCGGGTTCTTGACGGGCTTCTGCGCCCAGGGCGTGAAGATCAGCGTCGACACCCTCGTGCAGACGGGTGTCGACGATGTCTTCCGCGGCCGGGTCTTCTCGCTCTACGACATGATCTTCAATGTCGGACAGGTCTCCGCCGCCGCCCTCGGTGCGGTGATCCTGCCCGACAATGGGAAGTCCTACCCGGTGCTCGCGCTCATCGCGCTCGGCTTCGCGGCGACCGCCGTGCTTTACTCACGCGCCGCGCAGCGCGGTGATCGGCTGGATGGCGGAGGCCTTCCAGGCGGGGTAGGTCCCGGCGATCAGGCCGATGACCGCACCCAGCAGGGGTGACCCGAACGCCAGCTTGTTGTCCAGGATCGGCGTCCAGTCCTTCGCGAACGAGACTCCGACCGTGAGCAGGACACCGACCGCCGTACCGAGTAGTCCACCGAGCAGTCCCACGATCACACTCTCGACCAGGAACTGCGCGGCAATGTGTCGTCGCGCGGCGCCCAGGGCTCGGCGCAGGCCTATCTCGCCGATCCGTTCCAGCACCGAGAGCAGCGTGACGTTGGCGATGCCGAGACCGCCGACGAGCAGTGCGACCGCGCCGAGCAGCAGGAACAGCGCGTTCAGGTCGCCCTCGACGCCCTTGCGGACGGCGCCCTGCTTCGGCGGGGAGTCGACCTTGAGCGTGCTCGGGTCGTTCGGCGCGATCGCCTTCGGTGCCTGACCGGCGATCAGCTGCGCGGCGCCGACCGAGGTGCGGATCTCGATCGCGTCCGGCGCCTTCAGCTTGTACGCCGCCTTCGCCGTACCGTTCGGCATGATCACCGCGTCGTTGAGCTCGGCGCGACCGGAGACCGAGTCGAGGATGCCGATCACGGTGTAGGCCTCGTCGCCGATGAACACGGCCGGCTGGGAGTCGACCCGGTTGATCCCGAGCCGCTCGGCCGCATGCTTGCCGAGGACAACGACCTTGTCACCGCGCTGGTCGTGCCCGGCGTCGAAGAACTTGCCGGTCTTCAGCACGGCGCGAATCGCGTCGAACAGACCGGCCGAGCCGGCCATCACGGTCAGCGCCTTGCCCTCGCCGCCGTTCAGACCGGCCACACTGCTGACCAGGTCGGAGCCGACGTCGAGCGTGCTCACGGTGCCGACCGCGTCGACGCCGTTCAGGTGGTCGAGCCGGTCGGGTGCGTCCCACGGCAGCTCGGCCGCCGCTTCACCCTCCTGCCCGTTCTTGTCGCCCGGCTCGACGACCACTCGGGTCGCCTGCGCGAGGTCGAACTTCTGACTGATCTGCCCGGCGGCGGTCTGCCCGAGACCGACGGTTCCGACGAGAGCTGCCACGCCGAGGACTGTGCCGAGAGTAGTCAGGATCAGGCGGGTAGGACGAGCCGCAACGCCCGCCAACGCCTCGTCCAGGACGTCGCGCACCGCCGGCCTGGAACGACGCCCGGAACCGACGACTGTCGGATCGGGACGAGCGGACTCGGCGTGAGAGGAGTGCGCCGAGGAACCGCGGCTGATCAGGCGGGCGAGGGCGACCCGGGGGCGTTTGCGCCGCGATCTCGGGGCCGGCGACGTCGACGAGGACGCCGCCGGCTCCGAGGTGGACGGCCCGCCGGTGGGAGAGTCCGGGGGGCCTGCTGGTGGGGTCACCACTGGAGAGTCCCGTCGACGATGCGGACGCGGCGTTGAGCACGCTCGCTGACGTGGTCGTCATGGGTGATGACGGCCAGTGTCATACCGCCGGCGTGGAGTTCGTCGAACAGTTCGAGGATGGCCTCGGCGTTCACGCTGTCCAGGTTTCCGGTCGGTTCGTCGGCGAGCAGCAGGCTCGGTTCGGCGACCAGGGCGCGGGCGATGGCGACGCGTTGGCGCTCACCGCCGGACAGCGTGGTCGGTCCGAAGTCCATCCGGTGCGACAGGCCGACGCGCTCGAGCGCAACCCGGGCCCGCGCCATCCGCTCGCGACGCGGAACTCCGACGTACACCATGGAGAGCGCCACATTCTCGAGCACGGTCCGGTGGGCGAGCAGGTGGAACGACTGGAAGACGAATCCGATCCGCTCACCCCGCAGTACGGCGCGTCGTCGTTCCTTCAGGCTCATCGTGTCCACGCCGTCGAGGCGGTAGATGCCACTGCTCGGGTTGTCCAGCAGGCCGAGCAGGTGCAGCAGCGTGGACTTGCCCGAACCGGACGGCCCGACGATCGACAGGTACTCGCCCTGCCGGATCACGAGGTCGACGTCCCGGATCGCTTCCACTTCGGGTGGTCCGGGGAAGACGCGCCGGACGCCGATCATCTCGACGACCGGCGCCGGGAGCGCGACCGCGACCGGTGACATCTCGAGCGCGGTGCTCATTTTCCGACCACTACTTGATCGCCTTCGTCCAGCTTGGCCCCACCGGTGGGCTCAACGGCAGCGAACCCGTCCGCCGACAGACCGACCTTGACTCCGACCAGCTCGGTCTTGCCGTTGCGCACGGCCTCGACCCGCGAACCGCCGTCCGATCCGGCCGAGAGCGCGGCGACCGGCACGGTCAGCACCTTGCCGTTCGTGCTCTTCACCGGGATCGTCACCTTCACGTTCGCGTCCCGGAGCTGCTCGAGCTGCTTGCCGTTGAGCTTGTCCGGTCCGACCACGACGTCGTACGAGTCGCCCTTGCGGGTCAGGCGCTTGACCTTCGCCTTGACCGTCGAGCCGTCGCCCAGCGTCAGCTCGGCGACCATGCCCACCTTCAGGTGCTCGGCGGACGCGGCGTCGACCTTGAGCGAGACGACCAGGGCCGCGCCGCTGGCCGACATCACCGCGCCACTCGCCGTACCGCCGCGCTCGACGTTGACCTTGTCGACCCGCCGCGGCAGCGACTTCACGTACACGATCTCGGAGACCGGCAGCGGAGTCGCCGCCTTGAGCTCGGCGTCTTCCTGAGCCTCGCGGGCGTCCTGCAAAGCCTCCTTGGCGTCGGTGACCGCGCCCTTCTGGACCGTCAGGTCGGGCGCCTTGGCCTTCTTGGCTTGAGCGAGCTGCGACTGCGCCATCCGCAGCGCCTTCTTCGCCGCATCCGTGTTCTTCTTGGCCCCGTCGACCGCATCCTTGAGCTGCTGGTCCGCCTCCGGCGCGTCGTACCCGGCCTGCTCATACAGCTCCCGTACGGCGCGCGCCGTACCGGTGTCGTATTTGCCGTCAACGCTGCCCGGGTCGAACCCGAGCCGGTCGAGCGTCTTCTCCAGCTGCAGCACGTCGGGTCCCTTGCTGCCCGGCGAGAGCGCGCGGTACATCGGCAGCACGCCGGCCAGCGCGATGACGGGCCGGCCGGTGATCTCCAGCAGCGCCTTGCCTTCGGCGATCGACGAACCGACCGCCGGGACCTTCCCGGTCACGATCGCCGGGGTGGTCAGGCCGCTGGTCTCGACCCGGATGTTCACCGCACCGTCGAACGACGCGTCACCGCGGCCGACGACCTTGCTGGCCAGCGCCTTCTTCTCGACCGGCACCGTGATCTGAGACGCCTTCGGCGCGGCCGTCTTGGCGGCCGCGTCCTCCGGCGAGGTGATCCGGGCACCGGCCACGACGCCGACCCCGAGCGAGCTGGCCGCGAGCGCGGCCACCCCGACCAGGATCTGGCGCCGCGACTTGGGTCCTGCGGTCATCGGTTCGCCATTCCGTCCCGGTACGCCTCGAGCTCCGCCTTGTGCTGGGCGACGAACTCCTTCTCCAGCGCGTACTGGACCGTCTTGAACGGCTCGTCGAACGCCTTGGCCTTGCACTTCTGGTCGGCGACCGCGAGCTCGGTCTCGGCCTTGCGCAGCTCACCGAGCTTGGCCGCGTCGACCTTGTCGAACGACGGCGGTCCGCCGATGGTGACGTTCGCGTTGTCGCCCTTGCCCGGCTGCTCCGGCTTGGTCCCGAGAAGCCCGTCAAGCTTCTTCTGGATCGACCCGCGAGCGTCCTCCAGCTTGGTGAAGCCCGTGTGACCGCTGTCGGCCAGGCAGTCCGACCAGGCCTTGGTCGCGTCGACGACCCGCTGGTCGTTGTTGACCCGCTTGTTCAGCGCTTCCAGGTCCTTGAACAGCGCGTCGTACTTCTTGAAGTCGTCCTGGTTCTTCGACATGTCGCCGTACGCCTCGTTGAAGGCCTTGCCCCGGCAGCCGACGTCCTGCGGCTTGCCCGAGCCGTTCGGCCCGATCGCGATCGCCGTACCGCTCCCGGCGCCCTTGCCGTTCAGTGCGTCGTCGTACGCCGTCTGCGCCGTCTTGGACAGGGCGTCCCGGACCTTCTTGTTCGGGTTGCTCGCGTCGTCCTCGGAATTGGCCTTGGACCAGTCGATGGTGCTGATCCCGTAGCCGTACTGCTCGGCGAACTTGTCCTTTGGCAGATCGAATGCCTCGGCGAACTTCCCCTTCTGCTTCTGCTCCGGCGGAACCGCGATGTACTCGAAGCCGGCCGTCTTCATACAGCCGACGATCGATTCCTCGACCTTGCGCTGTTTGGCCAGGTCCTCCTCGGTCGTCTGCCCCGAGCCGACCGACCGGGTGGCCGCCATCATGCCGCCGCCGGCACTGATGAACCCATCGCCCATGTACTCCGCAAGCGGGCTCTTGTCGCTCTTGCTGTCGCCGGCGACCGGCGCCTTGTCCTGGTTGTTTCCGCAGGCTGCCAGCGCCAGAACGGCCAGGGCGGCAAGTGCGGTCCGTGAGGTTCTCATGGCGTGGAGCGTGCCGCGCGGGCTGTGAAGAACCTGTGAAGGACCGATATGCACCCGATGCTCTTAGTCGTTCTTCATCGGATTCTCATGATCTTGCCGGACATTGGGGGACATGCCTGCGCGGATATTGGTTGCCGAAGACGACATCAAGCAGGCGGAGCTGATCCGGCGCTACCTGGAGCGGGAGGGCCATCTGACCGTCGTCGTGCACGACGGGCGGGCCGCCATCGACGAGGCCCGGCGGCGCAGCCCCGACCTGCTCGTGCTCGATGTGATGATGCCGAAGGTGGACGGTCTGGACGTCTGCCGCGTGCTCCGGGCGGATGGCGACGTACCGATCATCATGCTGACTGCGCGATCGACCGAGGACGATCTGCTGCTCGGGCTGGATCTGGGCGCGGACGACTACATGACCAAGCCCTACAACCCGCGGGAGCTGGTTGCTCGGGTGCGGACCGTACTGCGCCGGACCCGGAGCCGCGGTGAGGGCGAGGTGTACCGGGTTGGTGATCTGGAGATTGATCCGAGCCGGCACGAGGTTCGGCTGAGCGGTGAGCTGGTTGAGGTGACGCCGGCCGAGTTCAAAATCCTCGCTTGCCTGGCGGCGTCGCCGGGGCGGGCGTTCTCGCGGCAGCAGTTGCTGGAGCACGCGTTCGGGTTCGACCACTACGTGTTCGACCGGACGATCGACGTCCACGTGATGAACCTGCGGAAGAAGTTCGGTGGGTCGGCCTACCTGAAAACGGTGTACGGCGTGGGCTACAAGCTGACCGACAAGGTGGTGTCCGATGCGTCGTAGTCTGCTGATCCGGTTCCTGGGGCTGTCCCTGGCGGTCGCGCTCGGGGCGGTGCTGGCGACCGCGGTGATCGCGACGTACAGCACTCGCGAGAAGCTGCAGGGCGAGATCGACGCCAACACGGGCCAGTTGCAGAGCGACGGCCAGGTGTACGCCGAGCTCAGCGACTACGCGATGAATCACCCCAGCTGGTCCGGTGTCGACAAGGAGGTCCGTCGACTCGCCGACGAGACCGGGCGCCGGATCGCGCTGCTCCAGCCCGACGGAACCGTGATCGCGGATTCGGCCCGGATGCTCGGTGCCGCACCGGAGCTCCCTTCGGTGCCGGCGGCAACCATCGACGCCCGGGACTCGGGCGGTGCGGTGTTCGCCGGCACCTCCGGGATCGCCGCCGCACGGTCGACCGCCGTTCCGATGATGCCGATGGCCACTGTCACCCGGGCCTCCTTCTCGTACTACGACGCCCAATGGGGCCTCAGTGACTCGGAGAAAGAACAACGCAAGCTGATTGCCGACGAGGCGAACCGCTGCTACCAAGCCATCGGGTCCGGGGCATCGATCTCCCTGACCGCTGGGCGGCCGCTGCTCGCCATGAACTTCGAGGCGTCGGACGGCGCGAGTGTGCGGCCGTCGGCACCGCTGTCGGTGGAGTCCGGCGGAACCCCGGACCCCTGCTACCGCGCCGAGCTGTACGCGCCGAGTGCCAAGGCGAAGCTGGTCAACGACGACCAGGTCCGGCGGGCGTCGGATTGCCTGACGGCCACAGGTGTTCCGTTCCGCCGTGCCACCTCGGCTGATGGCCTGCAGGTGGTGACCGCACTCGACGGTTACCAGGACATGGACGGCCAGTTCAACCAGTGCGCGACCACCGCTCAGTCGCAGGCCATCACGCCGTACGTGGCGCCGCAGGCAAAGCTGTACCTGGGCTCGGCGAGCACGTTCAACGTGTTCTCCGGTGAAGGAATGCTCCGTACGGCGGCCACCGCGCTCGGCGTGATGCTGATCGCGGCCGTGGTGATGCTGCTGACCGGCCGGCGGCTGGTGCGGCCGATCGTCGCGCTGACCGGGGCGGCGCAGCGGATGCGGAACGGCGATCATGCCGCCCGGGTCCCGGTGACCGGCAAGGACGAGGTGGCGCGGCTCGGGCACGCGTTCAACGCCATGGCCGAATCGATCCAGCGAGCCGACTTCCAGCGGAAGGCGATGGTGAGTGATGTCGCCCATGAACTCCGAACCCCCTTGGCCAACATCAAGGGCTACCTGGTCGCGTCGGAGGACGGCGTCGTACCGCTCGACGCCGAGCTGGTCACGTCGCTGCTGGAGGAGACCAGCCTCCTCGAACACCTCGTCGCCGACCTGCAGGACCTCGCCCTGGCTGACGCCGGCATGCTCCGCCTGCACCCGGCCCCGCGGGACCTGAGCGAACTCGCCCAGCAGGTCGTCCTCGCGCATCGGCCGGCCGCTGAAACTGCTGGCGTGGCCCTGACGGCCAACGTTCCGGCGGAGGCCGTTGCCTCGGTCGACAGCTCGCGGATGCGGCAGGCACTCGGCAACCTGGTCTCCAACGCGATCCGCTTCACGCCGACCGGCGGCACCGTGGTGGTCGGGGTCCGGCGGGTTCCCGACGGCTACAACCTCACCGTCACCGACAACGGCGCCGGGATCGCCGAGAAGCACCTTCCGCATCTCTTCGACCGCTTCTACCGCGCCGAGCAGTCGCGCAGCCGCTCTACCGGCGGCAGCGGTCTGGGTCTTGCCATCACCAAACACCTGGCCGAGGCGCACCGCGGCCGGATCACGGTGACGAGCAAACTAGGCGAGGGCTCCGTCTTCACGCTCTGGATCCCGGCAGATCCGCGCTAGATAGCCGAGCGGAATCTCGGCCGCGCGGAGCTCAACAGGGTCGGGGACACGCCGGACACGCGCGCGTTACCTCGAGGCAACCATCGATTGCCTCGAGGCGGTGCTAATCTGCCTCGAGATAGCCAACCGAGGCGGTCCCGACGTCCTAGCCGGGAGAAGGGACCGCCTCGGCAAACCAGAAGGAAGTCTAGCCATGGCAATTCCCTTGCAGTTGGGTGGAATCCGCACCGACGACAACAGGTTCACCACCGTTCTCCCGATCTCGATGCTGGTGGATCTCACGGTCCCCGGCATGGCGTTCGAGCCGAAAGAGGTGGCCGGTGAGAGCTTCGGTCATCTGAACGATCGGGTGGCTGAGCTGATCAAGGCTCGGGGCGAGATCCAGCGCGAGTTCTTTCATCGCGCAATGAAGACGGTCCGGGTCACTGATCCTGAGACCGGGGAGAAAAGGCCCGAACGCCGGCCGGAAGCCTGGAGCCCCACGCGCAAGTACCTGAACGCGACCGGCGACCTCCAGCGCTACATCGAAGGCCCGTTCCTCAACACCCCGCCGCTCGAGGCAACCCTGCCCGCGTTCACCATCTACTGGCCCGAACAGCTGGAGGGCGAGCAGCAGGAGGACTTCAACGCCTATATGGGCGGAGAGTTCCACATCTACACCGTCGATCGGGCCAAGAAGGCGATGGAGGCCGACGGCGAATCTCGTCTCCTCGCGATTCGCCGTGCGCTGGCCATCAACTCGAAGTTGTCGGGCACCAGGCAGGAGAAGCTCCGTGCCACGCTAGTTTCTGTCGACGTCATCCACGGCATCCCCACCAAAGCGATGGGACAGATCTATGCCGATCTGAACGGCAAAGGCGTGACCATGACGCGGAACGAGACCGAGGCCCTCAACATCCGCGACCTGTGGACCCGGGCAGCCAAGGACATCTTCGGGGGCTTGCACGTTCCGTTGGTGACGACCGGACGGACGGCGACGGCTGTGGCTCAGGTCGAGCACAAGCATCTGGTCATCGGTCAGGCCATCACCATGGTCCGGGGGCTCGGTCTCGGCAGCTTCAGCAAGGCTGTGTCGAGCTCATCGGTTGATGACGTGATCAAGGACCCGAAGGACTACGACCGGCTGATCGAGGCGGGTATCGCTTGGTTCGGCCACGTGCTGGACCACTTCGACGCAGACACGTTGCCCGATGGGACTCGCGACGCTCGCGTGTTCACCGACCAAGGTCGCGTCGTGCGCGCCATGCCGATCAAGGTCGCTCTGGGCGTGATGGGCAACCCGTGGTTCGAGGTCAACTTGCCGAAGCAGGAGCAGCACAAGCGCTTCCTCCGCGAGATCGACTGGCGCGTCGGGCTGGCGTGGCAGGGCATCGCGGGCAAGGTCTCGAAGGTGCCGAAGCCGAAGGTCGCCAGCAAGGTCGCCGGGGACACGAGCGAGGACGAGTTCGCCCTCGCGGCGTCGGGAGCGAAGGAACTCGGCTCCGCTGCGGTGCGAGCGCTGACGAACCCGGAGACTCTGGCCGGCCGGGCGGTGCGCGGTCTGAAGCCGGACACGGATGTCGATGACGGCGCGGAGTCCGGCGCCGAGTCTTCGGCCTGATCACAGTGGCCTCGCCGTCCGACGACGGCGGGGCCGGTCCAGGCCGCCGTACGATCTAGCCATGCGGGATCGGAAGGCGCGGGTGGCGGATGTGCATGCGGTCGCGCAGGGGCTGCCGCACGTCACAGTGTGGGAACGGGACGACGGGACGGACCGGCCGGTGTATCAAATCGGCGCGAAGTCGTTCGTATTCTTCCGGACGGCTCGGCCCGACGCCGTCGATCCGGAGACCGGGGAGAAGTACGACGACGTGATCATGATCTGGACCGAGTCCGAGGCCGAGAAGCTGGCGCTGGTGGCGGACGAGTCGACGCCGTTCTTCAGTACGCCGCATTTCGACGGGCATCCGTCGGTGCTGGTGCGGGCGAGTCGGATCGGGGAGCTCGGCCGGCAGGAGCTGACCGAGATCATTCAGGACGCCTGGTTGTCGCGAGCCTCGAACCGCCGGGCCACCACGTGGCTCAAGGAGCACCGACTGTGAGCTATCAACCGGGCGGGATCGCCGCGCCCGACTACGGACGCCCGCCCAAGAAGAGTCGGCCCGGGTTGTTCATCGCCCTGATGCTGGTGCTGCTGGTCGCCGTCCTGGGGACCGGAGTGTGGGTCGCCAGCAAGGTGGTCGCAGACATCAAGCCGTCGCCTTCCACCCCGCCGCCTGCTCCGATCACGTCGGTTGCACCACGACCTACGACAGCCAAGCCGAAGCCGCCCAAGCCCGTGAAAACCGTCCCGGTCAAGCCCGTCCCGATCACACCGGTGCCACCAGCGTCGGGCACCCCGGTGCAGGTCGCCACACAGTTCGTCGGGCGCTTGAACGCGAACGACGTCAAGGGCGCAACCGCCCTCGCCTGTGCGGACACCAAGGTGACCATCCCGCCGCTGATCAAGCAGTACGTTCGCCCACCGACGTCGCTGACCATGAACAAGACTCCGGTAGGCAACGCTGGGCCAATCGTGGTGTTCGCGTTGAACGGCACTACGAGGGGAGCCACTGTCGGCGGCACCCTCGTGATGGAGGTCGGCAGTGGTCGGCCGTGTGTGAAGGCGTTCCTGCTGCCGGCCTTCGGCTAGGGCGCCAGCGCGCGGGCGGTCTCGATCAGGCTCGTGCCGGTGGGGAGCGTGGCGATGATCGGGGTGTCGAGGCCATTCGCGACGTACCGGTTGATGTGGTCCCGGCACTGCTCCGCCGTCCCGTGGACGATCAGCGAGTCGATGACCTCCACCGGTACGGCGGCCATCGCGGCGTTGCGATCACCGGCAGCCAGCGCTTCCCGCATGGGCTTCATCGCGGGACCGCGACCAAGCCAGTCGTGGAAGGCGGCGTACCCGGGAACGCTCAAATACGTGGCGATCAGGTAGCGACCGATGTTGCGCGCCATCTCGGCGTCCTCGGTGACGCAGACGAAGATCCGCGCGGCCAGTTCCTTGTCCGCGCCGAGCTCGTCCCGCACCTGCACAACGTCATCCGCCGAGAGCCAGTTGGTGATCGCGCCATCGGCTTCACGCGCGGCAAGCTTCAGCATCTGGGGACGCAGCGCGGCGAGCATCAAGGACGGCGGTACGTCGGGCGCCTTCTCCAGCTTGAACCGCTTGATCGTGAAGCTGTCGAACGTCCCGTCGACCTTCTCCCCCGCGAACGCCTGCCGCAGAAACCGCAGGACATCCCGAGTCCGCGCGTACGGCGGGTCGTACGCGATCCCGTTCCACCCGGTCACGATGGTTTCCGACGAGGCCCCGATCCCGAGCACGAACCGCCCCGGCGCCAAATCAGCCAACGCAGCCGCACTCATCGCGAGCGCAGCCGGCCCGCGCGTATGCACCGGTACGACGGCAGTCCCCAAGCGCAACTGGTCATCCCACTCGGACGCCAGCACCAGCGGCGTAAACGCATCGGCACCGGCCACCTCGGCCGACCACAGATCCGTGTACCCGAGCGAAGCTAGCTCGGTGATGAGCGGCTTGTGGTCCCGCAGCGGCACCCCGGTCAGCGGAACAGTGAGTCCCCAGCGCATCAGATGATCCTCTTCAAGATCGGCAACGGCACAACCTTCATGAATCGCGCGAGCGGCACCCACGGCCAGGCTGGGACATAGGCGTTCGCTTTCTCCGCCTCGATCGCGGCGACCATCGACCGGACGCCAGGCACGGTGTCGACGATCAATGGGGTGTTCCTCACCTTCTCGTTCAGCGCGGTCTTGATGTACCCGGGATAGATCGTGCTGATCGTGATCGGCTTGCCCAGCATCTCCATCCGCAGCCCCTCAGCCAACGAGGCAACGCCCGCCTTCGCGGCGGCGTACGCGGTGATCGTCTTGGGCAGACCGCGGAGCGCGGCGGCGGAGGCGATGAAAACCAAGTGGCCGGCGTTCCGTGAACGGAACAGCTCCATCGCGGCCTCGGCCTGGGTGAAGGCGGCGATGAAGTTGGTCTGCAGCGTTTCGCGGTTCACCTCGGGCCGGCCGGTGCCGACGGGTGCGCCCTTGCCGATGCCGGCGTTCACGATGATCCGGTCGAGCTGCCCGTGCGCCTTGTCGGCTTCGCGGAAAACGCTGAAGACCTGCTCGTCATCGGTGACATCAAGCTTGTGGATCGTGATCGTCAGCCCAGGATGCTTCGCCAGGAACTCGTCTCGGAGCGCAGCCAATCGGTCCTCGCGGCGCGCGGTCAGCGCAAGGTTGTGTCCCTTGGCGGCGAACTGGCGTGCCATCTCCTCGCCGAGCCCGGCGCTCGCGCCGGTGATCAAGATGTTCCGTCTCATCGGTACGTGAGCTCCTGCTTGTCGAGGTGACCGTGCTCGTTGTAGCTGACCACAGTCAGTCCACTGCGGCCGGACACGACCTTCGTGATCGCGGTGTTGATCGTGACCGGGTTCAGCTTGGCCCACAGCCCGTCGCCGCCGGACAACAGCCGGCTCGCCACGGCCGCGATCGGCCCACCCGAGGTGAACACCACCGCGGTCTCGCCTTTCCCCAGTCGATCGGCAGTCCGTCGTACGGCATCGTTGGAGCGGTCGCAGAACGCCTGGAAGGTCTCGGTGTAGCCGTCCGCACCACTGATCCAGCGATCGGTCGCCGCCGTGAACATGTCCTGGAACGCCCGCTTCGGGTTCCCGGTCCGCGCCAGGTCGGCCATCAGAAAAGCCCGGACCTTGTACGCCGGTTTGTGCGCCACGATCAGCTGGTCATGGTCGAACTCGTCGTACCCATGGTCGGCCTCCGGCGCGAACCCGGCCAGCGTCGCGGTCTTCGCGTGCCGCTTCATCGACCCGGACATCACCAGGTCCGGGATGATTCCACGGACGCGAAAGGTGTTGCCGAGGGCAAGCGCCTGCTTCTCGCCAAGGTCGGAGAGCTTGTCGTAGTTCTTGGACCCGAACGACGCCTGCGCGTGCCGGACGAGATAAATGACGGCCATACTCAAGCCTGCCGGATGATGCGGCGGCAGCGACGCTCCAGCAGGTTGACCGGGAGCCAGAGGTTCTTGAAGCGCGGGTTCCGCGTCTGCTTGTGGTGATAGCGGTAGTAGATCTGCTGCGCGATCACCGCCAGCCGGAACAGCCCGAACACCTCGTAGAACGCCCAATTCTCGGGCTTCAGCCCGGAGCGTTCGGTGTAGTAGGCAACGATCTCGTCGCGGGTCAGCATCCCCGGCGCGTCCGACGGCTGCAGCCGGAATCGGCGGTACGCCCAGTCGTCATCGGCCTGCACCCAGTACGCGAGCGCGCTGCCGAGATCCATCAACGGATCGCCGAGCGTGGCCAACTCCCAGTCCAGGATCCCGGCGACTCGCTGCGGATCATCCGGAGCCAGTACGACGTTGTCCAGCCGGAAGTCGTTGTGAATCACGCAGATGCGGATATCGGCCGGCTGGTTGGCCACGAGCCAGGCCATGACCTTCTCGAAGCTCGGAACGTTCCAGGTCTTTGCCTTGCGATACCGCTCCGACCAACCGCTGACCTGTCGGCCGACGTATCCCGCGCCTCGCCCGAGATCGGCCAGCCCGGCCTCGGCCGGATCGACCGCGTGCAGATCGACGAGCCGGTCGATCAGCGTGCGACAGAGTTGCGCGGTCTGCTCGGAGCTCAGGTCGACGCCTAGTTCGGAGCGGCGCGGAATCGTTCCGATGACGCGCTCCATCACATAGAACTCGGAGCCGATCACCGCGTCATCGGTGCAGTGGGCAACCATCGTCGGGACGTACGGGAAGACCGGTTTGAGCGCAGCCTGAATCCGGTACTCGCGGCCCATGTCGTGCGCGCTCTTCGCCTTGGTCCCGGCCGGTGGCCGGCGCAGGATCAAGTCGTGCCCGGCGTACTGGAGCAGGTAGGTCAGGTTGGACGCACCACCGGAGAACTGCCGGACCTCGGGAAGTCCGGCAGGCAACTCCGTGTGCTGACGCAGCCAGGTGTCGACCGCGGCAACGTCGAACGCATCCTCGTCCCGAACGGGGCGAGCACCATCACCCATTGGCGTGTTGGGCCTTCTCTGCCCGGCTGTGCGCCTTCGCGGCGACCTTCTGCATCTGACGGTTGTAGAGCGGGCGGGCCCAGCGCTTGGCCAGGTAGCCCAGCCGCGCGGGACGATCCGGGATGATCAGGAAGCGCCGCTTCGCGATCCCCGCCAGTACGACGGTCGCGATGTCGTCGGCGGTCCGCGGTGAGCTCTCGATCATCCGCTTACCGGACGAGCTCATCGCGGTGTCCGCACCCTGGAAGGAATCGGCCAGGTTGGTCTGGAAGAACGACGGGCAGATGACCGACGTGGTGATCCCGAACGGCTGCAGCTCGTGGGACAGCGTCTCGGAGAGCGCGACGACGCCGGCCTTGACCGTGTTGTACGAGCTCATCATCGGCGGATGCATGAGCCCGGCCGCCGATGCCGTGTTGACGATGTAGCCGGAGTGCTGCTTCTTGAAGACCGGCGTGAATGCGCGGCAACCGCGGACGACACCCATCAGGTTGATGTCGATGACGCGGTCCCACTCGTCCAGCGTCTCGACGTCGATCCGGCCGCCGGTCGCGATGCCTGCGTTGTTGACCAGGATGTCGAGCCCGCCCCAGTGCTCATCGCACCAGGCGACGGCGGCATCCCAGTCGGCGGGATTGCGCACGTCGAGTCGCAGATAAGGACCGTCGTCGCCGTCGTACGTCGTACCGATGTCGGAGCGGAGGACCTGGTGGCCTTGGGCAACGAACTGCTTGACGAGCGCAGCTCCGAGACCGCTTGCGCCACCAGTGACTAGTACCCGACTCATTTCGATTCTTCCTTACGCTCGGCGAGGTAGCTGGCCAGCTCGATACGGGCGACGACGCCGCGGTGCACCTCATCGGGGCCGTCGGCCAGGCGCAGCGCGCGAGCAGTCGTCCAGGCGGCCGCGAGCGGATAGTCGTCGGAGAGACCGCCACCGCCGTGCAGCTGGATCGCCATGTCGATCACGTCCTGCGCCATCCGCGGCGCGACGACCTTGATCTGGCTGACCTCGCTCAGCGCGCCTTGGAGCCCGACCGTGTCGAGCAGGTACGCCGTCTGCAGCACCAGCAAGCGGGCTTGGTTGATCGCGATCCGGGCGTCGGCGATGCGCTCCCGGTTGCCGCCGAGGTTGACCAGCGGCTTCCCGAACGCGTGCCGGCTCGTACCGCGTTGCAGCGCGAGCTCGAGCGACTTCTCGGCGAGCCCGATCAGCCGCATGCAGTGGTGCACGCGCCCCGGGCCCAACCGGCCCTGCGCGATCTCGACCGCACGACCTGGGCCGACCAGGATGTTGCTTGCCGGCACACGCACGTCGGTGACCGAAACTTCACCGTGGCCGAACGGCTCGTCGTACCGGCCCATTGCCGGGAGCAACCGCTCGACCTTCACGCCCGGCGTGTCGATCGGGACCAGCACCATCGTGTGCCGGGCGTAGCGATGCGCCTCCGGGTCGGTGAGACCCATGAAGATCAGCAGCTCGCACTCGGGATTGCCGACACCGGTGCTCCACCACTTGCGTCCGTTGAGGACGACCTCGTCACCCTCGACGATCGCGGTCGCGACCATGTTGGTGGCGTCCGACGACGCGACGCCCGGCTCGGTCATACAGAACGCGGACCGGATCGTTGCGTCGAGCAACGGCTTGAGCCACTGCTCCTTCTGCTCGTCGTTCCCGTAGCGCAGCAGCACTTCCATGTTGCCGGTGTCGGGCGCGTTGCAGTTGAACACGTACGGCGCGATGAACGAACGGCCGGTGAGCTCGGCGATCGGGGCATAGTCGAGGTTCGGCAGGCCTTCGCCGTACTGCTCGTTGCCCGGCTCGGCCGGTGGGAGGAACAGGTTCCACAGCCCCTGGGCACGGGCCTTGGCCTGCAGTTCCTTGAAGAGCGGCTGCGGCTGCCACGGATCAGCGGCGGCCCGGGTCGCGGCGTGTAGCTGCGCCTCCACGGGCTCGATCTCGGTGCGGATGAATTCCTCGACGCGCCCGATCAGATCCTGCGCACGGGCCGACGGTTCGAACCCCATGTGACAGCACTCCTTCCGAAACCGGCGGGGTACCGCCGGGTAATCTTGACCGTAGCGCCCTTTTGAGCAATGCTCAACAGTGTGGACAACAGGTTGACCGCGGAAGATCGCAAGAAGCAGCTCGTCAAGATCGGCTTGATGATGTTGCGTGATCAGCCGATCCACGAGCTCTCCATCGACGCTATCGCCGGCCAGGCCGGGATCTCTCGCAGTCTCCTCTTCCACTACTTTCCGAGCAAGCGTGACTACTACGTGGCGGTCATCTCCGCGGCCGGCCGCCGACTGCTCCGGGTCACGAAGCCGGACGAGGATCTGCCGCCCGAGGAAGCGCTGCGCGAGATGCTCGTACAGTTCGTCGCCTTCATCTCGCGGCGCCGGACGGCGTACATCTCCTTCGTCCGCGGTGCCGCCGGCGGCGACGACTACGCCGTCGAGGTGTACGACGACACCCGGATCGGGCTGTCCCGCCGCGTCCTCACCTTCCTCGGTACGCCGGAGGTCGCCGACAACCGGACCTCCGCGGAGTACCTGCGGGTCCACGCCTGGCTCAGCTACGCCGAGGACCTGGCGATCGAGTGGTCCGGCCAGCCCGAGGACAAGCAGACGATGACGGCCGACGAGCTCATCGACCACTCGATCGAGGCACTGCACGTTCTCCGGAAGCTCTAGATCAGTTCCGGTGTGAGATCCGGTTCGGCCATGTCCGGGTCGAACGGGAAGAGCGGCCGAACAACTTTATGGTGGCCGAGCCTGAGCAGGTCCTGGTCGACGCCACCTGGAGTGAGCGCGAGTAGCCAGTCGGCTGCGAGGTTGTAGAGCTCTGGCTCGAGATAGCCGATCTTCACGATCACGAGATCCGTCTTGGCCGGATCGAGGCCGAGCAGCGTGAAGTCCGCGAGATGGTGGTACGGCTTGCGGCGCGACGTGATGATCGAGTGCAGGCCGCCGACCTGGATCACCGCGACCGTCCCGCCGACCGGGTCATCGGTGATCGAGAAGACCGTGCCGGTCACCTCGACCGGACCGGCCGGACCGAAGTCGACCTTGCCGCCGACGGCGACGCTGATCGGGTTCCCGACACCTGCCTCAACCGCCGCCGCAACTGCGTCGGGGTCGGCGATACTCGCGTGGATGGCGGTCGCCGTACCGGTGGTCAGGTCTTCGATCGACAGCAGTTCGCGCAGCGTCCAGGAGACATCACCCGCGCCACCCGCGGTCGGGTTGTCGCCGGAATCGCTGATCAGGAACGGCCTGGCGGTGCTTTGCAGCGCGGCGTTCACGCACTCGTGCAGTGTCCCGGTCGGTGCGACGAACTCGAAGTCGGCTCGGGCGTCCCAGTAGGCCTTGGCCAGCTCGGTCGCGCGCTCGGTGATCAGCGCCTCGTCATCACCCATCACGACGACGGCCGCCTGGCACCGCGGCTCGTCGGCCCACGCGTATCCGACCCACACCGCCGCATCCAGTACGCCGGGCTCATCCGCGATCTCGCCCACTCGCCGGTAAATGGATGCCGCCGGCTCGATCCGCGTCGACGTCTTCTCGCCTGGCAGAAGGACCGGCACCTGCACCCAAGCCTTCTTCGGCTTCCCCAGTCCGGACTGCAGCCGCTCGACGAGATTGCGCGCCGTACGCTCCCGGCTCTCCATCGCATCCTCATGCGGCGCCATCCGATAGCAAGTGATCAGGTCGACCGCCGCACCCAACTCCCGCGAAACGTTCCCGTGGAGATCCATCGAGGTCGAGATCATCACGTTCGGTCCGAGCGCTGCCCGAACGCGTGTGGCGAGATCCGCCTCAGCGTCCTCACGGCCGACCACACTCATCGCGCCGTGGATGTCGAAGAACAGTCCGTCGAGCTCCCCCGCCGTACCGATCCGCTCGATGATCTCCGCGGACAGTTCGTCATAGAACTCCGCCACGACCGCGCCACCCGGCAGCGACCGCCCATGCACCAGCGGCACCCACTCGACGCCATCGGCCCACTCGTTCTGCAGAAAGTCGTACCGCTGCAGCAGCGCGTCTCCCCGCCGTACGTCGAAGTCGCCCGCCCCCGCGCGATGCGGGGAGAACGTGCTGGACTCAATAGCGATCCCGGCAATCCCGATCCTCATACCCTCAACTTTTCACACCACTCCGCTGCCCGCCCACCCCCACTCCACCTGATGGGCCTAGTCGCCTGCGGCGTCGCTGCTTCCGGTACGGCGATGCTGGTTGCTCGCCGCTCCGGACAAGCCGGACACGTTGCTTGTGGCTGGTCGCCGCGGCGGCCGCGTTACATAAAGAGCTTGGCTGGGCCCGGTGCCTGGTTGAGGTACTGGCGAGGTCGGCGATCGCGTGACCGTTGCTTGAGGTGCCCGCTATGGCTGAGGTCGAAAAGCAGCGCCGAGTGTGGAAACTTCATGTCGCCATTTGCACAAAACGTTCCACCCAGTGACCCTGAGCGGGCTGGTGGGTGGGGCCGGGGAGCTTTACCCGTCATTCCAGGTCAGTTTCGCTCCCCAACCCGGCCGGATACCCGACGAATCGGGCGCCGGGGAGTTCCACCGGCGTACCCGCCCGCCGTTTCGCACTACGCGGGGATTTTTCGGGTCCATACGCCGAAAAACTCACGCGTAGTAACGGCTGGCGCGGCTGGTCGGGCCAACAGCCGGGGGCTTGAACATGAAGCAGTGGGCCTGGACAGGTAATTACTTGTTCACGCCCACCACCCGGCCGACGAACCCCCGACGAGTGGACAGCGCCGCGACGAGAAATGGGCAACCAGCTCGGCGGCCGGGGTCAGCCGGGCGCGGCAGCACCCCGCACCTCGTTGCCAGCGCTTTTCACCACAGCGGAGGGTCACGTTCAAGGCTTCCTCGCTACCGGCCGCAACCATAGCGAGCACCTCAAGCAGCGGTCACGCGATCGCCGACCTCGCCAGTACCTCAACCAGGCACCGGCCCCAGCCAAGCTCTTTATGTAACGCGGCCGCCGCGGCGACCAGCCACAGACAACGTGCCCGGCTTGTCCGGAGCGGCGATCAACCATGCACCGCCGTACCGGAAACGAACCCGACCCCAAGGGAGCGGGGCCGAGCGATCACATGGAGGGGGCGGGACCGGTGGAGGGACGGATCACCAACTCGGTGGCTAGCTCGATGTGGAGGGCCTCGAGGGCATGCCGGTCCAGGAGACGGATCAAGAGCGAAACGGCCATCCGGCCCATCTCGGCCAACGGCTGACGGACGGTGGTGAGCGCTGGGGTGGTGGCCTGACTCAGGTCTAGATCGTCGAAACCGGCGATCGAGAGCTCACGCGGAACCGAGAGCCCCAGAGCGGCGGCGGCTTGGAGCGCACCCACGGCAGCCTTGTCGTTGAAGGCGATCAACGCCGTAGGGCGGGGCGTCAACGACAACAACTCCAGGGCGGCTTGGTAGCCGTGGGCGGTGGTGGGGTGGTCGTGGCGGATAAGTGCCGGGTTCGGGAGGATGCCGACGTCGGCCAGGGCGGCGTGGTGGCCGGAGAGGCGCGCGTCGGCGGCCAACCATTCGCGGGGACCGGCGATGACGCCGATGCGGGTGTGGCCGAGGGACGTCAGGTGGGCGGTCAGTTGGCGGGCGCCGGAGTGGTGGGCGGCCGAGACTGAGGGGATGTCGCGCGGCAGTGGCGTCCGTGGGTCGACGACGACGAAGGGGAAGCGGCGGGAGCTGAGGCGGACGAGGTCTTCGCTCGACTCGGGCGGGAGGATCAGGATCGCGCCGGCGAGATCGCGCTGTGCGGGCAGGCGGTTCAGGACCGGGTCGTGGGCTGCGGCTTCGCCTGCGTTGAGGACTACCTGGCGGCCGTGGCGGTCGAGGGTCTCGGCGATGGACGAGACGATCAGGCCGAAGTAGTCGGTCAGCAGATACGGGCAGCGGACGTACACAGCACCGTCGACCGGCTTCGGTGTGCCGCCGCGCGGGGCGGGTGCGAGCAGGCCGAGCTCCTCGACTGCTTGCTCGACCAGGCGCCGTGTCTCGGGGGACACGCTGCTCTGCTGGTTGAGAACGCGGGACACCGTCGCGCTCGACACCCCGGCCGCGGCCGCGACCTCGCGCACAGTCGCGCGCTGCCTAGGCATTTGTTACATCGTCTTGTTTCACGCTCAGCACTCTACTCACCCGCCTCGGAGCATTGACAGGGCTCGGATCAGATCGTTTCCTGAGGGCGTTTGTTGCACTTGTGTTTCACACCCTGAGGAGTGCGATGCGAACACCGATGATCGCCACCGCCTTGGCGCTCACCACCGGTCTGCTGACCGTGCCGGCTGCCGAGGCCCACCACCCGACCGCCCAGGCGAGGGTCTGGGTGACGACCCCTGACCGGGCTGAACTACTACACGAGCGCGCGCCCGTGGCCTTCGAGCGGGACACCAGTGATCTGACGACGATCACGGTCGACCCGCGGACGACGTACCAGACCATCGACGGCTTCGGCGCCTCGATCACGGACTCGTCGGCCGATGTGCTGTCCCGGCTGAGCTCGGCGCTGCGCGAGGAGACGTTGCGGAAACTGTTCGACCCCAAGCAAGGCATCGGGGTCAGCTTCCTGCGGCAGCCGGTTGGTTCGTCCGACTTCACCGCGGCGGCCGAGCACTACACGTTCGACGACGTGGCGCCCGGCGAGACCGACTTCCCGCTGAAGAAGTTCAGCATCAAGCACGACGAGCAGCAGGTGCTGCCGCTGCTTCGCCGCGCCAAGCAGTTGAACCCGAGCCTCAAGGTGATGGCGTCCCCGTGGAGCCCGCCGGCTTGGATGAAGACGGGCGACTCCCTCGTCGGTGGTCGGCTCAAAGACGACCCGAAGGTGTACGACGCCTACGCGCGCTACCTGGTGAAGTTCGTCGAGGCGTACACGCGGGCCGGCGTACCGGTCGACTTCCTGTCGATCCAGAACGAGCCGCAGAACCGCAAGCCCGGCGGCTACCCCGGTACCGACGTACCGGTTCGGCAGGAGGCCGAGGTCATCTCGCGGCTCGGCCCGCTGCTGCACAAGGCGAGCCCGCGGACCAAGATCCTCGGCTACGACCACAACTGGTCGACGCACCCCGGAGACGTCGGGACCACCCCGCCCGGCGAGGACCCGGAGACCAACTACCCGTTCAAGCTGCTGCAGACGTCGGCCGCGAAGTGGATCGCCGGTACGGCGTATCACTGCTACTCGGGCAATGCGGCGGCTCAGACCGCGTTGCACAACGCCTTCCCGGACAAGGGCATCTGGTTCACGGAGTGCTCCGGTTCGCACGGACCGAACGACACCCCGCCGCAGGTCTTCCGCGGCACGCTCACCTGGCATGCCCGCAACCTGATGCTCGGCACCACCCGCAACTGGGCGAAGTCGGTCGTCAACTGGAACATCGCGCTCGACTCCACCGGCGGCCCGCACCTCGGCGGTTGTGGGACCTGCACCGGTCTCGTCACGCTGCAGGCCGATGGCACGGTCACCACGGATGCGGAGTACTACACGATTGGCCACCTGTCGAAGTTCGTGAAGCCGGGTGCGGTGCGGATCGGGAGTACGTCGTACGGGACGACCGGCTGGAACGGTCAGCTGATGACCACGGCCTTCCGGAACACCGACGGGTCGACGGCACTCGTCGTACACAACGAGAACGATGAACCGCGGAAGTTCGCGGTGGCGGTCGGCGACAAGTCGTTCGAGTACGAGCTGCCTGGTGGTTCGATCGGGACGTTCACCTGGCCGTCAAGCTGGATCTACACCCCGACGCCGGTGTCAATCGCCGGCGCAACCGCGAGTGTCAATGGCGCTGAGGCAGGGCTTGCTGTCGACGCGGACGGATCCACCGTCTGGTCGAGCAAGACTGCGCAGGCTCCTGGCCAGTCGATCCAGATCGACCTCGGCGCCCGCAAGCTGTTCCGTCAGGTCGCACTCGACAGCGGCGGTCAGCTCGGCGACTTCGCCACCAACTGGAACGTTGCCACAAGCAACGATGGCGTGCACTGGTCGAAGCCGGTGACCGGTACGTCGACCGGCCAGCTCACCACGGTGAACGTGCGACCGACGTACGCGCGCTATGTCCGCATCACCTCGAACGGCACCAGCGAACACTGGTGGAGTCTGGCGGATGTTCGTTTGTACCGCTAGATCGTGTCGAGCCGGGCGCTGCCCCGTCCGGTTCGCAACTGGTAGCTGGTGCTGACGCCCGCGTCGGGGTGCAGCTTGTCGACCGCCCGGTACGACAGCTTCGCCTCGTCGCGGGTCACCTCCAGTACGCCGTACCCGTGCTGCCGCATGTCGATCTGCTTCAGATGCGGGTTGTACTGCAGCCGCTTCTGCTCCTCGGCCTTCGCCCCCGCAACACCCTTGGTGTCACCAGTGTTGGTCGACGACACCGACGGTACGACGAACTCCACGCCTGCTCGCTTTGTCCCGGCCGGGTTCCCGGGCGTGCCCGGAGCGAACCCCGTGTTCCACAGCTCGCCGGAGAACGTGTCGTGGTCATCCCCGGTGACGACCACCAGGTCGGAAACCCGGTCAGCCGCCAGCGACAGCAGTTCGGTCCGCTCGGCGCCGTACCCGTCCCAGGTGTCCATGAAGGCCCGCTCACCAGCGGCGCCGGTGACCATGCCCATCATCATGTTCGGGTTGGCGAGCACCTTCCAGCGCGCGCCCGACGAGCGCAGCCCGTTCTCCAGCCAGGCCTTCTGATCCGGCCCGAGCATCGTCCGGCCGGTCGCATCCGCGGCCTCGCAAACCAGACCTCCGCCGTCGTTGCACGGCTGGTCGTCCTTGTACTGCCGGTTGTCGATCGCGAACAGCTCGACCGTCTTGCCGAGTCGTAGCGACCGATACGTCCGGGTCATGTCGTTGGCGTACCGCGGGACCGGCATCCGCTCGAACCACGTGTGCCAGGCGGCGGACTTCTTCTCCTGGAAGAACAGCTCCGGCAGCGTCCACTTGTTCTTGGTGTAGTTGTTGCGGAACTCGTGATCGTCCCACAGCGGCAAGAACGCGTGCTGCGCGTGCATCGCCTTCAGGTTCTCGTCGCTGCGGTAGAGGGTGTACTTCGCCCGCATCGACGGCAGGACCTGTGGATAAAGGTTCAGGTCGATCCCGCGGACACCCGGGACGGTGGCTTCATAGACGTAGTCGCCGAGGCAGACGACCAGGTCGAGCTCCTCCTCGGCGAGGTGCTTGTGGACCGAGTAGTAGCCCTCGGTGAAGCCCTGGCAGGTGAAGAAGCCGATCCGCACCGGCTGGTTCGAGTCCGCCGGCCGCAGGGTCTGGAAGCGGCCGATCGGCGAGACCTTGTCCTTGCCGCGGAACTGGTAGAAGTACTCCTCCCCCGCGGCCAGCCCGTTCGCCGGGAAGTGCACGCAGCCGTCCCACTGCTTCTCCGCGATCACCGTCTCGACGATGACCGGCCGGGACAGATCGCGGTGCCGCGAGACCACGACCGCCAACTCGGCATCCCCGTCGAAGAGCCCGCGCGGCACCCGGGTCCACAGCATCGCGCCGTCGGTCCGCGGGACCCCGGCCATCACGCCCTCGGGGAACGTCGCCCCGACGACCAGCGTCGGCGACGCGTCGGCCGCCGTACGGAGCGTCGGCGTACCGAATGCCTGGGAGGGCGCGGCAACCGCCGCACCAAGAACACCTACCGTGCCGAGAACGGTACGCCGAGTCACAGTCATGACCAGAATAATGAAAGATTTTCATGAACAGCGGAAGACCTCACGGCAACCCGAAGTCGGCGAGAGGAAACCGAAACAGCTGCGTCACGCCCTCTTGCTACCGTCCGGACGCATGATCGAGGACCTCGAACTGCGCGCCGTACCGAGCACCGATCCCACCGTGCGAGCACTCGCCACCGCGCAGCAGGCCGAGCTCGCCGCCCTGTACGGCGACGATCAGCCGCAGGTCGAACTGCATCCCGACATCACGTTCACGCTGCTCATCCTCGAGGGCAGCCCGGTCGGTTGCATCGGACTGCAGCCGGTGGAGCCCGGTCTGGGCGAGATCAAGCGCATGTACGTCGAGCCGTCCGCCCGCGGCTGGGGCCTGTCCCGCAAACTCCTCACCGAGGTCGAGGCAGACGCCCGACGCAAGGGCATCAACCGTCTACGCCTGGAGACCGGCAACCTGCAGCACGAGGCAATCGCCCTCTACACAAACCACGGCTACACCCGGACACCGCCGTTCCCGCCCTTCGAGAACGAGGTCGCTTCGCTGTGCTTCGCGAAGGATCTAGGCGAGGTCGAGGACGAGGGCGTCGCCGTCTCGGTGGAAGCCGAGGCGATTCAGGTACGGCGAGGAGTCGCGCATCCGGGGTGAGGCGAGGACCTGGGTGAAGCCCTGGTCGGTGAACACATCGGAGCGCCGGTAGACGAACTCACCCGGCGTGAAGTCGCGGTAGGCCGGGAGGACGTAGTCGAGGTCGATCTGGGCGCGGCCGGAGCCGGCGTCGTGGGCCAGGACGACCCCGACGGTGGTCTCGCCGCGCTGGACGAGGAACGCGTACGGCGTCCGGCCGAGGACGAAACCGGGGTTGAAGCGGCTGATGTCGCGACTGTGCGCGGCCAGCACGTGCGTCAGATAGGCGTCGTCGGAGTTGACCCGGAGCACCGCGTACTCGGCGTCGTCGTGGCGGTGCCGCAGCAGCCGCCAGAGGTGCACGACGTTGATGACGGCCAGTACGGCGTTCATGCCGACCATCGGCCAGACGCCGATGACGAGGTTGAACCCGACCAGGACGATGCAACCGATCAGGTTCAGTAACCGCAACCGCAGGATCCGCGTCTGGAGCAGTGACACCACCACCAACGCGGATCCGCCCCAGCCGATGATGCTCCAGACGTCCACAGCGCGAGCGTAGACCAGACTGGGACAGTGACCGAACTCCTGCTGCTGAACGGCGAACCACTCCACACCGTGCCTCCGGCGTTGCTCCGGGCAACCAGCTACGGGCACTTCTCGTCGATGCAGGTCCGCGGCGGCCGGGTCGACGGACTGGACCTGCACTTCGAGCGCCTCGACCGGAGCTCACGAGAGGTCTTCGGCCAGTCGCTGCCGGCTGATCGGATCCGGCGCGAACTGCGGCTGGCGGCCATCGCGGACTGCAGCCTCCGAGTCAACGTCTTCTCGGGTGCCGGCGAGCTCGACCTGCTGATTCGAGTCAGCCCGCCGGTGGAGCCCGCAACAGATCCGGTCGGCTTGCGGTTGGTCGAGCACCAGCGTGCGCTGCCACATCTCAAACACACCGGAACGTTCGACCTGATCTATTTCGGAGATGATGCGCTCTTCCACACCGCTGCCGGCGAGATCTCCGAGGCGTCGATCTGGAACATCTGCTTCGCGCGCGGCACGACCATCGTGTTCCCCGCGGCACCCGTACTGAACGGGATTCGGCAGCAAGTGCTTCAGCGGGGATTGTCAGCGTTCACAACGCAGCCGGTGCTGGTGAGCGAGCTCGGGGGCTACGACGCGGCGTACCTGACGAACTCGATCGACCCCGCGTTACCGGTTGCCTCCATCGGTGACAGCACCTTCGCGCCCCATCCGGAGTCGGCCGCGACGATCGCGGCCGCCTACGCGACGCAGGAAGCACAACCGATCTAGCCGCGCTCGGACCACCAGCGGAGGAGTTCCTCGCGGGCGCGCTCTTCGCCGAGCGGGCCCTGGTCGAGGCGGAGCTCCATCAGGAACTTGTAGGCCTCGCCGACCTCGCGGCCGGGCGGCACGTCGAGGATCTGCATGATTTGGTTGCCGTCGAGGTCCGGGCGCAGGGAGTCGAGCTCCTCCTGCTCCTGCAGGCGGGCGATCCGCTCCTCGAGGTCGCTGTACGCGGCCCGCAGCGACTCCGCCCGGCGCCGGTTCCGCGTGGTGCAGTCGGCGCGGGTCAGGACATGCAGGCGCTCCAGCTGATCACCGGCATCGCGGACATAACGCCGTACGGCGGAGTCGGTCCACTCGCCCTCGCCATAGCCGTGGAAGCGCAGGTGCAGCTCGATCAGCGTGCTGACCTGGTCGATCTGCTCGTTGCTGAACCGCAGCGCCTTCATCCGCTTCTTGGCCAGTTTGGCGCCGACGACGTCGTGGTGATGGAACGTCACCTTGCCGCCGTCCTCGAACCGGCGCGTCTTCGGTTTTCCGATGTCGTGGATCAGCGAAGCGAACCGGATCACGAAATCCGGCGTCGGAACAGATAGACGCGATTCCAGATCGATCGCCTGATCTAGGACGGTGAGGGAGTGCTGGTAGACATCCTTGTGCCGGTGGTGCTCGTCCTCGGTGAGCTTCAGCGCGGGCAGCTCGGGCAGCACGTGGTCGGCCAGGCCGGTCGAAACCAGCAGGTCGAGCCCGATCCGCGGGTGCTGAGCGCAGATCAGCTTCTCCAGCTCGTCGCGGACGCGCTCGGCCGACACGATCGTGATCCGGTCGGCCATCGCGGTCATCGCGGCGACCACGGCCGGGTCCGGCGTGAAGCCGAGCTGGGCGGCGAACCGGGCCGCGCGCATCATCCGCAGCGGGTCGTCGGAGAACGAGTCCTCCGGGCTGCCGGGCGTCCGGATCACCTTGTTCGCGACGTCGGCCATGCCGCCGTACGGGTCGACGAACTCGTGCGACGGGAGCCGCACGGCCATCGCGTTCATCGCGAAGTCGCGCCGGGCCAGGTCGCCTTCGAGGCTGTCGCCGTAGGACACCTCCGGTTTGCGCGAGGTGGGATCGTAGGACTCCGACCGATAGGTCGTGACCTCCAGGACCCACTCACCCTTGCGACAACCGATGGTGCCGAACGCCTTGCCGATATCCCAGACATGGTCCGCCCAGCCGGCCAGCAGCCGCTCGACCGCATCGGGGTGCGCTGATGTCGCGAAGTCCAGATCCTTGCTGCCCCGGCCGAGCAGAATGTCCCGGACCGGACCGCCGACGAGCACGATCTCGTGCCCGGCAGCGACGAACCGGTCCCCCAGTTCGTCAACGACAGGGGCGATCGCCAGCAGTGACTGGACGCCTTGGCGCTGTACAGCAGAGAGCGATCCCGGAGAGGCTGACTGGTCGGCAAATGGTGACACGGGGAACTAGGTTACGGTGACGGCGTGTTCAGACGGCGATTGAGGCTCTCCGCGGCCGTGACCGCGAGCCTTTTGATCGTTGCCCCGGCAGCCATTTCGGCGGTTCCGGCAGCGGCGGTGGACGACGAACCGACCGTTGAGGTCGCGATCGACTCGTTCAGCCCGGCCGCGCCCAAACCCGGTGACACGGTGACCATCAAGGGCACCGTCACCAACACCAGTGCGACGACCTTCGGCGCGAGCCCGCAGGTTGTCACCTGTATCGACCACCAGAAGCTGAACACGGCGGCGGAGATCGCCGCGATCTCGAACGAGCAGAACGTCCCGATGAACGACCGGGACAGCTGCGTCGGGATCGGGGTCCAGGACTCGGATTCACCGACGTACAAGGTTCTCGGTGAGCAGTTGGCGCCGAAGGCCAAGGTGGCGTTCACGGTGTCCGTGCCGTGGAAGGACTGGCGGATCACGAGCGACACCGGTGTGTACACGGTCGGTGTGATGTTCCGCGGAACACCGGAGGGTCGCAGCCGTACGACGGCTGGCCGGGCGCGAACGCTGATGCCGGTGATCGGGGCCAAGCCGCCGACCCGCAAGGTGAGCACCGCACTGGTGATCCCCCTCGTGCAGCCGCCGACGTACCTCGGCGGCTTCCTGTTCACCGACGACTCGCTGGCGCAGTCGATGGGACCGGGCGGAGAGCTTCGCCGGTTGCTCGACCTCGGCAAGAAGCACAAGGTGACCTGGCTGGTCGACCCGGCGCTGATCAAGGCGGCCGAGCAGATGACGGCCGTGGACGGGTACGGGATCGGGCGCACCGCGTCGGCCTACGACAAGGGCACCAAGGGCGCGATCGCGGCCCAGTGGCTGAGCGACTTCAGTGCGAGCCAGGACGGTCCTGTCAAGGGTGACGACAAGGGCGACCAGGTGGTCGCCCTTCCGTACGGCGACGTAGACGTGGCCGGTCTGGTCGACGCGGGCGGACCGCTGAAAGACCTGGTCCGGCAGGCCCGGATGGAGAGCGAGCGAGCCGGCCTCGGCTCTGCGCGGACCAACGGGCTCTGGCTGGAGAACGGTTCCGCGGCCAGCCGCTATCTAGCGTTCGCCTCGAGCGGCTTTCCGGGCGTCGAAGAGACCCAGGATCTGAACCTGGTCAACAGTGCCGCCTGGTCCACCGATGTTCCGAAGACACTCAGCACGGGGACCTCGGTCTACCAGGTGCTGACCCCCGAAGGCCCGGAGCAGCAGGTCCGGACCGTCGTCGCGAACTCCGCACTGACCGCAGGCGGACCGGACGCCGGTTCCACTGCCGATCCGCTCCAGGTCCGGCAGCGATTCATCGCCGAGACTGCGTTGCTGTCGACCGCCGGGAAGGGGACGACGGCGACAACAGTCGTTCTTCCGCCCCGGGGCTGGGACGCCGACGGAAGCGCGACCGCGACGCTGGCCGGTCTGCTGAACCTGCCGTGGCTCGAGCCGGTGACCGTCACCCAGGTCCTCGAGCAGACGCCGAAGCCGCCGACTGTCGCCGCGCCGGACGCGCCGAAGGAGAACGGGTCGCTTTCCGGTACTCAGCTCAGTCTCGTCAAGCAACTCGAGACGGAGCTGACGACGTACCAGAATCTGCTCTCCGAGCCGGGCAACATCATCCCGGAGATGCGGAAGGGACTGCTGCAGTCCACCTCGCTGGCCTGGCAGGGTTTCCCGGCCCAGGCCGACCTGTACGCGCGGATCCAGCTGGGCTCGGTGCGGGGCCAGCTGGGCAAGGTGCACCTGGTCTCGAGCGTCGACAAGGGCAAAGAGAAGGAGATCAAGGTCAACCTGGCCGGCAGCAACGGGACTTTTCCGTTGACCATCGCCAACGATCTCGATCACTCGGTCCGGGTCAAGGTCATCGTCCGGTCGGCGAACCGGAACGACCTCCGCGTCAACAACGTTGCGCCGGTGACCGTTCGGGCAGGCCAGAAATGGACGCCCCGGATCACGGCCAGTGCCGAGCAGAACGGTCTGATCAAGGCCGAGGTCCAGGTGGTCACCGCCAACGGCGAGCCGATCGGCAAACCGCGGCCGATGCTGATCCAGGCCAGCCAGTACGGCAGTGTCGGCTGGGTCCTGGTCGGCGCCGCCTGCGCACTGCTCTTCGGTACGTCGTTCGTCCGGATCTACCGGCGGATTCGCCGGGAGCGCCGCAACCCGCCGGCCGACGACGGCTCCACCGAGGCAAGTACCGAACCAGAGACCGACCCGCTTCATCCGGCTCCCCTGCCGGCCGCCCCCGCAACCCCGGATGTCGGCACCCCCGCCGACGCGTCTCTGAAAGAAGGAGTCGGCTCGAAGGATGGCTGACCGCACCCTGCGCTCCGCGGCGGTGATGGCAGCCGGGACGGTGCTGTCCCGCCTGCTCGGATTCGTCCGGCTCGCCCTGCTCGCGGCAGCCATCGGTACCGCGTTGCGGGCCGACATCTTCAATGCCGCCAACACGATCCCGAACAGCCTGTACATCCTGCTGGCCGGTGGCGTGTTCAACACGGTTCTGGTCCCGCAGCTCGTGCGCGCGATCAAGAACCACGACGACGGCGGTCAGGACTTCACCAACCGCATCCTGACCTTCGGCTTCGTCGCCCTGACTGTGGTCACGACCGCTTGTGTGATGCTGGCGCCGGCGATCGCCGACCTGTACATGCCGGAGGAGTTGCACGATCCGTCCCGGCTCGCGGAGAAGGCGAACCTGATCTTCTTCGTCCAGCTCTGCCTGCCGCAGATCTTCTTCTACGGCGCGTTCGTGCTGGTCGGCCAGGTGCTGAACGCGCGGCGCCGGTTCGGGCCGATGATGTGGGCGCCGATCGCGAACAACATCGTCGCCTGCGCGGTGATCGTGGTCTTCCTGCTCGTCTACCGGACCGGGGACACCCCGGCGACCTTCAGCCACGGCGAGCAGTTGCTGATCGGGCTCGGGCACACGGCCGGGATCGCAGTCCAGCTGCTGGTCCTGCTGCCGTACCTGAAGGCGAGCGGCCACACCTTCCGGCCGAAGTTCGGCCTGCGCGGGACCGGTCTCAGCCAGACCGCGAAGCTCGGGGTCTGGACGATGCTGTTCGTCGCGGTCAACCAGGTGACGCTTGTCGTCGTCACCAAGCTCGCCCTGGCCGGTAGCGCCTCGGCCGAGATCGGCGCGAAGGCCGGTCTGACCGCCTACCAGACCGCGATGCTGATCATCCTGATGCCGCACGGCATCATCACGGTCTCGCTGGCGACCGCGGCGCTGCCGCAGATGTCGGCACTGGCCGCCGACCGGGACCTGACCGAGGTGGCCCGGCTGTCGGCGCGCTCGATCCGGCAGACGCTGGCGATCGTCGTACCGGCTGCGGCCGCGATGATCGCCTTCGCGTCCCCGATCGTCACCGTGATCGCCGGCTACGGCTCGGGTAAGAACAACCTGACGCTGATGGCCTACACGCTCATGACGCTGGCGTTCGGCGTCGTGCCGTACACGATCCAGTACTTCCAGTTGCGCACGTTCTACGCCTTCGAAGACACCCGTACGCCGTTCTTCCTGCAGTGCGTGATTGCGGCGACCAACATCGCGGCCGCCCTGGTCGGTGTCCGGGTGCTGCTCGACGAGGACCACCTGCGGTACTCCGGTGTCATGCTCGGCGCTTCGTTCGCGCTGGCGTACACGGTCGCCGTACTGATCTCCCGGCCGGTACTGCGGCGGCGCGTGCCGCGGGTTGCCGGAGCCGGAATCGGGCTGCCGCTGCTCGCCATGGTGATCGCCGCGGCGATCGGCGCGGGTGCCGGGCGCCTGGTGCTGTGGGCGGTCGGACAGCTCGTGGAGTTCACCGGTCCGATCGGTGCGATCCTCCAACTGGCCATCGCCGGGATCGTGCTGCTGCCGGTGTACGCCGGGGTGGCTCGGGTACTAAGGATTCACGAGGTCAACGACGTGGTGTCGATGGTCACATCGAAGCTGCCTGGCCGCCGCTGATCAAATGCTTGTGCACTCGTGCACGGGCGTTGGATCACGATGCCACTACGATGGTGGCTGCCGACGACCGCATCCAGGAGGGCGAGAGACACCGTGTCGAACCAGACCGTCAGTCCGGGTGCCCTGCTCGCCGGACGGTACCGGATCGCCGAGCTACTAGCGGAGATCGACGGTGCCCGGGTGTGGCGGGCAGTCGACGAAGTGCTCAGCCGAGCCGTCGTCGTCGATATCCTGCCGGTCGGCGACCCGCGGACCAACCTGCTCTTCGACGCCGCGCGGCGGGCCGCCGCTGCGGCCGACCCGCGCTTCCTGCGGGTGCTGGACTGCGACATGTTCGAAGGCGTCACGTACTGCGTGCGTGAGTGGGCCGGTGGCCGTCCGCTGGAGCGGATGCTCGCGGCTGGTCCGCTGACCGGTCAGCAGGCCGGCTGGCTGGCCCGCGAGGTCTCCGAAGCGCTCGAGAACCTGCACCGGACCGGACATGCGCACGGCTCGATCAGCCCGTCGACGGTCGTCGTGACCGACGCCGGTGCGATCAAGGTGGTCGGCCTCGCGACCGAGGCCGCCCTGCGGTCGGCTGGTCCGGGTACGGCCGAACAAGACGTCTATGCCCTCGGTGAGCTGCTCTACGCCTCGCTGACCGGTCGCTGGCCCGGCGCGAACGCGGCCTGGGGTCTGCAGCCGGCGCCGGCTGAGCACGGCCGGCTGATGAGCCCGCGCCAGGTGCGCGCCGGCGTGCCGCGCTCGCTGGACGACATCTGCGACCGGCTGCTCGCCGATCCGCCGCGGCACCACACGCCGCCGATCACCAGCGCGGCCGGCCTGTCCGCGGCCCTGTCCGGAGTCGTCGGCAGCTCGCACGAGCCGCCGAACCAGATGGACGAGGCCGTTCAGACCGCTCGCCAGAACGGCAGCATCGACGACGCGACCCAGGTGGTTCCGCAGGCCCCGCCACCCGCTCTCGATCCGACACCTCCGGCGTACCAGTCGTCCAACGGCCAGGCCGAGACTGCGGCGTACGCGCCGGTTGAGCCTCGGCCGGCTGCCCGGCGCCAGACGCCGCCGCCCTCGTCGGGTGGTGGCAGCCGCCGCCGGGCCGACGAGCCGAAGCGGAAGGGCTCGTGGGGCGGCCGGATTCTGATCCTGCTCGCGATCCTGGCGCTGCTGTCGGTGGTTGCGATGGCGCAGTTCCTGCTCAAGGGCGCGATGAACAACGGCCAGACCGACGACCCCGGCGCCGGAGGCTCGACCCAGCCGTCGACGACCACCAAGCCGTCGACCAGCGGCGCGGTCGCCAAGATCGTCAGCGCCAAGGACTTCGACCCGGAGCCCGCCGGGAACGGCACGGAGCATCCGAAGGACGTCCCGAACTCGTACGACGGGAAGACCAGCACCGTCTGGGACACGCAGGAGTACAACAACCGGCCGGACTTCGGCGGTGTGAAGCCTGGCGTCGGCATCATCTACGACCTCGGTGCCTCGACCCCGATCTCGAAGGTGACCGTCACGCTCAAGGGTGACAGCACCAGCCTGCAGATCATGGTGCCGAAGGACGACACGACCAAGTCGCCGTCGACCGTCAACGGCTGGCGTTCGGTCTCCAACATGGACGATCAACCCGACGGCGCGGTGACGCTGACGCCGGCGACGCCGACCGAATCGCGGTACGTGCTCGTCTGGCTGACCAGCATTCCCGCGGTCAGCTCGAGCAAGTACCAGGGCGCGATCGCGGAGGTCTCGATCCAGAAATGACGGCACATCTGGATTCGGGGACCAACCCACCGGCGCAGCTCCCCCGGATCGGTCAGCATGACCCGGTGGCACAGCAGGTTCCGGTGCTGCAGCACGGCGGGTACGACCAGCTCGACGATCACGAACTGCTCCGGCTGCACGTCGCCGGGAACCCGGACACGTTCGGCTTCCTGGTCAAGCGGCACCGGGACCGGATGTGGGCGGTCGCGATCCGCACCCTCGGCGAGCCCGAGGAAGCGGCCGACGCGCTGCAGGAAGCGTTCATCTCGGCGTTCCGCCGGGCCGACTCCTTCCGCGGCGACGCCAAGGTGACCACCTGGCTGCACCGGATCGTCGTGAACGCCTGTCTGGACCGGATCCGGCGTCGGCAGGTTCGCCAGGCCGACCCGCTGCCGGAGGACGAGGACCGCGCGGCCGAGCTGGCCGGGCCGGTCGAGCAGGACGCGGCCGAGGTGCGTGAGCGCCGGCTCGACGTCCTGAACGCGCTCAAGCAGATCAACCCGGATCAGCGCAGTGCGCTCGTCCTGGTCGACATGGAGGGCTACTCCATCGAAGAGGCGGCCTCGATCCTCGGCTGCGCACCGGGGACCGTGAAGTCCCGCTGCGCCCGCGGACGCGCCCGCCTGCTGCCACTGCTCCGGCAGTGGCAGACCACCCGCGGCGGCGACTCCGATCTGCAAGACAAGGCTTCAGAAACTGCTGCCGGAATCATGGGAACCGAATGAGCCGCGAAGCCGTCGTAGCGGAGTCGCCTGGGGTACGCCCCGACTCTGGCGGCCCGACTGCCGACGTCTTCGACCGGAGTACTCCACCGATGACCACACCGCGCGCCTCTTGGGGCACGTCCCGTCTGGGGGCGAGTTCACGATGACCGATTCCGGTCTGCCGACCAGCGAACACCTCGAACACCTCGAGACCGACACCATCGCGGATCTCCTCGAGAACCTGCTGCCTGCCCCTGAGGCCCACCGCGCTCGTGAGCATGTGAAAGCGTGCCCGGACTGTCAGCTCACCTACGACGCCCTGCTGCAGCTCTCCGAGGATCTCGCCGACGAGGGCCGGAGCGACATCCCGATGCCGGCCGACGTCGCCGAGCACCTCGATGCCGTGATCAGCGCGGAGGCGGTTCGGCGCGCGTCGACGGTCGGCGTGCACTCGCTCGCCCAGATCCGCGAGGAACCACACCGGCACATTCCGAAGCTGCTCGGGGCGGCAGCGGCCGTCGTACTGATTGCTGCGGTCGGTGTCGGTGTCGTGATGGCGACCAAGGACCGCGCCGGCGAGAACGTGGCGAACACCAACCCGACGGCGATCCTGCCGACCGGGGTCGTGTCGCTGACGACGGCGCAGATCGCTCCGCAGGTCCAGCAGACCCTCGAGGGGAGCAGCGGCGTGGTGCTGAACGCCTCGGCCAACGAGGTCAGCTGCGCGAAATCCTTCGCCGCCACCCGCCCCAATCCGGAGGTCCGGTTGGTGCAGCCCGCCAGGATCGACGGGACGCGCGCCACCATCCTCGGTCTGCAGGGCGGTTCACCCCGGGACATCCAGGTCTTCGTGCTGACAGGCTGTGACGCCGGTGGGACCACCGGTACGTCGATCTACGACACCACGGTGACTCTCCGAAACCGCTGACCGCTTCGCGTGGGCCATTTGGGCGTTCCCGTCCCGTAATCGGTACCGTGGGAATGGTCGGCCTCAAGGATCCGTTGAGAACGACGTACCCGTCTCAACGATTCGAGGAACGCCTGCATGAGTGAGCGTAGCGAGCGAACGAATAGAACTGTTGACCTTGTCGCTCAGGCCGGAGCTGAGCGCAGCGAGGTGGAGGCATGAGCGACTCCGTGGTTCGCAACGTCATCATCGTCGGCTCCGGCCCGGCCGGTTACACAGCCGCCGTGTACGCCGCACGTGCGCAGCTGGAGCCGCTGGTGTTCGAGGGATCGGTCACCGCGGGCGGTGCGCTGATGAACACGACCGAGGTCGAGAACTTCCCCGGTTTCTCCGACGGCATCATGGGCCCGGCCCTGATGGACCAGATGCGGACCCAGGCGGAGCGCTTCGGCGCTGAGCTGGTCGCTGACGACATCGTGTCGATGGACCTGACCGGTGAGATCAAGTCGGTCACCGACTCGGCCGGCACCGTCCACCAGGCGCACTCGGTGATCCTGGCGATGGGTTCCGGCTACCGCAAGCTCGGTGTCGAGCACGAGGAGCGGCTGTCGGGCCACGGTGTCTCTTGGTGTGCGACCTGTGACGGGTTCTTCTTCCGTCAGCAGGAGATCGCGGTTGTCGGTGGCGGTGACTCCGCTATCGAGGAGGCCACCTTCCTGACCCGCTTCGCCTCCAAGGTGACGCTCGTGCACCGCCGTGGTGAGCTGCGCGCGTCGAAGATCATGGCCGACCGGGCGTTCGCGAACGAGAAGATCGACTTCGCCTGGAACTCCGAGGTCGCCGAGATCCAGGGCGACTCGAAGCTGACCGGCGTCGTACTGCGGGACACGTCGACGGGCGAGACGCGCGAGCTGCCGATCACCGGTCTGTTCGTCGCGATCGGCCACGACCCGCGCTCGGAGCTGATCCACGGCCAGATTCGTCTGGACGAGGAAGGGTACGTGCTGACGCGTGAGGGCAGCACGGAGACCAACCAGCCGGGCGTGTTCGCGGCCGGCGACCTGGTCGACCACACCTACCGGCAGGCGATCACCGCGGCGGGTAGCGGCTGTGCCGCGGCCCTGGACGCGGAGCGCTTCCTGGCGACCCTCGAGTTCGAGAACACCGTGGCGGCTGCGGCCACCGTTCCCGTCACTGTCTGAACTGTCTAGTCCTGACCTCACACCACCCTGAAGGAGATATCGCCGTGGGCGAGAAGATGAATGCCGTCACCGACGCCGAGTTCGACGCGACGGTTCTGAAGAGCGACAAGCCGGTACTGGTCGACTTCTGGGCCGAGTGGTGTGGCCCGTGCCGCCAGGTCTCGCCGATCCTGGAGGAGCTGAACGCCGACCACGGTGACAAGCTGACCTTCCTGAAGATGAACGTGGACGAGAACCCGGTCACCCCGAGCAACTACCGCGTCACCGGTATCCCTACCATCAACGTCTACGTGAACGGTGAGCTCGCGAAGTCCATCGTCGGCGCCAAGCCGAAGGCGGCACTGCTGAAGGAGCTCGCCGACTTCACGGCGTAATTCTTCTCGGTAGGACCTCCGTCCGCCACGGTAAGGGAGTTGTACATATGGGAGTTCCGCACGGTGTGTACCGGATCGGCGACAGCGGTGAGGCCGTGGCCGAGATCATCGGCAAGCTGCAACGACTGGGCTTGCTGACCGGCGGTCATGACGTCTACGACGAAGCGACCGCGCACGCCGTCCGGGGCTTCCAGCAGCAACGCGGCCTGATGATCGACGGGATCGTCGGCCCGCAGACCTACCGTGCGATCGACGACGCCCGTTGGCGGCTGGGTGACCGGCTGCTGACGTTCGTCGTCTCGCACGCTCAGACCGGGGACGACGTCCAGGCCCTGCAGGCCAAACTGCAGGAGCTCGGCTTCGCCGTCGCCCGGATCGACGGCATCTTCGGACCGGACACCCAGCGCGCGGTGACCGAGTTCCAGCGCAACATGGGCCTGCCCGCCGACGGGACCTGTGGCCCCTCGACCTTCAAGGCCTTGCAGCGGATCAAGCCGATGGCAACCGGCGGCCGCCCGGACGCGCTGCGCGCCTCGGAGGCCGTTCGCGCCGCCGGCCCGCGACTCTCCGGCAAGACCGTGGTCATCGACCCGGGCCACGGCGGTTTCGACTACGGCTGGGAAGGCTTCGGCCTGCGCGAGTCCGACGTCGCCTACGACCTGGCCGCGCGAATCGAGGGTCGGCTGGGAGCAACCGGCGTACGGGCGTATCTGTCCCGCGGCCGCGACCAAGGCCCCGACGAGCTGGCCCGCGCCGCCTTCGCCAACGAGACCGACGCCAACCTCTGCGTCTCCCTCCACACCGACGGCTCCGCGAACCCCGACGCCCAAGGCGTCGCCACCTACTTCTACGGCAACGACCTGCACGGCGCCTCCTCGAGCGTCGGCGAGCAGTTCGCCGGCCTCGTCCAGCGCGAGATCGTCGCCCGCACCGACCTCCTGAACTGCCGCACCCACGCCAAAACCTGGGACCTGCTGCGCCGCACCAAAATGCCCGCAGTCCGCCTCGAAATCGGCTACGTCACCAACCCCCACGACTCGGCCCGCCTCGCCGACGCCGCCTTCCGCGACGTCATCGCCGAAGCCATCGTCGTCGCCATCCAGCGCGTCTACCTCCCCCCGGAACAAGACGCCGCCACCGGCATGCTGAGGTTCGACGGCCTCACGGTCTAGTACGCCGAATCAGTGGATCCACACCGCTCCGTCGTAGTACTCGACGCACTCGCGGTGTATGTCGTCGCCGTCGTCGACCCAGGCGACGGCGACAGTGTCACCTTGGCAGGCAAGCATGCGGTCGAGTGATGCCCACAGTCCGCTCCACCCCGAGCAGGCAGGCCGGTGCAACGTCACCTGCCCACCGGACCACACCACTCCCTCGGCGACGGGTTGGTCGCCGTACCGCTGAATCAGCCAGAAACGTCGCGGCAAGGTCCACTCGGGATCAACTCCCCCCGTACTCACGGCGCCAACGTCCACAGTCGCTCGGCTGGCAGTTCCCTCGCGGGCATCGCCCATTCAGAGGGCGGATCGATCGTGACCCGTAGTCCGGCGTACGTGCGACCTATTGCTGCGGCATACCGCTCCGCGACCACAGAGTCCGACGCCAGATAGGAGCCGACCATCGTGTCGGTGCCCAGCCCACCGCAGGCCAGGAGCCAGACCCTCACCCATCGCACCGCTGTCTCCATCACCTGCACGCCTCCCGGTCTATGCGCTTCTTGAGTGCATATTGGAGATTGAAGGTAACCATATGCGCTTATGGATTGACTAGAGGCGCGACGAGTGCGAATACTTGAGGCCTCGGACGACGAAGGGAAGCCGCCCCATGGCTACACCGAAACTCAGGCTGCTCAGGCATGACTCACCCTCGGGGCCAACCTGCCCGGCTTTCTACGACGCCGGGGAGGGACAGTTGGCTGTTGTCGGGAAGATCATCACCGACCCGGCTGTGCTCGCACAGATGGGAATTGCCGACGACGAGATGGCCGTGATGATCCCCGAAAGTCTGGCGCCGGAGGTCAAGAATGCTTGACCTGGCTCAGGTCGGCGACTACTTCGACACCTACTTCACCCGGTCGGCGTTCCGGCTCGAGGCACTCGATGTGTACGACGTCGAGACGGACGGCGAGGACTTTGCGCGCTATCTCAGTGGCGAAGGCGAGCCCAACGCCGACTACAAGTCGGGTTGGCTGCAGCAGCTTCGGGATGACACCGCGGCGGGGAAGCAGTGGTCCCGGGTGCACGTCCTGTCCACCCCACTCAATGGCTACCTGCGATACGAGTGCGAGTGGGGCTACGCGTACAACATCTCCGCCGGAGAACAGGTCGGCATCATCGATCTCTCGGAGCAGGATCTGCCGGCCGGCCTCATCCTCGACGAGTTCTGGCTGTTCGATGACGAGCACCTCCTGCTCATGCACTACGACGACGCTGGGCACTTCATCGGCGGCGAGCCTCTGCCTGCCGACGACCTGCCGCGCTACCTTGCTGCGATGAAGGCGGCGACCGACGCGGCAGTGCCGTTCACGGACTGGTGGGCCCGGCATCCCGAAGAGCACCGAGCCAACCGGGCCGTCTGAACTGTGGATTCTCCCCGCGCCGCCCACGCGACACTCTCCGCCACGTTGCGACAGCTCCGGCTGGATGCCGGACTGTCGCAGATCGAGGCTGCTGCCGCGACCGGGCTGACGCAGGCAAAGATCTCTCGCCTGGAGAATGGGCGCTACACACCACAGCCCGAAGACGTGAAGCAGCTGGCCCGGGCCTACCAAGCATCCCCACAGGTCCGTCAGGAACTCGAGCAGACTGCGAGTGACCTCAGCGAGAGTCGGGTCTATTCACGCATCGTGCTCCAGCGCGGAGCATGGCGAATGCAACAGCAGGCCGGACGCATCGAGAAGGCGTCGGCACGGGTCCGCGCATTCCATCCGACCCTCGTCCCGGGACTGTTGCAAACGCCGGCGTACGCGCGAGCCATGTTCGCCTCCGTCGGCGTTGCCGGTGAAGAGCTGGAGCGGACTGTGCAGGCACGGATCGACCGACAGGCCCTCCTCGGCGCCGACCATGACTTCACCCTGCTACTCACCGAGGGCGCATTGCGGTGGCAGGTCACCAGCCCCAGCCTGATGGTGGAACAGATCGAGCACATCAGCCGGTCTACGCAACTGTCGAACGTGCGCGTCGGCCTCATCCCGTTCAGCCGGCCGACCGGGATCTTCGTGCAGGAAGGCTTCGACCTGTACGACGCCCAGGCCGTCATCATCGGTACCACTACTGCCACCGCGACGATCACCGACGATGCCGACGTGGCGGTCTACGACCAACTGTTCTCGGAACTCGAATCGCTGGCCGTTTACGACTATGCCGCCCGTCGTGAGCTCGACCGGATCGCTGAGGACTACCGGCTTCTACCCAACGAGCCGGTACGTCGGTAGGAAGATTGCTCGGGCCGCGCTAGCGCCCGAAGTCGTGGAGGCGTGAATTTGTTCCCTCCACGTAGCGTCCGACTGATCGGAGAGCCCGTCTCCGGGTCTTCGGACGTTGTCGCGTTCCGTTGCGCGGGAACGGGCGAGTGCCCGTGAGGCTGCGGCCGGCCCAAACCGGTTTGGGGAGTTCTACCTGTCGATCCCGGTCTGTTTTGCTCCCCGGTCTAGCCGAGCAGCGGGCGCCTGAGCGCCGAGCGCTGCCGTGGACGGGAGGTGGTCAATCTGTCACGGCGCCATTACTGTGTGCGTGACATTCTGACCTGGGGGTTGCCATGCTTCGCCTGCTCGGCAGTATTTGTGTTGTCGCCACGCTTCTGACTTCGGCGCCGACTGCGGAGGCGGCCGAGGCTGGGCGGTTGGTGGCTGTTACGGATCAGAGCTATGACTCGCCGTCGGCGGCTCGGATTCGGTTGCTGGATCCTGCGGTGGCCAACTGGGGTACGGCGGCGGCGCTGAAGTGGACGTGGTCGCCGACTAGCGCCAATGGGTTCTCTGGGTTGACTGGGGCTTGGGGGTTGCCGTCTGACGTGAAGTTGCGGATGAAGGGCGATGCGTACGTCGCCGTTGTCACGGACTCGCGGGGGCTTGCAGCGCTGATCGGGTATCCGAGTGGGCAGCGGCTGTGGGCCGTGAACGTTGGGTCGGCCAACAATCCGCACAGCGCCGAGCTGCTGCCGGACGGGAACGTCGCCGTGGCTGCCAGCAACGGCGGCTTCATCCGCGTGTACACCGCCTCGCAGGGATCGTCCTCCGGCAACTACGCCAGCTACGCGCTGCCTGATGCGCATGGCGTTCAGTGGGATCCGGTGCGGCAGGTGCTGTGGGTGCTCGGCGGGAGCAAGCTGGCCGCGCTGAAGATCACCGGTACGGCGGCCGCGCCCAAGCTGGAGGAAGTTTCGACCGTTCCCGGGCTGACCGGCGGTGGGCACGACCTGACACCGGTGCTGGAGGACCATGACCGGCTCTGGGTGTCGACCGGTTCGAAGGTGTACCAGGTGAGCAAGTCCGCGGCCGCGATCGTGGCGACCTTCGACCAGGATGCGATCAAGAGCGTCAGCAGCATGCCGAACGCGCAGCAGGTGCGGACCACCCCGAAGAGCGGGTGCCGGACCGGATGGTGCACCGACACAGTCAACTTCGCCGTACCGGCTGCGTCGCGGACGATTCCTGGTGCGGAGATCTACAAAGCCCGGGTGTGGAGTTCGCGGTATGAGTAGACTGCCTACATGAAGGGCACAGCATGAAGGCAGACGTTCTGCGCGGGCACCTCGATCCGATGATCCTGGCGGTTGTCGAGACCGACCCGCTGCACGGCTACGCGATCATGGAGGCGCTGCTCGAGCGGAGCGGCGGTGCCCTCGACCTGCCGACCGGCACGCTGTATCCGGCGCTGCGCCGGTTGGAGCGGGCCGGTTACCTGGCCAGCGAGTGGCAGACGGTCGGCGGGCGCAAGCGGCGCACGTACCAGCTGACTTCGTCCGGGCAGAAGATGCTTGCCTCCGGCAAGGAAGAGTGGCTGAGCTTCCGGACCGTGGTGGAAGGCGTCCTACGCCCGAACGAGGCGTAACGCCTGCAGCGCGACCAGCAACAGCGGCGCGACGACGAACGCGCTGACCGGGATGACGTCGAGGTGTCCGGAGGTGCTGCTCGACTCGAGCGTCATCGACACTCCGCCGAGACTGACGATCACGGCACTCGCCAGCGCGAACACTGCGGTCACTCGGCTCCCGTGCTGCCGCACAACGGCGTACCGCTGACCGAAGTTGGTGGCCAGCACGGCGATCACCGCGCCGGCAATCGAAGCGCCGCCGATCCAGCGCACCAACTGCTCAAGGAGAACGCTCAGCTCGCTGGGACCGTTGAGATCCTGGTTCCAGCCCCATACGCCGGGCTGCCAGATCAGCGGCTGCAGGATCATCACGCCGAACAACAGCGCAGCCGTGTTGCGGCTCTGCGCGACCGACAGCTCTTCCCGGTACGCCGGGACCACGTCGGACAGTCGGCCGAAATCCGCGACAGCGGCGCGCTCGGCCGCCGTACGGGTGAGTCCGTCCGCCTCGAATGCCTCGGTCGCGTCGACCAGGTGATCGCGCGCCTCGGCCAGCAGGTCGGCCCGCTTCCGGCGCGGGCCGGGCAGGGCTTTCCGTAGACCCGCCAGATACTCGTCGACAGCCACGTCCTCATTGTCCGCGAACCGGGGTCCGATCACGTCGGGGATTTCACTGACGCAACCCTCGATCGGCGACGGCTGCGCAGAACCAAGAATCCGACGTACGAGATGACGATGAGCGCGAAGCCGACCTTCTCGGCAGTCGGGGCGGCGCCCTCGGGCCAGATCGTGCCGTCGAGGTAGTGGCTGATGTAGCCCCGCGGATAGACGTCCTCGCCACCGCGGCGCAGGAAGTACTTCTCCGCGCCGGTCAGCGGGCAGTCGTAGTCGATGAGGACGATCGCGAGGCTCCAGACCACGACGGCGAGATGCGCCCAGACCACCTTCGGCCACCGCCAGGCGAGGAAACCGCCCACCACGAAGAACAGCAGGAACGCCGCGTGCAGCACGAACATCACGTCGGCCAGGAGCCGCCAACCCATGTCAGTGCGTCCGGGCCGGCGGTGTCGACTCGCGAACCGTCACCGGCGGCGTCTGCTCGGGCCGGATCGCGCCCATCACGCGCTCGACCGCCGCCTCCATCTCGCTGCGCCAGGTGATCGCCGAGCGGAGATCGAGGCGCAGCCTGGGGTGCCGCGGATGCTCGCGGACGACGCCGAAGCCGACCGCCGTCAGGAAGTCGGTCGGCCACACACAGCCCGGCCGATCCCAGCGAGAGTCACCGAACGCCTCGATGGCCCGGAAGCCACGCTTGAGCACGTCCTTCACCACCCCCTGCACGAGCACCTTGCCCAGGCCCATGCCGAGGTAGCGCGGCAGAATGCGACCAGTCGCCAGTACGACGGCATCCGCACTGACCGGCGCAGTCGGGAACGCCTGGGTCCGCGGCAGGTAAACGGCCGGCGCGTAGACCGCATAACCGGCCAGCTCGTCGTCGACGAACAGCACCACCCCGGCCGGTCCCCAGTCGAGCAGGATCTGGGACAGCCACGCTTCTTTCTCCAGCGCGGTATCGCCGTTGCGGCCGGCCTGGCGGGCGGCGACCGGGTCGAGCTCCCAGAACACGCAGTCACGGCATGGAGCTGGTATCTCGCCGAGCGTGGCGAGTGTCAGCGGTTCCAGCCGGCGGACCATCAGCCAGCCGTTCCAATGGGCGGATAACCGACTGTTAGCTCGGTCACTTTGCGTCCCCGTCGACTTATCGAGTCGCCGGCGCCGGCGCGGGGGCCGGTGGCCGCACATCCGGAGTCTCGGCCGCCCGCGGAGCGACGTACCGTTGCTGCACCTTCGCGGCCGGTTGCCGCCGGAACAGCTCTCCGGCGAAGCCCGCCAGCACTCCCAGCAATAATCCACCGGCTGCGACGCCGACCGTCTTGCCCACGCTCATACCCGTCTGCCTTCCGCCGTCCTGCCCCTATAAGGCATGGTAGTGAGAGGTCGCGCCGTTCCACACCCCAGGCGCGAATGGGCTATCGGGGTTAGCCTGGTGACCTTCCCCTCGTAGACCTTTGTGGAGTGGCTCCGTGAGCGCTGACGTGCCCGATGTCCGGCAAACCCGTCTCGACAACTATGTCGACCGGTATGCAGCACGGACCAAGGGCATGACCGCATCGGAGATCCGCGCACTGTTCTCGGTCGCCAGCCGGCCCGAGGTGGTCTCACTCGCCGGTGGGATGCCGAACATTGCCGGCCTGCCGCTCGACGTCGTCGGCAGCGCCGTTCGCGACCTGGTCATCGACCACGGCGCGGTAGCGATGCAGTACGGCTCCGGTCAGGGCGATCCTGGTCTGCGGGACCAGATCTGCGACGTGATGCGGCTCGAGGGCATCGAGGCGCACCCTGACGACATCTGTGTCACGGTCGGCAGCCAGCAGGCCGTTGACCTGGTGACGCGCGTGTTCTGCGATCCGGGCGACGTGGTCATCGTCGAAGCGCCGTCGTACGTGGGTGCGCTGGGCGTGTTCCGCGCGTACCAGTGCGAGGTCGTCCACGTCGAGATGGACGACAACGGCGTCGTGCCGGAGGCACTGGAGCAGGCGATCGCGACGGTCCGCGCGGCCGGCAAGAAGATCAAGTTCTTCTACACGATTCCGAACTTCCACAACCCGGCCGGGGTTTCGCTGTCCGACGAGCGCCGCAAGCGGGTGCTGGAGATCTGCCAGTCCGCGAACCTGCTGATCCTCGAGGACAACCCGTACGGCCTGCTCGGCTTCGACGGTGAGCCGCAGCGCGCGCTGCGCGCCGAGGACCGCGAGGGTGTCATCTACCTTGGCTCGTTCTCCAAGACCTTCGCGCCGGGTTTCCGGGTCGGGTGGGTGGTTGCACCCCATGCGGTGCGGGAGAAGCTCGTGCTGGCTCAGGAGTCGGCGACGTTGTGTCCGCCGGTGTTCAGTCAACTGGCCATCTCGTCGTACTTGACCAGGCATGACTGGCTCGGTCAGGTGAAGCAGTTCCGCGAGATGTACCGCGAACGCCGGGACGCGATGCTCGCCGCGCTGACCGAGAAGATGCCTGCAGCAACGACCTGGACGAAGCCCGGTGGTGGCTTCTACGTCTGGCTGACACTGCCGGAAGGCCTTGATGCCAAGGCGATGCTGCCGCGCGCGGTGACGGCACGCGTCGCCTACGTCCCCGGTACGGCGTTCTTCGCGGACGGCTTCGGTTCGCAGTGCATGCGCTTGTCGTACTGTCACCCGACGCCGGAGCGGATCACCGAAGGTGTCTCGCGACTGGCCGCGGTGATCAACGAGGAGCTGGAGCTGCGGCACACGTTCGGGCCGCTGAGGCCGGGCGCGAGCCACGGTTACGAAGCGCCGGGTCCGGAATTGAGTTAGCCCTTCTGGGCAAAGGTTCCGCCAGGGATCTCCAGGCGACGGGAGATCGTTGATTCGCTAGCGGTACCGTCTCAGTGGGCCTCGGGACCGGCGCCCGCCGGATGTCGCCTTCGAGTGATCGGGAAATGTGTGATGAGTGATCTGGGTCGAGTGCTGGTACTGGCCGGCGGACTTTCGCATGAGCGGGATGTCTCGCTGCGCTCAGGCCGACGCGTCGCCGACGCCTTGCGCAGTGTCGGGGTCGAGGTCGAGCAGCGGGATGTCGACGCGAGCCTGGTCGACCGGCTCCGCGAGGACGCTCCGGACGCGATCTTCCCCGTTCTGCACGGCGTGACCGGTGAGGACGGCGCCCTGCGCCAGGTCCTCGACCTGTACGGCGTTCCTTATGTCGGCGCTGATGCGGCCGCCTGCCGCACCGCCTTCGACAAGCCGGTCGCGGCGACGATGGTCGGCAAGTCCGGGCTGCACACCCCGGAGTCGGTCGTGCTTGGCCATGACACCTTCCGTGAGCTCGGCGCTGCCGCGCTGATGTCGGCGGTCGTCCAGCAGATCGGTCTGCCGCTCGTGGTGAAGCCGGCCCGCGGTGGCTCCGCGCTTGGCGCGTCGATCGTCCGCTCCGCTGAGGAGCTGCCGACGGCGATGGTGAACTGCTACGCGTATGGGCCGGTTGCGCTCATCGAGCGGTACGTCGACGGCATCGAGGTTGCGGTCACCGTGGTCGACACCGGTGACGGACCGCGCGCACTCCCGGCGGTCGAGATCGTGCCGGACTCGGGGTTCTACGACTACGAGGCGCGCTACACGGCGGGGGCGACAGAGTTCGTCGTACCGGCTCGGCTTGCTGCTGATGTCGCGGACGCTTGCGCTGCGGCCGCTGTGACGGCGCATGTGGCGCTGGGACTGCGTGACCTGTCGCGGTCGGATCTCGTGGTCGACGCGGACGGCGTGCCGTGGTTCCTGGAGGTCAACGTGGCGCCGGGCATGACGGAGACGTCACTGGTCCCGCTCGCGGCCGAGGCCGCTGGGATCGAGCTCGGGGTGCTGTGCCGCGACCTGCTGGCTGCGGCCGCGGCTCGTTGAGATGACCCCCGAACGGCCCCTGTGGCGGACGGCGTTCTCGCCGCGCTGGTCTGCATTGCTGCTGCTCGCGCTGGCGATCGCCGGGACGATGTCGGTCCTCGGTGTGTGGCAGTTGGATGTCTACCGCTCGAAGACCGCCGAGGCCACGGCCAAGCAGGCACTGGCAGCGCCGGTTGTTTTGCAGTCGCTGTTCTCGGTTGACGAGGGCCTACCGGCGAAGGCTGTTGGCCGGCGCGTGACGGTCGCTGGGACCTGGGGTCCGGCGGCCGACCAGGTCTTCATCGCTGACCGGCGCCACGGCACCCAGGACGGCTTCTGGGTGGTCAGCCCGGTGAAGCTCGAGACCGGCGCCGTGATGGTCGTGCGTGGCTGGGTCGCGACGGTGGACGACCCCGCAGGCGTTGCCCCGAGTGGGCCGGTGCAGTTGTCCGGATCTGTGGTTGCCTCCGAGGCCGCCGACTCATCCGGCGATGCAGCCAAGGGCCGAGTGCTGTCCTCACTGCGCATCCCGACCCTCGTGCACATGGTGACTTACCGCCTGTACGACGCCTTCGTCGTACAGACTGCGCTGGATTCGGGCACCGTCCCGTCGCCTGCGCCGGCCGCCGTGACGCCGCCTTCACCGCCGACCGATCACGCCGGTCTGCGCAATGTGGCCTACGCCTTCCAGTGGTGGATCTTCGCTGCTTTCACGTTGTGGATGTGGGGCCGAATGGTCCTGGACGCCCACCGCGCCACCGACGAGGACGACGACGCTCCCCTCAAGCAGGACCAGGAAGTTGAGCCCGTCGGCTCAAGCGGTACCGTTTCAGCGTGACCTCACCAGCAGACGCCACTGCCAGCTCGCAGCTCACCCCCGCCGTCCGCGGCGCACTGACCCGCTACCGGGTGATCGCGTACATCGTCGGTGTGATGCTCCTGCTGCTGCTGTTCGTCGCCATGCCCTTGAAGTACCTCGGCGACAACCCCGCCGCCATGAACGTCATCGGCCCGATGCACGGCTTCCTGTTCGTGGTCTACCTGCTGGCCACGTTCGACCTCTTCCGCCGCGTCCGCTGGACCCTCCCCCGGCTGGTCCTGATGGCCGTCGCCGGCACCATCCCGTTCCTTTCGTTCTACGCCGAGCGCAAGACCACCCACGAACTCCTCGGACGCTAATCCCGTTGAGCGGGGCCGACCACCGCCCCGCTCACTCCAGCTGACGCGCCCTTGCCACGTAGGACCGTCGGCCCTGTGCGCGCCACTCAACTGCGTGACATCACCGCAGCCACTCGGGTGAGCTGGAACTCGATCCACCACGACCGGCCCGCTGACTTCTCGCGGGTGGAGGGTCGGCTCTCAGCGACGAAGAGGTGGCCGCCGCGGGCGATGTCACCGGTCGGCGCGTTCTTCAGCTCGCCTGTTCCTGCGGCGACGAAGCTCTCTCTTGGGCGCAGCTCAGTGCATCAGTCACTGGGGTCGACCTCTCCGAGGTCGCGATTGAGTTGGCGTGTACCAAGTCGGTCGAGGCTGGCATTCCGGTCGACTTCCGGCGGGCTGACATGTTCGACCTACCGGCCGACCTGGTTGACCTCGATCTGATCTACCTCAGTTGGGGTGCGATCTGCTGGGTGCGTGACCTCTCCGTCTGGGCCACCATGGTCGCCGATCGACTCCGACCCGGCGGCTCAATTCTGATCGCCGACCATCACCCGATCTGGGAAGTGTTGACGGTGACCGGCCCGAACGGCCTGACCGTCAGCACCGATTACTTCGGTCGCAACACCCCGCGCTCCACGATCGACAACGTGAAGCTCCCCACTGGCGCTCGCGATACACCGGAGCCGCCGGCCTTCACCGTGTTCGTCTGGCCGCCGTCCGACATCATCACCGCACTACTCGCGGCCGGGCTCCGGCTCACCCACTTCACCGAGTTCCCCATTGCCGACATGTACGGCGGTTTGAGTGTCGCCGCAAGTCACCTTCCGGCGACATATTTGATCCGCGCACCCCGAGATGTTTCACGTGGAACGGAACCGCGTGTCGGCAAGTAGCTTTGTCGATATATCTACCGATTCGTGAGAGTCGCGATATTCCTCTGAGAGCGCGATTCTCAGCGGACCTGGAAAGACACCGAGATCCGGTCGGCCCGGAGAATCCGTCCTACAGAGGAATATCGGCGCCCCGAAATCACCCCGCACCGGCACCGATCACAGCGCGGAGCCCGTCGAATTCCACCGTGTTGCTCGACTCCCCAAACTGGTTTGGGGAGCGGGCCACGCCGGAATCGGTTGGCTGCGCTCCCCAGTCAGATGTCCCCGTTTCGCACCCACCGATCCCGTTGTGCTCATCCCCCACCTCGCCAGCCGCGGACGCACGCCACACAATTCCCGCATGCTCGCGCATCTCTCCGGCAGCCACACGCGCACCGCTCACATAGGGCAGCGCTCACATGGGCAGCGCTCCCACGCAGCCAGGATCACTCGCTCCGCGCGTACGTGCAGCTCCCGACGTCACGTGCGCATCCCTGCCCTGTGCGTACGCGCCTACACGCATCCCCACCTCACACACACTCCGATCCACGAGCACCTCGGCCCGCGCACATCCAATCCAGGGACCGCGCGATCCAGCGGCATCCGACACCGCAGCCCCGGGTGTCGGCCGACAACTACGCCGGCTGGCGACGCACCCGCTGAGCCACAGATCGCCGTACCGGCGCACCCTGGGGCGTTCTGTCAGCGCCGATGGGCGGGCACAAAGAAAAGCACGCCGCCCGAGCGCACCGGAGAATCCCTCTCACAGAGGAATTCGGAGGTGCGGGGACGACGTACTCAGGGGTGGAGCTAGTCGGTCTTCTTGTTCGGGTCCATCAGCGTGACGATGCGCTCGAGGTCGTCGATCGTTGCGAACTCGACGGTGATGCGGCCCTTGGTCTTGCCGAGGTCGACCTTCACCCGGGTCTCGAAGCGATCGGAGAGGCGGTCGGCCAGATCCACCAGCCGCGGAGCGACCGGCTTGTTCCGGCGGCGTGCGGGTGTGGGGTCGTCGCCGTTCATGTCGCCGAGGGCGACAATCTCTTCGACTGTCCGAACCGAGAGTCCCTCGGCCACGATGCGCTGCGCCAGCCGCTCGATGGCGTCGCCGCTCGGCAGACCCAGCAGGGCCCGCGCGTGACCAGCCGACAGGACGCCGGCAGCAACCCGCCGCTGCACACCAGCGGGCAGCTTCAGCAGCCGCAGCGTATTGGAGATCTGCGGACGAGAGCGGCCGATCCGCGTCGCCAAGACCTCCTGCGTGCAGCCGAAGTCATCCAGCATCTGCTGATAGGCAGCGGCCTCTTCGAGCGGGTTCAGCTGGCTGCGGTGCAGGTTCTCCAGGAGCGCGTCGCGGAGCATGACGTCGTCCGAGGTGTCCCGCACGATCGCCGGGATCGTGGTCAGCCCGGCAAGCTGGGTGGCGCGCCAGCGGCGCTCCCCCATCACCAGCTCGTACTTGTCAGCCTCGCCCTCGAGCCGGCGAACCACGATCGGCTGCAGGAGCCCGATCTCCTTCACCGAGTGGACGAGCTCCTCCATCGCGTCTTCGTCGAAGACAGAGCGCGGCTGCTTCGGGTTCGGGGTGATCTTCCCGACCTCGATCTCCGCGAACTCAGCACCCGGTACGACGGCGAGCTCCGGACCCGACCGCGGTACCGGCGGAGCGCCGGGGATCGAGTTCGACTTCAGCCCCAGGCTCGGCGGAGTGCCGGGCGCGGGGTTGCTGGGGATCAGCGCGCCCAGGCCGCGGCCGAGGCGGGTGTTCATCGTGCTCCCTCAAGGTTGTTCCGCATCGCGATCTCGCGGGATGCCTCCAGGTACGACAGCGCGCCGGCCGAGGCCGGGTCGTAGGCGAGCACGGTCTGACCGTGGCTCGGTGCCTCCGAGATGCGCACCGAGCGCGGGACGGCCGTCCGCAGTACCGCGTCGCGGAAGTGACCGCGAACCTCGGCTGCGACCTCACCGGCGAGCTTGGTGCGGGCGTCGTACATGGTGAGCAGGATGGTGGAGACGTCGAGCCCAGGGTTCAGGTGCGACTTCACCATGTCGATGTGGCGGAGCAGCTGAGACAGACCCTCGAGCGCGTAGTACTCGCTCTGGATCGGGACCAGCACCTCGCGGGCCGCAGTCAGCGCGTTGACGGTCAGCAGACCGAGCGACGGCGGGCAGTCGATGAAGACGTAGTCGTACTTCTCGCCGGCGGCCTCGGTCTCGGCCAGGTGCGCATCCAGGACCCGCTTCAGCCGGCTCTCCCGAGCGACGATGCTGACGAGTTCGATCTCGGCACCGGCCAGGTCGATGGTCGCCGGGACGACCTGGATGCCAGGGTGCTCGGCGCAAGGCTGGAGCAGCTTGCTCAGCGGCTCGTTCTCGATGATCGCCTCGTAGACCCCGGGGGTGCCCTCGGAGTGGTCGATCCCGAGTGCCGTGGAGGCGTTGCCCTGGGGGTCGAGGTCGATCACCAGGATGCGGGCGCCGTACAGGGCGAGCCCGGCGGCGACGTTGACCGTCGTGGTGGTCTTACCGACGCCACCCTTCTGGTTCGCAACCACGAAGACCCGGGTCTCGGCGGGCAGCGGGAACTCGCGGCCCATTGTGCGTCCTTCATTCACCAGCAGGGTCCGTTCGGTGGCGGCGGCGATCGGAGTCTCGAGAAGTCGTCGCTGTAGCTCGTCCGACGTGGCCCGCGCGGCGATCTGTGCGGCAGTCATAGCGCCCATTCCAATTGGTGCGGGACTCGGCCCGAAGAGGATGTCAGTGGGGGTTGGTGCGGCTCTGCCCACAGGTCCATCCACAGGCCTCTGTGGACGAATCCCCCCGTAAGAAGGCAGTTTCGTGCGGTGGTCATCCACAGGCAGTGGAGACTCGGACGGGTTCGTGTCGGCATCAACCAGGGATGCCGTTTCACGTGAAACACCATCATCTCCCGAACCTGCCGTTTCACGTGAAACGGCAGGCGGTGTGGACGGAGGAGTGAGATCGAGACCACTGGCCGCAGCAGCCCGGAGGGCCGCACCATCGGCAGGTGGCTGGAATTCGGTGGGCCCAGCCGGACCGGGAGCGCTCGCGAAGTTGTCGTCCATTCGAGCCGACTCAACCGGAGCCGCGTCGATTGAAGACGTCTCCCCGGGAGTCGTTCCGGCCGGGGCCGCCTCAGCTGAAGCCGCGTCGGTCAAAGCCGCATCGGTTGAAGCCGCGTCGAACGGATCAGCATCCGTGGAAGCAGCGTTCACTGGAGCCGCGTCGACTGGAGCCGCATTCACGTGAGCCGCGTCGACTGGAGCCGCATTCACGTGAGCCGCGTCGACTGGAGCCGCATTCACGTGAGCCGCTTCGGCCGGAGCTGCGTCGACCGGAGCGGTGTCGACCGGAGCGGTGTCGGGTGAAGCTGACCCCGCCGGGGCTGCGTTAGGCGAAGCCGGCTCGACCGGAGATGCGTCAGACGAAGCCGACTCGACCAGGCCTCCGGCAACCGGCGTGGCTTCGGCCGATGCCGATCCTACCGAAGCCGCATCGACAGGTCCGCCGACAGAGGCTGAGGCGGCCGGAGTCGGCTCGGGAGAAAGCGATGTGTCGACAGGGAGAGATTTGCCGACGGGAGGGGCTTCTACCGAAAAAGTCTCGGTGGGTGCGGCCGCAGGGGCCGCTGGTGAGTCGGGGGCTGGTGAGTCGGTAGCCTGCTTGGGCTCCGTGGCAGCTGGAGAGGCCGGCGAGGCCTCCGTCGGCCATCCGATGCCCTGTGACTTGCCCGGCTCCCCGGTGCTCTTCTCGGGCCACCCGAGGGCACGACTCACCAACCCGCTCACCTCCCAGATCTCCCGCGCCGGGATCCCCCTGCAGCACGTCCGGCCACAATACTCACGACAGTCGTCGGCTGGGCCAGTTCATCCGTGCCGAGTTCATGAATATGCCAAAGCTCTGCACCAAGGGCCGAAAGTTCGCTCTCGGAGGCCGCCAACTCCTCCTCGGCGGACTCCCCCTTCATCGCGAGCATCAAGCCTCCCTCGACGCAGACCGGCAAGCACCACGCCGCCAGTTTGCCCAACGGCGCAACTGCCCGCGAAGTCACTACGTCGTACGACGCTCGTGGCAGCTCCTCGGCGCGAGCCCGGACCACGGTGGCGTTCTCGAGCTCCAGTGCCTCGACCGCCTCTTCGAGGAAGGTGGTCCGCCGCAGCAGCGGCTCGACCAGCCCGATCTCGAGATCGGGGCGGACGATCGCCAGCACGATCCCGGGCAGTCCGGCGCCGGTGCCGATATCGGCGACCGAGGCCCCCTCGGGGATCAGGCGCTCCAGCACGACACAGTTCAAGAGGTGCCGGTCCCACAGGCGCGGAACCTCCCGCGGGCCGATCAGGCCGCGCAGGGTTCCTTCAGTGGCCAGCAGTTCTGCATAGGCCGTAAGCGGCGCCGCCGCCCGTGGATAAAGCTTCTCCACGAGCGGCGGCGTTTCACGTGAAACGGAGGAATCGGAATCGGTCATGCGGGCTGGACGACCACGCGACGCCGGGGCTCTTCGCCCTCGGACTCGCTCGTCAGGCCGGCGGCGGCCACCACGTCGTGGACAACCTTGCGCTCGAACGGCGTCATCGGGTCGAGCTTCACCGCGGCGCCGGAGGCCTTCACCTCGTCGACGGCCTTGCGGCCAACCTCTTCCAGCTCGGCCTTCCGGTTCGCCCGGTAGTTCGAGACGTCCAGCATCAGCCGCGAGCGCTCACCGGTCTCCCGGTACACGGCCAGGCGAGTGAGCTCCTGGAGTGCCTCCAGGACCTTGCCGTTCTCACCGACCAGGTTCTTCAGGTCCGCACCGACGATCGAGACCGCAGCGCGGTCGCCGTCGATGTCCATATCGATGTCGCCGTCCAGGTCGGCGATGTCGAGCAGTTCCTCGAGGTAGTCGGCAGCGATGTCGCTCTCCGCCTCCAGGGCCTTCAGTCGGTCCGCAGCGGTCGGCTTCGCCAACTCAGTGTTCTCCAGGCCGTCAGTCACGGCGTACTCCTTCATCATGTCGAGGCCCGCCCCACGGGGACCCAGGCCAAAGAAAGCTTTCAGCGCACAAAAGACACAGCAAGAAGCTCAGTGGCAGGCGCAATCAGCGCGAGCCCGGCTTCTTCTGGGCGGCCCGGCGCTGCGCGGCAGTCTTTCCCGCGGGCTGGCGCTTGCCGCTCGTTGCCTTCTTGGCGGCCGGCTGCTTCTTGGCAGCAGCTGCCTGCGGCTTCGGCGCTGCATCCTGCGGAGCCGCCTGACCGTTCGCCGCGGCTGGCTCGCTGCCGACAGGACCGGTCTTGCGGTCGCTGCGGGACTGGCGCTTCGGCTGCTGGCGCTGCCCCGGACGACGGTCGGTCAGGGTGTCACCCTCGGCATCCGCGCCCACGATGCCCTCGTCGGTCGGACGGCCGGCGCGCAGGTTGTGCTCACGCTTGCGGGCCTCCATGGCGTCGTACGCCGGAGTGCCGGGGGCCGGGTTGCGGCGGATCACGTAGAACTGCTGGCCCATCGTCCACAGGTTCGAGACGAACCAGTAGATGAGCACACCGATCGGGAAGTTGAAGCCACCGATCAGGAAGAAGACCGGGAAGACGTAGAGCATGATCTTCTGCATCTGCGCCGCCTGGCCCTCGAGGGCCTCCTTCGGCATGTTCTTGCGCATCAGCTGCAGCTGCGTGATGAACATCGTGGCGGTCATCAGGATGATCAGCACGACCGCGACGATCTTGACGTTCGTCGAACCGGGGCCGCTGCCCGCCTTCAGGAAGGTCTGCGAGATCTCCGCACCGAAGATCTTCGCGTGCTGCAGCGAGTTGACGTACGGATCCATGATCGAGCTGTGCGTCTTACCCTTCGACGCGTAGTCGAGCACCCGGAACAGGGCCAGGAAGATCGGCGACTGCAGCAGCAGCGGAAGGCACGAGGAGAACGGGTTGGTGCCCGTGTCCTTGTACAGCTTCATCATTTCCTGACCGAGCTTCTCCCGGTCGTGGCCGTACTTCTTCTGCAGCTCCTTCATCTTCGGCTGCAGCAGCTGCATGTTCCGGCTGGAGCGGATCTGCCGCACGAACAGCGGGATCAGCAGGGTCCGGATGACGATCGTCAGACCCGCGATCGACAGCGCCCACGCCCAGCCACTGTCCTTGTCGAACACCTGGGAGAGCAGCCAGTGCCAACCCACCAGGAGCGCCGAGACCGCCCAGTACAGCGGCGTCATGACGGCGTTGAAAACGTCTACGATCCCGTCCCACAAGGCGAATTGGGGGACAATCAGATCAATCACTCAAGCACCTCGCTGCACAGGCCCGGCGTCCGCCGACGGCCCGGGCTGATTGGCGGAGACAGACTCTCCGCGGTGGTCGACATCTGTGGGTGGAACGGGGTCGTAGCCTCCGGGGTTCCACGGGTGACAGCGGGCGAGTCTCCTCGCCGCCAGCCAGCTACCGCGCACCGCACCGTGGCGCTCGACCGCCTGGAGGGCGTACGCCGAACAACTCGGGTAGAACCTGCACACCTGCCCGTACAACGGGCTGATCAGCAGGCGATAAAGCTTGAGGAATCCGATGATCCCACTCTTGACGGGATTTCTTAGTACCGACGTCACCTTCATCGGATACCCGACAGCCGGCTCAGCGCGCCGTCGACATCCGTGACCAGTTCGTCGTACGACGCCGAGGCGGCCGACGGAAGGGCACGGACGACGATCATGCTGCCGGCCGGGAGATCGGGAAGGCGCGCGGCCATCACGGCGCGCAGACGACGGTGGACCCGGTTCCGGAGAACCGCGTTGCCCACCGCCTTGTTCACCACGAATCCGACACGGGCAGGGTCGGACCGGACAGTGTCGTCCGTTCCGGCCCCGGGCAAAAGATGGACCACCACCGCGCGCCGGCCCGCCCGACGTCCAGCACGGACGGCGCGGCGGAAATCGTCGGACCGGCGTAACCGGTTCGACGCAGGCAACACGGGGTGGTCACCGACGAAGGGTCGCTCAGGCCGCGAGGCGCTGACGGCCCTTGTTACGGCGGGCCGCGATGATGGCGCGCCCCGCACGGGTACGCATCCGAAGACGGAAGCCGTGCTTCTTGTGCCGGCGACGGTTGTTCGGCTGGAACGTCCGCTTGCTCACTGGAATGACTCCGGTTACTCGAGAACTCGATGGTCGGCAGCTCCAGGAATCAGAACTGCCGCTGATGCGGTCCTGCACGCCATCGAGATCCTGAAGGTCCCGCCGGGAGCGCAGCACGAAAGGGCCGGTTCAACACCGACCGATCCACGGTACGTGGACGCCTGTGGACAGGTCAAACCAGGTATCCCCAGAATTATCCACAGGCCCTGTGGACAGAATAGTGGATGACGGCCGAAATCCCATCCTGCCGGACAGTGATCAGACTGATCACCAATCGCAACCACGCACCACGACTACGCTCCGGCGTCTACCCGACACGCCGCAAGTTGCCCCCAATTTGAGCTCCATAGCCTGTGGATGACGGCTTGAAGCAGCGTGGGCAGACTTGTTAGCGTCAGCCCCTCACACCAGAGGTCCCGCCGCCCGCATCGGTAACCAACCCGATCCAGCCGTCGTTCACAACTGTGGACAACCGTGTGGACAATGCGGTGTCGGGTCCAAGGTCGCGTCACCGGATGAGCAGTCCGGAGGGCACCGGCCGCCGCAGCGATGGAATTCGGGGAGCAACGCGTGGTCGAGGACCATACCGCCGGTACTGAGTACACGGCGGCGGACTACACCGCAGTGGAGAAGTCTGAGGAGAAGCACCGGCACGACGGCGAACCGCCGCTGAACCGGTACACCCTCAACTCCGACGAACAACCCGGTACGACGAGCGCCGACCTGCGCCCGGAGCCGGCGACCGACTTCCGCTCCGAAGTCCCCCCGGCTCCGACTCCGGACCAGCTCGACTTCCTGGTCCCGCCGCCGACCCCGCGCCGGCCCCAGCCGGAGCCCCGGACCGAGAACCACCTCAGCCCTTCACTGCCGATCCCGATGCCCGAGCCGCTGGCCCCGCGCGAGCGGCCCGCGGCCGAGTACCGGCCTGAGCAGCCGATCGCCGAGCAGCCGAACCCCAGGCCGCAGCCCCCTCAGCCGCCGGCCAGTACGTCGTACTTCAGTCCTGCTCCGCCTGTCGCTGGTTCGAGCTGGCGCACGGATCAGACGACCAGCTGGAACAGCGCGCAGCACCACCCCGAGCACGATCCCGTTGGCGACGAGCAGCCGTCGTACGGCCATCGCACGACCGAGTACAGCACCGAGCGTGCGCCCGAGCGGCCCATCGAGCAGCCGGTGCAGCCGCGCCCGGAGGAGATCGTCGAGCTCCCCGCGCCGCAAGCAGCAGAGGTGCCGGTTGAGCGAGCGCCTGAGCCGTCGATCGAGCCGGCGCCCGAGCAGACAGCGAGTGCGACACCTGTCCCGACACCGAACCCAGTCCCCGGCTGGGTGATCAGCGGTGGACCGGCCTCCGGGCCGATGCGGAACGAGGGTGATGGACGGGCAGATGCTGACAGCCCGACCGCAATCAACCCCAGCCCGGCCAACCCCAGCTCGCAGGTCCCGAGCGCACCCTCCCCCGCCGAGC
>NZ_SMKX01000080.1 GCF_004349055.1 Kribbella antibiotica
CCCTCCACCTAGCCGGCGTCCCCCTCCCCACCCTCCACCCGGAGCTGGCAGCGTCCGGAACTGCGTTTACTTCGTTGCACTCACTTCGCTGAACCGGCACAGTCGCCCGTATGGCAGCCGGTGAGCCCCGAGACGGTACGGACCAAGGAACGATCGCCCGCGTGTACGACGAGCACGCGGCCGCGGAGTACGAGCGGCTGGATCGCTCGCTGCTCCATCGAGCGGAGTTCGTTCTCACTGCCGAGCTGCTCGATGAGTTCGTGGCGCCGGGCGCCGAGGTCCTTGACGCAGGCTCTGGCCCGGGCCGCTACGCCGAGTACCTGCTCGGCAAGGGCTGCCGGGTAGGCCTGACCGATTTATCGGTGGACTCGCTCCGGCTGTTCGAGCAACGGGTCGATCGGCACCTGGCCGGCGGTGTGCTGTTCTGCAGGCAAGGCTCGGCGACGGACCTTGGGTGGTTGTCACCGGAGTCGTTTGACGCAGTCCTGTTGATGGGGCCGCTGTACCACCTCGTAACCCTCGATGAGCGGCGCGCGGCGCTGCGGGAGGCCCGGCGCGTCCTCCGCCCCGGAGGTGTCCTCGTGGCCGCCTACGTCTCGCCGTACAGGCCTCTGATGAAGGCGGTCGAGGAGGGTGCCCGGCACGAGGTCGAGCGTCTTCGCGCCGGCGGCCCGACGATGCATCTGGAAATGCAGCAGTACCGCGGTTGGCCCCGCGAGGCGCACGCGACGCTGGCCGAGGCCGGCTTCGAAGTCCTCCGGACGCGCAACCTGCAAGGATTCGCCGCGCTGATGGATCGGGACACGATCGAGTCCCAGGATCCAGAAGGGTTCTTCGCGATGCTCCGGGCCACCTGCGAGCTGCCCGACCTGCTCGGGGCGACACTGCATTTTGTCTGCGTCGCCCGCCGGCCTGACGAAGCTCTCTGACTTGGGTCAATACCGCGACTACTTCCACCAGTCGCGGGTGGCGATACGGATCCAGGCATCGGGTGGTCCGTCGAACGAGCGTTTGTCTTGAGGCTTGAGGCCAGTGACGGCGTAGCAGTAAGGCACTGCCTGGCCGTCGTAGAGGTAGTTGAGAAAGACGTCGCGCTCGTCGTCTTCGTCCTCGTCCGGTCCGCCACCGGGGTGGAGATCCCAGCCGAGTAGCTCGCCGTCGCGAGCGAGACTCCCCTGGTTGCCGCTCTTAGGGTTGGCGTACAGCGCGTAGCACGTCGTCCCCGCCGACAGTGCCTTGATCACACCGGGCATTTGTGCCCCGTAGAGCCATGGCTGGGTCAGAACGACCCCGCCCGGGACCTCGGTGGCCCACATCGTCTGCTGGGCGTCGGCATCCTCCGGGTCCTCGCCGGCCGATGCCATCAGCTGCTCGGGATCATCTGTCAGCACCCGTGCATCCAATCGACGTACAGCCTCGGCCACGTCGATCCCCGCCACACAGGCCGTACTGAAACCGTCCAGATGTATCGGCCCGAAAAGATCACCCAGGCGCCGAGCCTCGGCGACCATCGCCGCCTCCTCCGGAGCCAGCGACCTCCCGCCGCCGAAAAGCTCAGGTTCGCTGGTGGACAGGGAAAGCCGGGCCGGCGACCAGCCCGACATCATGTCCAGCCACGGATCCGCACCCGCCTCGACCAGTGCTCGAGCCGCGTCGAAGCGGCCGGCCGCAACGGCGGTCCACAACGCAGAACGTCCCCGCATCAACGCGTCGACATCATCGATCCGCCCGGCGAGCTCGGCGACCACGTCGACCCCACCCCGCGCAGCCGCCGCATGAAGCGGCGGCTCCCACCAGCCCTCACCCCCGGCCGGGTCAGCCCCCGCATCAAGCCGTGCCCGAACCTCCGCAAGATCCGGAAAACGGAGATACCAGTTCACCCCTGCCCAACCACTGTCATCGCTCACCCGCAGGAGCATCGCAGCCAGCACCGACAGCCACCACCCTTTCACCGATGGGCCGGCGCAGATTGCACGTTGCTGCAGTGCGCGGTGAAAACGAGTGGTGCGGCCGACTCGGGAGGTCCACGCTGGTGGCATGCATCTGACCTTTGCGCACGACCCGCGCGGCGGTGAGTCCGTCACGCTGATTCGGCGGGTGGACGGCGCAGAGTTCAAGCTGTTCTCGTACTCGCGGAAGCATCGGGTGCCGCATGATCTCGCGCATGCCGTCACTGAACGCGAGCTCGGAATGCGGGACGGAATCTTCGGCTGTATCGCGGCGGGTGCGGTCTTCGGCAGCATGGAGCAGACCGCCGGCAAGAAGCGTCATGACGCCAAGGTGCGCAGCCAGCGGATTCTGAAGGCGCCGAACAGCATCGGGATGAGTGAGGCGCTCTCGAGCGTCATCCATGAAGCGGTCGAGAAGGACCTGCCGGCGCCGTACGCCGAGTTGCGCGAAATGTGGGGTGTCAGCCGGGCTGATCCCTGTCCGTATCTCGATGAGGAGATCGAGCGCGCCACCGAAACCCTGCGCGAACTGTGTCAGCTCTGGGAATCGAGCTCTGATCCGCTCGTCTTTCCGTGGCCGAAGCCGTTCATCTGCACCATCGAGCAACGGTGAGCCAACTCGCAGTCCCGTGAGTGGTGGTGCGAACGTGCCCCACTGACCAAGCGCCTCCAAAGCCGCTCGCCGGGTGGAGATTGAGTGTGGTGGAACGGCTGCTGCCGAGGTTGGTCAATGCGGGCGGTTCGCGGAGGCGTGATTGCGGATCACCGGCCCATCACAACTGGTGGTCGGCGGTTGGCTGCACGGTGGGGCACGCACAGTGTGCCGCTTGTGATGGCGTGGCGGTCCGTCCCACGTAGTTCCGCCGGGCTTCGAGCACCACGGCGGGTCTGACCGCGTCTACGCGGGAATCACCGTCCGCCAAGCACAGTGAGCACGGCTAAAGCCCTACGGGTGGGCGGCCCAGAACGACTCGAGTTCGTCGTTCAGCGGCTTGCCCGCCTGCATGGGTAGCGAGTGCGTCGTCTTCGGCCACACTTTGACCTGCACATCCGGGATCAGCTTCGCCTTGTCGGCCGCGCTGCCGCCCGCCAGCGACTTGTCGGGGGCCAATGCCACGTAGACCGGCATCGGCAACGCCTTCAGCTCGGCGTCGGTCAACGGCGTCGGCATGGGCAGGCTTCCCGCTGAGTAGTGCTCGGCACCCGCCGCGATCATCCGGGCCATCGGGTCGTTCGGATCGACCTCCTCGTCCTCGACCCCGCCGATCTTGTTCAGCGCGTGGTCACGCCACGACTTCGGGATCCCCGGCAGGGAGGCGAGCGCGGTCCAGCCGTAGATCCAGGCCGGGACCCTTCCCAGCGTCATGATCGGCTCCAGCACGGTGAGGCTGGCGAGACGTTCGGGATACCGCACGGCCACGGCAGTCGCGAGCCCGCCGCCTTGCGAGTGCCCGACCAGGTGCACCTTGTCGAGCTTCAGTGCGGTCAGCGCCTCGTCGACCCAGCGTGTGTTGTCGTCCATGTCGCGCAAGGGGATCGTCTGCTGCGACAGCCCGCTGTCGCCGATCGCGTCGAAGGCGTACACCGTGCGATGCGCAGCGAAGTCGGGCAGGTTGACGCCCCACATCGGCACTCCGCTGGACCGACCGGGCAGCAGTACGACCGGTACGTCGTCGACCGCGTTGTCGTTGACCCAGACGTAGGTGCGCACCGTTCCGAACGTCGTCGTGACGTCGCGTGTGGCCGTGGGCGCGGGCATCGTCTTCATCGCCGCGTCGTAGGCCGAGACATAGGCCGCACGCCCCTCAGGAGTGCGGAAATGCCCGAGCGTGGGTCCACTCATGAACAACATCGCCACCAATCCGCTCGTGGACAGCACCGCGACGATGACCAGCAGAACGATGGGCCAACGACGCCGCTTCTTCCGCTTCTTCGTTTCGGCCGGCGCGTCCTTCGTTTCGGCCGGCGAAGTGTCCGTGCTCATGGCTGTCATCCTGTCGACGGTTTCTTTGCAATACGTTTATACTGCATCAGGTTACAGTATGGCCGTACCGGATAGATAGACTCACACCATGCCCAAGATCGTCGACCACGAGCTGCGCCGGTCCGAGATCGTCCGCGCGCTGTGGCAGGTGATCGCCCTGCACGGCATCGAAGGGGTCAGCCTGCGCGTGGTCGCGCAAGCCGCGGGAGTGTCGATCGGCCGGATCCAGCACTACTTCGACAGCCGGGAGACGCTCGTACTGGCCGGTCTCGACCGGCTTGTCGCGCAGGCCGTCGCCGCGTACGACGCCACGGTGGACGCCCCGGCGCGCGACCGGCTGCTGCACGTGCTGGTCCAGCAGGTGCCGCGCACCGTGGCGGGGCGGATCGGTGTGGCGGTCTGGTACGCGTACCTCGCCGCCGCGATCACCGATCCCCGGATCCGCGAGGTCCTCGCCGAGGCGCTGCGGGTCGGCGAGGCCGAGTGCGCCGCGCACGTACGGGCGATGCGCGGCATCAGCGAGGTGGATGCCGTGGTCGCCGCGCGACGGTTGCTCGCCCTCTCCGACGGCCTCACCCTGCGGGTGCTGGTGGGCGGCCTCGACGCCGACCACGCGATCGCCGTCCTGCATGCCGAAGTGGACGCCATCGAATAGCTCGGGTCACCAGGATTGGTGCAGACCTGCCAGCCGTTTGCGTTCTTCCTACGCCTGCGCCGGGCTAGGTGCGTGGCATGGGCATGCTGACACCGCTGGCGATCAAGATCGGTTCGCTGACCTGGATGCCGAGGCTGCTGCCGCAGATCACCTGGCTGGACAAGCTGATCCAGCGGATCACCCGCGGCCACTGGTCGATCCTGCGGATCGCCGGGTTGCCGAACCTGATGCTCACCGTCGTCGGCCGCAAATCCGGGGTGCCCCACTCGACCCCGCTGCTCTGTGTGCCCTACCGCAACGGCCAACTCATCGCCGGCTCCAACTTCGGTGGCCCGAAAGCACCTGTCTGGGTAGTGAACGTGCGCGCCGCCGACCGGGTGACCGTGGCGGTCGGTCCCGAGCAGCACGAGGCGACCGCGCGGGAGATCACCGGCGAGGAGCGGGAAGCCGTCTGGCAGCACATGCTCAAGACCTGGCCGAACTACGCCCGGTACGCCGCCCGCACGGACCGCACCATCCCGGTGTTCTTCCTGGAGCCGATCAAGGCTTCGGCATGACTCGCCGGAGCAGCAGCAGGGCGAAGAGCCCCAGCGTGACCGATGTCAGCAAGCCCCACCAGAACCCGGTGACCACGAAGTAGACGCTGACGAGGATCCACTCGACCAGCTGCGTGCGCAGTACAGGCCGATAGTGCGCGCGCACATCCGGGCGGGGATCGGCGGTGTAGCCGCCCAGTCGGTTGATCCGGAGGACCATCAGCACGCGGGCAATCCAGCCGGCAACGAAGACTGCAACCAACGCGGCTAGCTAGGCGGGTTGCCCCACCCCGTCGGTAGCTCCGGTGGCAACCAGGTGGGATCGGGGGCGAAGTCGCAGTAGGTCCCGTCGAAGGGAAACTTGCCCGCCTCGGCCAAGGCGATGACACGAAGCCCTTCGGCGCGGGCGGCAACTGCCTCCGCAGCGGTCCAGTACCCCGGGGCGTCGGTGAAAGTCGCGAAGTCGTCTTCGTCCTTCCAGGACCAGGTCCGGTCGAGGTTGACGACGACGTCGAGGCCCAGGTCCGCGACATCGATGCCGCCGCTCCAGCGCGGTCCCCGAATCTCCAGGTTGACGTACCAGCCGGTGAAAAGGCCTGCCTCGAAGAACCACCACAACGAGTGCTCGGCGCCCGCCAGATTCCAGATCAGCACGCTGCTGTTCTTCCACCGGTCTGCGACCAGTGCACGCGTTGCGACGACGTCGATCGGCTCCTCGCGGGTCGCCCGTCCCTGATCATCAGCGCGGTGCCCGAATCCCGAACCCGCCGGCACCCACAACAGCAGGCCGTCCTCGTCATCGCGTACGACGCGGGTGGCCTGCACCCACGTCACGACGGCGCCTCGCCGCGACCGCCGCAGTACGACATCGCCGCGGTTGTAGAACCTGTCCTGGCGGCCCAACGCGTCAGTCATCACTAGATCTTGCCACTCAGCTGCCGAGGAGCGGGCCCATCAAGCGAGCGATCTGACTGTTGTGGCGGGTGAGGCGTTCTTCGGCGTCGGCCAGCGTCATCGCGCGGAGGCCGGCGTTGATGCCTAGCCAGCGGAACGGCTCGGGTTCCCAGTTACGCGACTGATGGCCGACCCACGGCAGGCGGGTCAGGGCGGTGTCGCGGCGGAGGATGAGGTCGGTGAGCGTCCGGCCGGCGAGGTTCGTCGTACTGACTCCGTCGCCGACGTAGCCGCCTGCCCACGCGAGCCCGTTCGCCAGCCCGACCGACGCGCACCAGTCTCGCGGTACGCCGAGCGCGCCGCCCCAGGCGTGGGTGAAGCGCACATCGTCCAGCGCAAAAAGATCCCGCAACGTCGCCTGGAGCTTCGCGAACACCCGCGGCTCCTCGTCGTACGACGGGCGCACGCGCGAACGGAAGTGGTACGGCGCCCCACGCCCGCCGAACACCAACCGCCCATCCGCCGTCCGCTGCCCGTAGATGATCAGATGCCGGTGATCACTGAACGAAGGCCGGTCCGCCAATCCGATCCGATCCCACGTCGCATCGCTCAACGGCTCAGTCGCAACCACCAACGAGTACACCGGCGCAACCGCCCGCCCCGGCGTGAATCCCTCAGTCGCCCGTACGACGACCTCCGCCCGCACCACGCCGTACGGGGTGATCGCTCGGCCGACCTCGACAGAGCTGACCGGCGTGCTTTCGTGGATGGTTACGCCCCGTCTCTCGACCACCGCGGCCAAGCCCCGCACGAGTTTTCCGGGATGGATCACCGCACAATGCGGCGTGAACGTTGCCCCCAGCACCTTTGTTGCGCGGACGTCGGTCTCCACCTCGGAACGCGAAAGGAACCGCAGATCCCCCGGCCCCCACTCGTGGGCCTCGGCCACCTCGGCGCGGGCGCGTGCCAACTGCGCGGCTGAGCGAGCCAGCACGATCGTGCCGCCCTTGTGGTAATCGCAATCGATCCCCTCGGCCGCCGCCACCAGACCGACCTCGTTCACCGAGGCCTGCATCGCCCGATGCATCTCAATGGCCGCCGACCGACTCGATCCCGGCAAGGCGGCCAGCTTCCGCGCCGAAGCGGGGAACAGCGCCGAGCACCAACCACCGTTGCGCCCCGACGCACCGAACCCGACGGTTTCCTTCTCCAGTACGACGATCCGCAGCGTCGGATCCGCCTTCGCCAAGTAATACGCCGTCCACAACCCGGTGTATCCCGCGCCGACGATCACCACATCGGCGTCCCTGTCCCCGCCTAACGGGGGTCGGGACGCTAGCGGCTCAGAGCTCCAGAGGTTCAGCGGACGCCCCATGAGTACGTCTGCTTGACGAGCTTCAGGTACACGAACGACTCTGTGCTCTTCACGCCCTCGATCTGCCGCACGCGCTCCGACAGCACCTGCAGCAGGTGCTCGTCGCTCTCGCACAACACCTCGATCAGCAGATCGAAGGAGCCGGCGGTGATGACGACGTACTCGACCTCGTCCATCGCCGCCAGCTGATCCGCGATCGGCTCGAGCGCACCCTCCGCCTTGATGCCGATCATCGCTTGCCGGTCGAAGCCGAGCTCGAGCGGATCGGTGACGGCGACCACCTGCATCACGCCGGCGTCGGTCAGCCGCTGGACCCGCTGCCGGACAGCGGCTTCGGACAGACCGACGGCTTTCCCGATCGCGGCGTACGAGCGCCGTCCGTCGACCTGGAGCTGTTCGATGATCGCTTTGGAGGTCTCGTCGAGCAGACCTTGGTTCTTCTCGGGGTGCCCCGTTCGTACTGCCACGCGCCTGATCCTACCCATCGAAGCGGAATTCGTTGTGAAAATCTGAGTTTGCTACGGAATCCCTTGTCTCCGTCGCAATGTTTTGACATTATCCACCGCGAAAGCCCCTGTAAAGGAGGTTGGTGTGAGGCCTCGTCAGACCTCGATCGTCGGCCGCCGGACGGTCTTGCGCGGTCTCGGCCTCGGTGCGCTCGGTGCGGGCGCCCTCGCGGCCTGCGGGATCCCGCCCGCGCGGCAGAGCGCGGACAAGTGCATCAGCACCGATCTCTCCGGGACCCAGAAGGCGCTGAACTTCTCGAACTGGCCGAGCTACATGGACGAGTCCGACGAGAAGGTCAACGGCAAGACCGTGCTGCCGACGCTGGACGCGTTCCAGAAGCAGAGCGGTATCCAGGTCACCTACACCGCGGACGTCAACGACAACTCCGAGTTCTACGCGAAGGTCCGCGACCAGCTCGGTACCTGTCAGGCCAGCGGCCGCGACATCTTCGTGCTGACCGACTGGATGGCCGCCCGGATGGTCAGCCTCGGCTGGATCCAGAAACTCGACCACGCCAAGGTGCCGAACGTCGACAAGTTCCTGCTCAAGCAGCTCAAGGCTCCGCGCTGGGACCCGAACCGCGACTACAGCGTGCCGTGGCAGAGCGGGCTGACCGGGATCGCCTACAACGCCAAGGTCACCGGCGAGGTCGGCAGCTGGGCCGACCTGCTCGGCAAGTCCGAGCTCAAGGGCCGAGTCACGATGCTGTCCGAGATGCCGGACACGATGGCGATCATGTTGCGCCTGGTCGGCGCCGATCCCGCCAAGTTCAACGATGCCGAGTGGAGCAAGGCGCTGGAGAAGCTGGAGAACTCCGTCGGCTCCGGCCAGATCCGCCGCTTCACCGGCAACGACTACGTGCAGGACCTGAACGACGGCAACATCGCCGCCTGTATGGCGTGGTCCGGCGACGTGCTGGCGCTCCAAGCAGACAACGCCGACATCAAGTTCGTCGTACCGGAAGAGGGACTCAACCTCTGGTCGGACAACATGCTGGTGCCGAACAAGGCGACCCACAAGGCGAATGCCGAAGCCTTGATGAACTACTACTACGACCCGAAGGTCGCGGCCGAACTGGCTGCCTGGGTGAACTACATCTGTCCGGTCGAGGGCGCCCGGAAAGAGATGGAACAGATCGATCCGGAGCTGGTCGACAACCCACTGATCTTCCCTGACCAGGACATGCTCTCGAAGACCTCGTCGTTCATGCCACTCGATACGGCCAAGGCGAAGCTCTACGAAACCGACTTCAACCTCGCCATCGGGGGCTGACATGACCAGTGACCTGGTACTCACCGGAATCAGCAAGCAGTTTGCGGGTCATCGAGCCGTCGACAACCTTGATCTGACCGTCCCAGCCGGCACGTTCTTCGCGCTCCTGGGCCCATCCGGATGCGGGAAGACCACGACCCTGCGGATGATCGCGGGGCTCGAGGAACCGACCGCCGGAAGTATCCGGCTCGGCGACGACGAGATCAGCGGACTGCGCCCGTACAAGCGGCCGGTGAACACGGTCTTCCAGAACTACGCGCTGTTCCCGCATCTCGACATCTTCGAGAACGTCGCGTTCGGGCTGAAACGCCGCAAGATCAAGGACTTCAAGCCGAAGGTCGAGGAGATGCTCGACCTGGTCGAGCTCAACGACTACGGCAAACGACGCCCAGGGCAACTATCTGGTGGCCAGCAGCAACGAGTTGCGTTGGCCCGTGCCCTGATCAACCGGCCGCAGGTGCTGCTGCTCGACGAGCCGCTCGGCGCGCTCGACCTGAAGCTCCGCCGTCAGATGCAGCTGGAGCTGAAGCGGATCCAGACCGAGGTCGGCATCACGTTCGTGCACGTCACCCATGATCAGGAAGAGGCCATGACGATGGCCGACACGATCGCGGTGATGAACGCCGGCCGGATCGAGCAGCTGGGCAGTCCGGCCGAGCTCTACGACCTGCCCGCCACGACCTTCGTAGCAAACTTCCTCGGCCAGTCGAACCTGATCCGCGGCGCGATCATCGGCCACGCCGACCAGAACCTGATCGTCGAGGTGCAGGGCCGCAAGGTCGTCGTACCGACTGCGCGTTGCCGGGTCACCGAAGGCGAGGTCTGGCTGGGGATTCGGCCGGAGAAGGTGTTCCTGGCCGCGGCCGGCTCCGAAGAGGGCGACGGGGTGAATCAGCTTCGTGGCGCAGTCGTCACGGACGTGAGCTACGTGGGCGTCAGTACGCAATATCTGGCGAAACTACCGTGGGGTCAGGAGCTCACGGTCTTCGAACAGAACACTGGCGCCCGCGAAGCTTTCGTCGCCGGAGACCCGGTCGACCTGCACTGGCGACCGGCGCACAGCTTCCTTCTGGACGCCGCCCAGGATGCGCTGGCCGGGGTCGAGGACGTGGAATGAGCGCCGTCGGCCAGCTCGGCGCCGCCTCGGCGGCGGACCCCGTGCCGCCGCCGGAGCGGTCCGGGCGAAAACTGACGGCGTACCTGCTGTTGCTCCCGGGCGGCCTCTGGCTGCTGCTGTTCTTCGTCGTGCCGTTGGTTTCGTTGCTAGCAGCAAGTTTGTACGATCCGAACGGGTCGATCGAGAACGGTTTCTCGATGACCTGGCACTGGCAGAACTTCGGTACGACGATGGTCGACTATGCGAAGCCATTCGGCAGATCGCTCTGGTATGCCTTGCTGACAACGGCGTTCTGCCTGCTGCTCGGATATCCACTGGCCTACGCGATCGCGATGAAGGCCGGGCGCTGGAAGAACCTGATGCTCGCGCTGGTGATCGCGCCGTTCTTCACCAGCTTCCTGATCCGTACGCTGTCGTGGAAGCTGCTGCTGAGCGACAACGGTTTCGTCGTAGGCGCGCTGCAATGGCTGCACATCCTCGGCCCAGACGGACGGTTGCTGGCGACAACGGCCGCGGTCGTGACCGGCCTGACCTACAACTTCCTGCCGTTCATGGTGCTGCCGCTGTACGCGAGCCTGGAGAAGATCGACCGCCGCCTGATCGAGGCCGGCGGCGACCTGTTCGCCGGCCCAGTGACGACCTTCCGGACTGTCACGTTGCCGTTGTCGATGCCGGGCGTGGTCGCGGGAACCCTGCTCACGTTCATCCCGGCGGCCGGTGACTACATCAACGCCCAACTACTCGGTACGCCGAAGCAGCGGATGATCGGCAACGACATCCAGCGACTGTTCGCGGCCGGTGCCTACCCAACCGCAGCCGCGTTGTCGGTCACGCTGATGGCGGCGATCGTCGTACTGGTTCTCATCTATGTACGGCGAGCCGGAACGGATGAGCTCGTATGACGCGCGTCGGGCGGTTCATCGGGCGGCACTTCGTGATGGTGCTCGGACTGGTCGTGCTGCTGTATCTGTTCGCGCCGATCGTCGTCGTGATGCTGATGTCGTTCAACCAGCCGAAGAGCCGGTTGTCGTACACGTTCGACGGTTTCACTTGGGACAACTGGCTGCACCCGTGTCAGCCGTACGGGCTGTGCGACGCAGTGTCGACGAGCTTGCGGATCGGCCTGTTGGCCACCGTGGTCGCGACCGCGCTGGGCACGCTGATGGCGTTCGCGATGGTCCGGCACCGTTTCCGCGGCCGGTCGGCGACGAACCTGTTCATCTTCCTCCCCATGGCATCGCCCGAGATCGTGCTCGGCTCATCGCTGCTCGCGCTCTTCGTGTCGAGCGGCTTCGGCGGCAAGCTCGGCTTCTGGACGATCCTGATCGCGCACGTGATGTTCTGTCTGTCCTTCGTCGTGGTCACGGTGAAGGCCCGCCTGGCCGGTATGGACGGCCGCCTCGAACAAGCGGCGATGGACCTTTACGCCAACGAGTGGCAGACCTTCTGGCGAGTGACGTTCCCGCTCGTCTTCCCCGGCATCATGGCCGCCGCCCTGCTGAGCTTCTCGCTGTCGTTCGACGACTTCATCATCACCAATCTGAACGCCGGTACGACGGTCACGTTCCCCATGTACGTCTGGGGTTCTGCTCAGCGCGACATCCCGCCACAGATCAACGTCATCGGTACGGCGATGTTCCTGCTGGCCCTCGTCTTCGTCCTAGCCGGCGAACTCACCCGCCGCCGTCGGACCCGGAGTGCGCGATGAGCCGCGGCGTCGAGTGGTGAGCGTCCGGGCAGCGCTGGTTGACGCTGCTCCGGAGGTCCTCTGGCTGGACGATCCGTCGGCGCCCGACCCCTTGCCTCCGCTCACCGGACCGATCACCGCCGACCTCGCGATCGTCGGCGGCGGTTACACCGGCCTGTGGACCGCGTTGCGCGCCAAGGAGCGCTTTCCGAACCTCGATGTCGTGCTGCTCGAGGCGAACACCTGCGGTTCCGCCGCTAGTGGGCGGAACGGCGGCTTCTGCGATGCCAGCCTCACCCACGGGTATGGGAACGGTCTCGCGCGCTGGCCCGATGAGCTCGCCACGATCGAACGGCTCGGCACCGAGAACCTCGACGCGATCGGCGCCACGATCGCGCGACTTGGCATCGACTGCGACTGGCGTCGTACCGGTGAACTCACGGTCGCCACCTCACCCCATCACCTGGCGGAGTTGGCCGAGGAAGTCGCTCGTCGACCAGGTGCCGTGCTGCTGGATCAGGACGCCGTACGGGCGGAGCTCGACTCACCCACGTATCTCGGCGCTCTGTCCGACCCGCACTCGACCGCGCTCGTCGAACCTGCTCGATTGGCGTGGGGATTGCGGCAGGCGTGCCTTGATCTCGGGGTTCGCATCTACGAATACACCCGAGTGACTGCGCTCCACTCCGGTCGGCTCACGACCGTGTCGGGCTCGGTGCGGGCATCCCGGATTGCCCTTGCCACCAACGCTTTTCCGTCGTTGCTGCGCCGGTTGCGGCTCTTCACTGTTCCGGTCTACGACCTCGTGCTCGCGAGCGAACCGCTGTCGCCTGCGCAGCTAGCCAGCATCGGCTGGCAGAACCGCCAAGGCGTCGGCGACGCATCGAACCTCTTCCACTACTACCGGCTCACTCGCGACAACCGGATCATCTGGGGCGGGTACACGCCGCTCTACCACTTCGGCAGCCGGATCAATCCGGCGTACGAGCAGCGCGACACCATCCACACCATGCTCGCCGAACACTTCTTCACGACCTTCCCGCAACTGGAAGGCCTCCGCTTCACGCACCGCTGGGGTGGTGTCATCGACACCAGTACACGCTTCTGCGCCTTCTTCGGTACGGCGCACGCCGGGCGAACCGCCTATGCGCTCGGCTACACGGGCCTAGGCGTGGCAGCGACCCGCTTCGGCGCCGACGTCATCCTCGACCACCTTTACCGCGAAACCACCGAACGCACCGCTCTCCAGATGGTCCGCACCCAGCCGCTCCCGTTTCCGCCCGAACCCATCCGCGCGGCCGGCATCCACCTCACCCGCTGGTCGATGTCCCAAGCCGACGCCCACGCCGGCCACCGCAACCTCTGGCTCCGAACGTTGGACCGCCTGGGGTTGGGGTTCGATTTCTAAAGCGGACCGCCACCACTGTCCAACACAACGACACGCCGACGAACGGGGGCGCGTCGTCGGCGTGTCGCGGACTTGATCAGTGCTGGCGGTCCGGGTCTTAGACCCCGTGGAACGTCACCGTGAAACCGCTGCAGTTGCGGCACTGGCGAACGGTCTGGTTGCCGCCCTCAGCGTCCTGCTTGGACCACGCGTAGGCCTTGGGGCAGCGCGAGCTCAGCGCATTGCTGTACGCCGTCTTGTTGTCGCGATCGAGGTTCAGGCAGTACGGCGTGGTGCCGTTCGTACCGACCCGCTTGTTCACCTGCGGGCAGTAGGGCAACAGGTTCTCGGCGCACCCCATCGTCTCGCACTCCGGCGGTCCACCCTGCGCGTTGTTCGCCCGGATCGTGATCGGCAGCGAGAACGCGTTCACATAACTGACGTTGTACCAAGGCGCGAGTCCGTCGTTCTGGTCGAAGTTGAACTCCGCCAAACTCGTCGGCTGCTCGCCCAGCGTGCACCGGTCCGCGTATGGACCACAGTCACCCACCGCACACTTGAACGTCGACCCGGACTGCCCGGTACACCCCTGGCGCCCGAAGAACTTCCCGCGCCAGTGATACGGCCAAGCACCTTCCGGAATCGTCACCGTCGCCGACTGCCCGTTGGCCAACGTCGGCAACCCACTCATGTTGACCGAGCTGTCGGCATTCACCGCAGCACCGATCCAGATGGTCTGCCCGGTCTGATTCACAAAGGTGACGTTGTGAATCGTCGCCGGCGCCTGAGCGTCCTCGGACGCCACAGCGTTCGTAGTCGGGATGCCCAGCAACAGGGCAAGAGGAACCAACACAGCAAGGAGTTTTCGCATGTGATCTCCGCAAAGAGTGGGGGCGGACGCGGAAGACTTGCAAACCCACCATCGCACTCAAAACAACGATGTCAACGCCCCGTTCCCAAACCCTGTGGACACCTCCTACGGTCCCCCTCACCTTCGTGCCCACCGCCCATCCTTGGGCACCCACCAACCATCCGCGGACCCCAAAATTGGTTGGTGGCTACCCAAAGACGACCTTCGTGCACAAAGGGAAGCCAACCCACCTTTGCGCGGGTGTGCTCGCCGACTGAACCCACCGGGCGCCGGAACTTCGCGCCGACTGAACCCACTGGGTGAGTGAACGCATTCTGCTCGCCGAGTGTGCCAACCATGTCGCCGACAAGCGTTTGCCGGCAACACGGTGCTTCCACTCGACACGCTGGGTTCACTCGCGTGGACTCCGACGGCTGAAGCTCGGTCGGTGCGGGGCAAATATCTATCGTGGCGGGATTAGACATTGCTGTCTGGCCTGTGTAATGTTCCTCGTGTTGACAGAGAAGAACAGCAAGGCTGAGGTGGACAGCTAACGTTCTGTCCAAGAGTGTGTTTTGTGGTAGTACGACGGCGGACTCCGCCGGGCCGATCAGTGAAGGGGCTCGGGTTTCGCGCCAGGGTCAGAGTCTGTGGAGCCAGTGGTCGATCGAGGTTCCGGGCTTGACGATCGAAAGAGCAGTACGCAGTTGCAGTTCCGTTTTCGCAGTACGTAGTTGCAGTACGCAGTTCCGTTCTCGTAGTTGCAGTTGAAGTTGTTGTTTCGAGAGAGAAGGGAAGGGTTCACACCGTCGGATCGCCCGCCAGTGCCAGTACTTCGCCGGGCGGGTGCCGTGGTTCCATCGGAAGAAGGTGGTCTTCGGTTACGCATTCAGCGATCCCTGCAGTGACGGCCTTTACGTGGCGCGCTGCGGACATGCAAGGCCGGCCTCACGGCCGGTAGATGGTGATAATCCAACAACCCCTGTGGGCCCCGGTGCTTCGGCACCGGGGCCCTTCGGCATGAAGGCCCAGCTACAGCTTGGATTCCGCCTCGACCAAGACCGTGCATCTCGCCGAAGTGGGCCCGCAACTCAGAACAACCAGAAGCGCTCTTGCGTGGCACGGTCGAAGATGGCGCGCAGCCATGGTTCACGAACTGCAGGCAGCCGAGCCAGGGTGTGAAGGAAGACGCTCACGTCAGGGGCGAACAGTGCCCGCGGAACCATTGGCAACGGGTCATCCCGCAGGACGCCTTCGGGTATGCCGCCGGTCGCCGGAACACACGATCGGCCTTCGTGGAAGGCCAGATACATCCATACGTCGGCATCCAGCGGAACCGGCGCAGCGGTCCCGGTCGGCTGCCAGGCCAGGCCCGTCTGAGGATGCATCGGAACGAGCGCGATGCCGGCATCTTGGTGAGGTGCAGGAAGGCCTGGCCCGGCGAGGACCAGTTGCCGAGGAATTGCCCCGGGTGGGATCAGGGCGTCGTGCGCGCGGCCGAGGGTTTTGCCGAGCAGCCCGTCCGGCACCCGAACGGGACTGCCGTTCGAGACCGTCAGCAGGTGGGCCAAGGCCACCCCGATGGCTGCCTCCCAGCGCGCACTCCAGGCGCCCAGCGGCTCGATCGGCGATTCGAGCTGCAGCGTGTTGACCAATTCTTCCCAGGCGAGCAGTCGGGCTGGTCCGCCGGAAGAGACGCGGCGGACGGCAGCCGACTCGAACCAGACGGCCTGCCAGAATGAGCAGTCGTCGATCCGGGTCGCGACTGGCTGTCCGCACTGGGCACAGGCGAGGTTAGGCCCGTCTCTGCCGTCCAAACCCATGCAGTACCCGTCGCAGCGCTCCGGGATCAGGACGGTACCGCGGATATCGCCAGGAGCGACTACGACGGCTCCTGGTGCACCGAAGCACAGCGAGAACACGGGTGCGAATACGCCCCGGGTCGCGGCTCCCGCTGCTCCGACGTCGTCCCACAACCGCCATGGTTGCCCGGACGGCTCGGGGTCGACGGCGTACGTTCCTTCCGCCATCAGCGCCGGCAACATCTCGTGCCCATACTGCTGATGCGCGTGAGTGGGAAGCGCAACCCGCGACAAAGCAGCCGTCAGTACGGCGCCACATCGCGAACACACAAACTCGTTCATGGAACCCTTCCCGCCCGAAGGGAGTATCGCGGTCCGTGGGACCCAGCAGCCAACCCTTTTTCCGCCGGCACTCCCGTGGAAAGGAGGTCAGCGGACGGTGAGGGTGAAGGTGGGGCTGGCGGTGGCGCTGATGGTGAGGTCGTTGAACAGTATTGCGGGGACGGTGACGCGGTAGCGGGAGGTGGTGCCGCGGCCGACGGCCTTGATCAGGACTAGTGCCGAACCTTTGGTGAGTTGGATCTTCGCGCCGTTGAGCCACTTCTTGCCGTCCCAGCGCTGCAGGGTGGCTTGTACTGTTTTGGCGGGCTGGATCTTCACCGACAGCTTGACCGTGGTGCCGACCTGGGCGGTTGGCTGGGTGAAGCCGGCCGCGGTGAACTTGGCCAGTGTGGTCGACGACTTGACCGCCGTGGAGGCGGCCGGGGTCAGCGCGATGACGTTGGTGCTGACGACCTTGCGGGCCGGGACGAACAGCCGGTACTGACGGTTGCCCAGGGCAGCGATTCCGGTGTCGAAGGCGGTTGTGGTGTTACCGGCGTACCGGCCGACGGTCTTCCAGGCGTCCTTGGCGTCGCGGCGGGCCTGGAGCTCGACCGGGATACCGCTCGCGCGCTCCTCACGGCCCTCGCCGGTGAACAGGTCGATCGTGCTCTTGATACCGAGTCGCGACGCGTACGTCGCCGTCGCGGGAACCGTCGTACGGGCGCCGAGCGTCCCCAGCCGGACCGCCTTGGCCGCCCGCTTGCTGGCGCCCCACTCGTTCCAGGCAAACATGCTGATCTCGAACGGCCGGGGGTACAGCGCGGTGCGAATGAAGCCGTAACCAGCACTGGCCGGGAAGTGGTCGATGTAGTGGTGCCCGGGCGTGGCAACCGTGTAGCTGACTGTCGTGTTGGTGTAGGAGAAGTCCAGCGGGTCGCCTGGCGTGGAGTCTGGGAGCTCCTCCGCCTTCCAGGTCAGCTTGGTGTGCTCAGGACCCTCCGGATTGGCGTCCAGCAGCACCAGCCGGGCGGGCCGATGCGTGTCGAACCACGCCGATACGGCACCTGTGCTCAGCACACCGTCGACCTCGCTCTTGACGATCAACCGCGTCTTGTCCGACTCCTTGAGTTCGTAGCCCGGGAGCGAGAACTTGTTCGCGGCGGTCGCGGCCACAGTCGTCAGGACGTACGGCGCCTGCCCCTCCCGCTCGACGTAGACGACGTTCTTGGCGTTGTCGTCCTTCCAGGCCAGCTCCAGCTGCGTGTACTCGAGCGAGATCTTGAAGTCGGTCGGTGCCTCCGGAGCGGCGGCCCAAGCCGGAGCCTGCAGTCCGGTCGTGAGAATCGCGGCAGCAGCCACGGCGACAGCGAGTTTGCGCATGAGTGTTCCCCAGGGAAGAGCGCCTGACGATCACCCCTGCCGCCAGCACGTGAAGAAAAAGTAGCGCACGCACCGGGGATACAGGCAGCCCAGCCGCTTGCAGCTTCGTGCAACCGGCCACGGTCTGGCGGAGATCGGATTGTTCTTTCTGTGAGCGGTTGACTACGGTTTGTGCGGTCTGGTTCGGCCGCCTCCGGCAGACGTGCTCGGTTTGTTCACAACATCGCTCTGGAGGACACCTATGAAGAACCTGACCCATCGCATCGCCGCCGGCCTGACAACAGCAGTGCTGGGCGCCTTCGTTGCCGCGGCGCTGTCCGCGCCGACCGTGGCCAGCGCGGGACTCATCGACGGCAGTCTCAACAACCTGCACCTTGCTACCCACGCCAACGTCCTCGGCGCCACGGTCAACGCGGACGTGTCGGGCGGAAACGCCAACGTGAAGGGCGCGCCGGAGGACCGACGCGCCTCGGCGACTAGCCGGCCGGGTTACGAGGTCGACGTCCAGGTGGTGACCCTGACCGCCCAGTTCCACCTGGTCTTGCCCACTGTTGAGCTGCCCGAGGGCGACTGACCCCGACAGCTACAGCTTGGATTCGGCTTCGGTGAGGACTGTGCGGAGGATTGACTCGATCTCGTCGAAGTGGGTCTGGTCGCAGATCAACGGCGGCGACAGCTGGATGACGGGGTCGCCGCGGTCGTCGGCTCGGCAGTAGAGGCCGGCGTCGAACAACGCCTTCGACAGGAACCCTCGGAGCAGGCGCTCGGACTCGTCGGCGTTGAAGGTTTCTTTGGTGGTCTTGTCCTTGACGAGTTCGATGCCGTAGAAGTAGCCGGCGCCGCGGACGTCGCCGACCAACGGAAGATCGAGCAACTTGTCGAGCGTGGCCCGGAACGCCCCCTCGTTGTCCCGGACGTGCTCGTTGATGTTTTCGCGCTCGAAGATGTCCAGATTGGTCAGCGCGACCGCGGCGGAGACGGGGTGGCCGCCGAAGGTGTAGCCGTGGGCGAACGTGGTGTCGCCCTTCGAGAACGGCTCGAACAAGCGGTCGGTGGCGATGGCTGCGCCTAGGGGCGAGTAGCCCGAGGTGATGCCTTTGGCGCAGGTGATGATGTCGGGCTGGTAGTCGTACCGTTCGGCGCCGAACATCGTGCCGAGGCGGCCGAAGGCGCAGATGACCTCGTCGCTGACGAGCAGTACGTCGTACTCGTCGCAGATCTCGCGGACCCGCTGGAAGTACCCCGGCGGCGGCGGGAAGCAGCCGCCGGCGTTCTGCACGGGCTCCAAGAACACAGCTGCAACAGTGGACGGGCCTTCGTTTTCGATGGCGACGGCGATCTGGTCGGCGGCCCAGCGGCCGAAGGCCTCTTCGTCGTCACCATGAATCGGTGCCCGGTAGAAGTTCGTGTTCGGCACCCGGAAGGTCGACGGAACGAGCGGCTCGAACGGCGCCTTGAGGTCCGGCAGCCCGGTGATGGACAGCGCGCCGTGCGTCGTGCCGTGATAGGCGATCGCCCGGCTGACCACCTTGTGCTTCCCGGGCTTGCCGGTCAGCTTGAAGTACTGCTTCGCGAGCTTCCAGGCGGTCTCAACGGCCTCGCCGCCACCGCTGGTGAAGAACACCCGGTTCAGATCGCCCGGCGCATACCCGGCAACCCGCTCGGCAAGCTCGATCGACTTCGGGTGCGCATAGGACCACAGCGGGAAGAACGCCAACTCGGAAGCCTGCTTGGCCGCGGCCTCCGCGAGCTCGGTGCGCCCGTGGCCCAGTTGGTTTACGAAGAGCCCGGCGAGCGCATCCAGGTAGCGCTTGCCGTGAGCGTCGTAGATGTAGGCGCCGTCCCCGCGGACGATCACCGGTACCTCGGCCTTGTCATAGCTCGACATCCTGGTGAAGTGCATCCACAGGTGGTCGCGCGCAGACTGCTGCAGCTTGGCGAATTCGGCATCGCCGATCGTGTCGGACGACATGTCGGATCCCTCGTCTCAAAGCGTTGTGGTTGATCGCCATCCTGCCCGGCAAACTTCACTCTGGCAAGTGATTTCGTGCCCTAGAAGCCGATAGGGTGTCGATGTCATCATCCGACAAGCACATCTGGTTCGGATTCCGTACTGCGAAAGGCGCGCTCAGTGGACACCCTGTTCGTCAACGGCGCCGTGTTCGACGGCACGACGTACCGGCCAGGTCTCGCGGTCGCCGTCAGGAACGGCCGGATCGCCGCGATCGGACCGGATGTCGGCCAGCGCAGCGGCGGTGCCGAGGTGGTCGATCTGGAGGGCGGCCTGCTGCTCCCCGGTTTCGTCGACGCACACGTCCACCCGCTTCAGGGCGGATTCGAGCGCGCGCACTGCGACCTCTCACCGCTGAGCGGCCTCCTGCAGTACCAGCAGAAGATCGCCGCGTACGCCGCGGAATACCCAGGGCGCGAGTGGATCGAGGGCGGCGGTTGGCAGCAACCCGACTTCCCCGGCGGTACGCCGTTCGCAAGCGATCTGGACGCGGTCACCGGCGACCGCCCCGCGTTCCTCGTCAACGCGGACCATCACGGCGCTTGGGCCAACTCGAAAGCCCTCCAACTGGCCGGTATCGACGCCACAACCCCCGATCCGCCCGACGGCCGGATCGAGCGCGACGCCGACGGCAACCCGACCGGCACCCTCCACGAAGGCGCGATGCGCCTCGTCAGCCGCCTGCTCCCACCGGCCGACCACTCCGAAGCGGTCGCCGCGCTCCTGGATGCGCAGGCCTATCTGCACTCGTTCGGCATCACCGGTTGGCAGGACGCGATCCTCGGCGCCTACGCCAACCTCGGCGACGCAACCCCGGCGTACGTCGAGCTAGCCCAATCCGGTCGTCTCACCGCTCGCGTCAACGGCGCCTTATGGTGGGAACGCGATCGCGGCGCCGAGCAGATCCCCGACCTGATCGAGCGCCGAAAAGCCTTGCAGCACAACAGATTCCGCGCCAGGTCGGTCAAGATCATGCAAGACGGTGTCGCCGAGAACCACACTGCCGCCATGCTCGATCCGTACTTCGATGGGTGCGGCTGCCGCACCGGCAACAGCGGCATCTCATTCGTCGACCCCCAAGCCCTCAAAGAGCACGTGACCCAGCTGGACGCCGCCGGCTTCCAGGTTCATGTGCACACGATCGGCGATCGCGCCGCGCGCGAAGCCCTCGACGCGTTCGAGGAAGCCCAAGCCCGCAACGGATCCAACGACAACCGGCACCATATCGCCCACCTGCAGGTGATTCATCCCGACGACATCCCGCGGTTCCAGAAGCTCAACGTCGCCGCGAACATGCAGGCGCTCTGGGCCGTCTACGAACCGCAGATGAACGACCTGACCATCCCCTTCCTCGGCCCCGAGCGGACCGGCTGGCAGTACCCGTTCAAGTCCCTCCAGAACACCGGAGCCCGACTGGTCGCCGGTTCCGACTGGCCTGTCTCCAGCCCGAATCCGCTCGAAGCCATCCACGTCGCGGTCAATCGCCGTACCGAGGCGACCGACGACCCGTTCCTCCCCGAACAAGCCATCGACCTCGCGACCGCGCTCAGCGCGTACACCCAAGGCAGCGCCTGGGTGAACCACGCCGACGACACCGGCCGGATCGCGGTCGGCGCCCTCGCGGATCTCGCGATCCTCGACCGCGACCCGTTCACGCGACCCACCGACGAGATCAACACCGCCCGAGTCCGGGCCACCTACGTCGAAGGCGAATCCGTCTTCGGCACCATGAGAGAGGACGCCTCGTGACCCTGCACAACTACATCGACGGCAAGCCGGTCGCCGCCCTGAGCGGAGCCACGTACGACGTGATCGCGCCCGCGACCGGGGAGAAGTACACCCAGGCGCCGTTATCCGGTCCTGAGGATGTCGACCAGGCAATGCAGGCGGCGGCCAAAGCGTTCGAGAGCTGGCGCGACAGTACGCCGGCCGATCGCCAACGCGCGTTGCTCAAGATCGCCGACGCGATGGAGCAGCGCGCGGACGAGTTCGTCGCGGTCGAGAGCCGCAATACCGGCAAGCCGCTCGCGCTCACCGCGAGCGAAGAGCTTCCGCCGTGCGTGGATCAGCTGCGCTTCTTCGCCGGCGCTGCCCGCGTCCTCGAAGGCCGCTCCGCAGGCGAGTACATGCCCGGCCACACCTCCTGGATCCGCCGTGAGCCGATCGGCGTCGTCGGCCAGGTGACCCCGTGGAACTACCCGTTGATGATGGCGATCTGGAAGATCGCCCCCGCGCTCGCGGCCGGCAACACTGTCGTCCTCAAGCCGAGCGACACCACCCCGGCCTCGACCGTCTTGCTGGCTGAGGTCTGCAACGAGTTCCTCCCGCCAGGCGTACTGAACGTCATCTGCGGCGACCGTGACACCGGCCGCGCGCTGGTCGAGCACGACATCCCGCAGCTTGTCGCGATCACCGGTTCGGTCCGGGCCGGGCGCGAGGTCGCCTCGTCAGCCGCCCGCAAGCTGAAGCGCACCCACCTCGAGCTCGGCGGCAAGGCACCGGTCATCGTGTTCGACGACGCCGACCTGGAGGCCGCCGCCGAGGCGATCGCCGGTGCGGGGTACTTCAACGCAGGCCAAGACTGTACGGCGGCCACCCGCGTGCTCGCCGGCCCGCGGATCCACGACGATTTCGTCGCTGCGTTGACCGAGCAGGCCAAGTCGACCAAGACCGGCCAGCCCGAAGACGATGTCGTGTACGGCGCCCTGAACAGCGCCGACCAGCTCGGCCGAGTCCGCGGATTCGTCGACCGCCTTCCGGACCATGCCGCCGTACAGACTGGTGGGCACGTGATCGGCGACCGCGGCTACTTCTTCGAGCCCACGGTCGTGTCCGGTCTGCATCAGGACGACGAGGCGATCCAGGACGAGATCTTCGGCCCGGTCATCACCGTCCAGCGCTTCTCCGACGAGGACGAAGCGCTGCGGTGGGCGAACGGCGTCGAGTACGGGCTGGCCTCCTCCGTCTTCACGCGCGATCACGGCCGAGCGATGCGGATGTCGAGAAGACTCGACTTCGGCTGCGTGTGGATCAACACCCACATCCCGATCGTCGCCGAGATGCCGCACGGCGGCTTCAAGAACTCCGGCCACGGCAAAGACCTGTCGATGTACGGCCTCGAGGACTACACCCGCATCAAGCACGTCATGTCCAACTTCGAAGGCTAGATCACCTCAAGAAAGTCGCGGGTAGACCACTTTCGGGCGCGGATGGAGCCCGAGTGGTCTACCTGAGGTGCTTTACCGGCTGCGCTCGGTCGGGGAGAGTGTTGCGGTGACCGCATCTGCGCCTGTCGCTGTGATCGGCCCGCCGGGCCCCGCTGCCGCTTTCGCGGCCGCACTCGACCACTCCGGTCTCTCCTGGACCCGGTACGACGACCTTCCGCTGGACCTCTCGTCGTACGAGGCAGTGATCGTGGTGGCCGGGCGTTATCCGGAGCCCGAGCCGCTGGACGTGACCGGGCTGGCGGACTACGTGCGCGCGGGCGGGTCGGCGTACGTGGAGTTTGCCCTCGATGACACCGGGTTCTTGCCGGCGGGGGAGATCCGGACGGCGCATATCGAGCGTATCTTCACGACCGCGGCGCTGGCCGGGATCGAGCCGCTGCAGATCCTCGACGAGCATTCGTCGCGGGCGCAGGAAGTGGTTGCTCCGAGCAACGCGGTCGAGCTGTGCAGCTACGGTTCCATCGCCGGGACGCATGAAGCGGTTTTCGGGCCGTCGGAGGTCACCTTCCCGGCGCTCCTCGACATCCCGGTCGGCGATGGCCGGTTGCTCTACGCAACCACCGCGCTCAGTCACCATGTCAAAGGCCGCTACAAGCCCGTACGGCGTTGGCGTCGCCTCCTGCAGGTGATCATCGGGCAACTGACCGGGGTGCAGCTGGCTGAGGATCTCGAGGTGTTCACCGAGCCGCGAGTCTGGGTGGCGACGGGTGAGCCGGTCAAGCTCGTGGTTCGGTCGAACATCAAGCCGGATGCGGAACTCGACCTGGTGGAGACGAAGCCTGGCCGGTTCGAGTCCGAGCCGCAGTACCTGGCCGACGGGGACCATACCTTCACTGCCGGGAATCAGCAGGTCACCGTCGCGGTTGGGTCGCGGGCGGAACGGTATCGGCGGATGGTCGACCGGGCGATCGCCTGGTATGACCGGGCCGGGATGTTCTACGACGCGCCCGATGGCTCGAAGGGCGTCGCCGAAGGGTTCTCGAACGAGATCGATGCTGAGGGCAAGCTTCCGTTCCGGCCGGTACCGCGGGGTGACTGCTTCACCCAGACTGCCCACGCGTTCCGCATGTACGCCGACCTCGCCGACTTCCCGCGGGGGAAGGTGATCGCCGACAATCTGATGCGGCTGGTCGTCGAGGAGGAACAGCTCACCGACCGCAACCAGTTGTTCGGCTCGTTCGAACCGCGAGGTGCGCGGACGGATCTGACCGGCACCAACAACTTGTTTGCCGATGACAACGGCTGGATCTCGTTGTTTGCCTTGATGTCGGGTCATGTCGCACCCGGTCTGCGTGGCGTCGAGGCGCTGATCCGGACAGCGAGCGACGAGCTCGGACTGCAGGTCGATCCGTGGCGGACGCCGTCCACTCTGCTGGTCAAGGGTTGGGACGGGATCGCGCAGGCGCCGATCGAGGACGGGCTGGACCTCACCTCGCATTGGCAGAGCTCGGCGCAAAGCGCGTATCTCTACGCCTACGGGTTGACCGGTGATCAGCGCTATCTCGACACTGCCACTCGTGGGCTCGATCACATGGCGAGTCGTCATCCGCGGGCCCGGTTGGAGACGAGCCGGACGTGCGAGGCCGGGCGGTTCCTGCTGCCGCTGGTTGGCGCGTATCAGTACACGAAGAAGCCGTTGTATCTGGAGACGATGCGCTCGCTGGCTGCGTACCTGCAGAGTCGCCAGGGGCCGGACGGCGGGTTCGCCGAATGGGACGGGAAGTGCCCGCCGAGCAACGAGGCATATGGGGTCGACGAGGCATCGATCTTCACCGTGAACGGCGACAGCGTCACGGATCAGCTGTACGGAACGCCGTTCGCGGCCTGGGCGCTGCCGCTGGCGTATCGGGTGACCGGCGAGCCGGTGTTCGGGGAGTTGGCGGAAGGCGTGCTCGACTACCTGAGCCGGATCCAAATCGACGACCCGGACGACGAGCAGCTGCACGGGACCTGGCAGCGCGCCTTCGACTTCGAGTCCTGGGAGTACTTCGGCTCGAACGCCGACCTCGGCTGGGGCCCGTACTGCGTGGAGACCGGCTGGTCGGTCGCCCCCTCGATCGTCGGCGCCATGCTCTACCTGACCGGGGACACCTTCTTCCCTGAACCTGACCCCGGTGCCGGTCTGTCCAGTCTGTCGGCGTCAATTCGGGCGGAATTCGACGCGATCCAGGCTGGACAACCGGCACCGGCCACCTTCGCCCGGCGCCCCGATGGTCGGGTCGTGCGGACACAGAACGGCGTACAGGCTGTGCTTGGTGAGCTGGTTGCAGCCGGTGAGCCGGTGTGGGCGCGCAACGAGCCTGTGGGCGCCTACGAGATCTACGTTCGCGGCGCCGACGGGCATCTGCACCACACCTACCTCGACGACCGCGTCGGCCAAGGTCGCTGGCAGCAGATCGGCGACCTGGTCCTGGCCGACGAGCCGGTCGTCGCCTTCAACCTCGGCGCCAACGCCATCGAGGTCTACGCGCTCGGCGAGGACCACCACATCCACCACTGCTCGATGATCGACGTCCGCGGCGGCCACACTCCCTGGGAACAGGTCGGCACCCTGCAGTTCACCGGCTCACCAGCAGTCCTGTACGACGAGCAGCTGGGCTCCGTGCGCCTGGTTGCCAACGACGCCGCCGGCCAGGACCGCCGTACCCGCAAGGTCAATCGCTGGCACCTTCCCTGGCAGGACTACTCCCACTGGATCACCGCATGAAGGTCAACCTCGCTGTGGACGGCGGCCAGTCCGCCCTCCGCCTCCGCGTCCTCCCCACCGGCCGCACCGGCAGCGGGCCCGGCTACACCCACGGCGCAGCCGCGAACGAGCGGATGCTGGATGCGATCCGCGAGGCCGCGGCCGACGCAGGACTGGTGGAACCAGTTGGCGTGGTCGCGCTCGGGCTGACCGGCTTTCCGCCGGAACCGGGGGCGGCTGCGGCGTTTGCTGGGAGGGTGCTCGACCTGCTGGCTGCGGATGAGGTTCGAGTGACGCAGGACATGGTGACTGCGCATGCGGGGGCCCTGGCCGACGGGTACGGCGTGGTGGTGGCTGCGGGGACTGGGCTGGTGTGTCTGGCGGTCGATCGGGACGGGAGTTGGCACAAGCTCGACGGGCATGGGTATCTGTTCGGCGACGCGGGGAGTGCGTTCGCGATCGGGCGCGCCGGGCTGGTCGCCGTGCAGAAGGCTCGGGATGGCCGAGGGGCGGTCACCAAGCTCGCCGATACTGCGCTGGATCCGGTGACGTTCTACCGCTCACCAACGCTGGTTGACGATGTCGCGCGGTTCGCCCCGTCGGTACTGCGCTGTGCAGCGGAAGGTGATGTGGTTGCCGAGGGCATCTTGTCGCGAGCGGCCGCGGATATCGCCGAGACGATTGACGCAGCCGTGGCGAAACTGGCGGGCGACGGACCAGTACCGGTGGCGTGTGTTGGTGGGTTGTTCGCGGGTGCTGGTGATCAACTGCTCGACCCCGTCCGCCAGAAACTGTCCACCCGTGCCCAACTGACCGAAGCGGCCGGATCGTCGCTGGATGGCGCGGAGCGGCTGGCAACGAGCGCGCCAGGACCCTACGCCGATCTGACGGTCATTCAAAGGAAACTATGAGAACCCTTGCCCCGGGCACCTTGGTGGTGTCCTGCCAGTCCGCCCCCGGCAACCCGTTGCACGCCCCGGAATCGATGGCTCTGATGGCCCGTGCCGCCGAAGCCGGCGGCGCCGGAGCGATCCGCGCGAACGGCGCGAGAGACATCGCCGCGATCCGCGAAGTCACCGATCTCCCGATCATCGGGATCCAGAAACTCGGCGACCCCAGCGGCGTCTTCATCACCCCAACCTTTGAGTCGGCCATCGACATCGTGCACGCCGGCGCCGATCTGATCGCCCTCGACGGAACGCGGCGACCACGCCCGGACGGACAGCGGCTGGATCAGCAAATCGCCCGCATCCACGCAGAACTCGGCGTACCGGTCCTTGCTGATGTCGACACTCTCGCGGCCGGTATCGCTGCTCGAGACGCGGGCGCCGACCTGGTCGCATCGACGCTCTCCGGCTATACCAATGGGCATACTCCGAGCGGACCAGACATCGAGCTGGTCCGTCGGCTCGTGGCCGAGCTGGACTGCCCGGTCGTTGCCGAAGGCAGGGTTCGTACGCCGGACGACGTCCGTGCAGTCTGCGATGCAGGCGCGTACGCCGTCGTGGTCGGTTACGCGATCACCAATCCGATGGACATCACCGCCCGCTTGGTGAGCGCGATCCCCGTCGCATAACTCATCAGAGTGGTCTACTCCATCTTGTCGATCCAGATCGAATCCTCTTCCGTAGCGCGGCCGTGCGGGCGTATCCATGTCCCAACCGACATCCCTGGAGAGGACGCGTCACATGAGCACAGACGGCAAGGTCGATCGCCGTACCCTTCTCCGAGTCGCGCTCGCGGCGCCGGCTGTGGGTGCGCTGGCGTCCTGTGCGAAGCCGGTCGTGGAGAAGTCGGCCCCGGCGCCGACCCTCGGGGCGAAGGTCGACGGCAGCAAGCCGCTGGAGTTCTTCAACTTCGACGGCGGGTATGGCAAGAAGTGGACCGAGATGCCGCTCGACCTGTACCGCAAGGAGTTTCCGCAGGCCGCCGTGAAGCTGACCAGCGGCCAGGAGCTCAAGCAGCAGTTGCAGCCGCGCTTCATCCAGGGGACACCGCCCGACCTGATCGAGAACGTCGGCCTCGACGGTGCCTCGCTGGTGGCGAAGAAGCAGCTCTACGATCTCGGTCCGCTGCTCGAGATGGAGTCCTTCGACCAGCCGGGCGTCAAGGTGAAGGACACGCTGCTGCCCGGCGTCGCCGAGGCCGGCCGGTACGACGGGGTCAAGTACGAGATGCCGTACGTGTTCGGCGTCGGCGGGATCTGGTACAGCCAGCCGCTGCTGGACAAGCACGGCTGGACCTACCCGAAGCACTGGGACGAGATGATCGCGCTCTGCGCCGAGATCAAGAAGGCCGGGCTCGCGCCGTGGACGTACCAGGGGAAGTTCCCCGGCTACCTGGCCAACCCGTTGCTGATGACGGCGTACAAGGCGGCCGGTCCGGAGCTGAAGAAGAAGATCGACAACCTGGAACCGAACGCGTGGCGCGATCCCGCGATCATCCAGGCCGCTGAGGGCTACCAAGAGCTGGCGAGCAAGGGCTACCTGCTCGAAGGAACGCAGGCGCTGTCGCACACGCAGTCGCAGACCTACTGGGCCCAGGGCAAGGCCGTCTTCATTCCGTGTGGTGGCTGGCTGGAGAACGAACTCGGCACCATCGCCCCGAAGGACTTCGGGATGACAATGGCGCCCGTACCAGGGTGGTCGAAGGACGACAAAGCGCCGTACGAGACTGTGACCGGCGGCCCCGGTGGCGCGCTGATCGTGCCGGCTCAGGCCAAGAATCCGCTGGGTGGCCTGGAGCTGCTGCGGATCATGCTGTCGAAGCAGTGCATGCAGAACTTCGCCAAGCTGACCAACTCGCCGGTTGTCGTGAAGGGTGGCACCGACGGCGTACCGATGTCGTCCGCGGCCGCGTCGATGCAGAAGGCCGTCAACGAGGCCGGGACGAACATGTTCAGCGACTGGCAGTTCCGGCTCTGGTACCAGAAACTGCTGACCAACTTCGAGAGCTCGGTGGGCGTGCTGATGAGCGGCGACCAGACGCCCGACGAGTGGAGCAAGCAGATGCAGAAGTACGCCGACGAGACCGCGAAGGATCCGTCGATCAAGAAGTACCACGTCTGAGATGCACCACGGCAAGTACCGCTTCGTCATCGGCCTGCTGCTGATTCCGCTCGGCCTCTATGCGGTGTTCGTGGTTTCGCCTTACCTGCAAGCCTTTCCGATCGCATTCACGGATTGGGAAGGCTTGTCGGCGAGCTATCGCTACATCGGCTTCGACAACTTCGTCACGCTGTTCCACGATCCGGTGTTCTGGGTGGCGTTGCGGCACAACCTGTTCCTGCTGGTCAGTCTGCCGACGGTGATCGTCACGCTGTCGCTGTTCTTCTCCGCGATCCTCAACTACCGCGGCGGCATTCCCGGCGCGAAGTTCTACAAGGTTGTCTACTTCTTCCCGAGCGTGCTGTCGATCGCAGTGGTCGGCGTGCTGTGGCAGTTCATCTTCGAACCGCGCAGCGGCCTGCTGAACGGCTTCCTCCGCGCGATCGGGCTCGGCGATCTGGCCAACCTCTGGCTCGGCGGCCGTGACACCGCGCTCGCCTCGATCATGGCCGTCGTGGTCTGGGGCGGGGTCGGCTTCTACGTCGTCCTGTTCACTGCCGCGATGGCCGCGATCCCGAAGGAGCTGTACGAGGCCGCGCTGCTGGACGGCGCCAGTCCGCTCCAGTCATTCTTCCGGATCACGCTGCCGCTGATCTGGAACACCGTCCAGGTCGCGATCGCGTTCCTGGTGATTGGGGCCCTGGACCAGTTCGCGCTGATCAAGGTGCTGTCGGTCGGTCCGGGCGGTCCGGGCGACGCCACGCAGGTGATCTCGCTGTACATGTACACGAACGCGTTCTCGTACGGGAAGTTCGGCTACGCGTCGGCGATCGGCGTGACGCTGTTCGCACTGAACATGATCCTGACCCTGCTCACGTTCCGGCTCACCCGCCGCGAGCGAGTCGTCTACTAAGGGGTGTCTCGATGACTCGGCGTGTTGCTGGCCAGGGGTTTGCCTTCGTCTGGGCCGCGATGGTGCTGTTCCCTCTGTTGTGGTCGGTACTGAGCTCGTTCAAGTCCGACGCAGACATCTTTCGCAGCCCGTGGAGTCTGCCGTCGGTCTGGCACTGGGACAACTTCTCCCGCGCCTGGAACGAGTCACACATCGGCCGGTACTTCTTCAACAGCGTGATCGTCGTGACCGGCGGCGTCCTGCTCTGCCTGCTGCTCTCGGCCGCCGTCGCGTACGTGCTGGCCCAGTTCGAGTTCCCCGGCAGCAAGGCCCTGTACTACGTCTTTGTCGGCGGCATGGTGTTCCCAGGTTTCCTCGCGCTGGTGCCGCTGTTCTTCGTGGTGCAGAACCTCGGTCTGATGAACAGCTATCTCGGACTGATCCTGGTCTACGCCACCGGCGGGATGTCGTTCTCGGTGTTCTTCCTGACCGCGTTCTTCAAGACCCAGTCCAAGGACCTCGCCGAGGCCGCGCTCGTCGACGGCTGCTCACATTGGGGCGTGCTGTTCCGCATCATGCTGCCGCTGGCCCGGCCGGGCCTCGTGAGCATCGGCATCTTCCAGTTCCTCGGTATGTGGAACGAATACCTGCTGCCGCTGGTCCTGAACACCGACGAGAACCGCTACCTGGTCACCCAGGGGCTGGCGAATATTGCTGTGACGCAGGGGTACCACAGTGACTTCTCCGGACTGTTCGCCGGACTGACGATCTCGATCATTCCGGTGCTCGCGGTCTACCTTGCTTTTCATCGGCAGATCAGTGCCGGTATGACCGCAGGAGCCCTCAAGTGACACACCTTTTACTAGCAGCGACATCGTTGGACGTCACACCCCCACCAGGCCACCGCCTGGACGGGTACGCAGCCCGGACCGCCACCGCGGCCGGTACCGCTGACCCACTCCGCGCCACCCTCATCTGGCTCAGTACGGCGAACGATCCCGGCGTGCTGTGGTTGACCCTGGACGCGATCGCGGTTGGCGCAGAGTTGACCGCCGAACTGTCCGCCGCCGCCGGCCGGGCCGCTGGTATCCCAGCAGCGCATGTGGTCGTCTCGGCGTCGCACACGCACTCTGGTCCGAGCGGGTGGACCGGCCAGATCCACCCGGTCATTCCGGCTGAGCGTGAGGCGGACCTGTACGAACCACTCATCTCGGCGGTGGCGAACGCCGTACTGGATCGGGAGGCGGTGGTGGCGTCGTGGCGTTCGGTTGAGGTGACCGGGGTCGGGACCAACCGGCATCGGGCGGACGGTCCGCACGACAACACGGCCGGTGTGCTGGCACTGCACTCACCGGCTGGCTCACTGCGGGCGGTGCTGCTCGACTTCGCTTGCCACCCGACGACGTACGGGCCGGAGAACTTGCTGTACTCGGCTGACTGGCCGGGTGCGGCCCGAGCGGCGCTTGGGCCGGCGGTGGTCGGCTATCTGCAGGGTGCGGCCGGTGACGTCAGCCCTCGCTTCACCCGGCAGGGACGTGGTGCCGCAGAGATCACCAGGCTGGGGGAGCTGCTCGCATCCCGAGTCCGCGAAGCACTAGCCGGGCCAGGGCTCGAACTGCCCCAGGTTGCGCCGACCATCCGTCGTACGACGGTTCGGCTGCCGGTGCGATCCCTACCTGCCACAGAGGACGCCGCAGCGATCGTGAGGGCCTCGGAGCGGGCCATTCACGGTGGAGTGGAGGATCCGTCGGCCAGGATCGCGCAGACCCGCCTGGACGGCGCTCGGGGTCAGGCGCGGATGGCTGCGGTGGAACTGCCCGTCGAACTCGAGCTGCCGGTCAGCGTGGTCACCTTGGGCGACGTCTGCTGGGTGAACCTGCCGGTCGAGCTGTTCGCTCTGCACGGCGCGGTCCTGCAGGAGCGGAGCAGCTATCCGATCACCCGAGTGGTCGGCTACACCGACGGCTACTTCGGGTACGTCGTCGATCCGGCAGCGGCCGAAGCAGGTGTGTACGAGGCACTCATCACCTACTTCGACCAGCCGACGACCGATCAGCTACTGACCGAGACTGCAACCTTCGTTAACTCTTAGAGCGCCAGCTCCGGCTGGAGCTTCTTGGCCGGCCACACCCGCTGCTTGCGAGCAGCCAGGGTGGAGGCGGCCAGCGCTACGGCGAACCAGGCGGCTAGGGCCAGCAGGTCCTTGCCGAGTGAGGCGGTGGAGCCGCCATACATGAGGTGGCGGACGCCGTCGATCGCGTAGCTCATCGGCAGCGCGTGGTGGAAGAAGTACAGCGGGGCGGGGATGGTCTGCCACGGGAACGTTCCGCCCGCGCTGACCAGCTGGACGACCATCATCACGAGGCCGAGGAACTTGCCGATGGCACCGAACCACGAGGCCAGTGCGTGCAGGATCGCGACGAAGGTGACCGAGGTGATGATCAGGAAGCCGACGGTCAGCCACGGGTGTGCCGCGTTGATGCCGAGGCCGAGTGTCACTGCGGTGAAGACCAGTGTCGCCTGGATCGCTCCGAAGATGGCGGGCGGCAGCCAGCCGCCGAGCGCCACCCGGAACGGCGACTGCAGGCCGGCCAGCGCCCGCGGGGACAGCGGCCGCACCAGCAGGAAGAGCACGTAGGCGCCGATCCAGCAGGCGAGGCAGAGGAAGAACGGTGCCAGACCGGCGCCGTAGCTCTCGGCCTTCGCCTGGGAGATGTTCTGCAGGCCGACCGGTGCGCCCAGCGTCTCGGCGACTGCCTTGCGCTGCTCCGCGGTCGGGTTCGGGATCTCCTTGACGCCCTTGGCCAGTCCGGTGTTCAGCTGGGTGGCGCCGTCCTTCAGCTTGGTCACTCCGGTGGCCAGGCTGTTCACACCCGTCAGGAGTTGGCCCTGACCGGCGACAGCCTGCTTCTCACCGGCGGCCAGCTGGTTCGCACCGGACTGCAGGGTCGTCAGACCGGTCTTTAGCTGCGTGGCGCCACTGTCGAGCTGCTGCGCGCCGTTGGCTGCCGCACTGATGCCGTTCGTCAGCGCCGGTGTGGCCTTGGCTAGCGCCGCAGCGCCGTTGGAGACCTTGCGGGCGCCACCGGCGAGCTGGTTGAGCTGACCCGACGTCGACTGGATCTTGGTGTTCGCCCGGACGACCGGACCGCGCAGCTTGGCGGTCTCGGCGAGGATGAGGTTGATCTGGTGGTTGCTGAGGCCCTGTGCCTTCAGACGGGCAGCGAGCGTCTTGTCGAAGGCCTTGAGGTCCCCGACCAGCGCGTTCGACGCAGTGGCGACCTGACGGCCCACTCCGGCGATCTTCTCGTTGCCGTCGGCCACCTGGTCGGCGCCGTTCGCCAGCGCCTTGGTCTGCTTCGGGAGACTCGCGGTCTTGCTCTTGAGCGTGCCCAGACCGTCAGCGAGCTGGTCAGCACCGGTGGCCAGTTTGGCTGCACCCTGCTGCGCCTGGCCGGCGCCTGCGGCCAGCTTGGTCGCACCGGCGGACAGCTGCTGCTGTGCAGAGTTCAGTTGACCCGCACCGGTCTGCAGCTTGCCCACACCAGTGGACGCCGTGCCCAGACCGTCCTGAAGCTGTGCAGCACCCGAGGCGGCCTGGCTGACCTGACCGTGGATGGTGTTGTAGCCGGCCAGCAGCTTGCTCGCCGCCGTCTCGCTCACCTGCGATGCCACAGTCTTGGTGACCTGGGCAACTACCTGGTTGGCGATGGTGTGCGCGATGTAGTTGTTCGCGTCGTTGGTCAGCAGCTCCAGGTTTGCCTGCCGCGGCTTGAATTCCGCACTGGAGGCCAGGTCGCCGGAGAACGTCTTGGGCAGCACCAGGGCGAACTCGTACTTGCCGTCCGAGACGCCCTTGGTCGCCTCGCCCCGGGTGACCTGGTGCCAGCCGAAGCTCTTCGACTTGACCAGCTCCTCGGCCACCTGCGGCCCGACGTTCAGCTTCTCGCCGGTCGCCAGCGTGGTGCCTTCGTCCTCGACCACGACCGCGGTCGGGATCTGGTTGAGCCGGCCGTACGGATCGTGGTTCGCGTAGAGATACAGGCCGCCGTACAGGACCGGGACGAGCAGCAGGGCAATCACGGCCAGCTTGGGCAGCCGGCCGGCGGTCAGCCGCCGCAGCTCACTCAGGGCCATCCGGAGCGCGGTCACGCCTTCATCTCCTCAACTTGATCAGCGGGTACGTCGAGCAACCTGGCGGACGTATCTGCGCACGTGATCAGGACTCCGTAGCCCCGGTCGGCCAGATCCCGGCCCAGCGCGTACCACTCGTGCGGATCGCCACCATGGCGGTCGGGCATCGTCAGAATGACGACCTTCACGTCCGGCCGGGCCACGGTCAGCTCTGCGAGCAGTCTGGTGCGGGCGGCAACGGGGAGGTGCTCGAAGCGCTTGTCGGCGTGCTCGGCGGCGCCGTGCTCCGTCAGCCACTGCAGTACGGCCTTCCGGCCGGCTTTGTGGCCGGCCATCGCCAGCTCCTCGCCGACAACCGTCTGAACAGGCAGTGCGTCGTCCGGCTCGGTGATCCCTGGCGCGTCGACCACAGCGACCCGGCGACGCAGCACTGCGGGATCTGAGGAGCCCTGGAGGGTGACCTCGCCGGTATCCGGCTTGAGCCGCCCGGAGAGCGCCAGCGCGGCAGCAACGTGCGCGGGGCCGGGGTAGCCGGTCAGCAGGATGACCTGCTTCTCGTCGACCGACACCGACGTGCCGGTCAGCATCGGCGCGTGCGGACCGAACACGCTGACCCCGGTGGCCTCGAGCTGCATCTTGAGCTCCATCTTTTTCTCAGGCAGTTCAATACGGTTGTGTATTCAATACAGAACTGTATCCTACTCTTATGGAAACACCCAAGCGCAGTCGTACCGCCACCCGGGCCCGCTTACTGGAAGGCGCGCTGGAAGTCTTCGCCGAGCGCGGCTTCGCCGGCGCCTCCGTGGAGGACATCTGCGACCAGGCCGGGTTCACCCGAGGGGCGTTCTACTCGAACTTCGGCTCCAAGGACGAGCTGGTCCTAGCGTTGTTCCAGGCAACGACCGACCGGCTGCTCGAGCAGATCGAGGCGCTGCTCCCCGATCTCGCGAATCAGCCCGGCACGCTGCTGGACGCCGTACTGGGGTTGCTCGACGAGGCTATCGGCGATCAGCGGCAATGGCACCTGATCTCGACAGAGTTCACTTTGCACGCGTTGCGCAATCCCGACGCGGCGCGGGCGCTGAATGAGCAGCGCGCGATGTTTCGGGCCAGCCTGACCCGGTTGGTCGAGGAGATTTCGGCTGCGAGTCACCTGCAGTTCAGCGTGCCGGCCGAGCAGTTCGTGCGGCTCGTGATCGCGGTGCACGAGGGCGCGCGCTCACAGAGCCTGCTCGAGCCGTCCGACGTGCCCGCGGGTTCACTCGAGCACGCCTTCCTGCCGATCGTTCTCGACGCGGTCAGTCGACCTTCACGCTGATCGTGTGCAGGCCGGTCGAGCCATCCGGTGCCGGCGGCGCGGAGGCCTCGATCTGCGGAGTGCCCTTCGCATCGACCGCGCGCACCTGCAGGATGTGCGTGCCGCGCGGTGCGTCCCAGCTCCAGTGCCATTGCCGCCAGGTGTCGGTCGACGCGTCGGCGGCCAGTGTCGTTTGTTGCCAAGGGCCACCATCGACGCGGACCTCGACCTTCGACACCCCGACATGCTGGTCCCACGCCACGCCGGCCACGGTCGTCGGTCCGGCGGTCACCTTCTTGCCGAGCGGTACGTCGATCCGCGACGACAGCTTGATCGGCCCGAGCGCCGACCAGCCGCGCGGCGTCCAGTACGCCTCGAACTGATCGAACCGCGTCACCTCGATGTCGACCAGCCACTTCGTCGCCGACACATACCCGTACAGACCCGGTACGACGATCCGCACCGGGAAGCCGTGTTCGACCGGCAGCGGCTCACCGTTCATCGCGAACGCGAGCATCGACTGGCGATCGTCGAGCAGCGTACTGAGCGGCGTACCGGCGGTGAAGCCGTCCTTCGACATCGACTGGATCGCATCGGCGTCCTTCGACGGCTCGGCCTCTTCGAGGAGATCCTTGAGCAGAACGCCGGTCCACAACGCGTTCCCGATCAGGTCACCGCCGACCTCGTTGCTCACGCAGGTCAACGTGACCCACTTGTGCACGACCTGACGCTTCAGCAGGTCGTCGAACGTCAGATTCAGTTCCTTGCCGACCATGCCGTGGATCCGCAGCTTCCAGTCCGACGGCATGATCTGCGGGACCGACAACGCGGTGTCGATGCGGTAGAAGTCCTCGTTCGGCGTCGCCCACGGCGTCGCGCCCTCAGCCTGCGCGCCGGGAGGTGGGTCGAGCGACGGCGGTTGCGGGATGGTCAGATCCCGGCGGGCGTCGGCGACCGCCGTACGGTTGCCGCCGACCACCTTCCCGAGCGCGCCGATCGCGACCGCGCCGAGCCCGACCCCGGCCGACAGTTGCAGGAAGCCCCGGCGGCTGGGGCCGTCATCGGGGAAGTCGAGGAGTGGCTCGAGTCGCGAGGTGTAGAGCCTGAGGATCCCGAGTGCGGTCAGACCAGCGACTGCCGACGGGACGAATCCGGTTTGGCCAGCGTCCGCACGGGTCATCGCGGCCGCAACGGCCACCCCACCCAGTACGACGACCACCAGCGCGCCGGCCCAATAGCGCCGTACGGCGAGGATGCCGCCAACCGCGGCGAGCGCCAGCAGGACGACCAGAATGCCGACGCGGAGCGCGGTCTTGTCGTTCGTGCCGAACCAGGAGATCGCGAGTTCTTTCAGCCACGGCGGCACGCGATCGATGAAGGCCGAGCCGATCGCTACGACCGGAGTCTGGGACGTGCCGAGGACACCGGCGGCCACATTGCCCACGGCCAGACCTGCGAGAGCGGCCAGGATGCCGCCCACCGCACCACGCCATCGGGTCGCCCGGCGACCGTCGGCTTGGCGTTCGGTCTGTTGCTCGCGCTCGGCCAGCTTCTGATTCACATCTCAACCTTGACGCGGAGGGGCGCCCGACACCAGCCGAGCGCCCCATCCGTTAGTTCCGGGTAATCCGTTGAAGTTGTACTTGCTGGTTTACTGCTCGCCTTGGTGCGCTCTTTGTCAGAGTGCGGGCCGGCCGTTGGGCCAGCGCCGTGCGTTGTCCCGGACCCGGCGCAGCTTGCCGAGCACGACGTCGCGCTCGTCGGACAGCTGCGACATCCACAGGCTGTCGATCTCCAGGAGGTGATCCGGCAGTGCTTCACGCAGCCGCCGCTTCCCCTCCTCGGTGAGCACCGCGTACGAACCGCGGGCGTCGTCAGGACATGGCTCACGTCGAACCAGGCCGAGGTTCTCGGCACGGTCGACGAGCCGGGTGATGCCGCCGGTCGTGACGGTCAGCTCCCGGGCCAGGGAGGTCAAACGCTGCTTCTCCCCGTGGCTGCGGGCCAGCCGCAGCAACAGTTCGAACATTGCCATTTGCAGACCACTGCGCTTGAGAGAGTGCCGCATCAACTGGTCCAGCTCGGCTGCGGCTTCCCGCAACAGACCGTAGGCCGTGATGACGTCGCTCTCCCAGGGTTCCGCGGCGCGGGTGGGTTCTGCATCGGCGAGCGCTAGGGGCGAGCAAAGCGAAGGCGCGATGGTCATGCGCGGACTCTAGTAGCTGACGAGTTGACTTCGCTACACGGGGTGACCTTTTGGCTACAGATCGACCGTCACCCGCAAAGTTCCTGAGCGTAACCGAGCACCTGGCCAGACCAGTTTGGCGGGTGCCTGTGGATAACTTCCGCGGCGATTCCGGCAATCGGTGCATTCTCTTGGCATGGCAGGTTTCGACCACAGGCTGGGGGATTCGGGATGAGTGAGAACGACAGCAGCAGACCGTTCGGGCCGGGCTTTGTCGCGGCCGCCATCGTCGTCGCCGCCGTTGTCCTCTGCGGCATCGTCGTGGTGGTGGCCGGGGGTGGATCCGAGCCCACGCACCTCTCGAATCCCACGGCCGCGGCTGGGGGTGGCCGCGGCCGTGGGATTCGAG
>NZ_SMKX01000081.1 GCF_004349055.1 Kribbella antibiotica
GGACCGGGGAGGGCGGTGATGAGGGTGCCTAGGAGGGTTCGGGCTGCCGCGGTGATGGAGGTGGGCTGGAGGTCGAAGCGGAGGGGGTCTGCGGCGCCCAGCGCGGCCACGGCGACGCGGAGCTGATCGGTACGGCGTGCTGTGGGCGGGAGGACGGCTATGGCGGCTCGGGCCAGGTCTACCGAGGGGTCGTGGACGGGGAACGGCGGTTGGTCGGTGAGCTCGCCGGTCCAGAGGAGGTGAGCGACCGACTCAAGTGTCCGCGTCGTGGCTAGGTCGGGGACGGAGCGGCCGCGGTAGTAGAGCTCGTCGCCGGTCTGGAGCGTCAGCGCAGACTCTGTCTCCTCCACTGCGCCGGAGTGGTCCACTGATCGGCTCGCCACGCGTTCGACATCAGCTGCGGCGAACAGGCTGCCGCGCTGGCCGCGTGCTCGCACGCTGGTCAGTAGACCGCGACTCACGTAGGCGTAGACCGTCTCCGGTTTTACCCGGAGCCGCCGCGCCACCTGGGCCGTCGTCAGGTAATCCTCGTCACCTTGTCCTGTCATCCCCGCTCCATCATGCACTCATGTTGACTGGATCAACATTGACAATACTTGATTGCCTATCAACCCTGAAGTCATGTCAACGACGATCAATGTTCCGCCCGGGCTCCGCAATGTCGTCGTCACCGAGACGACCCTCGGCGATGTCCGTGGTGACGAAGGCTTCTACCACTACCGCCAGTACTCGGCGATCGAGCTGGCCCGGTCGAAAAGCCTGGAGGACGTCTGGTTCCTGCTCTTCGAGGGCCGATTGCCCACCGAAGCCGAGCGCAACCAGTTCATCGCCGACCTGGCGCCGCTGCGGGTCCTGCCGGATGAAGTCCGGGCAGTGCTCCCCGCCATCGCCGCCGCCGGGCCTACATTCAACCCCCTGGCCGGCCTCCGAACGGCCCTTTCCCTCTTGGCGGCCACCAAGAATCTTCCGCCGCTGTGGGACGCGGACCCAGCGAGACGAAAAGCCGACGCGATGCTGGTCTGCGCGGTCACCCCGACCATCCTCGCCGCGCTCTACCGTCTCCGCGAAGGTCAGCAGCCGCTCGGTCCTCGCGGCGACCTGACCGCCGCCGCCAACTGGCTGTACCTGGTCACCGGCAAGGTGCCGACTGCAGTCGAAGCGACCGCCATTGAGCATTACTTGATCGCCACCGTCGATCATGGATTCAACGCGTCAACATTTACGGCTCGCGTCATCACCTCGACCGGCGCCGACCTGGTGGCGGCCGTCGCCGGAGCGATCGGCGCCTTCTCCGGCCCACTGCACGGCGGCGCCCCCGACCGTGCCCTGGCCAGCCTCGACGAGATCGGTACGCCGGACCGCATCGACGACTGGGTTCGCGCCAAGGTCGAGGCCGGCGACCGCATCATGGGCTTCGGGCACGCCGTCTACCGCACCGACGATCCCCGCTCACTCATGCTGCGCGACATCGCCCGCGGGCCGCTCAGCCAAGGTCCGGGCGGCGACTTGGTCGACTTCGCAACGACAGTCGAGCAGCGCATCGTCGACGTACTGGCCGAGCTCAAGCCCGGCCGCAACCTGTACGCCAATGTCGAGTTCTATGCAGGTGTCGTGATGGAGCTCTGCGGTCTCCCGCGCGCCATGTTCACGCCGACGTTCGCCGTCAGCCGGGTCATCGGCTGGTCGGCGAACATCCTCGAACAGGCCGCCGACCCGAAGATCATCCGCCCGAGTGCGCAGTACGTCGGCCCGCCGCCGCCTGCTCGCGTCGAGTGAACTTCAGTACGCCGTCCTCGATCGAACCGAACCGGAAGGTGAACAGGTCGCGGGGGTAGTTCTGCCGCAACCGCCAGGGACCGTTCGGGCCCTGGCGGGGCAGGATGGCGGCGGCTCGCTGGATGTACCCCGAGGAGAGGTCGACCACGGGCCGGCGCGGAGCGTCGTACTCGGCGGGTTCGATCTCGGGCAGGCAGATGTCGGTGCCGGTCGCGCGCAGGTGATTGAGCAGGCGGGCGACGAACTGCGAGCTCAGGTCGGAGCGCAGGGTCCACGAGTTGTTGGTGTAGCCGACGCACCAGGCCAGGTTCGGTACGCCGCTCAGCATCATCCCCTTGTAGACAAAGGTCTCGCTGACGGGGACCGGCCGGCCGTCGACGGTCAGCTCAATCTTGCCCAGGGCAACCATTCGCAGCCCGGTCGCCGTCACCACGATGTCGGCTTCCAGTTCCTCGCCGGACTTCAGCAGCAGCCCGGTCGGCGTGAACCGCGAGATCTCGTCGGTGACCACCGAAGCGGTCCCGTTGCGCAGCGCCCGGAACAGGTCGGAGTCCGGCACGAGACAAAGCCGCTGGTCCCACGGCTTGTACTTCGGGATGAAGTGCGGGTCGGCGGGGATCGAGTCGGGCAACTGCTTGGCGGCCATCCGGTTGAGCAGCCAGGCGGCATGGGAGGGGAACTTGCGGAACGCGTTGTAGGTCAGCGTGCTTGTCACGATGTTCTTCGTCCGGACCACGCGATGTGCGAGCTTCTCCGGCAGTACTCCACGGAGGCGATCGGCGAACGCGTCGGCAGCGGGCCGGGAGGCGATATAGCTCGGCGTGCGCTGGAGCATCGTTACGTGCTCCGCCGTACCGGCCATTGCGGGGACGAGCGTGACGGCGGTCGCGCCGCTGCCCACGATCACGACGCGCTTACCTGCGTAATCCAGATCCTCAGGCCAGTGCTGCGGATGGATCACCGTGCCCCCGAACGACTCCTTGCCCGGGAAGTCGACGACGTACCCCTGGTCGTAGTCGTAGTACCCGCTGCAGGTGTAGATGAAGGAGCACGTGTACGACGAGTCGTTCGTCTCGACCGTCCATTGCGCGGTCTCGGATGACCAGGAAGCGCGCAGCACCTTCTGCCCGAACCGGATGTGCTTGTCGATCCCGTACGTCGATGCTGTCTCGTTCACGTACTCGCGGATATCGGTGCCGTCCGCGATCGCCTTGCCCGCCCACGAATGGAACGGGAAGCCGAGGGTGAACATGTCCGAGTCCGACCGGATCCCCGGGTAGCGGAACAGGTCCCACGTCCCGCCGATCGCGTCCCGGGCCTCGAGGATCGCGTACGACCGGTCCGGGCTCTGGGTCTGCAGCCGGTAGCCCGCGCCGATCCCGGACAGGCCGGCGCCGACGATCAGGACGTCGAAGTGCTCCATACGTTCCTCCTGGGGCGGAAGGCTTGTTGAGTGACTACTCAACAGTAGCGCGAAAACTGCCGAAACGGTGTTGTCGATTCCGTTCTGCGCCGATCGTCAGCAAGATGACCAGTAGCAAGCCCGACATCAAGGGAGCCCGAGATGGCGCAGTACATGTTCCTCCTCTTCGACAGCGAGGAGTGGTACGACAACATCACCGCAGAGGAGTGGCAGTCGACGATGAAGCTGCACACCGCCTTCGCGGAGGCGGTTGAAGCAGCCGGCGCAGCAATCGTCGGCGGCGCGGCGCTGGAGCGGTCCACCACGGCGAGCACCGTGAAGCAGTGCGAGGGGGCGGAGCCGCTGGTGACCGACGGCCCGTTCATCGAGACCAAAGAGGCCCTCGGCGGCTTCTATCTCGTCGAGGCTCGTGATCTGGACCAGGCGCTGGAGCTGGCCAAGCTCTGCCCGTCCGGCAACATCGAGGTCCGTCCCGTGATGGACACCTCCGAAGAAGCCGCACCACAAGCCTGATGTACGACGCCGTGCAGCGACCGTCCGGGGGAGCAGACCCCCGGGCGGTCGCTGCTGCGGTTGACCGGGCGCATCGGGAGAGTTGGTCGACCGTGCTCGCGTCGGTCGTGCGGCTGACTCGCGACCTGGACCTCGCCGAGGACTGCACGCAGGACGCCTTCGTTCAGGCGTTGCGAACCTGGCCGGACGAGATCCCGGCCAACCCCGGCGGCTGGCTGACCACGGTCGCGCGGCGGCTGGCCCTCGACCGCCTGCGACGCGAGACCACGCTCCGGCGGAAACTGCCGCTGCTCATCGAGGAGCCGGGCGAGGTTGAGCAGCCCACCGACCCGCTCCGGCTCGTGTTCACCTGCTGCCACCCGGCGCTGGCGCAGGAATCCCAGGTTGCGCTGACCCTCCGCCTGATCTGCGGTCTGACCACTCGCGAGGTAGCCGCCGGCTTGCTGATCAGCGAGCCGACCGCCGCCGCACGCATCACCCGCGCCAAGAAGAAGATCGCGGCGGCGGGAATCCCGTACCGGATCCCGGCCGACAATGAGCTGCCGACGCGGCTGGACGCCGTACTGACTGTGGTTCACCTGGTCTACACGGCAGGCCATGTCGCCGCCGGTCCCGAGTTGACCCGCTCCGATCTGACCAGCCGCGCGGTCGAACTAGCGCGGCTCCTTGTCCGCCTCATGCCGACCGAGACCGAGCCTGAGGCGCTGCTCGCGCTGCTCCTGATGACCGAGGCCCGCGGCGATGCCCGCCTGAGCGCCGACGGCGAACTGGTCCTCCTCGCCGACCAAGACCGCTCCCGCTGGGACGTGAAAATGCTGGCCGAAGGGGTCTCGCGGGCAACCTCGGCGCTGTTGCGCGGCCACGGCCGGTTCGCCCTACAGGCCGCCGTGGCCGGCTTGCACGTAACCGCACCGTCGTGGGAACGAACCGACTGGCGGCAGGTCGTCCGCATGTACGACGCCATGATGGTCAGCTGGCCGACCCCGATCGTCGCCCTCAACCGGGCAGCCGCCCACAGCCTGGTCCCCGGCGCGGACCTGATCGAGGTCCTCGCCGAACTAGATGCCCTAAGCAACGAGCCCGCCCTCCGCGAGTACGCCTACCTCCCCGCCACCCGCGCCGACGTACTGGCCCGCCTAGGCCGCTCAGCCGAAGCCGCCGCAGCCTACGAACAAGCCATGCCCCTGACCGCCAACGAAGCCGAATGCCGCTTCCTCGCCCGGCGGCGCCGAGCCCTTGAGCGCGGGTCAGTCACGGATCCGGCCGGAAAATGACTGATGGGTGCTCAAGGGTGGGTCCGCAAGGAATGGTTCGAGCGGCGTCCCGACGACGTCCGGTTGATGCAAGCCTTCCTCGACGAGATCCCCGAGCTGCCGGTCCGGACACCGCGAATCCGGGAGATCGGGGCCGCTGGCAGCGGCTTGGCCGTCAGCATCGAGGACAAGCTCACCGGTACGCCGCTCCCATCGGCCGACGTTGCCGAGAACGACGCCTTGGATGCCTTCGTCGCCGTGGTGGAAGCACTCGGTACGACGACCGCCGGGCCGGCGAGCAAGGCGTTGTTCGTGCTGAACGAACCGTTCTGGCTTCCCGGACTCTCCTGGGGCGAATCGTTCGCCGCTCTGGTCCGGCGTCGCGCCGAGGCGTCGTACCGGCATTTCGAGCGTGATGTCACGGACTTTCCGGCGCTGCTCGACAGCGTCACCCGGCGGCTGGCGTCCATCGAGCTGGAGAAGCTGAGCATCGTCCACGGTGACGTCTGCCCGCCGAACCTGCTGATGGACGGTCCGCGCCCGGCCGCCCTGCTCGACTGGGGTTTCTACTCGATGGCAGGCGACAACACCCTCGATGCCGCGCTCGCCGCCGGGTTCTTCGACATGTACGGCCCCGACGCGCGACGGCTGGACACCTTGCTGCTCAAGCGGTTCGAGGCGCTCGGCCACGACCGCGAGCGGATGTACCTCTACCGCCAGGCCTACGCGATCACCACCGCCACGATCTACGACGCCGAAGCCGGCGACGGCCACTATGCGTGGTGCGTTGCCGACCTCAACCGCTTGCCTAGGTGATCGGCGAGCCGTTGCTGAGGTTGTGAAGCTGGTCCGGCTTGGCGAGGACCAGCGGGAGGCGGCGGGCGTTCAGTGGCGAGACCAGGCCGGCGAGGGCGTCAGGGGAGTGCCAGGCGAGGGTGAGGATCTCGTGGCCGTCGGGGTGCAGGGTTTCGAGGAGCGACGGGTCGTGGACGCCGCCGTCGTACAGGATTTCTACGGCGTCGCCCCAGCCTTCCCAGCGGGGGAGCCAGTCGATGGCCAGGACGCCGAGGAGGGGGAGGGCGGTGCCCAGCTCCTCTTCCATCTCGCGGGAGGCGCCGGTGGCGGGGTCCTCATCGGGCTCGACGACGCCGCCGGGGAGTTCGAGGTCTTGTTTGTAGCTGACCTGGCAGAGCAGGACGCGGCCGGAGGTGTCCCGTACGACGACGTGCGCGATCACGCGCTTTTTCGGCAGCGTGGAGTCCATCAGGGTGGTCCAGCCGAGGACCGAGTCGGGGCGCGGGTCGTCGCTGCGCATGCCGTAGACGATCACGTCGCGGCGCTCACCCTCGACGAGGGCCGCGCCGCGCAGGACGCCCTCGCGGCGGAAGCCGGCGCGGATCGCGACCCGCATGGACGACTGCAGTGCGGGATCCACCTCGATCTGCAAGCGGTCGAAACCGAGCTCCTTGAAGGCATACTCGGACACCAATCGGACGCTTGGCGTCGCGACTCCGATACCGCCGTCCAGCGCCCACACGACCAGGCCGGCGCCGGGCGAGGTCCGCCGTACCTCCACTGTGCCGAGCGGGCTTCCGTTCTCGACTTCGAAGGTCACCACCTGCTGGTCCTGTGCAGACAGGTGCAGCGTCAGGTCACCATCGGTCAGCGGTTGTACGGCGGTCACTCCACGAACGCTACCCGTCGTACCGCAAGTACACGGTGGCGAGGGGCGGAACGGACAGCTCGGTGCTCGTCGCCATCCCGTGCCACTCCGGGCCGTCGGCCTGGACGGCGCCGAGGTTGCCGACGCCGGAACCACCGTAGTTGCCGGAGTCGGTGTTGATCACCTCGGACCAGGTACCGGTGTACGGGAGGCCGAGGCGGTAGCCGTGGTGCGGGAGCGCGGAGAAGTTCGCGATACAGGCGACCGTCGGCTCACCCTCGTCGCCGAAGCGGACGAACGAGAACACGTTGTTGGCGGCATCGTTGGCATCGATCCAGCTGAACTTCTCGGCCGCGTGATCGGTCCGCCACAGGGCCGGCGTACCGGTGTAGACGCCGTTCAGGTCGCGGACGAGCTGCTGCAGACCGCGGTGGTTCTCGTGGTCCAGCAGCCACCAGTCGAGCTCGCCCTTCTCGGACCACTCCGACTCCTGGCCGAACTCGCAGCCCATGAACAGCAGCTGCTTGCCCGGGTGCGCCCACATCATTGCCAGGTACGCGCGGAGGTTCGCCAACTGCTGCCAGCGGTCGCCCGGCATCTTGCGCAGCAGCGAACCCTTGCCGTGCACGACCTCGTCATGCGACAGCGGGAGGACGAAGTTCTCCGAGTAGGCGTACATCATCGAGAACGTCAGCTCGTGGTGGTGGTACTGACGGTGGACCGGCTCGTGCTCCAGGTAGCGGAGCGAGTCGTTCATCCAGCCCATGTTCCACTTGAAGCCGAACCCGAGCCCGCCGAGGTGGGTGTCGCGGGTGACACCGGGCCACGACGTCGACTCCTCGGCGACCGTGATCACACCGGGCACGCGCTTGTAGAGGGTCGCGTTCATCTCCTGCAGGAACGACACCGCCTCGAGGTTCTCGCGGCCGCCGTACTGGTTGGGGACCCACTGGCCCTCGGCGCGCGAGTAGTCCAGGTAGAGCATCGAGGCGACCGCGTCGACGCGCAGGCCGTCGATGTGGAACTCCTCGGCCCAGTAGATCGCGTTCGCGACCAGGAAGTTGCGCACCTGCGGGCGGCCGAAGTCGAAGACCAGCGTGCCCCAGTCGGGCTGCTCGCCGCGTCGCGGATCCGGGTGCTCGTACAGAGGCGTCCCGTCGAAGCGGGCCAGTGCCCACGCGTCCTTCGGGAAGTGCGCCGGCACCCAGTCCACCAGTACGCCGATGCCTGCCGCGTGCAGCTTGTCGACCAGGAACCGGAAGTCGTCGGGGTTGCCGAAGCGCGACGTCGGCGCGAAGTACGACGTCACCTGGTAACCCCAGGAACCGCCGAACGGGTGCTCCATCACCGGCATCAGCTCGACGTGGGTGAAGCCCATGTCCTTGACGTAGGCAACGAGTTCGTCGGCGAGCTCGCGGTAGCTCTTGCCCTTGCGCCAGGACCCGAGGTGCACCTCGTAGACGCTCATCGGCTCGGCGTAGGCCTGGGTCGCGGCGCGCTTGTCCAGCCAGGCCGCGTCCTCCCACTCGTAGGTCGACTCGTGGACGACGGACGCGTTGGCCGGCGGAATCTCGGCGTAGTTCGCCATCGGGTCGGCCTTCTGCCGCCAGACCCCGTCCCGGCCGCAGATGTCGAACTTGTAGCGCGTGCCGGAGCCGATGCCCGGCACGAAGATCTCCCACACGCCGGACCCGCCCAGCGAACGCAGCGGATGCGCGCGGCCGTCCCAGAAGTTGAAGTCGGCGGTCAGCCGAATGCCTTGCGCGTTGGGCGCCCACACCGCGAACGATGTCCCGGTCACGGCGCCCGTCGGGCCGTCGTACCGGCGAACGTGCGCACCGAGCACGGTCCACAGCTGCTCATGCCGGCCTTCGCCGATCAGATGCAGGTCGACCTCGCCGAGCGACGGCAGGTAACGGTAGGGATCATCGACCTCGACCGAAGGACCATCGGTGTAGCTGACCTCGAGCCGATAGTCCGGCACCTTGTCGGTCGCCAGTACGCCGACCCAGATGCCGTCGTGCTCGTGGCGGAGCGGCAGCTTCTTCCCGTCGTACAGGACCGTCACGCCGCTCGCGAACGGACGCAGCACCCGCACGGTGACCCCGAAGTCGCCGAGATGCGGCCCGAGAACCTGATGAGGATCGTGGAACGTCCCACCGACCACCCGCTCCAAGACGGTCCGATCCACCGAAACCGCTGTCACCACAGGCTCTTCGACCGGTACCACCGGCTGCTCCATGGCTTCGCTCTCACTCGATCCCATGCACCCATCCTGCCCGATCGCGAACCCGTCCGATGCACCCCGTACCCGACGAGTCTGGAGCTACACCTTCATGTGACCAAAGCCGCGCGGACTTCGGTGAGGCGGGTGGCGTAGCGGGGCCATCCGAAACCGGTGCGGGTGTAGGCGGTGGTGGTGTCGGTGACGAGGGTTGTGGCGCGGGTGCGGTCGCCTTGGGCCAGGGCTAAAGCGGCGGCTACAGCGCAGGCGGCCAGCCAAGAAGTGCTGTGCGAGGGGGCTTCGGCGAAGACGGCGTCGAGGAGAGCTGCGGCTTCGTCGAGCTCGCCTTGACGGACCAGTACGTCGGCCAGGTCGATGTAGGCGTGGCTGACACCACTGTCGTCGGCCAGGGCGTATTCGACGGCGGATCGGAGGTATTTCTCGGCTTCGTCGAGGTCGTGGCGGGCGATGGCGGCCAGGCCGCGGATGACTTCGTTCAGCGGGAGGATCTGGCGGTCGTCGAGGCGACGGGCGTAGTGGTCGGACTCGGTGGCTGCTGCGAGGGCTTCGTCCCAGCGTTCCAGGCCGACCAGAGCACCTGCGAGGTTGCTGAGGCCGCGCGACAGGCCGTGCTCGTCGCCGAACTCGCGGTCGGCGACGATGCAGGTTTCGTAGCACTCGAGCGCGCGCTCGGACTGACCGACGTATGTGTAGAGCGTGCCGAGGGCATCGGTGAACGCGGACAGGCGGCGCTCGTGCTCCGAGGAGGAACGAGCGAGGGCTTGGCCGGTGAGGAGTGGGGTGAACGCGTCGAGGAGGTGGCCGCGCTCGATCTCGACGATGCTGCGGTAGTACAGCGCGGTCAGCGTCAACGTGTCGTCGTCCTGGAGCGGCGCGAGGCGCTCGGCCTCGGTCAGCAGCTCCGCGGCGTGGTCGAACTGTCCGCGCATCGTCAACACGAAGCCGTGGTTGCACAACGCGGTCAGCCGCTCGGACGTCGTCGCACCCGGTGCATCGGTCAAGGCGTCGAAGTGCCGCGCGGCCTCGGCGTACCAGCCACGGATGAGCCACGGCGTGTGCATCGCGAGCGCGAGGCGCAGCCCACCTGCTGCCCGCTCCGTCCCGGGCGCGCGATCAAGGATGTCGAGAAGGTTCGACCACTCGGCGAAGACTTCGTTGACGGCCTCGGCGTTGGCGAAGTCGTCGCTGTTCTGGCCGGTGGCCTGGACGTAGCTCAGCCCCCAGTCCAGCTCGGCGCTCCGCGCGGTCTCAGTCTCGCCCGCCTCATCGAGTTTGCTCAGCGCGTAGTCCCGCACTGTCTCCAGCAAACGGAAGCGACGCCCGTTCACCGCTTCGACCGTCAGCAGACTCCGGTCCGCGAGTTCGGTCAGCGCCGGCGCGACATCGCGCGGGTTCAGCGCGACCTGCTCAGCGGCCTCCAACGTGAAACCACCGGCGAAGACCGCAACCCGACGCAGTACGGCGCGTTCCGCATCACCGAGCAGTTGATGACTCCAGTCCAGCGCGGCGACCAGACTCGCATGACGCGCCTGCGAATCCCGACTGCCCGCCACGAGCAACCGCATCCGATCCGCCAGGCGCTTCGCCAATTGGGGGACAGTCAGCGTGCGGGTGAGACCGGCGGCCAGCTCGATCCCGAGCGGGAACCGGTCGACCGCCGTGCAGATTGCTGCGACCTGCTCGGGGTCGGCGCCTTGAGCATCGATCGCGCAGCGCTCGGTGAACAGTCGGGCGGCCGCGAGCGCATCCAGCGGACGCATCGGCCGAATCTCTTCGGCCTCCAGCTGCAACGGTCGCTGCGAGGTCACGAGGACGGTGAGGCTTGGCGCCCGTCGTACCAGCGCGGCCACGATGTCGGCGACCTGCTCAACCACATGCTCGGCGTTGTCGACCACCAGCACCGAGCCGTCCAGAGCCGCGGCCGCAGCGCCGATCGGATCACTCCCGCCGGCGTCCTCACCCGAAATCGCTTCCAGTACGGCGGTTTCCCGCTGCAACGGCGCCAGCTCGACCAGCCGGACCGGCCGATTGGTCACCCTGCGAGCCGCCTCGAACGACAACCGGGACTTGCCGCTTCCGGGCCCACCGGTCAACGTGATCACGCCAGGTCGAGTGATCCGCTGGGTCAGCCAGGCCAGCTCGTCCTGCCGGCCGACGAAGCTCGTCAGCGGCGACGCGAGGTCGGCGACCGGGCCGGCCGGAGCGGCGCCATGCCGGGTGGCCGAGCTCAGCGCCGGTGATTCAGATGCCGTAGGCAACAAAATTGGGTCCTGCCGGAGCAGCCGCAACTCCATCGCCGCGGTATCCGGCACCGGGTCGACGCCGAGCTCGTCGGCCAACCGGTTGCGCAGCTTCGCCATCCGGCTCAGCGCATCCGCCTGGCGACCGGTCCGGTAGAGCGCGAGCGCCAGCAGGCACCACAAGCGTTCGTGCAATGGGTTCTCCGCGGCCAGCGCCTCGAGCTCACGAGCCGCCTCGGCCGCGTGGCCGAGTGACAGCTCCGCATCGAGCAACTCCACCTGCAGAGTCAGCTTCCACGCATCCAGTTGCTCGCCCTCGGCAACGGCGTACGGGATCGTGCGCAGGTCAGCGAGCGACGGCCCGCGCCACAGCGCAAGCGCCGCCTGTGCAGCCGTTTTGACTGCAAGCTGATCACCAGCCCGTACGGCGGCATGCATCCTTTCGGCGGCTAACCGGGCCTGGCTGAGGTCGCTTAACTCTGCGGCTAGTGCGTAGCCGCCGTTCGAGCGAGTCAGTAACTGTGGAGAGCCGATCGCCGCGCGGAGCCGGGAGGCGAGCACCCGCAGTCGCTCGGTCGGGCGGGCCAGCTCGACATCACCCCAGAGGTCCGCCGCCAGCCGATGATCGGGCACTGGCGTGCCCCCAGCAAGTGCGAGCCGGACCAGCAACGCCCGCTCCAGCGGGCGATCGACAGCGACAGCTCTGCCCCCGAGCCGCACGGCCAGTGGCCCGAGCACGAGCACCGCCAGCGGTGGAGCGGGGGACATACCGGCAAGTATTGCAGTGGCGGGGCCCCCACGCTCAGTAATTCCCAGCTTTAGTGTTCGACCCCGGCCAGCTGCGCGGCCGCAGCCAGCGGGATGCGCAACCAGGTCGGTCGATTGCGCGCTTCGTAGAGCACTTCGTAGATCAGCTTGTCGGCCAGGAACGCGTCCAGCAACGCGGAATGCTCGCGCGGATCGCTCTCCGCGACCTCGGCATAGCCGTCACAGAACGCTTGCTGGTTGCGGCTCGCCCACTCCGCTGCCCGGTACGCAATCTGCTGATCACCTTCGTGATCGGTCAGGAACAGCGACCGCGCCGCATAGTCGAAGGACCGCAGCATCCCCGCGATGTCCTTCACCGGGGTGTCCAGCGCGCGCCGCTCGACGAGCGACTTGGCCGGCTCACCCTCGAAGTCGATCAGCTTCCAGCCGTCGATCGTGCGCAGCACCTGGCCGAGGTGGAAGTCACCGTGGATGCGCTGCACCAGCACCGGCTGGTCGGCCGCTGCGAGATTGTCGAACGCGCGACCCAAACCTTCGGCGTACGGCGCGAGGTCGGGAACCGCGGCGACCGCGGCGCTCAGCCGGCGATGCATCGACGCGGCGTGCTCGACGAGTTTGGTCTGCTCCCAGACATCCGTACCGAGCGCCTTCGCCAGCTCCGCATGGACTTGCGCCGTGCTGGCGCCGAGCCGATGCGATTCGCCCGCGAAGTCACCGCCGACCTCGGCTGCGTGCAGGTCGGCCTCGGCGTACAGGTCACGCACCGACGAGGTCGCGAACGACCAGCCGTCGGTGGCGTTCTTCTGGAAGGCCGTCATCATGGCCAGCTCACCGCTGTCGATGCCACCGCCGGCCCGCGGCCAACTGCCGCGCGCCGAACCGAGCACCTCCGGGACCAGCTCGGACCCGGACTCGGTGAGCGCCGACTCGATCTCGACGCCCGGATTGCTCCCGGGCTCGAGCCGGCGGAACACCTTCAGCAGCGCCACATCGCCGTACACGAGCGAGGTGTTCGACTGCTCGACGGTCAGCACCAAGGACTGCGCGTCCTCCGGCACCTCCGTCCCACCCTCCGGTGCGTGCACCGGGTGGAACTCCAGCCCGTCCAGCCGGCGGCCATGGGTGATGCCGTCCAGCCAGTACGGCGTGGCTTCCTTGTCGTGCAAGGCGTCGTACACCCACACCCGGGTGTCGTCGAGATCCAGCTCGGCCCAGTCGCCGATCAGCGCGTGGCCCAGGTGATCAACCGGGGCCTGGTGATAGCTGAGCGGCAGCTGGTACACCCGGATCGGGATATCCGATCCGGGCGGACCCGAACAATAGACGAACCCGATCCGGACCGCAGGCCAGACGCCCTCGTCCGACAACCACGCCGAAGTGGCGATGGCATCGACGACGACGTCGTGTCCCTTCTCCCCGAACCATCGCTGGCCCGCACAGAAGGACTGGACCTGGTCCAGATGGGAAGTCACGAAATGCTCTCCTCGTGGTCGGCCGGCTTGGGCAGCCGGAACCAGTAGAAACCGTGCGCGCCGAGCGTCAAAAGGTAGGGCAACTCACCGATCGCAGGGAAGTGCACCCCGCCGAGCAGCTCGACCGGTTCGACGCCTTCCCACTGCCGAAGATCCAGCTCGATCGGCTGCGGGAAGCGCGACAGGTTGTTCACGCACAGCACGACGTCGTCGCCGAACTCGCGAATGTACGACAGGACGCTCGGGTTCGAGCCGCCCAGGTCGGTGAAGGTACCCATCCCGAAACAGGGGTGCTGCTTGCGGGTCTGGATCATCCGCCGGGTCCAGTGCAGCAGCGACGAGGCGTTCTCCATCTCGGCCTCGACGTTCACCGCCTGGTAGCCGTAGACCGGGTCCATGATGACCGGCAGGCTGAGCTTGCCCGGGGTCGCGGTCGAGAACGACGCGTTGCGGTCCGGGGACCACTGCATCGGGGTCCGGACGCCGTCGCGGTCACCCAGCCAGATGTTGTCGCCCATGCCGATCTCGTCGCCGTAGTACAGGATCGGTGATCCCGGCAACGACAGCAGCATCGCCGTGAACAACTCCATCTTGTTGGTGTCGTTGTCCAGCAGCGGCGCGAGGCGGCGGCGGATGCCGATGTTCGCCTTCATCCGCGGGTCCTGCGCGTACTCGGACCACATGTAGTCGCGGTCCTCGTCGGTCACCATCTCGAGCGTCAGTTCGTCGTGGTTCCGCAGGAAGATGCCCCATTGGCAGGTGTCCGGAATCGCCGGGGTCTGCGCCAGGATCTCCGAGATCGGGAACCGCGACTCACGCCGCACCCCCATGAAGATCCGCGGCATCACCGGGAAGTGGAACGCCATCTGGCATTCGTCACCCCCGGAGTCGCGGTCACCGAAGTAGTCGACCACGTCGGCCGGCCACTGGTTGGCCTCGCAGAGCAGGATCCGGTCCTCGTAGTTCGCGTCGACCTCTTTGCGGACCCGCTTCAGGAACTCGTGGGTCCGCGGCAGGTTCTCGCAGTTGGTGCCGTTCTCCTCGAACAGATACGGCACCGCGTCGAGCCGGAAACCGTCGATCCCCATGTCGAGCCAGAACTTCAGCGCCTCGAGCATCGCGTCGCCGACGGCCGGGTTCTCGAAGTTGAGGTCGGGCTGGCTGGAGTAGAACCGGTGCCAGAAGTACTGGCCCCGGACCGGGTCCCAGGTCCAGTTCGACTGCTCGCTGTCCACGAAGATGATCCGCGCGTCGGGGTACGGCTCGTCGGTGTCCGACCAGACGTAGAAGTCGCCGTACGGGCCGTCGGGGTTCTTGCGCGACTCCTGGAACCAGGGGTGCGCGTCCGAGGTGTGGTTCATCACGAAGTCGACGATGACCCGCATCCCGCGCGAGTGCGCCGCTTCCATGAACGCGGCGAAGTCCTGGATCGTGCCGACCTCCGGCATCACGCCGGTGTAGTCGGAGATGTCGTAACCGCCGTCGCGCAACGGTGACGGATAGAACGGCGGCAGCCACAGGCAGTCCACGCCGAGCCACTCGAGATAATCGAGTTTCTCGGTCAGGCCTTGCAGGTCGCCGATGCCGTCGGCGTTCGAATCCTTGAACGACCGCACCAGGACCTCGTAGAAGACAGCCCGCTTGAACCACAGCGGATCCTTCTTCGTCAGTCCGTGGTGCTGCTCCGGCAGCATGTCGGTCACGCTCACCTCCATCGGGAGTGTTGTGGGTGGGCCCGCTCCAGCCATGCACACTCCCCGTACCCCGAACCAGGTCCGATCAAAAGGAGGCATTACATGGACCGGCCGAGCCCGGTGATGTGGTGACGCCGCGCGAGTGACGGTTCCGCGAGTGCGTTGCGCTTAGTCTGACGGCCCTTTGCCAGTACAAGCAAACCAACCCGCAAACATCCCGCAGAGTAAAACCAATACCCCACTGGTCTACGACCGAACTCGGCTCTCGTTACGCACCGAAAGACGCTTCCTGGCAACGATGTTCAGGGTGTTTCAGCTACGTCCCCAGCCGAAACCGCGCTTCTTGTTCTCCTTGCGTTTCGAGGCATCCTGGCCACTCGTGGGCGGCTTGCTGCCGGGTGGCGGATTGCCTTGCCGGAGAAGCTCCATCGGGTCCTTGGCTGGTTGCGAAGTCGGCTGTGGGTTGGCCTTGAGCCCGGCCTGCTTCTCGATACTGCCCCAGGTGCCGGTCTTGATCTCGTCGTGCTTCGGGACCGTCACGGACTTTCCCTGGGCATTCTTGTAGACGATGTGACTGCCGTTCTGCCGGGACGGCTTGAAGCCGGCCTTCTTGAGCGCTTTGTCGGCGTCCCGGAACTTCTTCGGCATCCGCTACGCCTCGATGGTGACAGTCAACTGCTCCGGGACACCGACCTCTTCGGCGAGCAGCTGGATCGCGCTCTTGAGATCTTCGATGGCTTCTTCCCGGGTGTTGCCCTCACCGTTCGCGAACGCATCCGGAGTCAACGCCGCGGAGGCGCACCAGGCACCGTCCTCGTCTTGCGCGATGGTGAACGGGACACTGATCTCTCGTGACAACTCGGCCTCCTAGTGCGGTCACTGTGTGTGCCGATCGTAAGGCGGAGCGTGGGTCAGCTGCCGGGTTGGGTGGACTTGCGGGGCTTGCGGACGTACTTGGTGAAGCCGGCTCGTTCGGCGTCGGCTTCGGTGCGGAACCAGACCTCGGCTTTGGTGCGGCCGTAGTACGGGGATTCAGGGGTGTGGAACAGCATCGACTGTTCGTTGCCCTTGATGGTGAAGCCGTCCGGTGGTCCCTGATGCGGTACGGCGTTCGCAGAGCCGGGGCCGAAGCGCCCGACCGGGGTCTCGTCCGTGGCCGGCGTCTGGTCGTCGAAGAGGGTCGGCTCGGCAACCGAACCGCCATCCATCAACCGCGAGAACTCGGGCTCAGCAGCAAGCTTGGCCTCCGCAACAGGAGCCGGTACGGCGCTCTCCGCCGGTGCAGGTGCTTCCGCAACTGGGGTTACGGCGGCTGCGGTCTCGGCGTGCTCCTGTACGACGACAGGTTCGGCGACGGCGGTCTCTGCCTTAGCCGGCTCGACTGGTGTCGGCTCAATAGGTGCGGCGACTGCCGGCTCGACTGGTGTCGGCTCAGCAGGTGCGGCGACGGGCTCAGCAGGTGTGAGCGCTACTGGCTCCGCGGCTGCCGGGGCGACGGGCTCGGCGACGGCGGCTTCCGCGTGTGCGGGCTCGGCAACCGGGGTCTCCGCGCGGGCTGGTTCAGCGGGTTCAGGGGCGACCGGTGCGGGCTTAGTGCGCGTGGCCGGCTCGGCGGGCTGCTGCGGGGCGGGAGCCGCGCGGCGGGCAGCGGGGGCTGCTACTGCGCCGACTAGCGCCTCCTCTTTCACCTCCGCTTCGACCGGCTCCTCGGCGGGTGCCTTGGCGCGGCGGTCGAGCAGGATCCAGGTGATGAGGGCGCCCAGCAGGAAGGCGGCCAGGGCCCAGGCCCAGTTGTGGCGTAGCAGCCAGCTCATCGGCGGGCTCCCTTGGTGGTGTGGAAGGCGAACCAGGCGACCGCGCTGCCGAGGAAGAACGCGATCAGGAGGATGAGCCAGGTGTCGAGGATGAGCCGGTTCATTCAGTTCTCCTGCAGTGCTCGGAGCTCGGCGCGGCGGTTGGCGATCCGGCCGGTGGCGGTGTCGTTGGGGGCGATCGGGAAGGCCTGGCCGTAGCCGGTGGCAACGAGTCGGGCGGCCGGGATGCCGAGGCGGACCAGTTCGGCCTTGACGGCGGCGGCGCGTTGTTCGGACAGCGGCAGGCTGGTGGCGGGGGAGCCGAGGTTGTCGGTGTGGCCGGTGACCTCGATCCGCACCGACGCGCAGGTCTTGAGCAGCGTGGCGGCCCGGTCGACTGCCTGCTTCGAGGCATCGTTGACGATCGCGGTACCGGACAGGAAGTTGATCTTGTTCTGCCGGCCGAACTCTGACAGCCGGCTCTTGAACGTCCGGCAGGCCTCGGTCACGACCGGCTTGGTCGATTCCGGCACCTTCAGCTCGTCCGCGATCACCGCGCCCGGCACGGCCTGCGCCGCGGCCCGGGCCGCCATCGCCTTCGTGGCCTGATCCGGTACGGCGCCACTCAACGTGACCGTGGTCCCGTCGTACCGGACCGAGGCGTCACCGGTGCCGATCGCCATCGCGTGCAGCAGGGCGGTCAGCGTGTGGACCTCGGCGATCCCGTTGGCCGCATCGACGGTCACACGCTGGTCGTACTCACGATCGGGGCCGAGGACCTTCTCGACCTCGGTCTTGATCGAGTCCTTGGCCAGCTCGGAACGCACTGTCGCCTGGACCCGGATCGCGGTGTCGGTCCGGCCGATCTCGAAGCCGGGGGTCGTCTGCCCGGGATCCTGGGTCGGTGGCGGTGCCGGCGTACCGGACCCGGACTTCACCGAGACGGTGCGGACACCGTCGACCTCGCGGACGATTGCTTCGATCTGGGTGGCGTCCACGTCGGTGGACACCAGGACCGAAGCGTCGCGGCCGTCCATCACGACGGTCGCTCCGTTGATCCCTCGGGCAGTGAGCGCGGCGGTGGCGTTCGATCGGAGCTCATTCTCGATCGAGTCGGCCTTGACCGGGAGCAGCACAGCAGTCAGCAGCACAGGTACGGCGAGAGCCGCGAGCAGCCAGACGACCGGCCGCCGAGCGAGTCGGGACACTCTTCCTCCGTCAGAAGCGGTCCTTCGACGGGTGCGGGCCGAAGTGACCGTGCGCGAGCAGGTTACTCCGCCGCGCGCACGCGGTGCACGCCGGTTCGGCAAATCGGTACCGCGTGTCGCGCTGACTGGATCCGGTCAGCGTGTCCTGTCTCGGACAGGTCGCATATGTGCCAGCCCGGTGTGCAGGGAATCCCTTGACTTAGTTCGGGACTTAAACCGTACTTGTGCGTGTTTACGGCGCGTCTACTCGGCGGCGTCGGGTGTGAACAGGGGAGGGGCTTCGGATGGAGAGGACGTCGGAATCGTCGTTGATCATCGGGGTGGCCACGTCGACGGCCGAGCGGGTGCAACTGGCCCGATTGCTCGGTGACGCCGATGCGCTGCTGCTCGTGTCCAGTGCCGAACAGGCCCGGGCGTTCCTTGAGCTCACCGAGACGATGACACCGACCGCGCCGGTCGTGATGGCACCGTCCGTCGTACCGGCGCCGGAGCCTGCGTCGCTGGAGCCCGAGCTACTGCTCGACATGGAGCGCCGGGTGGTCCGCTGGGAGGACCGCGAGGTGCCACTGACCCGGCTGGAGCACGACTTCCTGCACTGCTTGGTAGAGGAACCCGGTCAGGTCTGGACGTACCAGCGTCTGCACCATGCGGTCTGGGGCAACGAACATCTCGGCCATGGCTCGCACATCCACTCCGTGGTGAAGCGTCTGCGCCAGAAGCTGGCCAACCTGGAGGCAACGGTCACCATCCACGCGGTCCGCGGCGTCGGCTTCCACCTGCTGCCAACGGCCTGACCAAACGATCAGGGCCCCCAGACCATCGCGGTCTGGGGGCCCTGACTATTCAGTTGTCAGTGCTACTTGGTGGCCTTCAGTGCGAAGTCCTCCGTGATCGGGGAGCCGGACTCCAGCTCGGTGGTCCGAGTCTGCGGCTTGTAGCCGTCCTTGGCCGCGATCAGTGTGAGCGGGTTGTTGCGGATGTCGAGCCAGTACGCGTACTGACCGGCAGCGTCGGTGGTGAAGGTGTAGGACTGCGCCCACGAGTCCACCTGGACGGTTGCGCCGGGCAGCGCCTTGATCACACCGGTCGTGCTGACACCGGTCACCGTGCCCTGGATCTTGGCCCAGGTCGACGGCGGCGTGACGGTCAGCTTGATGTCGACCGGGTTGACCGAGTACGGCGTGTCCTCACCGATCGTGACGGCACCGGTGTACGTACCCGGCTGGTCGACGTTGGCGGTGAGCGTGACCTTGACGGTCGTCGACTCGCCCGGGGCCAGCTCGGCCTCGGTCTTGTCCAGCGACAGCCAGCTCACGTCTGCTGCGGATTCGGAGCAGTCCTCCAGACCCGGCAGGTTCTCCGAGTCCGCGGTGGCGGTGAAGCCACCGGACGAGCCACCGACCTTGTAGAAGCCACAGGCTGCGCCACCGCGGTAGCGGGCCTGGTTGGCGTTCGGCAGAGCCGCCCAGGTGTTGCTGGCCGGGTCGTAGGCGAAGCCGGCGTTGGTGACGGCGCCCGCCTGGATACCACCGACCACGAGCAGCTTGCCGCCGGCAACGGCATAGGAGCCGGCCCAGTGGTCGGCCGGAGCGTCGGCCACCGCGGTCCACGAGTCCGCACTCGGGTCGTAGACGTAGGCGTTCTTCAGCGAGTTGACGCCGTCGTTACCGCCGGCGCAGTACACCTTGCCGTCGATCGTGCCGCAGGAGAGGAACGCGGCCGCCTTCGGGTAGTTCGCCACTGTGGCCCAGGTGTTGCTTGCCGCGTCGTAGCTGACTACCGAGTTGCTCATCGGCGTGCAGGCCGAGGTTGTGCATCCGGCGACGGCGTACAACTTGCCGCCGGCAACAGCCTGACCGGCCGCGGACCGCGGGGACGGGTTCGGAGCCACTGCGGACCAGGCGTTGGCAGCCGGGTCGTACGACCAGGTCGCCGCATCCGGACCAGCTGCGGCCCAGCCACTGCTGGCGATGATCTTGCCGTTGACAGCACCGACCGTGATGGCGCTGCGAGCGGCCGGCAACGGCGCGATCGCGGTCCAGGTCTTCGCGGCGGTGTCGTACTTGTAGCTGTTCGCGGTCGATGTGGACCCGTTGCTACCGGCAATCGAGTAGACCGAACCGTCGACGGTGACCACTCGGTTGTCCATGACGACGGCCGGGTGGTTGGCAATCGCGGTCCACGGTGCGGCAGCCGGAGCGTTGCTCTCCGGAACGTCGACCGGCTTGCCGGACAGGGCCGAGGCGAAGGAGGCCGGGACCTGGATCCGCTGCAGCGGGGCGCCGGGGCTGGTCAGCACCTGCGCCTTGGTGGTCTTGGTGCCGTTGGCGTTCTGCAGGACGAACCCACCGTCCTTCTCGCCGAACTTCACCTTGACCGGCGCACCGCCGGTGTTGGTGACGGTGACGTTCTTGCTGGTCTTGCCGCCCAGCGGCAAGGTGGCGCCGATGTCACCGGGGGTGACGCTCAGCTGTCCGGCGTCCAGCGTGAAGTCCGCACTGGTCACCCAGTCCGCTTCGACCGAGACGGCCGACTGCGCGCTGACGTAGTTGCCGGCCTTGGCAGTGAAGCCCTGGTCGCCGTCGGCGGAGGAGTACAGCCAGTAGAAGCCATCGGCCAGACCGGTGTCCTCCGGCGTGGCAACCGTCGTACCGGACTCGGTGGAGCCGTCACGGGTGACGACCGCTCCGTTGACCGCACCGCCGGTGTTGGCGTCCTTGACGTTACCGACGACGAGACCGCCGCCGACCGGCTCACAGACGACCTTGCTGCCGATCAGGACGTTGTCGACCTCCCACCACCACTCGTACGAAGCGTCGTAGTAGTGGAAGCGAACCTGTACGGCGGACTTGCCGGCCGCGGTCGGGATCGCGATCTCCTTGACGCCCCGTACGTCGGCAGTCGCCTGCCGTAGCACGTTGGTCCACGTGGTCCCGCCGTCGATCGACAGGTCGACGTCGGCCTTCTCACCACCGAGCCAGTTGAGGTCCTGGTTGAAGCGGATCACCGGAGCGGTGACCGCGGTCAGGTCCACGGACGGGCTGACCAGCGAGGTGTCCTGCGCTCCGCCGGCGGCGTATTTGTCGCTGTCGATGATCGCGAATCCGCCGGTACCGCCGGAGAGGTTGCCGCGCTTGCCCGGGTCGTCGAACTTCCAGACCTGGCCGTTGGCCTTACCGTCAGTGACGGTCCAGCCACTCGGCGCCGCAGCGGCGTCGAACGTCTCGTACACGCCGTCCGAACCGTTCTTGTAGCCCGGCGCGGTCAGGCAGGCATCCTGCCGGACCTTGACGGCCACGTTCTTGGTCAGGTTGCCGGTGCCGACGGTGATCGGGACCGACGTGGTCTCGTAGCCCGGGATCTGCGACTCGACCTTCAGGTTGTACGCCGCTCCGCCCGGAACCTTGAAGCTGAACCGGCCGTTGCTCGGCGTGGTGTAGTCGAACACACCGCCCGGACCCTCGATGCTGACCTTCGCGTACAGCGGCCAGCCGTGGCCGGAGCCGTCGGAGATGGTGCCGCCGACACTGACCTGAGCCGCGCTCGCCAGAGCGAAGTTCTTCGTGGTGGTCTGACCGGTGGTGATGACGGCGGCCGCGGTCTGCGACTTGTAGCCGAACGACGCCACGGTCAGGTCGTAGGACCCGGCCGGGAGGACGCTCGAGAACGTGCCGTTGCTGGCCGTGGTCAGGCTCTTGTCGGGCTGGCCTGCGGTCTTGACCGTGACGCTGGCACCCGCGAGCGGGGCGCCACCGGTGGCAGCGGTGACCGTGCCGGACAGAGTGCCGGTGTTGCCGACCGGAGCGGCGTTCAGCAGCGCGAGTGCGTCGAGGCGGCCCTGGCCGAAGACGTTGTTGTTCTCGGTCGTGCCACCGCACTGGGTGCTGGCCGTGTCGATCGCCGTCGTGTTCAGCAGCGCGCGGGTAGCGGCCACATCACCCTTCAGCGTCGGCGAGGCCGACCACAGCAGCGCGATCGCGGCCGCGAGGTGCGGCGTGGCCATCGACGTACCGTTGAAGGCGCCGTAGGTGTTGCCCGGCAGCGACGAGCGGACGTTGACGCCCGGGGCCGAGATGTTCGGCTTGATCGTGCCGTTCTGACCGGCACCACGGCCGGAGAACGAAGCGATGTTGTTGTTGATGTCGTAGGCGCCGGCCGAGTAGTTGCTCGTCGAGCTGCCCGGCGAACCGGACGTGTTGCAGGCCGAGCCGCTGTTGCCGTTCGCGAACGCACCGAAGATGCCGGACGCGGTCCACGCGAGGGTGACGTCCTCCATGAACGGGTCGTTCGAGGGCAGCGTCGAACCCCACGAGTTGTTGATGATGTTCGGCCGCTTGCTGGCGTCGGGGTTGGCCCCGGCCAGGTTGGTCGGCTGCAGCATCCACTGACCGGACGCGATCAGCGCCGCGTCGGAGGGGCAGCAACCGTTGGCAGCGATCCACTTGACCTCAGGAGCGACGCCGATCTGGTTCCCGGCGCCGTCGTCACCGGCCATCGTGCCCATCGTGTGGGTGCCGTGACCATTGCCGTCGGCAGGCTTGGTCGGCGAGGTGCCGGCCGCGTCGAACCAGTTGTAGTTGTGGTCGAACGTCCCGTTGCCGAGGTTGCCGCGGTACTGCTTCACCAGGGCCGGGTGGTCGAACTGCACACCGGTGTCGATGTTGGCGATCGTGATGCCGGCGCCCTTGTCGCCGAACTGCGACCAGACCTGGTTCGCCTTGATGTTGGCGACGCCCCACTCGACCGCGTTGATCTCGTGCTCCGAGGTGCCCTCGGTGATCTTCGGGACCTCGACGGTCATCGGGTTGTAGAGCCCGGCGACCTCGGTGTGGGCGGCCAGCTGCTTGGCCAGGTCGAACGATCCACCGTTGACGCGGATCGCGTTGGTGGCCCAGAACGACTTGTACTTGACGCCCTTGGCGTCCAGCTCGGCCTTGACGGCCTTCTGGGTCGCGGCCGACGTCGCGCGCAGCGCCTCGGCCACCCGCGTCCCGCGCTCGTTCCAGTCGGTGATCTTGCTGGCGGCGCTGAGATCCGCCTTCTGGCCGAAGTACACCCAGAAGTCGGTGGCGGCCTTGGCGTCCTTGCCGTTGAGCTTGGCCATCAGCTCCGGCTTGATCTTGCTCGCCGGATCCGTGCCGGTCGGCTTGGTGGGCGGTGCGGCCAGGGCGGCGCCAGTGGCACCTAACCCGGTCGCGACGACGGCCACCGTCGCCAAGGCACCCACCAGAGTTCTGGCGAGCCCCCTACGTTTGCTGTCTGACATCCTTCGCAGCCCCTCACTGTGACGACCCCGAGTTGACTCCCCCGAGTCATGTAGTGCGCAGGGGGTGCAGCAGGCGGTTCCTTGGCGGTGAACCGGTCTGAGCGAACGCGCTGCGTGCCCCCCAGGTCGCCGCGAGTGACACGGCGAGCCTGTCGAGGACCCTATGCGGGTGCTGAACCGGGTCACAAGCACCGATGGTGAGCAAGATGTGACTAACGGTCGCGCGGATCGAGGCAACGTGGTCAAAGAATGGCAATCCGTTGACGATCTGAGGCAAAGGTTGACATGGTGACGGGATGGTCACCGCCCGTGTCCCCGCCCCAGCGGACGTCGATCTGACCACGACCGACGTCCATCCGTTCCCGCTGCTCATCGCAGTAGCAGCGTCACCCGAACAGCGTGTCCGCCTCGCCGAGCTCATCGACGACGTCGCGCCACTGCTGCTCGTCTCCAGTCTCGACGAACTGCGCAAGCTCTTGGTTCCCGGCCGGCAACCACCGCCGTCCGAGCCTCCTGAACCCGACGCCACCGACCTCACCGCCGACGAGGTGCTCACGATCGACCGGGTCCGCTCGGTCGCGAAGTGGCGCGGCCGCGAGGTCCAGCTGACGGACCTCGAGCACGACCTGCTGGCCCGGCTGATGTCGGCGCCTGTCCGGGTCTGGACGTACGACGCTCTCCACCAAGCCGTCTGGGGGACCCGCGAACTCCGCGGTACCGCCGACGTCCACTCGGTGGTGAAACGGCTCCGCCGAAAACTCGACGACCTCGGCACGACGGTCACCATCGACGCCGTACGGGGGACGGGCTTCCGCCTAACCGACCACCAGCATCCAGCCATCACCTCACTCCGCGCAGGCTGACCAACACCCGCACCTACAAGGACGCCGCCTCCGGCGGCGACTCTTCCTTTGGCGCCTGCGGCGCGGTCCGCTGTGGCCGAGCCCTGACGTGATTGCGGCTGCGGAGCGTGGTTGCGTGGGAGGGGGCGGTCGGAGGTGATCCGCCGGAGAAGGACAGCAGATGGACACCGGCTCCGGCGGCGACCCTTGGCGTCACTGCCAACCGTCCAGCGAGAGCTCTACCTCGCCTGCAAGGTAGCTCCGCAGCGCCGTTGCCGTCGTATCAACGAAGGCAACTGGAATGCCGGCTGAGTCCACCCACTCGACTCGGTCGTGTTTTGCCGGCTCCAGGTTCGCGAGCTCACCACGCCAACGACGAGCGGCAAAGACGATCGTGACGAATCCGGTCGGCGACTCGACACCGAACGAACTGTGGATGACGTGAACCAGCCGCAGATCCGCCTCATCCACGACCAGCCCGGTCTCTTCCTGGAGTTCACGGACAGCTGTGGCCGTGATTGCCTCGCCGGGTGCAGCCTTCCCGACGGGAAGATCCCACATCCCTCGTCCGAACTTGGCTTTGGGCCCACGTCTCAGCAGTGCGACCCGACCGCACTGTTCGTCATGGACGATCACGGCAGCGACAAGCAGCGTCATCGATTCGGTTGCGGGACGGAGACCCGCCTCAATGTCACTGTGCGGCACAAGGTTCCTCTCGCTCTGCCCGGTCATCGACTCGCCTCGAAGATTCGGCGGCGCAGCTCCGATGATCCGGGGACACCCCGCTTGCTGTACGTGGCCAGCGTTGGACTGATCGAACTGATTGCCTTCCGGACGCGATCAGAAACAATGTCTTCTGTCAGATCCAACGCTTTCGTCCAAGCCCCAACCGCCTCATCGGCCTTGCCTTGGGCAGCCAAGCTGTCTCCGAGGTCTGCATGGGTAAGGACATGAACGCGTTTGTACTTCACCGGATCCCACCTGACCAGGGCGTCCCGATGCTGTCGTTCGGTGCCGAGATGATCGCCAAGATCGGTCAGGGCCCTGGCGGTGTGGCTCGCAACGGTGCCTGCAGCCGGCCCGGCGACTGCGGAGAAGAGCGGCTGTGGCTCGTCCGTTCTCGACAGCGAGTTCTCTGCGAGAACAAGCGCTCGTGCGGCCGGAGACCTATCTCGTAGGAACGAGTAGGCCCGGGCCTGGGTGATGTAGAGGAGCGCCTGCGTCTGGCCGTCGACATGCCCGAGGCTGCGTCGAAGCGCGTTGTCGATCAAATCGGCGCAGTGTTGCGGCTGTTTGAGACTGAGAGCTTGGTGAGCCAGGGCGCGCATCATCCACGCGGCATGTCCGTGCGGATCGGCTTCGCAGGCGAGCTGATAGCCCGCCAGGTAGTACCTCTGCGCGGCCCCTTCGTGTCCGAGATCATGATGTTTCCAGCCCGCCAGGTAGGCGAGTTCAGCCACTGCTCCGAATGCTCGGCGGCGAAGTCTGTCAGAGCGGAACCGTGCGCGGAGCATCGGCGCTGCAGAATCGGCGAGATACGCCGCGACTGTCGTGAGGCCGTGGCCACCTCCGAGGATCTCGTCGGCAGCGCTGAAGGTAGCGGTGATGCTGCGCACCACCTCGATCTCCGCTTCACCGACTACTCCAAGGGTGCTGCGTGCCCGCAGTATTCGGCCAACCTTGTCGTGGTCATAGTCGAGGGGAACTGCGACGTTGGCGACGGTAAATACCGCGGCCGCCAGCAGTTGGCGCCGTTCGAGATCTACGCGCCCCAGTTTGGTTGCCGCCAAGACCGGGTCGGCGTTGGCGGACTCGATAGGTTCTTTCTGTTCAAGGCCTAGGTCCGACGTAGTCACGACACGATCTACACGTCGTGAGATCGCCTCGGCGAGGTACTGCCCTGTGCGCCCCGATGGGAGTGCTCCGTCTACCCAGTGAGCGACGGCGGACTTGTTGGTGCGCAGTATCTCGCCGTTCTCGGCTGCTACGCGCCGCACCGCGCGCGCGGCCGCCTCGTAGGTCAAGCCGGACGAGCGAATCGCCTCGCGGAGTCGAACGTTGGGCTCTCTGGGTCCTGCCATCAGCCCTCCTTAAACCGCGTATACCACTCTCCGTGCACATAAGGATACCAATCGTCACAGTGGCGTGCTTGAATCAATGCAAGCGACATTCAATTCAAATAGTCCGGACGAATGAAATGCCGTGATCCGATTTTGAATCCCATTGAATTGGGTTGCTCAAGGAGGAAATCATGCCGGTTGCGCTTGAAGATCTTTTTGCCGACGAGGCAGTTCTTGGTACGCCGTCGCTCGCCGATGAGTACGGCCGCAAGGCGCCAGGTGAGTACGACGCGAACGGCGATCACTGCACGCGGATCTAACGGCGGCGCAGGGGTCCCAGGTGGCTGCGCCCGTCTGGCGGGCGGGCGCAGCCACCGCAGGTCGTCAAGGTTGCTGGAGGGCGCGGAATGCTCACGCTGGAAATTGATTTGTGCCAACTCGGTGCCAGTTGGCGATGCGAGCAGCAAGAACTGCGTGGAGCGGCTGGATATCTGTCCCCGCTGAATCATCCAATGACACGGACGCGGATGAATGTCGATCACGGTGTCTGGCGCATCGAGATTACCGAGAGGTGCGCCGGAACTGACTCGTTGCTCGTCGAAGGAGACGTCGCAGGGATCCGGTTCACGGCGGGGACAGGAGGCGTGTGCCCGCTCTATCTGATTGTTGACGGGTCAGTACTGCGGGGGTCCTGGAATCCCGCAGACCTGCTGTCCTGGGTGTCGCCCACTCGGTTGGTCGACGCTGCCGTGACGCGGCTGTTGACGAGGCGGCAGCGATACTCCGCAAACACGATGTTCGACGGTCTCTGCAAGGTCACCGAGCGTGCGACGGTGACCGCTGACCTCAACGGCTTGGCGGTGGCCTATCCCGAGCCGGCGGAACACGTGATTCAGGCGCGCGAACTTCGGGTCGGCGCTGAGCCCGTATCGGTGTTCGGCCGGCTGCTCGCGCAGCGTGTATCTCCGCTCGCCGCAGCTGAGGAACTTGAGTTGGCCGTGGAGATTTCGGGGGGCCTCGACTCAGCCACGGTGGCAACCTCGATGACTCGTGTTGGTGGACTCGTCGGCCTGAGATCGGCGGGTCTCCAGGTCGACGGGGGCATCGGCGAGGATCAAGGTGCGCGCCGAGCGGCGATCGCACGCCGGCTGGGCCTGCGCGACCTCGAGGTCAGTGCATCCGCCTACCTGCCGTTCGCGGCCGGCGGCCCGAGATCTGTCGAGAACCCTCACTACGCCGACGGCGATGTGTATGCGGAGGCGTTCGACCAGCTGCGTCTACGACTGCATGACGGTGGTGCTCAGGTGGTTGTCACGGGGTTCGGCGGGGACGAACTGATGGCATTGCGTGGATCCGAACGTGGCAGCGGCGTCGCACCACTGCCGCCGGATTTGCCGAGCTGGCTTGGGGAACGTGCTCTCGATGCAATGCCCGATTTGGATGCGAATATTGCTCCGGTCTCGCCTGTGCCGGTGTCAGCCCTGATGGTCTTCGCTGCTCGCAATCCGGCTTACATCCGGTACGGGCTGTGGCCGGTGGCGCCGCTGGCCGACTCTGGACTACTGCGCCTGTGTGAATCGTTGCCGGTTGCCTGGCGACGGGATAAGGCGCTCTTTCGCTGCTACCTGGGACGGGCCGGGTTCGACCAGCGGGTCACGCACCCAGATACGGTCGAGTCGTTCCAGTTCGTCATGGAACGTGCGATGCGTCGGACTGGGAGACTGATGATCGAGCAGATGCTGGATGATTCGATCCTGGTCGACGGCGGTTACGTCGACCGCAGACCACTGGAACTTCTCCGCGACAAACTGATCCGCGATCGTGCGATACCACGGTTGCTGTACGACACTCTCGCGGTCGAACGGTCGCTGCAAAGTGTGCGGCACGCTCAACAAAGGAACGGGATGACTCGATGAGCCTGGCAGGGCGGCTGGCGAGGTCGAATCTGATGTATCGGCGGCCCGACATCTACGACCATTTCGCCGACGGCGATGACGGTCTGGCGGCTCTGGTTCGTCAGGTGGTCACTGACAAGCCTGTCGGATCGGTGCTTGATCTAGGCTGCGGGACTGGGCGGCACCTTGCCGCGGTCCGCCAGGCCTTCGGATGTGCGGCGGTCGGCGTCGATGTTCAACCGGGGCTCATCGACTACGGTCAGGCTGCGCATCCCGAGCTGGAACTGCTGGTTGGCGACATCAGGTCTATTCGTCTCGACCAGCAGTTCGACGTTGTTCTATGCCTGGGGAACTCGTTGTCTTATCAGCTGACCGATGCTGATACTCGGGCCGCGGCGGAGACCTTTGGAGCGCATACCAGGCCGGGCGGTCATGTTCTGGTGGGCACGATGCTGAAGCCGCCGCTGGGTGGCGGCCGCTCGGCGTTGGACGACGAGTTCGTGGCTGCGGAGGTCGAGAGTCAGTCGTCCTGGGACGCCGACACCCGGGTCGTCACGACGAGGCGGATCTGGCGGCATCGGGATGGTCGGGTTGATGAGGACGTGATGCGGCGCCGCGTTACTCCGCTCGACGAACTGACTGGGCTTCTTGGCGAGGCTGGGTTCACCGACGTCGCTCTGGCCGGCCGGGACGAGGGCTTTGTCGTCGCACGAAAGGTATGACGCTCAAGCGTGCGTCCGGCCCACCGCGATCCACCTAGCCAGGCAGCCCGTTGACGCTCCGAAGAGACGCTGACCCGGGCTGCCGGACGCGAGCGGTAGCTCGCGGGTCCCGGCGGTAGCCGGGAAGGGATGGACCGCGCTGAGCGGGGGGTGGGCGGGGTGCGGCGCGTAGCTCGGCGACGTAGGAGTCGAGCGTTGCGCCGCGGGGTCAGGCTTGGCCTCGGCGGACGGCGAGGATGTGGCAGGGCTCGCCGTTCGGGTCGAGCTTGACGTAGTTCTGCTGGCCCCAGCGCCAGGTGGCGCCGGTGATTTCGTCGTACACGGTGAAGGTGTCTTCGGGGCGCATGCCCAGAGCTGCCATGTCGAGGTGGACGACCGTCTCGCGGACTGCGTGCGGGTCGGTGTTGACGACGACGATGATCGTGTCGCTGTGGCCGTCGGGGGCGGTGGTGCGCTTGGAGAAGCACATGATCGCTTCGTCGTCGGTCGTGTGCAGCGACAGGTTGCGCAGTTGCTGCAGGGCCGGGTGACGGCGGCGAACCGTGTTCAGCAAGGTGATGTACGGCGCCAGTGTCCGGCCCTCGGCGTCGGCGGCGGCCCAGTCGCGGGGGCGGAACTGGAACTTCTCGGTGTCGAGGTATTCCTCCGAGCCCGGGCGCAGGGCGACGTGCTCGAACAACTCGAAGCCGGCGTAGATACCCCACGACGGTGACGACGTGGCGGCGATCGCGGCGCGGATCTTGAAGGCGCCAGGGCCGCCGTACTGGAGGTAGGCGGTGAGGATGTCCGGGGTGTTGACGAAGAAGTTCGGCCGCAGGAAGTGGCCGGTCTCCTGGGTCAGCTCCTGCAGGTACTCCTCGAGCTCGGCCTTCTCGTTGCGCCAGTTGAAGTAGGTGTAGGACTGGTGGAACCCGACCTTCGCCAGCTCCTGCATCATCGGCCGCCGGGTGAACGCCTCGGACAGGAAGACGACGTCCGGGTCGGTCTTGCGGATCTCGCCGAGCAGGTACTCCCAGAAGTTGACCGGCTTGGTGTGCGGGTTGTCGACCCGGAACACCGTGACACCCTTGTCGATCCACAGCTTCACGATCCGCAGCACCTCGGCGTAGATGCCTTCGGGATCGTTGTCGAAGTTGATCGGGTAGATGTCCTGGTACTTCTTCGGCGGGTTCTCGGCGTACGCGATCGAGCCGTCGGCGCGGACCGAGAACCACTTCGGGTGCTCCTTGACCCACGGGTGGTCCGGCGAGGCCTGCAGGGCCAGGTCGATCGCGACCTCGAGACCGACCTCACGGGCGCGGCCGACGAAGTACGCGAAGTCCTCGAAGGTGCCGAGCTCGGGGTGGATGGCGTCGTGGCCGCCCTCCTCGGAACCGATCGCCCACGGCGACCCCGGGTCGCCTTCCTTCGGATCGAGCGTGTTGTTCGGGCCCTTGCGGTACGCCTTGCCGATCGGGTGGATCGGCGGCACGTAAAGGATGTCGAAGCCCATCTTCGCGACGGCCTCGAGCCGCTCGGCGGCAGTCCGGAAGGTCCCGGACTTCCACTCGCCGGCGGCTTCGTCGTACACGGCGCCTTCGGAGCGCGGGAAGAATTCGTACCAGCTGCCGTAGAGCGCACGCTCGCGGTCGACCCACACCGGGTAGGTCTCCGACGAGGTGATCAGCTCCCGCACCGGGTAACGCCCGAGCGCGGCGCGCACCTGCGGCGAGATGCCCGCGGCGAGCCGTGCCTCCGGCGGGAGTGCGCTGTTTGACAACGCCTGCGCGGCATCGCCCAGCGTCGCCCGGTCAGCCCGTACGGCGGGAGGTACGCCGGCGGCCGCGCGGTCGAAGAAGGCCGCGCCTTCGGCGAACATCAGCTCGACGTCGAGGCCGGCCGGGATCTTGATCTCGGCGTTGTGCCGCCAGGTGCCGTACGGGTCGCTCCAGCCCTCGACCGCGAACGTCCACGCGCCCTGCTCCTGCAAGGTGACGTCGACACTCCAGCGGTCGGTGCCGTTGGCACCGGGGGCCATCAGCATCCGTCTGGTCTGTCCCGTCGGCGACGTCAGCACGACGTTCGCGTTCACCGCGTCGTGGCCTTCGCGGAACACAGTGGCCGCGATGGTGAACGTCTCGCCGACCGCGGACTTGGCCGGATACGCGCCGGCGTCGACGGTCGGGGTGACGTCGGTGATCGGGATGCGCCCAGTCATGGGGTAAAAGAACCTACGCTTTCCGTGTTCAGCGGTGCGGCGGGTGGGGAAGAGTGTGTGGTTGCGTAACTACAACCCTGACGTTATCGGTTCCCAGCGTCCACGCCTTGCAAGCAACGGTCACGGTTCGGTCCACTGTTTGGAATGTGAACACTCGGTCACCGGACAGTCAAAGCCTTGGGGCTCTGCAAAGTCTTGCTCGCGTTGCAAAAAAGATGCACGCCGAGGGTGTTTAGAACGCAGATCGCCGGTACGGTGTCCCGGTGCGAGCGATACGACGATTCTCCGTCCGCCCTGTCCTGCCCGAGCCGTTGACCGGTCTCGGCACCCTGGTGAACAACCTGCGCTGGGCCTGGCACCCGGAGACGCAGGATGTCTTCGAGGCCGTGGATCCCCAGCTGTGGCGCAGTACCGGTGGTGACCCGGTCCGGCTGCTCGGGGAGGTCCCTGCGGCCCGGCTTGACGAGCTGGCGAGCGACCCGGCGTTCCTGCGCCGCCTCGAGCTGGCCGTGTCCGACCTGAACGGGTACGTGACCGACAACCGCTGGTTCCAGGCCGATGCCGGTTCCCCGGTCAGCGGTGTTGCCTACTTCTCCCCGGAGTTCGGCATCACTCACGTGCTGCCGCAGTACTCCGGCGGTCTCGGCATCCTGGCCGGTGACCACCTGAAGGCGGCCAGCGACCTCGGCGTACCGCTGATCGGCGTCGGTCTCCTCTACCGCCACGGCTACTTCACCCAGTCGCTGAACCGCGAAGGCTGGCAGCAGGAGCGCTACCCGCTCGTCGACCCGGACGGGCTGCCGATCAGCCTGCTCCGCGACGGCGACGCACCCGCGATCATCACGCTGACGCTGCCGGACGAGCGCGAGCTGCGCGCGCAGATCTGGGTCGCCCAGGTCGGCCGCGTGCCGCTGCTGATGCTCGACTCCGACATCGAGGAGAACGAGCCCGCCGAGCGCGAGGTCACCGACCGTCTGTACGGCGGTACTACCGAACACCGTTTGTTGCAGGAGCTCCTGCTCGGTGTCGGCGGTGTCCGTGCGGTCCGCGAGTTCTGCCGGATCACTGGGCATGCCGCGCCGGAGGTGTTCCACACCAACGAGGGCCACGCCGGATTCCTCGGCATCGAGCGGATCCGCGAGCTCGCCACCGACAAGGGCCTCGACTTCGACACCGCGCTCGAGGTCAACCGTGGCGGCACCGTCTTCACCACGCACACGCCGGTTCCGGCCGGTATCGACCGCTTCCCGGTCGAGCTGATCCAGCAGCACTTCTCGCCGGACGCACTGGGCGAAGGGGTTCCGATCGACCGGATCCTCGAGCTCGGCGCCGAGGACTTCGAGGGCGGTGACCCGGGTGTCTTCAACATGGCGATCATGGGCCTGCGCCTTGCGCAGCGCGCCAACGGCGTCTCCAAGCTGCACGGCGTCGTCAGCCGGGGCATGTTCGCCGGATTGTGGCCGAGCTTCGACTCGACCGACGTACCGATCTCCTCGATCACCAACGGTGTTCACGCGCCCACGTGGGTCGCGCGCGAGATCAACCAGCTGACGCTGGCGGCGACCGACCGGTCCGAGTCCGACGACATCTTCGACGGCCTCGACAAGACCACCGACGCGCAGATCTGGGAGACCAAGCGGATCCTGCGCCAGCGCTTCATCGACGACACCCGGTCGCGGGTTCGGCAGTCGTGGATCAACCGCGGTGCCAGCGAGGCCGAGCTGGGCTGGGTCGACGAGATCCTCGACCCCGACGTCCTGACGATGGGCTTCGCGCGGCGCGTCCCGTCGTACAAGCGCCTGACGCTGATGCTGCGCGACCCCGCGCGCCTGAAGGCGATGCTGCTGCACCCGCAGCGGCCGGTGCAGATCGTGATCGCCGGCAAGTCCCACCCGCATGACGAGGGTGGCAAGAAGCTGATCCAGGAGATGGTTCGCTTCGCCGACGACCCCGAGGTGCGGCACCGCATCGTCTTCGTGCCGGACTACGACATTGCCTTGGCGCAGCCGATGTACCCGGGCTGCGACGTCTGGCTGAACAACCCGCTGCGCCCGTACGAGGCCTGCGGCACTTCCGGCATGAAGGCCGCGCTGAACGGTGCGCTCAACCTCTCCATCCGCGACGGCTGGTGGGACGAGTGGTACGACGACGAGTTCGGCTGGGCGATTCCTTCCGCTGAGGGCATCGAGGACACCGACCGTCGCGACGACCTCGAGGCGCACGCGCTCTACGACCTGATCGAGAAGCAGGTCGCTCCGCGCTTCTACGACGGCGAGGTTCCCGGCCGCTGGATCGAGATGCTCCGGCACACGATCAAGGAGCTCGGCCCGAAGGTGCTCGCGACCCGCATGGTCCGCGACTACGTCGAGCAGCTCTACGTGCCCGCCGCTCTGTCTTCGCGCGCCCTGAACGCCACGTACGACGGCGCTCGCGACCTGGCCGCGTGGAAGAAGAAGGTCCGCGCCGCCTGGCCGGCCATCCGCGTCGACCACGTGGAGCTCCAGGGCCTCGGCGACGTACCGCAGCTGGGGACCACGGTCGGCGTCCGTGCCTTCGCCGCCCTCGGCGACCTCGAGCCCGGCGACATCTGTGTCGAGGTTCTGCACGGCCGCGTCAACGCCGACGACGAGATCACCGATCCCGTCCAAGCCACCCTGTCGCTCGCCGAAACCTACGAAGGCAACCGCCACCGCTACGAAGGCGAACTCAAACTCGACCGCACCGGCCCCTTCGGCTACACGGTCCGAGTAGTCCCGAGCCACAAGGCTCTGGCCAGCCCCGCCGAACTAGGCCTGGCCGCCGGCCCGTCCGACCCGGACGACCCCAGCGCGCCTGATTTGCCTGCCGGCTCCGAGTTCTAACTCCCCGAAGACCCCGCCTGCCTCATCAGGCGGGGTTTTTCTTTATCCCTGCAGCCAGGTTTTTGCTTTGGCACCGTGATAGTCGAGGTAGTCCTGGGGGAGCGGGCCATCGGCGAGGGCCAGGGTGATGTTCAGTTGGTGCAGGCCTCTGGCGATGATCAGGCCTTGCATGACGGTGTCGGAGACGTCCGGCCAGGGGCGGATCTCGGAGTAGCCGGCGCGGAAGGCCTGGTGCATGGCCTCGCGGTCGTCTCGGCGGCCGAACGAGGCGAGGGTGAACGAGATGTCTTGTTCGGGGAAGCCGATCACCAGATCCTGGAAGTCGATCGGGACCGGGCCGGCACCGGGAGCCTCGATGACGTTGGCCGCGGTGAGATCGCCGTGAATGAGCTGCGGCTCCCCGCCGGCCCACAGCTGGTCGATCAGCTCTTGGGCATTGTCGCGCGCCTCGGTGAGCACCTTCCCATGCGCAGGTACGTCGGCCAGCCGATCGGGGACCAGCCAGTACAGCACCTTGTCGGCATGCAGTACGTCGAAGTCGCGCCGTACCGGATGGTCGTGCAAACGCGCCATCAACCGGCCGAGCAGGCGCGCCCGCGAAGGCCCGAGCCGCGGGCGCATCAACCGGCCGTGGACCCAGGTGAACAGCACACAGGTCCGTCCCTCGACCGTCACCATCGGTTCACCCGACGACGTCAGTACGACGTCCGGTACGGCGAACCCGTCGGCCACCAACGCGCGCTGCCACTCCGCCTCCGCAGCGGCCGTACCGGCGGTGTGGATCCGCAAAGTCGGTCCGACCCGGAGCGCGTAAGTCCCGCGCGCGGTCTCCACCCGGTAGATCGTGTTGAACGAATGCGCAGCCCGAGTCACCCGCCGCACCTCAACAGGAAAGTTCTCCAACGCGGCCAGCGCAATCGCCCGCTCGTCAACCACAGTCAGCCTTCCTCGATGAAATGCAGCAGCCGAGCGTAAACCGTCAGTGGGTGCTTCCCGGACGCGGCGCGGTTGACAACCATCCCCCGTGCCGCGGGCTCCGCGCGCCGGCGAAAACTACGTAGTACTTGCATAGGTGGGTTCGGGAGCCGGGGCGCGGAGGCGGACGGCGACGATAACGGTGCCTAGGGCAAGGACTCCGAAGAGGGCGCTGATCCAGCCGACCGAGGGGTAGCCGGCGCCGGCGTCCAGGGCGAGGCCCGCGAGCCAGGGGCCGACGGTGATGCCGACGTTGAAGGCCGAGACGTTGAAGGCGGCGGCCAGCGTGGGCGCGGAGCCGGCGAGGCTGAAGACTCGGCCGTTGACGGCGGGGTTGATGGCGAAGCCGAAGGCGCCCACCAGAACGATGACCGGTACGGCGAGCCACGGGGTACCGGCGCCTAGCGCCAGCGCGATCGCGGCGACGATCAGACCGATGAGCGCGACTGTCAGTGTGGTGAACGGGCGGCGGTCCGCGGTGCGGCCGGCGCTGGTGATTCCGATCAGCGCGCCCACGCCGTACACGGCCAGGACTGCGGGGACCCAGGCTTCGGGTAGGCCGGTGGTTTCGGTGAGCAGCGGGGCGAGGTAGGAGAAGATCGCCAGGATCGCGGCGGTGGACAATGCGGTCGTGCCGTAGGCGAGCCAGAGGCCGGGGTTGCGCATTGCGCGGAACTCCTGGCGGAGCTCGGGCGTGGTCGCGGATCGGCCGCCGGGGATGGTGAAGACGACTCCGATCATGGCGATCGCCGACATCGCGGCCACAGCCCAGAAGGCCGACTGCCAGCCCAGGTGCTGACCGAGCGCCGTACCGGCAGGCAGGCCGACGATCGACGCGATGGTGAGCCCGCCGGCCAGGATGCTCATCGCACGGGCTCGCGACTGCGGGCCGGCGAGCTCGATCGCGGTGACCGAGGCGACCGCCCAGAATCCGGCGTACACGAAGGCGCCGGCGACTCGGGTCGCGAGAAGGAAGCCATAGCTCGTGGTCAGGGCGCCGGCGACATGGGTCAGGGCGAAGACCACCAGGAAGGCGAGCATGGCGGTACGCCGGGACCAGCGCAGGGTGGCGACCGCCAGGATCGGGGCGCCGACCAGCATGCCGATGGCGAACGCCGAGATCAGCAGGCCGGCCGCCGGGATGGAGACGTTCAGATCGCCGGAGATCTCGGGGAGCAGGCCGGCCAGCATCAGCTCCGACGTTCCCTGGGCGAAGATCGCGGCGCCGAGCAGGTAGACGGCGAAGGGCAGAGTTTTCCCTTGGGAGGGCATGGTTTCCTCAGGATTCAGAAGGCCTGGAGCGCGGCCTCGATGACGGATATCTGGCTGGCCGACGTGGCGCCGCGTCGAGCGGCCACCCGCAGACCACCCAGTACGACGAACGTGTAGTCGGCCAGTGCGGCCGGGTCGCGGGCGGCGTCCACCTCACCCGCGGCCTGCGCGGTGCGGATCGCCTCGGCGAGGGCGGCCAGTTTGGGAGCGTGGTCGGTGTTGAGAAGCTCGACGAGCTCAGGGTGGGTCGGGCCGAGCTCGACTGCGGTGTTGATGGCCAGGCAGCCGGGCGGATCACCCGGAGCCGGCTCGACCGCGTTCCACAGAATGCGCCGCACCCGCTCGCGGATGGGCAGGTCCTCGCGCTGGATCAGCGCGAGTTGCGTCGCGCCGGTCGTCTCGAAGTAGCGGTGCAGCGCGCGGTCGAACAGCGTCCGCTTGCTGGTGAACGTGTTGTAGATACTGCTGCGGCCGAGCCCGGTCGCCGTACACAGCGCCTGCGTCGACGTCGCCTCATACCCCGATGCCCAGAAAACCCGCATCGCAGCATCGACGGCTTGCTCCTCGTCGAACATCCTCGGCCTGACCATGCACCGACCATAACACGGTTTTGGACTGAGCTGTCCAAAACTGACATGAAGGCGCGAATATTGCTCAACGTAACGATCCGGCGCCGCAGGAGCCCAGGCCTGGACGATCTCACTACTGAGTGTCACGCTCCCGGTAAGGGGTGGGATCGCGTCGCGTCAGCGCAGGGGGACTGGGCCATGACGACGTCTGCGACTTCGCGCTGCCCTCCAGCCGGATACGGACGCAGCTTCGGAGGATCGACATGACTATTGGTTCGGTTACGACCTTGGGGGTTGCGCGCAACCTCCGTGCACCTACCAAGGCCGACGCCGCCGAAAAGCCGGCGGGTACAGCGGGCGCGGACGAGAAGCCGACGCTGCTCCAGCTTGTAGCGAAGCAGGTGCCGATCGGACTCGTCGCGGCCTACACCGGGCTGACATCTGGCCTGATCCAGCTCATCGATGAGCCAACCCCTGAGAACCCCGACCCTGACCAGTATTTCCTGTACAGGTGGCTGGGCTTCGCGGCACTGGTGCTCTTGGCGGCATTCCTTACCTATGCCAGCTACAGCAGGAAGGCCGGCGCCGGCGCGCGACGCCCGGTCGCGGAGGTTCTCGGCGTTTCGATTGCTGCGGCTGCCTGGGGACTGATGATTCCGGAGTCACCCCTCTTCGCCGTGATCGACGGCAAAGGGGGTGCAGCCTTGGTGCTGGTTGTCGGGTTCGTCGGCGTGGGGCTCAATCTCGCAACCGGCGTCAAGCTCAAAGAGCCGAGCTAGATCACCGCACCAGGTCGACCCACTCGTGGGGGTGGCCGGAAGGGGAGGTGAGGAGGGTTTGGCC
>NZ_SMKX01000082.1 GCF_004349055.1 Kribbella antibiotica
CACCCACCCCCAGCCAGTCGCCGGGCTACCGCCCGCCAATCTGCGCGCTACCGCGCGCCCGAGAACGGGCGGCGTCCGGCTGAGGTCACCTCGAACGTGGACCAGGGCTTGCGTGGCAGGCAGGACTCGAATCTGCGACCAACGGAGTCGCAGTTCGGGTCGCCACCGGATTTCAGCTCGGATCAGCAAATGCCATCTGACCTGCTCTTTTATAGTGCCCGCCAGCGTTTCGACCTCATTGCTGATCAGCTCGGATCGTCATGAATCAGGCGACTACTGGTCACACCTGGGGTGGGCAGGGTGACTGGCAATGCATCCCGAGCTCACTCGTCGAGCTCTGGAACACATGTCGGATGTCTGGTGACCTGACGGTCGCCACCCCGACGCCATCAGCTCGGGTAGGACGAGGGAAAGGGTGGCCGCAACCGCCGGGATCAGCGGCTGATTCAGATGCGTGGGCCTACCCGACACCGCCCTGCAGTCGGGCCTGTTCGGCGGTCTAGTCGTCGGTGACCTCGCTGAAGATGTAGCGCAGGGGGTGGTGTTGGTTGCGACCTTGACCACAGGGACGTTGCCCAAGATTTCCAGGCAGAATCGCTGGTTGGGCTTGTTCATTTTCTTGTTGTCATCCATCTGGCCGAACCACACCTTGGAACCGGACTGGCCGCTGTCCTGCAGCCACTGCGCAAACTCGTCGAAGTCCACCAAGGGAAAGTGGTGTGTCGTCGAGCTGACTTCTTCACCCCGTGCTGCCCATGGATGGCAGCTATCAGGCGGACTGGGGAGGTCTGGGCGGATCGAAAGTCCGCGGGTTGCTTGTGAGGTACGTCGGCAGTCCCCAGACCGCCGATTGGCAGCGCATGCCACGATGCATCTGCTCAGCCAACTCGTCGGCAGAGATCTCGAAAACCTCGTTCCGGGCGGCACGGCGGCGCTTACGACTGAATCGATTGCCATGATCTGGGGCCGAGTGAGCAACCGCGTTTCGGAAGTCGAACAGCTTCTGTAGTTCGGGGACGAGGGTTTCGTAGGGCGCCCAAATAAGACCCTCAAGCTCGATGATTCGCTTGAGCAGCCCCAGCTTTTCACCAAAGCTGAACCTCTTGAGGAGCCACTCCTCGATGAGGATGCTGCAGTCTTGGGTCCGACCAAGGTAGAGGGCGAACGCGTAGTCGAGCGCGGCCTCACAGTCCACCGCGTAGACGATCACGTCTTCAGGGAAGTTCGCGGGTGCGCTGTCCAGCTCTGTCATACCCACGGACCGTAACTAACGTCAGCCTCTGCGACTAGCGCGCGGCCGTAGGAGGCCTGCCTGCCTGCTCATCAGCACGGCGCTCGCGGGTCGTGCCGCCGTGTGGGCAGGGGTGGCCTCGCAATGCATCCCGGAGCTCACTCATCGAACTCTGAAACACATGACGGGTGCGGTGATCTGCTGGCCGCGCCCCTGCCCACTCCGTGAGCGTGACGGGTCGGAGTAACCAGCATCGAGGGTTATCCACATGGAGGCGGGCTAGGCTCGCTCACCGGTCAGGGCACCCGGGGCAGAGCCCATTCGACTCCGTGCCCTTCAAGCCTGATGTGTTGCGACTCGGGTTTCACGGAGATGCTGAACATGTCCCGCGTCGGCCGGCCGAGGTCATCCCATCGCTTGTGCGCAGCCTCGACGGCGTTCCAGATCTGCTGATCCCCAGCCTGTGCGACCGTTCCGTTGTCGAGTCTGGCCCAGGAGCCATCCAGGTGGGTGAAGATCGTGACGCCTGTCTCCAGTTTGCTGAGGAAACGTATACCGGGGAGCGCAGCGGCCAGAACGAAACGGAAGTCGTCGTCGAACCAGATCTTCTCGTCGAGGTCGGTTGGTCGGGTCGACGCGATAGCCGAAGCGATGTCGGCGATCTGGGTGCCGAGGTCGGCCGGTCTCGGCGTTGGTCGCAGTGGCATGAAGAATGCGGCGACCTGTAGGAACCTCCCCTCGCCCTTCCTTCCGGGCTCGATGTCCACAACTGCTACGCCGGTTGCGATCGGAGTCACGATCCGGCCGCCGGGCCGAGTCTGGTCAAGCCATGCGTCCGGAATCCGATTCGGCGCGCACGTCGCGATGATCCCGTCGTACAGCGCGCCGCCCGCCCAGCCTTCAGCCCCGTCGCCGATGCCTAGAGTCGGTCGGTATCCGATCGAGGCCAGCCGGGCCTGTGCGTCGTTGATCAGGTCAGCAGCGATGTCGACGCTGACGACGTTGCTGTCTCCCACACGATGGCTGAGGAGTGCGGCGTTATATCCAGTTCCGGTGCCGATCTCCAGCACGCGGTGATCGTCTTGCGGGTCTAGCGCTTCCAGCATCGCGGCCATGAGGCTCGGGACTGTGCTCGATGACTTCACGTCCGGCGAGACGACCAGGAGTTGGTTGGTGTAGACGCCCTCCAGCCAGGCGTCCGGCGTGGATTCGTCGACGACCGGTTGCTCACCGGGAGTCTGTCGGTAGAACCTCGGCACGAAGACATGGCGCGGGACCGCAGCGAAAGCGGCCTTCCAAGCTTCCGAGGTCACTGCGCCGTCAGCCGCCAAACTCTTGGCTAATTGCCAGCGCAGCTTCTCTGCCCGCGATTCCCACAGGTCCCCGCTCACTCAACTGCGCCCTTCTCCAGGATGTCTGCCAGCGCTGCACTGATCGGCAGGCCGGTCTCTTGCTCGATCCAGGCCCACTGGCCATTGGGGTTGACCTCGATGAAAGTCCAACGTCCGTCTGGCGTGACGATGAAGTCGAACGCGCCAAACAGGAGCCCGAGCCGCTTCATCATCTCGCTGATTGCTGTGCGTACCTGATCCGGCACGCGGGTCTCTCGATAGGTGACTGCGCGTTTGTGGGCCCGGATGTCCACCGCGCCATCCGGGTCGTCCGGCATGATCGCCGCTGCGAAGAACTGGCCGTCGACGTAGGTCAGGCGGACTTCATAATCACGCTCAACGACCTCTTGGAATAGGTGCGCGGTTGCCGCGATACCCGGGTGACCCCAGTCAGACTCGGGTACCTCGGCGGTGTACAGCACCCCCGTACCTTCGTCTGCGGATTCGTACAGGATCGTGGACAGAGACTTAGTCACGATGCGCCCGACCCGCTTGCCGAAGGCAACGACATCGTCGGGCCGATTCGTTACCAGCGTCTTAGGTGTCGACAGCCCGACCTGCGCAGCTATCGCCAACTGGTAGGGCTTGACCCTGGCATCCGCCATCCGGCCGGGATTGTTCAGCCAGGTCACACGCGGCAACCCAGCCAGGATGCCGAACAGCGCGTGCCGGGCCTGGGACCGGATGAAGTCCGCTTCGGACTCGGGTAGGCCCGCTGGGGTCTTGAAGCCGGACGGCCGGCGAAAGTACACCGCGCGCACCTCGGCCAGCTCGACAAGGCGCAGCGGCCCGAGCAGTTCTCCGAACCATGCTCCGTCGAATCCAGCCGACAGATCAATGGAGTCCGGGAAGTCGCCGGGATCCAATCGCCAGAACCCAACGCCTCGCTGATTCAGGTGCTCCAGCACGAAGTCTGCGGTCGGGTCACAGACCTCGGTCAGCACCAGGACACGAGGACTCGGACCGCTGCGTGGTCTCACTTGCGGTCGTCCACTCCGTAGTCGAGGCTGATCGAGGTCTGTCCGTCGCTTTCGTACTGGCTGGTTGTGTCGCCCGACACGATCTCCTTCACCGGCTGATCACCGACGTACCCGATCTGGGAGTCCGGGTCAAGGGTCACCGCGTCACGGTCGTGCTGGAAGTTGGGCTGCCACCGCGCGAACTTGATGCCGAACGGCTTGACTGCCTTACTCGTACCGGCGCCAAGCGCGCGCCCAACCGGGGTGCGCTCGGTGTCTAGGTCAATGGTCATTGTCATGTTGGTTCCTCTCGTCCTGACGCTGTTGCGTCGTCTTCACCAGGTCCCTGATTGGGGGCCTAGTGATCCACCGCCGGTCTGCAGGCTGGCGGAAGTCCGAAACTGTGTAGGCAACTGATGGCACTGTGAGGTCTCGGCGGTTGACTCGTCCGGGGCATCGTCGAGCCAGCGAACCTCCGTCGCACCTTGGTGTCCGTGGATCTTGAGTAGCGACTTCAACGACGGCCACCGACTCCACTGACCCCCGACGGGTCGTGGTGGCGGTACAGCTCGCCTCGGCGGAATGTCGTGGCGAGAAACGTCGCGGCGCGGGCCTCGATGGTGCTCACGGACCTCCTTGCCGATGGTTGGACCAGCGGCGGGCGGCCGACTCGCCGTCTGGTCGCCCACCGCTGGCTTGAGGAGCCCTCGATCACGAGGGTTAAATCGAGGGCTCTGTTTGGGGTGACGGAACCGGCACCCAGCGCCGATCCGCGCCCGGAGGAAGTGAGGAGCGGTGCCGGTCCCGTCAGATCAGGTTTCCGCGCGGTCAGTCGCGCGGGTCATATGGTTCATGTGGCGGGTAGGCAATCTCATGCTCGGTCGCCGGTCTGGCGCGAATCTGGTCGCGCGGGTACCGAATCCGGAACGCGTCGCCATAGGCTTGAGCCAGCGCGGTTGGCGCAACGCGAGCGTTGATGATCTTCCCGTTGCGGATCACGGCTATCAGCCACCGCTCGTCATCGGTCGCCGGTCCGAACGTGGGCTTGGCTCGTTGGTGAATCTCAACTCGCCGAACAGCCGCCGCTGTGACGCCTCCAGCCTCTCGGCGTGCTGCGGATCGTTGCCAATCGACTCCGTGATCATGCAGTCGCCCAACCAGCCTCGTACTTGTTGCCATTCATCTCCCCCCTCGTCCTGTGTCGTCTCCATCCCGGCCTTCATCTCCCCGTTCGATCAGATCCCCATCCAGATGCCGCTCGCCACGAAGCCATCCCTCGAATGCCCACTGGGTCAGCTCGGGGCACCGGCCGACGTAATACGAGATCTGCGCTTCGGTCAGCTTCTCCATCACACGGACCTCCGGTGTTTGGGTTGAGCGGCGCGAAAGCCTAGGGTTGTGACCAGGGAAGCGATTCCAGGATGTGGCTCGTAAACCTAGGTTTTCGCATCCTTGGAGTTTGCATGACTGCACGCTGCGTGGCAACACGCAAACCTAGGGTTACGGAGGTGAAGGGATGGCCCAGCCGCTGTGGCAACAACTGGCGGAGGCACTGCGAGCAGATCTCGTCGCGTCACCACCGGGCAGTCCGTTGCCTACGGACGAGGAGTTGGCCAGGGCTCATAGCGTTTCGAAGATGACGGCCGCACAGGCTGTCCAGCATCTCGCGGCCATCGGCCTTGTAACTCGCGTGAAGGGCCACGGCACCGTCACGCGAGATCTCCGACCGATCACGCTGCACACCAGCCGACATGCTGCCGCCGCCCATGGCGCCAAGGCGGGCGGACCCTGGTCGATCGCAGTCACCAATGCCGGTATGACACCAGAGGTGCGGCTGCTCACTGTGGTTCGTGTCGCGGAAGATGACCTGCCGGACTTCGTCGCCGAGGTCTTCACGGAGGAGATGGTCCGGCGTGATCGACTGATGTTTGCTGACGGTCAGCCGGCCGCGATCACAACGGCTTGGATTCCTTGGCGTGTGGCCGCAGGCACCCGCCTAGCGGACCGCGACATGATCCCCCAAGGGACCTACTCCGCACTCCGGGAAGCAGGCTACGCCGTGAACCGCGCGGTCGAGAGCATCCGGTCAAGGCACGCCACCGACGCTGAGCGAAAGGCCCTTCGCCTGCCCAAGGACGCATCCGCTCTGGCGGTCGAGCGCATCTCGTTCTACGGGGATGGGCAAGCAATCGAACTGCTAGAAACCGTGGCGGACGCCACCCGTGTCACCATGCAACACTCGATCGACTTGTGAGAGGTTCGCCCCATGACCACGCCACCCGGACCCCACTCTCCAGCCTGGCCCAAGGATTTCAGCTACAAGAACGCGACGGCAGAGAAGCGAGCAGCACTGTTCGTGGATGCGATGACGCCCGAAGTGGCACGGACAACCCTCCAAGAGTTGGTGCGAATCCTGGTTGCGAACGAAGCCAAGGCAGCGAAGGACCACACGGAACGACAGGCTGTTGAGGCATCGACTCATCAACAGATCTGGTCCCTTGTCTTCGGTCCTGAGGACAAATAGAAAAGCGGCCCCCAGCCGAGATTGCCGGGAGGAACATTCCTGTCTTCAGCCGCAGGTAGGGGCGATACCTCCACGGATGCCTCAGAGTGCGCCTTGACGTATCTTCCAGATCATCGGCGATGAACGGGGAGGCGAAGGCATGGAGAGAATTCAGCCCGGGCCAGGGCAGGAGTCCGTCTGGGACTACCCGCGGCCGCCGGCGCTCGAGCTGTCGTCCGAGCAGATTGCGGTCGTCCTTGGTGGACAGGTGATTGCCGAGACCTCGCGGTCCTGGCGAATTCTCGAGACCAGCCATCCCCCGACGTACTACCTTCCGCGGTCGGCCTTCGTGGCCGGGAGTTTGCGTGCGGCAGGCGGTACGTCGTACTGCGAGTGGAAGGGCGTCGCCGAGTATCTGGACCTCATCGGCGGCGACCGGGTCGCGGAGCGGCAGGCATGGTGGTATCCGACGCCGACGCAGAGCTATGCGGCCCTGGAGGATCACGTCGCGCTGTATCCCGGCGCGATGGATCTGTGCACGGTGGACGGTGAGCGGGTCGCGGCTCAGCCCGGCAACTTCTACGGCGGCTGGGTGACGTCGCGCGTCGTCGGGCCGTTCAAGGGCACACCAGGCACCAGTTACTGGTGAGTCGATAGACTATTTGTCTAGATTTGGATTTTCCGGCTAGCTCTGGCTACGCTCGAGCCATGGATCCGGACGAGCATCTGCTGGCCGAGGCGGAGAAGATCGCGCGGGCGCTGGGTCGCATGTTTCCCGGGTTGTGCGAGGTGGTCCTGCACGACCTGCGCGACCCGGAGCACGCGATCCGGCTGATCGAGAACAATCTGTCCGGCCGGACCGTCGGGGACCCGGCCACCGAGCTCGGGCTGGCCCGGCTTGCGGACCCCGACTACCCCGATGTCCTGCAGAACTACGCGAACAGCTTCGCCGACGGTCGGCCGGTGAAGAGCACCTCCGTCGGAATCAAGAATGCCGAGGGCGACTACATCGGCGCGCTCTGCCTCAACATGGATGTGTCCACGCTCTCGCCGGTCGCCTTGGCCTTGGCCAGCTTGGTCGCCACCGACCCAACTCTCGGCGAAGCAACCCCAGAGACCCTGCGGACGCGCAATCGCCGCGAGCTGCGTGAGGTCGTCGAAACCACCGCGGCCGAGCGGTCCACTACCCCACGCGCCCTGCCCCGGGACGCGAAACGACAGTTGGTACGGCGCCTGCACGCCGACGGCTACTTCGAATCCCACAACGCCGCCCAGACCATCGCCGACCTGCTCGGCATCTCCCGGGCCAGCGTCTACACCTACACGAAATGAGTGAGTGCGATGGTTGAGACCGCAAACTCCCCTGGGCTGCTGCCACCGATCGGGCACTATTCGCATGTCGCCCTCCATGAGCGCGTTGCCTACATCTCGGGGCAACTGCCGCTCACCCCGGAGGGCGTGCCGCTGGCCGACCAGCCATTCGCCGTCCAGGTCGAGCAGGTGCTCAAGAATCTCGACGCCTGCTTGCAGACGGCCGGCAGCGACCGGACACAACTGATCAGCGTCACCGTCTACGTGACGGATATCGGCGACTGGCCTGAGTTCGACCGGATCTACCGAGCCTGGCTTGGGGACGCACGACCGGCCCGAGCCGTCGCAGGTGTAAACGAACTGCACTACGGCTCCGCGGTGGAGGTGCAGGCCGTTGCCGCACGCAACTGATCTGACCAGCCCGGATACGCCGTTCGCGGTCGTCGACGCAGCCAAGGTCAAGCGCAACATCGCCCGGCTCGGCGAGCACGTCGACGCCTTGGGCGTGAGCCTGCGCCCCCACGTGAAGACCGCGAAGAGCGTGCCGGTCGCCGACCTCGTGCACGGCGGCAACCCCGGGCCGATCACCGTGTCGACTCTGGCCGAGGCAGAAGTGTTCGCGGACTTCGGATACACCGACATCCTGTACGCCGTTGGGCTGGATCCGCATAAGCTCCCGCGGATCCTGGCCTTGTTGCAACGTGGCGTCGTACTGACCGTTCTGATCGACAGCGTCGAACAGGCCCAGGTGATTTCCCTTGCCGGCCAGGCGATCCCGACTCTGATCGAGGTCGACTGTGACGGTCACCGGGGCGGTGTCCTTGCCGATGATCCGGTCCTGCCACAGATCGGCGGCATCCTCGCCGCGACCGGCAGTCTGGCCGGTGTCCTCGTCCATGCGGGTGAGTCGTACTTCGACACGACACCCGCAGCTCAGCACGCTGCTGCCCAGCACGAACGCGATGTCGCAGTAGCCGCGGCCGATCGATTGCGTGCCGCCGGTCTGACTGTGCAGACAGTCAGCGCCGGCTCCACACCGACAGCACATGCAGCCACCGACCTGAGCGGTGTCACCGAACTGCGCGCCGGGAACTATGTGTTCTTCGATCTCGTGATGGCGGGCCTCGGCGTCTGCACCATCGAGGATCTCGCCTTGTCTGTCGTCGTCACCGTCATCGGGCACCGCCCCGAGCGCGGCTGGATCGTCACCGATGGAGGCTGGATGGCGATGTCGCGCGACCGCGGAACCGCCAACCAGGCCGTCGATCAGGGCTACGGTCTCGTGACCGACCTGTACGGCGCTGCCATGCCCGACCTGGTGATGAGTTCAGCCAGCCAGGAACACGGCATCCTCACCACCCGCAGCGGCAACCAGCCACCTGAACTGCCGATCGGCACTCGGCTGCGCATTCTGCCCAACCACGCCTGCGCTACTGGTGCGCAGCACTCGTCGTACCAGGTCATCAACCTGCACACCCAAGGCATCACCATCGATGCGGAGTGGGACCGTATCCGCGGCTGGTAACCCGAGGTCAGCCGGGGTAGGCCGCCTCGAAGAGCTTGCGCAGCTCGGGGTCGCTCGGACCGCTGTGACCACAGATGCTGACTTGGCCGTTGGCGGCAGAGACGAGATAGCTGCCGCCAACGGTGAAGTCGACGTGGTACAAAACCACCTCAAGTGGCTTCGACTCCACCTCGACGGATTCGGCCGGGCCGCCGCTGTACCAATGCGCCACCTTCAGCGTGACCAGGTCACCCTTGATAGCGGTCACCTGGCCCTCGAAGGCGACCTTCAGGTCCTTGAAGTCGGCAACCTCCGGCGCGCGGCACTTGCCGGCCGCGCCGCCGGCCATCGTGAGTTTGACCGTCGGGGCGGGCGGGACGGCGATCGGCGGGTTGTCGTTCGCGTTGACTCCCCAGACGACACCACCAGCAGCAATCACTACGGCGGCTGCGGCGGCGGCCGGGATCCAGCGGCGACGCGTTGTTGTGGTCGTAGCCATGGTTTTCTCCAGAAGGCGATCGAGGTCGGGCTCGGGAGCACCCCGCAGTGACGCCGGGTCGGCGGCCTTCAACCGGGCCAGCAGTTCGTTGTCGTTCACAGTTCACTCCCTCTCTTGACCTGTTCCTGTCCGGCGACGCGGGCGTTCTTTCGCTCCAGCTCAGCAGCCATCTTCTTCTTTGCCCTATGCAACCGAATGCTCACCGCGTTCGCCGTCAGCCCAGTGACGGTGGCGATAGCTTGCGGTGCCAGACCTTCCCAGGCCCAGAGCAGCACAACCTCGCGATCGGCCTCGCCCAGGGTCCGCAAGGCGTCGTACAACTCGGCATGTTCGCCGGGCTCACCCTGTGGCACGGCCTGCGTGAGCCGGTCGACCAGGCGGAGTCTGCGGCGCTCGGCCCGGCGCGCGTTGGCCAGGCAACCGCGCGCAACGCCGTAGCACCACGGCAGTACCTCCTCCAGATTCGGTACGTCGTCGATCCGTCGCCAGAGCACCAGCATCGTCTCGGCCAGTACGTCGTCGACCGCGTCGGCGTCGGCCCGTCGGACCAGGTAGCGGTGCAGTGGTTCGCCAACAGCACGGACCAGCGCCTCGAACCGAGCCTCTTGCATGGAAGTCACACTCCTACCTGTCCGGCTCCACGCCCATCCTTTCAACACACCTTCGGCGATACTGACCGGCATGTCAGCAGAGTGGACCGAGCGCGATATCCCCGATCAGACCGGCCGAACGATCCTGATCACCGGAGCCAACTCCGGCCTCGGCCTGCGCTCGGCGGTAGTACTGGCGGGCAAGGGCGCCCGAGTCCTCCTCGGCTGCCGCTCCCCCGAACGCGGCCAGCAAGCGCTCGCCGAGGTCAACTCGCCGTACGCCGAACTTGTCGCGCTCGATCTCGCGGATCTCACGTCGGTGCGTGCCGCGGCGGATTCGGTCCGGGAGCGGTCGGGCGACAGGCTCGACGTACTGATGAACAACGCCGGGATCACCGGGGTGCCGTTCGGGCGGACGGCTGATGGGTTCGAGTCGCAGTTCGGCACCAATCACCTCGGGCACGCGGCCTTGACCTGGCTCTTGATGCCTGCACTGCGCAACGGCACCGACGCCCGGGTCGTCACGGTCGCCTCGATCGCGCATCGAGGTCGCGGACTCGACCTCGACGACCCGAACTTCGAGCGCCGTACCTATCGAGCGCATCTCGGCTACGCGCAGGCCAAGCGAGCGAACCTGGTGTTCGCCCTTGAACTCGATCGGCGGTTGCGGGCTGCCGGCTTGCCGATCCGCAGTGTCGCCGCCCATCCCGGCATGACCAATACCGAACTGTTCCCTAACGCCCTGAAGAGTCGCGGTGCCTTGGCCGTGAAGGCTAGTCGCGTCATCAACGCTCTCATCACCCAGCCGCTCGCACCAGGCACCCTCCCTCAGCTCTATGCCGCGACATCCCCGGATGTTCAGGGCGGAGGCTACTACGGCCCGGCCGGTCCGCTAGAGATCCGCGGCAAGGTGGCTCCCGCCAAGCCGACCGCGAAGGCCGCCGACGAAACCACCGGCCGCCGCCTGTGGGAGTTGACCGCCGAGCTCACCGGAATCACTCCGGATCCGAGCTAGATCTTCTGGTCGGGAAAGTACTGCCGGTCCCAGGTGCTGCCCAGCTCGCAGCTCAGGTGCTCCGGAGCCTGGCCGGGCTGCGGGCCGGAGTTGAGGTACTCGTAGTCCTGCACGAACAGCAGCCGGCGATCGGTCTGGATGGCGAAGCCGACCTCCTGCGGGATCGGCAACGACACCGACCACAGCACGCGGCGCGGATCCTCATCAAGCTCCAGCAGGTCCACGATCGTGGGCGCTGTCCGCACGATCCGCTCGCTGGCGTGGTAGTGCTTGGCCTGGATCACTGCTTGTTCGAGCAGGTCACGCAGCTCCTGGATCCGCCCGTGGCGACGGGCCATGGCATTGGCTTCCTTGGCGCGCCCCAGCGAGCGGAGTACGGCGATGAGGCCCAAGTAGCTCTCCTCGTCGGTCGGGTAGTCGGCCAGCAACGTCCGGTAGACCCGCTCCGACGCGTCGAACCTGCCAGCCACTCGAAGCCCGGTAGCCAACTCGAACAGTTGGAGGTGGTCGCTGGGAGGCCGGGTCGCCAGAATGTATTCGTACGCCGCAGCAGCGAGTGCCGGCTCCCGTCGCTGACAGTGCTCGCCCAGCCACCAGGCGGCGCCAACCCGGCTCCGCTTCGTCAACGCATGCTCGAACTGACGCCGCTGCTTCGGAAGCTCGCGCTGATAACGCGCCTCCGCGACAAGCTCCCGCTGCCGCCCGTGCTCCTCGTCCACGAGACCCAGTTAAACCCAGGTGCCCGCACAGTAGGTCCCCCGGAACCGCATTGGCAGGTTGCGGACATCCGACCCTTTGCATAGAGTGATTCCACTTCATGGCGTAGTGTATTGGAGAGTGCCCGTGGCTGGACGTCCCCGGAATCCCGAACTCGAGCAGCGGTTGCTGCAGGCGACATGGGAGTTGCTGACCGAGCGTGGGTACGACGCTTTGACGCTGGCTGAGGTGGCGGCTGCAGCCGGGGCGCATCGCACGGACGTCTATCGGCGCTGGTCGAGTAAGGCACAACTGGTGGTCGACTCGCTAAGCGAGCATCTGCCGTCGATTGTCGCCTTGGACACCGGATCGCTGCTGACGGACCTCCGGTTGATCCTCGGCGCGTTCGCTGAGTCCTGGTCGTCGCCGTGGATCGATGGCGTGGTTGCGCTCTCCGCCGACCTGCAGCGCGATCCGGAGGCCGAGCTCGCCTTCCGCAAGATGGCCGAAGGGCGTGGCGCCGCTTTGTCCCAGGCGCTGGATCGCGCGATCAGCCGGGGTGAGATCGCCGCCACCACCGATCGCGCGCTGATCGGCGACCTCATCGAAGGACCGCTGATGCATCGGCGGATCGCCGGTCGCCAGTCGCTCCCGCCGGAATATCTCGACACGCTCGCGGCCGTCGTTCATCAGGTTCTGACCGCAGGGTCCTCAGCGAAACGGTGAATCCATGGAGCCCAACAAAGGGCAACTCAGTCCAGGTGATGGCCTGACCGCGGCGTACGTCGTACTGCCTGACGGCCGGCGGTTGCGCACGATCACCGCCGGGGCGGGTGACGGCCCGCTGGTCGTCTTCGAGGCGGGCATGAGCGCGCCGGCCGCCTCCTGGGTGCACACCCAACGCGAGATCAGCGCGCACGCTCGCACGTTGTCTTACGACCGCGCCGGATACGGCGGCAGTGACGTCGATCCCGCGGATCGCACTCTCGAGCGGCTCGCCGACGACCTCACCGCCCTGCTCGACGCACGCGGCGAGACCGCGCCGGTGATCCTGGTGGGGCACAGCTGGGGCGGCCCGATCCTGCGCCTGTTCTGCGAACGTCACCCGGATCGCGTTGCAGGACTGGTGTTTATCGATGCGACGGTCACCGAAGTGATGCCGGAGAGCGACAGCAAACTCCTGTCCAGATCCTTTGCGGTGCTGGAATTCCTAGCCCGCATCGGCGCCAAAGGCCTGATCATGAAGCAGACGATCACGCACCTGGCGCCGGAGATCAGCGCCGCCGATCGCGAGATCCTCACCCGCGACTACGCGAATGCGCGAGCGATGCACGCCGCGCGCCGCGAGGCATACCAGGTGATCCCCGCCTTGCAGACCATGCGCCGCCTCCAAACAGCCGGTACGCCGGATGTGCCCACCATCTGTCTCCAGGCCGGTCGCGTCGACCGCGGCATGAAGGAACGACGCCCGGTCTTCAACCAGGCAACGGAGAAGCTGATGGCCGCCGCGCCGAACGGCCGCGTCGACGTCGTTACCGGCAGCGGGCATCTCATCCCGCAGGAGAATCCCGCCGCCACCCGAGCGGCAATTCTCGAGATCATCAGCCTCACTCGCTAGAAACCCTTGCACACCGCGGCGGAGAGCTCTACATTCATTCAACTGCACGGCGTAGCGAAATGAGGTGAGCGGGATGCACGAGCTGTCGGCGACGGCGCAACTGGCCGCGCTACAGGCAGGCGAGTTCAGCTCCCGCGAGCTGACCACCCATTACCTGGAGCGCATCGCCAAGTACGACGCCATGCTCGGCGCGTTCGTGACCGTCGTACCGGAGCTTGCGCTCGACGAGGCCCGGCGGGCCGACAAGCGGCTCGCCGACGGCGACCGGGCTCCCCTGCTCGGCCTTCCGTTGGGAATCAAAGACCTCTTCAATACCGCCGGCGTGCGGACCACATTCGGCTCGGCGGCCCTCGCCGAGACCGTTCCAGCCGCCGACGGCTGGGCCACCGGCTTGCTGCGGCAGGCAGGCGCCGTACTGGTCGGCAAGACCAACACCCCCGAGTTCGGCGCCACCTGCTACACCGAGAACTCGGTCACGGCCCAGCCGTCGGTCACCCCGTACGACGTGACTCGTTACGCGAGCGGATCGAGCGGTGGCGCGGCGGCGGCGGTGGCCGCCGGTCTACTCCCCGTCGCGCATGCCAGCGACGGCGCGGGGTCGATCCGTACCCCGGCCACGACCTGCTACCTAGTCGGGGTCAAACCCAGCCTCGGCCTGGTCACGGCTTCCGTCCCGCCCAGTTCTTTCTTCCCCACCGCCATCGAAGGACCGCTCGCGCGGAATGTCGCGGACGCGGCGCTACTGCTGGACGTGATGGCGCACCCGTGGAAGGGAGACCTGAACGGCTGGCGGCCAGAGGGCTCCTTCGCCGACCTGCAACCGCCGAAGCGGTTGAAGATTGCCGTCTGGACCGAGACCGGGATGGACGGGATCACCCCGCATCCCGAAACGATCCGGGCGGTGGAGCGTACGGCGATCCTCCTCCAACAACTCGGTCACGAGATCCAGGAGGTGCCGATCCCGGCCCGCTGGGACGACACCATCCGGCGGGCGATGCGCACGCACTTCGGCTACCTGATCGACCTGGTCGTCGACCAGGTCGTCCCCGACCAGCGGGCTGCCCAGCTGACGCCGTACATCAAGTATCTGAACGAGATCGGCGCCGAGCTGTCCGGCGCGGATGTCCTGACCGCACAGGCGATCCAGGTTCGCTTTGCCAGTGCCTTCGCCGCGACCGAGGCCGACGTCGTGCTGACCCCGGTGACGAGTGGGCCGCCGGTCCCGCTCGGGCACTTCGAGTCCACCGGCGTCGAAGGAATCATCGATCGGATGCTGGAGTGGTCGGTCTACACCCCGTGGGCCAACCTGTCCGGTCAACCGGCGGTCGCCCTGCCGTCACATCTCGACCAGGACGGGCTGCCGTACGGCGTTCAGCTCGTCGGACGTCCTCGCCACGATCTCGAGCTTCTCGCCCTCGCTGCGCAGCTCGAGGCTGCCGCCCTCTGGGACGACGTCCACCCACCCTGCTGGAGCCAGTAACGCTACGGAGACACCATGAAGAGAATTGCTGCACCCGCTGCCGTCTGCGCAGCGGTGCTGGTCGCCTCGGGCTGCGGCGGCGCGAGTCCCGCGGCCCAGGACCAAGCGCTGGTCGACGGCGCGACGTTCACGTTCAACATCGACTCCGATCCCGGCAACCTCGACCCACAGGCCGGCGCGAACAGCTGGGTCCAGCAGCTCGGCCGGTTCGGCTACGACCCGCTGATCCACATCGATGCCAACGGCAAGCTTCTGCCCGGCCTCGCGACCGAGTGGTCCGTGACCGGCAATCAGGTCAAGCTGACCGTCAAGAAGGGCGTCACCTGCTCCGACGGTACGCCGTTCACGGCGGCGAACGTGGCGTCGAACGTAGCCTGGGTCGCGGATCCCAAGAACAAGAGCCCGCTGCTCGGCGTCTACCTCCCCGCCGGGACCAAAGCGACCGCGGATGACGCCGCGAGCACGGTCACGTTGACGGCACCGCGGGTCGGCTCGTTCGTGCTCAACGGTTTGGCCAAGCTGTCGATGGTCTGCGGCAAGGGTCTGCAGGATCGCAAGGCGCTGGCTCAGGGAATGTCCGGCACCGGCCCCTACACGTTGACCTCGGTCGCGGCGAGCGACCAGTACACGTTCACCAAACGCGACGGCTACACCTGGGGACCGGACGGCCTCAGTACGGCGACCAACGGGCTGCCGCAGAAGGTTGTCGCGAAGGTCGTCCCGAACCCAACCACCGCCGCGAACCTCCTGTTGTCCGGCGGACTCAACGCCGCCACGCTGATCGGTCCAGACGTCAAGCGCCTGCAGGCCGCGAACTTGTACACCGCGAAGATGCCGCTGCTCGTCGGCGAGATGTGGTTCAACCAAGCGGGCGGCCGGCCCGCCGCCGACCAGTCCGTGCGCGAGGCCCTCACACGGGCGCTCGACCTACCGCAGCTCGCGAAGGTCCTCACCTCCGGAGCCGGTACGACGCCAACCACGCTCTCGTCCGTCGTACCGCTGGCGTGTCCCGGTGACTCAGTCTCGGCAGCCGTGCCTGCTCACGATGTGGAGAAGGCGAAGCAGTTGCTGGACAAGGCTGGTTGGGTCACGGGAGCGGACGGCGTACGAGCGAAGGGCGGGAAGCCGCTCGCGCTGACGCTGTCGTTCAACACTGCCTTCGGGACCGGGATCTCGGCCGCGGCTGAGCTGGCCACGAAGACGTGGACAGAGCTCGGCGTCAAGATCACGGCGAAGCCGCAGGACACCACGGCGGTCAACGGCTCGCTGTTCGGGACCGGCGACTGGGACATCGCCTGGGTCGGCGTGGGCTCGAGCTCACCTGACCAGCTGGTGCCGTTCGTCTCCGGCCCGGTTCCCCCGACTGGCACAAACTTCGCGCACATCGACAATGCGCCGTACGCCGAGGGTGTGGCTGCGGCGACGAAGTTGCAGGGCGCGGACAGTTGTGACGTCTGGTTGAAGGCCGAGGCCAAGCTGGTCGGCGATGTCGATGTGGTGCCGTTCGCCAACGACGTGATCCAGACCTTCGGCAAGGGCGCGCGGTTCGAGAACATCGGCGGCCTGGTGCCGACGAGTATCCGGATGCTGGCCGGCTGACATGGCGACGCTGGAGGCCATGCCGGTGCTCGACAACCCCTGGATCCGGTTCGCGGCCCGCCGGTTGGGGCGGATCGTCGTATCGGTCTGGGTGCTGATCACCGCGGCGTTCCTGATGATCCACCTCGTGCCTGGCGACCCCGTGCGCAGTGTGCTCGGGCCCACCGCCACGGCCGAGGTGGTCGCCGCCAAGCGGGACGCGCTTGGCCTGAATGATCCGCTCGGCATGCAGTACATCCATTACCTGCAAGGCGTTCTCTCTGGCGACCTCGGTATGGCGTTAACGTCGAACCTGCCGGTGTCCCAGGTGATCGGGCAGCGGTTGCCGACCACGGCGACGATCGCGGTGCTGGCGTTCCTGCTCGCGATTGCGGTCGCGATCCCGCTCGGGGTGTTCATGGGTGTGCTGACGCGCGGCGGGCGGGCTCGGCGGGCCGAATTGACGTTCACCAGCACAAGCGTCGTACTGGGGGCGATTCCGGAGTTCCTGCTCGCGGTTGGGCTGGTCTATGTGTTCGGGGTGAGCCTCGGGTGGCTGCCGGTGGCCGGGCGCTCCGGGCCGGCGTCGTACGTGCTGCCCGTGGTTGCGCTCGCGATCGGGCCGGCCGCCGTACTGACTCGGATCGTGCGGGTTCAGATGGTGAGCGTGCTGTCGGCTGACTACGTGCGAACTGCGCGCGCCAAGCGGCTGCGTTCGGCGGCCGTGTACTTCAAGCATGCGTTGCCGAACACGTTGACGGCGACGCTGACGCTCGGCGGTCTGCTGCTGAGCGTGATGGTCGCGGGGACCGTGCTCGTGGAGAACGTGTTCGCGTGGCCGGGGCTCGGGACCACGATGATCAGCTCGATTCTGGCCCGCGACTATCCGGTCGTTCAGGCGATCGTGCTCGTGTACGGCGTCGGCGTCCTGCTCGTGAATCTCGTCGTCGATGTGGCGCTCGCGGTCCTCGATCCGCGCTCCGCGATCAGGGAGAGCTGATGAAGAAGCGCTGGCTGTCGGTACTGCGAACGCCCGTGGGACTGAGCGCCGGACTGCTGCTGTTTGTGGTGCTCGCGCTGGCCGTGGTCGCTCCGCTGCTGTGGTCCGGGCGCGCCGATCACGTGGATACGAACGTGATGCTCGAAGGCGCCTCGGCTCGGCATTGGGTCGGGACGGATGATCTCGGCCGGGACCTGTTCTTCCGGGTACTCGTCGCCACGAGGCTCTCGATCCAGTTGGCCTTAGTGGCAACGCTGATCGCGGTCGTGGTCGGCCTCGCGCTGGGAACGCTGCCTGCACTGGTCGGCCCGCGGTTGGGACGATTCGCGGTCGCAGTCGTCAACGTGGCGGTCGCCTTCCCCGGATTGCTGCTGGCGTTGTTCTTCGCGGTGATCTTCGGCGTCGGCGCGCATGGCGCGGTGCTGGCGATCGGCTTGGCGAGTGCGCCGTCGTTTGCTCGGCTGACGCAGACTCTGGTCGCCGGGGTGATCTCGCTGGACTACGTCGCGGCGGCTCGCAGCGCTGGGATCGGGCGTTTCCGGGTGCTACTGCGGCACGTGCTGCCGAACATCGCCGAGCCGCTCGTGGTGAACGCGACGATCGGTGCGGGCGGATCGCTGCTCGCCTTTGCCGGGCTGTCGTTCCTCGGGCTCGGCGTGCAAGCGCCGCAGTATGACTGGGGGCGGTTGCTGGGCGATGGCCTGGCCAGCATCTACGTCTCACCGGCGGCCGCGTTGGCTCCGGGTGTGGCGGTGGTGGTTGCGGGGCTGGCGTTCAACCTGTTCGGCGAGGCGGTGGCCAAGGGGTTCGGGTTGACCACGCAGCTCGGACGGTTGCCGGAGGCACCTAGCGCGCCGGCCGACGTACCGGAGCTTGATACCGAGCATGTGCTGGATGTTCAGTCGTTGTCGGTCACGTTGCCTGGCGGGCTGCGGCCGGTGCGGGACGTCAGCCTGCGGATCCGGCGGGGCGAGGCGGTCGGGGTGGTCGGCGAGTCCGGCTCTGGCAAGTCTTTGACGGCGCTCGCGATCGCGCAGCTGATCGAGGAGCCGGTGCAGGTGACGGCGTCACGGTTGCGGTTCCGCGGCACGGACTTGCTGACCGGCTCGCATCGGCGACTGCTCGGAACGTCGCTGGCCATGGTGTTCCAAGACCCGATGACCGCCTTCAACCCGGTACGGCGAATTGGCGCGCAACTGGCCGAAGGCGCCCGCGAACATGACGGGCTGACGCGGAAAGCGGCGTACGCGCGAGCTGTCGATCGACTGCGATCGGTGCGGATCCGTGAGCCGGAACGGCGGGCTGGTCAGTATCCGCACGAGTTCTCCGGCGGGATGCGCCAGCGCGCGCTGATTGGGATGGGCATGATGGGCAAGCCCGCGCTGATCATCGCCGACGAACCGACGACCGCGCTGGATGTGACTGTGCAGGCACAGATTCTCCAGCTGCTGCAGGAGATCCGGCTGGCCGATGAGGTGGCGCTGCTGCTGATCAGCCATGACGTAACGGTGGTCAGAGCGATCTGCGATCGGGTGCTCGTGATGTACGCGGGCCGGATCGTCGAGGACGTGTCTTCCTTGGACCGCGCGCGGCATCCGTACACGCGGGCGTTGGTGGCGGCGGTGCCGACCATGGAGACCTCTTTGGACGAGCCGCTCGCGGTGATTCCGGGGCGGATGCCTGATCTGGCTGACGTTTCGGTCGGCTGTGCCTTCGCCGCCCGCTGTCCGCTGGCCGACGACCACTGTCGACAAGTCGAGCCTTCATTGGAGACGTCGCCCGACGGCAGCAGGGTTGCCTGCTGGCATGCCAACGACCTAGCTCTAACGACCCGGGGGTCCTGATGTCCGAACTGCGTTTCGAAGCTGTCAGCGTTCGCTACGGTCACGGCCGGCACAGTATGACCGCGGTCGACGACGTCAGCCTGACCGTGCCCTCAGGGGAGATCGTCGGGCTGGTCGGTGAATCCGGTTCGGGCAAGTCCACGCTGGCCCGGGCCGCGGTCGGGCTCACCCCGATCTCGGCCGGGCGCATCACGCTGGATGGGCGGAGTATCGACGTACGGTCTGGGGTTCGAAGGCAGTTGCAGATGGTCTTTCAGGATCCCTATCTGTCCTTGAATCCGCGGATGTCCATCGGGCAGTCGATCGGCGAAACGATGCCCGACCGCCCGCGGTCCCAGCGGTCCGCCGAGGTCCGGCGGTTGATGCAACTCGTCGATCTCGCACCCGAGCGCATGTCCCAGTTCCCGGCGCAACTGTCCGGTGGTCAACGCCAGCGGGTCGCCCTGGCGCGCGCCCTCGCCGGACAGCCGGACGTAATCATCGCCGACGAGATCACCTCCGCCCTCGACGTCTCCGTCCAAGGCACCGTCCTCAACCTGGTCCGCGATCTCCAGTCCCAGTTGGGCTTGTCGATGCTGTTCATCTCCCACAACCTGGCCGTCGTCCGGTACGTCGCCAGCCAGGTCGTAGTCATGTACCGCGGCCGCATCGTCGAGCACGGCCCGACAGCCGACGTACTGGCCGACCCTCAGCATCCGTATACCCGCGAGCTCCTCAGCGCTTAGTCTTCAGCGGTGACGAGCTTTCCGAACATTGTGGCCTCAGGTTCCGGCGAAGACTTCCCGATGCCCTTCGGCGTCCTGACGCTCCGCATCACCGGCGAACAGACCGCTGGTGCACTGTCCGTGGTCGACGCGGTCCTCAACCCCGGCGCCCTCGGCGCGGCACCCCACATCCACCACGGTCACGAGGAGTACTTCCTGATCGGCTCCGGCCTGGTCACCTTCGACACCCCCACCGGCCCGGTCGAGATCGGCCCGGGCGGCTCGGTCGAGATCGGCCCGGGCGGCTCGGTCGCCGTACCGCGCGGCCAGGCCCACGGCTTCCGCAACCTCGCCGACGAACCCGCCCACCTCACCATGCTCTTCACCCCCGCCGGCTACGAAAACTACTTCCGCACCGCCGCCGAAGCCTTCGCCTCCGGCGAGCCGTTGACCCCCGAGCTCCTCAACGCCCTCCGAGCGCACCACCAAACAGTCCCCGCCACGCTCTAACCACTCGACCAAATTCAGTCCATCAGCAGTGGTTGACGCCGGGGAACGGATCTTGCGGGGTGTAGACGAGGCTGGCCGGGACATAGCCCCACGCGTGGCTGTTGTCGCCAAGGTGTAGTACCAGACGTTGTTGCCGCCGGCGTGGGAGTCACCGGACACCCAGCACTTGAAGTAGCTCTGGGTCGAGAGCAGGCGGTCGACCACGTTCGTCGGGTTGCCTGAGCCGGTCGAGAACCGTGGCGCCTGGTAGACCGGGGTGTCGTAGGCGTTGCCGCAATACAGGTTGCCGCCGCTGGCGTAGCAGGAGGCGGCGGATGCCGTGGTCGCCGTGGCGCCCATCACAACCGTCAGCGCAGCGGCTGCTCCGGCCGCATCACAGTGCGAATTGCCTTTGTGCTCAAAGTGTTCGCTCCCCTTCAACAACTGCCGGCTCATCCGGCTGACCGACAGTATTGGCGCGCCTTCGGTCACAGCAGAGCCCTTCGACCCGGTCGAAGAGCCGGGACATCCCGTCATCACACGACTACCGCTTGCGCAGGACAGTGCGTTCGGCGTAGGTCGCGAGGCCCGCGTGGATGAGCGCCATCAGCAGCGCGACGACGTGCAACGCAACCACGGGGGGCCTTGGCACTTGCGGCGGCCGAGACATTGGGAAGGTGGAGCGTTTCGGTGACCGTCGGAGCGAGGTCTGGGCCGTGAAGACGGTAGATGGTGGCGGCGAGGGAGCCCAGAAGCGCGATGCCGAAGGCGTTGCCTGGTTCGTTGCTGGTTTCGGCGATGGCGGCTGCGGCCCCGCACCCGCGCCTACATGAACCGCGGGACCACAGAAGGTCTCTCCAAAAGACATCATCCGCTGCCTCAAACGCCTCATCATCCGCACGCTCTACTGCACCCTCACCACACTCCTGACGATCTATGGACCATCCCCACTTGGCGGAGTCCGCCTGCCGCTATGAGCCTGTCGCAGAATTGGCGTGGTTGCGGGCATGGCAAGGCGCTCCGCGAGGTGGTGACCGCGCGGAGGCCTGGGGGTGGGCACGTGGGGTTTACGGGCCGGCTGTTGGGTTGGCGTTGGTTGACCAGGGGTCGGTGTAGTTGGGGACCATGGCGGTCAGGTGGGCGCGGAACGCTTCGCGCTTGGCGGCCAGCGTCGGGCTCGGGAGCTTGCTGGTTGCGGGGAGCGTGTCCGGCTGCCCGTACATCGGGTCGCTGACAGCGCTGGCCCTGCCCGCACTGACGTTGCCCCCGTCCGCCTTTGTGCTGCCTGCGTTGGCCCAGCTGATGGCGGCGGCCAGAACAGCAGGGTCCGTCACCGGCGACGGGTCCGCCCAACTCGGGCGAGTCACGTTCACGATGCCGCCGGTGATCGAGACAGCCCACTGCTCAGCATGCACAGCACGGTGATGCGACGCGCACAGCAGCACGAGGTTTTGCATGCTGGTGGGCCCGCCGTTGGCCCAATGAATGATGTGATGGGCATGGCACATCCACGGCGGTGCTTTACACACAACGCAGCCCTTATCGCGCTTGATCAACGCCCGCCGCATGTACCTGTTCACGAACCGTTGCTCAGTCCCAACGTCCAGCGGCTGCGAATCCCCACCCAGAACAATCGGGAGGATCGCGGCGTCACAGGCCAGTAGCCGCACGGCTGAGGCGGACAGGTTGTTCCCGAACACCAACTCACCAACCGCGCCGGTCGTCTCGCCGAGCGCAGCTTTGAGGTCATCGAAGTCGATCGTGACGGTCAGATGCGGCACACCCGGATGGTCAGGGTTGCCGGCTGCCGCGTCCAGGGTGGCTACCAAAGCATCAGCCTGACGCACGTCCTGTGGCCGCGGATCCCGCTCACCATCAACAGTCTTATGCGGCTTCGACAACATGTGGATCTGGGTGGTGAGCTGCTCACCATCAGCACCAGGCAAGAACCCAGAGAACTTCACCCCGCCATCAACCTGCCGCAACCGCAACGACCTCTTCGCCTGCGCCTCTTCCTCAGAAGGCTCCGCACCATCGGCGTCGAGCCGCGCGAGGACATCGTTGCCGAACTTGGCGAGCCGACGAGGGTCCTGGTCTTTCGCGACGCCGACCATCTGGTTTTCGGTGAACTCGAGCGTCTCGACCGGAACAGTCGAGGGTGCCTTCTCCAGCGTCTCGACGATCACCATGCCCTGCGCGGGACGCATCGTCCACGGCCGGGCCGGATCTGTCGGATCCGGCAACGCTCCCGCCACGAGCGGGTACTTACGCAAAGCAGCCATGAACGCGAGAGCCTTACGCACCTCGGCAGGAGCCTCCCGGTACCGCTCGGACAAGAAATCGACAGTGTCACGGGCACCGAGCTCTTGCGCGGCACCCATCTCGTCGAGGCGCCCCGAGGCTTGCAGGATGAAGGTGTCGAGTGCTGCTTTGACAGCGTGCGCAGTGTCCAGCGAGGTCACCAGTTCGGCGACACTCAAGGACCACACTGGGGGCATCGTCAACATCTCCATACCCAAAAGCATAGCCACGCCCACCGACACTTTTTGGCCGTAAAGCCCTTATCTGCAAGGTTTTCTGTGGGCTACTTTGTCAGCCCACACCAGCCCACACCCTGCCCACAGCCGCCAGGCGTGCTCGAAGGGTTCAGTCGATTGCCCTTGGGGCGGGCGGGGATCCGCAGTCCCGGTTAAGGTCCGGCGAGGACTCGGCCGGGGGCGTGGGTGCGTGGTTGCTCGCCGCGACCGGCCGACTCGAAAAGCGGGTGGCTGGTCGCCGCGGTGGCTGAGGCGGGATGGCGAGGTCGGCGATCGAGGCTCGCGCCGCTTGAGGTTCCGGGCTTTGGCTGGGGTTGCTGAGGTTGACGTCGGTGATCGCGTTTCCGTTGGCTTGGACTGGCGGGCTGCGGGCTGGGGTTGCTGTCGTTGCTGTCGTTGCTATTGGCAACTATGTTCCCCTTGCCTACGGGATGACGGGCGGTGCTCGGGTCCTGAAGTTACCGTCGGCGACCGCGTTCCCGTTGCCTGCGGGATGGTGGGCTGCGGCTCGGGTTGCCGCGGTGATCGCGGTCCGGTTGATCTCGCCGGTGGGGGTGCGGGGGCTAGTGGGGACTGCGGCCGACCAGCATGGCGGATTGATCAAGCGACGTGTCGAGGTGGCGGTGGAGGTGGATGCATTTCGATCCGTCAGGGTCGTTGGGTGGAACGTATTTTGCGCATGGCGACCTCGAGTTTCCACTCGGCGCAGTTCTTGGACCTCAGCCACACGCCGTACGAGACCGGCCGCACTCAACCTCAAGCGAAGACCAGCGGAGACCTACTGCGAATTATCTGGCATCAAATTCGCGTTACCGGGCTGGGACGGTGTCACTCGGCCGCCGGCCACAGACAGGGGGCGGGTGAGGGCGGCGTACAACGCGAGGCCTGCATGGACGACCGCTAACAGCAGCGCCACGACATGGAGCGCAACCACCGAGGCGGCCTTCGCATCGGTGACGGCCAGTCCGGAGACCACCGGCAGGTGGAGGGTTTCGGTGAGCGTAGGCGCGAGGCCGGGACCGCCGAGGCGGAAGACCGCGGCGGCGAGCGAACCCAGCAAGGCGATCCCGAGGGCGTTGCCTAGTTCGTTGCTGGTTTCGGCGATGGCGGCTGCGGCGCCGGCTCGGTCGGTGGGGACGGCGCCGACGGCGGTGTCGGCGACCACACTGAAGGAGATGCCGTAGCCGATGCCGGAAACCACGGTTGAGGCGACGTACCAGGTGACGCCCCCGCTCACGTCGACGAAGACCAAGAGGAGCACACCTGCGGCGATGAAGGTGTGGCAGGCGACGAGGGCCGCGCGGACACCGGTGCGGGCGACGATGCGTGGCGTCACGATGCAGGTGACGGTCAGGACAACAGCACCCGGTACGGCGAGGAGGGCGGCGTGCAGCACGGGGATTCCGAGGACGGATTGCAGGTGGATGGCCGTGAGGTAGGCGGTTGCGGACCAGGCTGCCAATGGAACGAATCCGGTGATGATCGCGAGGGTGAAGACGCGGTCTCGGAAGAGCGTCAGGTCGAGCAGCGGGTACTCCAGCCGCCGCTGCCGACGAATGAACCACCAGAGAATCGCCAACCCCACAAGGCCGATTATCACCGGTACGACGGCCAGACCGGATGCCGCGAGGCGTTTGACCGCGTATGTCGTGAGCAGGAGACCGGCCACTGACGACAGCACGCTCAACACGTCGACCGTACCGGGGCGGACAGCGCGGACCTCGCGGAGCAGGAAAGGTGCCAACAGCAAGAATATCGCGACGACCGGGACGTTGATCAGGAAGACCGAACCCCACCAGAACCTGGTCAGCAATTGCCCGGCCACCACCGGCCCGATCGCGAAACCGGCCGCGAACGCCGCCGCGAAGATGCCGACCGCCTGCGATCGGCGGCGCGGATCCGGGAACAGCTCGCTCAGCACCGCTAGGGCCGAGGGCAACAAGGTCGCCCCCGCGATCCCCATCAGCGCACGCAGAGCGATCAGCTGCTCCGGCGTCGTCGCGAACGATGCGCCGGCAGAGCTGAGGCCGAAGAGGGCAGCACCGATCATCAGCAGCTTCAGCCGCCCGAACCGATCCCCCAGGCTCCCGAAGGCCACCAGCAACGACCCGACCGCGAAGCCGTACACGTCAAGGATCCACAAGGACTGATCAGCTGTCGGCTGCAGTTCGGCGGTGAGCTGCGGCATCACCAGGAACAGGATCGAACCGTCCATCGCCACCAGGAGGACCGGACCGAGGATCACCAGCAGGCCGAGCCACGGCCGTTGTGCACGCTTCATGGCTCAGACGGTCCGCGATTCGAACCCGACCAACCAGCCCTCTGCTGTGGGTACCTCCGATTGGGTTACCCAGTACGTCGCTCCGCCCGGCTAGGCTCGGTCGCATGGAGCTGGAGGGACTCGGCACGTTCTTACGCACTCGGCGCGCACGTGTCGCCCCGGTGGAAGCCGGGCTGCCCAACTACGGCACAGCTCGTCGCGTGCCGGGCCTCCGCCGCGAGGAGCTGGCCCAGCTGGCCGGTGTCAGCGTCGGCTACTACACGCGACTCGAGCAGGGCCAGGCGAACACAGCATCGGAGCAGGTGCTCGACGCGCTCTCCCGAGTCCTGCGGCTGGATGAGGCCGAGACTGCCCACCTGCACAACCTGGCCAAGAAGCCTCCGGCCAGGCTCGTCCGCAGCCGCCCTGAGCGTCCGCACGCCCGAGTGCTCGCACTCCTCAGCTCTCTCCAGGAGACGACTCCTGCAGTCGTGCTGGGGCGACGCGGCGACGTACTGGCGTGGAACCGAGCCGGCCACGCCATGCTCGCCGGTCACTACGACTTCGACGCACCGGACGACCCGCGTCGACGCCCGTCCGTTCCGCGGATGTATTTCCTGGACCCGCTCAGCCGCGATCTCTACCGCAACTGGGAAGAGAACGCCCGCATCCACGTCGCGTACCTACGCCTCACCGCGGGCCGGCACCCCACCGACGCCCAGCTCGCCGAACTGATCGGTGAGCTGGCCATGCACAGTCGCGAGTTCGCGACGTACTGGGCCACCGGCGATGTCGCGGACTGCACCGTCGGCCGGATGCTGCTGGAGCACCCGACCGTCGGTCCGCTCGATGTCGACTACCAGGTCTGGTTACAACCCGACAGCCCTGGACATCGGCTGGAGGTCTACACGCCGAGCGATGCTGCCTCGGCGGATGCCCTCCAGCTACTGGCTCACTACCGGACTACTTGATGAGGTAGGCGAAGGTGTCGTGGCGGAGGGCTTCGCCGGAGACCTTCACGATCTTGAGGGTGTGCTGGGCATTCTTCAGGTTGGTTGCGGTGAAGACCTGGCGGTTGGTGACTCGGGCGTCGCCGTGCAGGTTGACCCGCTTGACGACCTTGCCGTCGAGGTAGACGTCGGCTTCACCCTGGTCCGGAGCAAGGGCCGTGGACCAGTCGATCGACGTACCGGTGAAGGTGAAGGAGGCTGCGGCGCCGTTGGCCGTGGTGGCGTGGACGTCGTCGCGGTAGTCGCCGCGGAAGCGGAAGTCGAGGGCGAGGGCCCCGACCGGCTGCTTGGCGAGGTACTCCTTCTTGATGGTGACGGTGCGGCCGGTGACGGTGTAGTCGGTGCCCTTGACCAGGTCAGCGCCGCCCTTGGAGAGTGCGGCGAGCTCGGCCGGGTCGCGGCTGATCTCGATGCTGACGTCAGCCGGCTGGGCCTTGTTGAAGGTCGCCTTGTCGGGGTTGAGCAGGCTTTCCTGGCGGATGTTCAGCTTGTCGACCAGCATGAACTGGCCGGACTTCTTCACCGCGCGGATGGTGTGCGCGCCGTTCGGCAGGTCGGAGATGCTGAAGACGACTTGCTGCGCTCCGCGCCCGTCGGCCTGATAGGTGTTGACGGTCTGCTTGAGCTGGCCGTCGATGTAGATGTCCACCTCGCCTTGCGAGTTGTGCGTCTCGGTCACATAGTCGACGCCGTTACCGACGAAGCTGTACGAGAACGAGTCACCGTTCTGCTCGGAGTACTGGACGTCGTCCTGGTAGTCACCCATGCCGCGGCCCGTACTGCGGCTCCACGAACCGGTGTAGACGATCTGGGAGTTGTCGTTGTTGACCTCGACGGTCCGGGTGCCGGCGTTCGCGGCGCCCGGTGCGCTCGCACCGGCCGAGTCGGAGACGGTCACGCTTAGCGGCTCACTGACCGCGGGCACCTCGTAGTTGCCGTTGCGCTTCCAGTCGCCGTCGTACTTCACCCGCAGGTCGTCGTCGTTGACCTTGATCGTGGAGTTCTTCTGCGGCGTGATCTTGAACAGCCGAGTGCCATGAATCGGTACGTCGTTCGCCGTGAAGCTGCCGTTGAACGTGCCGAGGTCCTTCTTCGCCCACAGGTCGCGGACCTTGGCGGATCCGGTCAGACCGAGATCAGCGAAGGTCGCGGTCATGTTCGCGTCGGTCTGGCCGAGGTTGAACAGGGCGACGGTGTAGCTGCTGTCGGCGTTGAGCGAGTACCAGACCTGGCGGTTCGACGTGGTCGAGACCGGGTGCGCGGGTCGGCCAGCCTGGTTGACGGCAATGACCTCGCGGTTCGTCAGCAGGTCGAGACCGTACTGGTCGAGCCTCGTCATGTCGTTACCGACGTAGAACGGCGCTGCCGACACGGCCCAGAGCGTGGCCGCCGTACGGCGTTCGTCCTTCGTCATACCGTCCATCTGGCCGTTGCCGACGTTCAACGAGTCGAGGTCGTTCCAGCCGCCGGGGCCAGCGTGCCGCCACCAGTCGGCGAGCTTCGGGAAGAGCCGGCTGATGTTCGGCCAGGCGGTCAGCGCGACGCCTTCGCAGTAGCACTCGACGTCCCAGTCGATCCGCCAGCCGTTGGAGTACTGCTTCCAGTAGTCGGCGTAGTTGATGTCCAGCGCCCAGGACAGCTCGAGCCAGATCTTGTGCTTGGCCAGCGCGGTCGACCAGGCCTTCACGTCGTCGCGCGCGTCCAGCGTCAGGTTGCTGACGCCCGAGCCCGGCGTGACGCTGTCGAACTTGAGGAAGTCGATCCCCCAGGAGCCGAACAGGTCCGCGATCGAGTCGATGTACTTCTGCGCGCAGGGCTTGGAGAAGTCGAGCTTGTAGCCGATCCCCCAGTAGTCGGCCTTCACCAGCGGCCGCACCGGCAGATCACCGGTCTTGCACTCAGGAGCGCCGTACACGGGCAGGTTCGCGTCGATCACCTGCTGGCCGATGCCGGGGATCGCGTAGATCCCGATCTTCTGGCCGTTCTTGTGGATGTGATCGATCAGCTTCTGGAAACCGCTCGGGTAGTTCGTCTCACTCGGGGTCGGACGTCCGTAGCCGTCGATCCCGCCGTTCCAGGCCGCGTCGATGTTGATCCGGTTGAAGCCGTACGGCTGCAGCTTCTTGTGCATCGCGTCGGACTGCGCCGTGATCTGCTTCTCGTTGATCCAGGTGCTGCCGTTCCCGGCGTACACCTGCATGCTGTAGCTGCTCCAACCCATGTACGGCTTGTCCGCCTGCGCGCCCGCCGGTCCACCAGGAGCCACCGTGACGTTGGACGGCAACGGAGCCGGCGGTACGGCGCCCTGCTGCGAAGCGGCGTCGGGGACAGCCCCCGGGCCCGGCACTGGCGCCGCGGACGACACCGCTGCCGAACCGGTGGGAATGAGGGCAGCGAGGAGGAGCGTGGCGACCACGCCTCGCACAGCCTTGGTTCGGATGGATCTCGTCATGAGCGGCGACCTTCTGCCTGGCGGATCGGATAGGATATGGGAATCTTGATCGGGTTAAGTAAGTCCGTCAAGATCCGATAGGAAATCCGAAGCCGCCTAAGCCTAAGTCAGCGCGGGTGTGAGATACGGCGTGACGTTCTGGAGCGCTCTGGCTACATATTCATTCTTTTCGCCGACCGGAGCGACGTAGTGCATCGCCTCCTTGGCAGCGTCCAGACTGTGCAACCGGGCGATGATCCAGGTAGCCAGGTAGGTCGACGCAAGACACCCGCCGGCCGTGGCGAGATTGCCGCGCGCGAAGAACGGCTGATTGAGGACGTCGACCCCAGCCGCGATCACCCAGGGCTTGGTGGTCACATCGGTACAGGCGGGGACATTGTCGAGCAGACCGAGCCGGGCCAGCACGAGCGCGCCGGAACACTGCGCGGCGACGAGCTGACGCTCGGGGTCGAGACCCCGCAGCACGGACATGATGGCCAGGTCTTCGACCACCTCACGGGTCTTGCTGCCACTGCCGACGATGACGGCGTCGGCACCCCAGGTCTCCCCGAGGTCCATCGTGGCATCCATGGTGACGCCGTTCATCGAGCGCACCTGCCGAGTAGGGCTCGCGATCGACACCTCCCAGCCGGGGACCCGGTTGAGCCCGGCCCGATTGAGTATGGCCAGAGCGATCAGCGAGTCGAGTTCGTTGAATCCGTCGAAGGTGAGGATCGCGATCTGCATGCTGGAAACGGTACGCCGGTCAATCCATGACGATCGAAGAATTGTCATGCATACAATGCCGTGATGCGGACCCCGAAGTACAAGGCGCTGGTCGACGCGCTGTCCGAACAGATCCACAGTGGTCAACTGCCGGCCGGAACCCGGCTGCCGACCCATCGGCAGCTGGCTGCAGCCGAGGGCATCGCACTGGTGACCGCCTCCCGCGTGTACGCCGAACTCGCCGCGATGGGCCTGGTCAGCAACGAGCAGGGTCGAGGCACGTTCGTGCGCGATCTGTCGGCGGTCGACGAGTTCGATCAGCGGTCGGTGGCCGTTGATGCTGTCGACCTCCTCTTCAACTCTCCCTCAGTTCCCGGGCAGGCGGACCTGCTGCGGCGCGCCTTGCGGGAGTTGGCCGCGGCCGGGGACCTCGAATCGCTACTGCGTTATCAGCCGCATCGAGGGCGAGTGCAGGATCGGGAGGCAGTTGCCCAGCACCTGCGCCGGCGCAACCTGACGGTCGGGCGGGAACGCGTGCTGATGGTGAACGGCGCTCAGCACGGGCTGGCCGTGGCGGCGATGGCGATGTTCCAGCCCGGCGATGTGATCGCGGTGGATGCGATCACCTATCCAGGGTTCATCGTGCTGGCCCGGACGCTGGGGCTCGAGCTTGCACCACTGCCCGCCTCGTCCACCGGAATCGACCTGGAGGCGCTCGAGCAGCTGTGCCGACGGAGACGCGTGCGCGGGATCTACGCGATCCCCACCGTGCACAATCCGCTCGGCTGGGTGCTCTCCGCCGAGGCCCGGGACCGGTTGGTCGCCATTGCCCGGCGGTACCAACTCACGATCATCGAGGACGCGTCGTACGCGTATCTGGCCGAGGATGCCCCACCGCCGCTGGCGATGCTCGCTCCGGAACTGACGGTCTACGTGTCGGGGTTGTCGAAGAGCGTCTCGACAGGACTACGGATCGGGTACGTCGTTGCGCCCGAACCGCTCGTGGCGGCGCTTGAACGGGTCATCATGGCGACCACTTGGCAGACGCCGGGAGTCACCGCGGCCATCGCGTGCCGGTGGCTCGAGGACGGCACGGTCGGTCGGCTCGAGGTCCAGAAGCGCGCGGACGCCAAGGAGCGACAGGCCATCACGCTGGACGCATTGGGCGACTTACCGTCGATCGGGCATCCGTCGTCGTACGTGCGCTGGTTGCCGTTGCCGCCGGATACCCGGCCGGATCGGATCGTGGCCGCGTTGACTCGGCGCCGGGTCGCGGTGTCGACAGCGGCTCCGTACGCGACCACGCCCGCCGTACCGCACGCGCTGCGGCTGGCGATCGGGTCGGTGGCGCTCGCCGGGCTGGCGGACGCCGTACGGGCTGTGCGGGAGGAAGTGCTCGAAGACGCGACCCGGTGAGCTCGACGTACTGTCGTGCCATGAGGGTCGTCGCGCTGAGCGCTTACCTGCCGAGCTACCGGATCATCTCGCGCTGGGCCGAGCGCAACGGGCACGAGATCGTGCTGGTGGTGACACTGCCTCCCACCAATCGGTACGGCGCTGGGCCGAGCCCGTTCGCCGATCCCGTTTCCGCGGAAACGAACGTGCTGATGACCAGCAAGCTGAAGTCGATCGCGACCCCGGTCATCGGTGCGCTGCAACCTGATCTCGTGGTGTCGGCGGCGTTCCCGCGGCTGATCCCGGAGGAGATTCTGCGGATCCCGTCGTACGGCGCCTTGAACCTGCACCCGACGCGGTTGCCGAACGGTCGCGGGCCGAATCCCGCGCGAGTCGTCTATGAGGGCTCACCCACGGTCGACGTGACTGTGCATCGCACCGCCAGCGCCTTCGACACCGGCGCGATCATGGCGCAGCGCTCGGCTCCACTGCCCGTCGACTTGAGCGGTGCATGGCTCTTCAACGCGTGGGTCGAACTGCTTGGCGACGCGCTCGACGAGGCCGGCGCCAAGGCGTTCGCGGGTGATCCCGGCAGCGCGCAGGACGACTCGATTGCGTCGTACGCCGGCGTCTTCGAGCCGAGTGAATGTGAGCTCGATCTGACCGAGCCCAGCGCGAGCATCATCCGGAAGACGGCGGCGCTGAACATGTTCATGCCGCGCGCGACCGCGGTCATCCAGGGTTCGCCGGTCCTGATCAGCTCCGTGCATGTTGCTGGCGGCAACAACCCCGCCGCAGCGGGGACAGTGCTCGCCAAGCACCCGGACGGCTGGGACATCCAGACCGCGGACGGGACGCTTCGGGTGGTCGCCGAAAACATCGTCTGAAATTTCTTCGACGATCCACCCATCCGGCCTGAGCGCGGCGGCGAAGAGCAGATGTGAGCGACACCGTTCACAGCTTCTCCCCCTCTCAGGAAAGAGATCGTCATGTCTCGTAACATCGTCCGCGCCGGACTCGCTGCGTCTGCTCTGGCCCTTGTTCTGGCGACCTCGGCATGTGGCGGTGGCGACAGCAAGGCCGGCGACACCCCGTCGTCCGCGCCGTCCTCCGCGCCGTCGAGCGCCCCGTCCAGCGAGCCCTCGATGGACAACGCCGCGGGCCTGGTCGGCAACGGCTGCGCCGACTACGCCAAGGCCAACCCGACCGGCGCCGGCTCGATCGACGGCATGGCCGCCGTACCGGTCGCCAACGCCGCCTCCGGCAACCCGCTCCTCACCACCCTCGTCGCCGCCGTCTCCGGCAAGCTGAACCCGAAGGTCAACCTGGTCTCGACGCTCAACGGCGGCGAGTTCACCGTCTTCGCACCCGTCGACTCCGCCTTCAAGAAGATCGACGCCAAGACCATCGAGACCCTCAAGACCAACGACGCGCTGCTGTCGAAGATCCTGACCTACCACGTAGTCGCCGGTCAGCTCGACCCGACCGCGGTCGTCGGCAAGCACCCGACCGTCGAGAAGCAGGACCTCACCGTCACCGGTTCGGGCAACGACCTGAAGGTCAACAACGCCAACGTCATCTGCGGCGGCGTCAAGACCGCCAACGCCACCGTCTACCTGATCGACACGGTCCTGATGCCCCCGGCAGCCTGATCTGCAGCTCCGTAGTAATTGGACCGGTGCCCCGCGCAGTTGCCGTGGGCACCGGTCCGGGACACGATGTGGTTCGAACAGAGGATTGACAGCGTGAGCGAACCGACCGCACTCCCCTGGCCGGGCAACGGAGCCCGCCCAGGAGTCACCGATGCCGATTTGCTGGCCCGCACGGCCGGCGGTGACACCGCGGCGTTCAGCACGCTCTACGACCGGATCAGCCCCTGGGTCTACGGACTCGTCCGGCGGGTCCTGCGCAACCCGGCCCAGTCGGAGGAGGTGACCCAGGAAGTGATGATCGACATCTGGAAGACCGCCAGGCGGTTCGACGCCGCGCGCGGTTCGGCGCACTCGTGGATCCTCACCATCGCCCATCGCCGGGCGGTCGACCGGGTCCGCTCCGAACAGGCCGCGACCGACCGCAACGACCTGGTCGGTTCCCGGAACGCCGAGGTCGACTTCGACCAGGTCTCCGACACCGTGACGACCCGGCTCGAGGCCGAACAGGTGCGCCGCTGCCTGGGTACGCTGACCGAGCTGCAGCGTGAGTCGATCACCCTCGCTTACTACAACGGCTACACCTACCTGGAAGTGGCCCAGCAACTCGACGCAAAACTGCCGACCGTCAAAGCCCGAATGCGCGACGGTCTGATCCGGCTCCGTGACTGCCTCGGAACCAGTACGGGGGGTACGCGATGACCGAACCAGATGTTCACACGCTCACCGGACCGTATGTCCTGGACGCCCTGCCCGAGGACGAGCGGATCCGCTTCGAAGCCCACCTGGCCGAGTGCCAGTTCTGCACCGCCGAGGTCGCCGAGCTCCGCGAAGCCGCGATCAAGCTGGCCACGCAGGTCGAGATGGCACCGCCGCCGCAGCTCAAGCTCAACGTCATGCAGGCGATCGAGAACGTCCGCCAGTTGCCGCCAGTGGTCGCCGGTACGACGGAAGTCGCCGGGGCGAAGCGTTACAGTCGCCGCTCGGTGTTCGCCTTGGCCGCCGCCGCGATGGTGATTGCCGGGGCCGGCGGGGTTGCTGTCGACCAGTACCGGGGCAAGAACGCCGCCGTACAGGCCAATGAGCAGATGGCTGCGGTGCTCGCCCAGCCGGACGCCGTGACCGCGCATGGCTCGGTGAATGGTGGGGGTCAGGCGACCACGGTGATGTCTGCGCGCGCCGATGCGGTCGTCGTCGTCCTGCATGGTCTGCCGAAGCCGGCCAACGGAAGGACGTGGCAGCTGTGGTTGATGGATGCCAAGCAGAACGCACGCTCGATCGGGCTCACCTCGGGTGATGTCACGACCGTGATCCAGGGCAATGTCGTCGGGCAGACAACCTTCGGGCTGACTGACGAACCGAGTGGTGGATCGCCCAAGCCGACGACCACGCCGGTGGCCGCTGTTCAGATGGCCTGAAACTGCCACCACCTGACGAACGTTTCTGCTAGGGAGAAAATCGATTTCTGTGCCGTCGCCCACGGCACGGAAATCACGCAGAGACGGAGTCAGACATGAAGTTTGCCCGCCCGCAGCGTTGGGTGATCGCTCTTGCGACACTCACGTTGCTGGGGTCAGGTGTCGTCGCTGAGGCGGCCGACAACCTCGCCCCTAATCCGGTTCTCGCCAGCACTGCGACTGGCTGGGGAACCATGTCCGGCGGCACCGGCGCCCGGGTCGTCATCACCGGTCACCCGGCCGCGTCGTACGCGTATCAAGTCACGCTCTCCAGTGGCACGGCCGGGATCTACCTGCCGCAGCTGACTGTTGCCGGAGGCAAGAAATACACGGTTGCTGTTGATGCCAAGACCGCTGGGTCGGCGCGGATGCAGATGGACTGGTACGGCGCGAACGGTGGCTACCTCGGGAGCACCGAGGGAGCGTCTGTTGCGACCAATGCATCAGGCTGGACGAAGGTTTCGGCTCAGTTCACGGCCCCTGCTGGGGCGACGAACTCGCATCCGTTGACGTACATCTCCGGTGGGTCGGGAAAGTGGCAGACGACCGCGGCCGACTATCGCGTGGCCGGGGACGACCCGCCGCCGACTGGCGATGGGGACACTGCGGCTGAGAACTACCACTGGGGTACGGCGCTGCCGGCGAGTGATGAGTTCAACTACACGGGTGCTCCGGATCAGGCCAAGTGGGGTATCTACGGCGGGGCAGACGGTTGCGCTCCGGGGCATGCCGGCAACGGCCAGCGGTGCGGCTACACGAACACCGTGCAGGGCGGGTATCTGCGGCAGACCGGGTATGCGAATGGCGATACCGCTGGGCTCGCATCGCAGTACGGGCAGAAGTACGGGCGGTGGGAGGTGCGTGCTCGCGTCCAGTCGGCCGGCGGTAGCGGGGCGGCGTACCACCCGGTGTTGATCACTTGGCCGGACTCGGATCAGTGGCCGCAGGGTGGCGAGTACGACTACTTCGAGGTGAACGTCGGGGAGACGCGCGCGACCGCGTTCATGCATCACCCGACGGACGGGCCTGTGGTTCAGGACGAGTACCACTCGGGGTCGCTGGATCTGGCGCAGTGGCACAACTATGGCTTCGAGTGGGCGCCGGACGGGCTGACCGGGTACATCGACGGGCAGCCGTGGTTCCACGACACCGATCCCGACGTACAGGCTCCGGGACCGATGCATCAGACGATCCAGCTCGACAACTTCTGCGGATGCTCGATGCAGAAGGCGTACTTCGATGTGGACTGGGCTCGGGTCTACACCCGTTAAGGCACAGCCAAGGTGAGGACCACTTCATTGCGTCTGATGGTGAGGTGGCCGCCGGTGGCCTCGGCATAGCGACGAGCTATGTCGAGGCCCAGGCCCGTTGAACCCCGGTCGCTGCGACCGCGCTCCCCTGCTCCCAGCGGGATCCCTGGACCTTCATCCGCGACGGTGATCTGTACGGCGTTTGCTGAGCGCAGCATGGTGATTCGGGCCGGTGTGCCGTCGGGGGTGTGCGCGACGACGTTCTCCACCAGGGCGTCGAGGGCTGCGGCCAGGTCCTCGGGTGCGGAGCGGACCATCGCGGGTGGGTCCGGGAGGTCGAGCGTGAGGTCGCGGCCTTGGTCCTCGAAGAGCGGTTCCCAGAACGCTGCGCGATCTTTCGTTACCTGGATGGCGTCGCAGTGTGGGACCCGGCCTTCGCGCTGCGGTCGTCTTGCCGCGCTGATGATCGCGGTCAAGGTGCGTTCGAGGTTGGTGACTTGGGTGTTGAGTTCCTCGGCGCGTTCGCGGTCTGGGAGGGCTTCGACTTGGAGTCTGAGCGCGGTGAGTGGCGTGCGGAGTCGGTGGGACAGGTCGGCCACCGACTCGCGCTCGACGGCGATGACCTCGTCGATGCGGTCGGCCAAGCGGTTGAGGGCGGCACCTACCTTCGCCACTTCGGCTGGTCCGGTGACGGGGGCGCGGGCTTCGAGATCGCCGCCGGCCAGGCGTTCCGCCGTACTGGCTGTTTCTTCGAGTGGACGGGCCAGGCGGCGGGAGACGAGCTCGGCGCCGGCGATGCTGAGCAGGAGCACGAGTAGACCCGCTGCGGCGACGACGAGGACGCGGGGCGTCAGACCGTCGTACAGCTGATCGCCGGTGAGATACAGGCAGACCGAGGCGGGGCCTTGCTTGGTGCCGACATCGATCTCGACAGCCAGGCCGCCGTTGATCTTGCGGTAGTCGGGGTCGCCGATCTTGGGCGGGCCCTTGTGATCGTCGCTGTAGTCGGTGGGGGTGTTCTTCGGCGCGGAAACCCCGCCGGGCGGGGCGTCGCCGAGCGTCGTACCGTCGGCGAGGCGGACCGAGATGCGGCCGGGACCATCGGTGAAGCCTTGGACGTAGTCCGCGATGTCGTTCTTGGTTTTGTCCTTGTCGCCGACGTAGTACGCCACGGACTCGGCGCGGAGACGGGCCTTCTCCTTGGACTCGGTCACTGTCGTGCTGCGGAGGAGCAGGACCAGCGGTACGGCGAATCCGACCACGACGAGGGTGGTCAGGCCCAGCGAGAGGAGGAGGATTCTTCGGCGCATCTTCAGGCTTCCAGCACTGCGAGTTTGACGCCGACGCCACGGACGCTGTGCAGGAGGCGCGGGGCCGCTGCGGTCTCGCCGAGCTTGCGCCGCAGCCAGGACAGGTGGACATCGACCGTTCGGTCGCCGCCGCCCCACGGCAGTCCCCAAACCTCAGCCAACAGCTCCCGCTTGCTGACGACCGCGCCGGGTCGTCTGGAGAGCGCGAGCAGGAGGTCGAACTCCTTGCGAGTCAGCTCGACCGGGTGACCGTCGAGCGTGACCTCGCGACTGCGCGGGTCGATCTTCAACGGGCCGACATCCACGGTCACGTCCTGCTGGTCCGTACCGAGCCTGCGCAGAACCGCCCGGATCCGCGCGTCGATCTGCGCTGAGCTATACGGCTTGATGACGTAGTCGTCAGCCCCGGCATCGAGCAGCTTCACGACACTCGCGTCGTCGTCCCGCGCCGTCGCCACGATGACCGGCACATCACTCACCGCCCGCACCATCGCCAGCACGTCGCGCCCATCCAGATCCGGCAGGCCAAGGTCGAGGAGCACCACCTCAGGGCGCTCCCGCGCCACCCCCGCCACACCGTCAGCGCCACCAGCCACCGCCGTCACCACATGGCCAGCCGCCGTCAGCGCTTTCGTGAGCGACGTACGAATCGCATCGTCATCCTCAACCAACAACACCCGAGCCATACCCCTGAGCCTAACCACCCATCCCCGCCC
>NZ_SMKX01000083.1 GCF_004349055.1 Kribbella antibiotica
AAGCTGCACCTGCACCCACGGCACCCGACGCTGCGGCACCACCATCCGCGGATGCACCACCTGCCGCCACCGCGCCATCGCCTCCCGCGGATGTGCCTCCGCCTGCCGATCCCGCCCTCCCCGAGGATTCGCCCACCTGACGATCCCCGCGCTCGAGCTCCTCGGGACCGGAGACACCTTGTCGTGGCCGGAGACCTGAAGTACCAAGTCCCCCGCCACCGCTTCCCATCTCACGCCATCCCGACCCGATCAGTGACTGACCTGTGCTCAAGGGGAGTGCTGGCGGGTCGCCCTAGCTGGAGGGGACGGCGCGGCCGCAACCTCGGCCGGCGACGCCCTGACCCTGTGTGGGTTGAGGATTCGCGGCATGACGATTACTGCGGCTGAGCTGGCCGGCTTCACCCTCGCGCGGCAGCATCCGGTGACGCGTTCGTGGGTGGACGACGCGACTCGGTTGCGGTTGCTGACCGAGATGCACGAGGACCCGGACGTCCTGCTCGCGAACTCGCTCGAGATCGCCGAGCTGCGGGCCAACCGCTTCGCGCCAACTCAGCCGCCGGAGTCGATGCTCAACTACTGGCTTCCGGCCGGCGAGGTACGGGCGATGTTCAGCATGCGGTTCGAGGGTGGCGACTCCACGAAGCCTTTCGTCGACGCCACCCCGATGACGCGCAACCCGCAACCTGAGGACCTTCCCGCGCTGGCCGCGACTGCGCTCGACGTCTACGGCATGCACAATCCGCGCTACCTCCGCCTCTGGAGCGCCGACCCGGAACTCCCCGGCACCGAGCCCGACCGACGCTTCCTCGCCGCGCCGATCCGCGAGCTCCGCCTCACCGACGTACCGCCCGGTCTGGCACTACGCGCGACCGCCACCGTCGACCAGTACGACGAGGCCAAGCAGGCCTACGCCGATGTGGACGCCGACCACCCGCACCACGTCGAAGAAGCCGGCATCCAAGACCTGGAAGACCTCGAAGAAGCCGCCGAAGCAGGCCTGCTCTTCGACATCACCGTCGACGACGAATGGGCCGGCTACGCCGCCGCCATCGTCAAACCCGAAGACTCCCTAGGCCTCCCCGCCTACGTGGTCCGCGAACTCATCCTCGCCAAGAACCACCGAGGCCACGGCTACGGCCGCCACCTCAGCCACCTCCTGGCCAACGCCCTCCCCGACCCCACCCACATCTACATCGGCACCATCCACGCCGCCAACCAAGGCGCCCAACGGGCCGCCCGCACCGCCGGCCGCCACGACATCGGCGGCTGGCTGCAGTTGCCCCTCGAACGCGTATCGATGAACGGGTAGTGGTCGCCCGCACGCCAGTTTCCTCCGCTCCGGTCACCGGTCATCGCGTCGCAAGTGCCCACCACTACCCGTTGATCGGTACACGGAACGCGTCGGCGTGCTCCCGAGCCCACTCCGCGAAGGTGATCGCCGCGCGGCCCGTCAGCTCGGCGACGGTGTTGGTGACTGGTTCAGGGGTGTCGACGAGTGAGGCCCAGTAGGTGACGGCGCTGTCGGCCAGCACCGGGTCGGCGCCCTGGGTGAGCATCTGCTGCCGGGCGGCGTCGCCGGTCAGCCCCTCGACACTGATCGGTTTACCGATGACCTCAGCGATCGTGGCGACCTGATCTTCCTGGGTGATCGCTTCGGGCCCGGTGATCTCGTACGTGCGTCCGATGTGCTCCGCACCCAACAGCGCCAATACGGCGACCGCCGCGATATCGCGCTCGTGGATGAGGGACCGTGCAGCCTTCGGATACGGGAGTTGTACGACGCCGGTCGTGCGGATCTGTTCGGCCCAGTTGAGCGTGTTCACGGCGAAGCCGCTGGGGCGGACGAAGGTCCGGTCGTGGTCCTTCAGGAGGTCCTCGATCTCGCCCCAGAACCCACCACCGTTCAGCGTCGACAGGTAAACGACCCGCCGCGGCAACTCCGCGACCACCTCCGCCGCACCATCCGCGACAAACCATGGCCACAACAAGAACGCCGCATCCACGCCGACCGCAGCCCGTCGTACGGCGTCCACGTCGTGCAGGTCGCCGGTCACCAGCTCGACTTCCGCAGGCAGGTCGGCGGCGGTCGCCGTACGGGTGAATGCGCGGACCGAAACCCCCGCCGCAAGCAGGCCGTTGACGACGTGGCGGCCGACGCGACCGGTGGCTCCGATGACAAGAACTGTGCTCATGACGACCAGCCTCTGACCTCAACGGTGGTTCAGGTCAAGCGGAACTCGATAGGGTGGCGGGCATGCTGGAGTTCGTGGTGCGGGTGGTCGGCGTGATCGTCGCCTTCCTGGTGGCGCCGCTGGTGGTCGGTCAGGCCGAGCACAAGGTGATGGCGCACATGCAGTCACGGCTCGGGCCGATGTACGCCGGCGGTTTCCACGGCTGGGCGCAACTGGTCGCGGACGGCGTGAAGTTCGTGCAGAAGGAGAGCGTCGTCCCCGCGGCTGCGGATCGGCGCATCTTCGAGTGGGCGCCGTTCGTCGCGATCCTGCCGTACATGGCGGCCCTGGCCGCGATCCCGATCGCGCCCGGCATCGTCGGCGCCGACCTCGACTCCGGGCTGTTCTTTGTGCTCGCGGTGATGAGCGTCGGCGTTCTCGGCTCGCTGATGGCCGGCTGGGCCAGCGGCAACAAGTACAGCCTGCTCGGCGGTCTCCGGGTCGCGGCGCAGCTGATGAGCTACGAGCTCCCCTTCGTCCTCTCGGCCGCGAGTGTCGCCGTCGCCGCCGGTTCGCTGAGCCTGACTGGCATCGCGAACGCCTGGAATCCCTGGTGGCTGCTCTGGCAGCTCCCCGGCCTGGTTGTCTTCTTCATCGCCGGCCTGGCCGAGCTCCAGCGCCCGCCGTTCGACATGCCGGTCGCTGACTCCGAGGTCATTTTCGGCCCGTACACCGAGTACACCGGCCTCCGCTTCGCGCTGTTCCTGCTCGCTGAGTACGCCGGAATTGTCATCCTCTCCGCACTCACCGCCGTACTGTTCCTCGGTGGTTGGTCCGGCCCGGGCCCCGACTCGATCGGCTGGATCTGGACGATCCTGAAGACCGCCGTGGTCGCCTTCATCGTCATCTGGGTCCGCGTCTCCTTCCCGCGGATGCGCGCCGACCAGCTCCAGAAGCTCGCCTGGCAGGTGCTCGTCCCGGTGGCGCTGCTCCAGCTCGCGATCACCGGCATCGGCGTCGTCTTGACCTAGAGCACGCTCCAGCAGGCAGAGTCGGTCAGCATGATGCAACGGACTCTCGCCGGTCGCCGGCCGGTCAGCGCGCTCTGTCTCGGTGCCATGAACTTCGGCAGCTCCACCGATCCGGAGACTGCGATCGCGATCCTGGACCGTTTCGTCGAGGCTGGCGGCACCTTCATCGACACCTCGAACAACTACAACCAATGGCTCGGGACCGGCGGTGACAGCGAGGAACTCCTCGGCCGCTGGATGCATTCCCGCAAGAACCGCGATCAGTTGGTCATCGCGACCAAGGTCGGCGCCCGTACGACGGTCGCGGGCGACCCCGGTGATCAGCACTGGGAAGGGCTTCGCGCTGGCACAGTCGCGGCCGCGGTCGAAGGCAGTCTCGCGAGACTCGGCACCGATCGCATCGACCTCTATTACGCCCATATCGACGACCGCGTCACCCCGCTCGACGAAACGGTCGGTGCCCTCGGTCGACTCGCGGCAGACGGTGTGGTTGACCTTGTCGGCTGCAGCAACACGGCGACCTGGCGGCTGGAGCAGGCGCGGCGGCTCGCCGCAGACCAGGGTGTCGAGGCGTACTCGGTGATCCAGCAGCATTCGACGTACCTGTGGCCGAGTCCGCTCGCTCCGATCGACGTCCGCCGCGGCTCACCGTTCTTCGTGCACGCGACTGTCGAGCACTTCGACTACCTCGCCGAGCACCCAGATCTGACGCTGGTCGCCTATGCCTCCCTCCTCGGCGGCTCGTACGCCGGGCGCCCGTTCCCGGCGAATCGCGGATACGCGCACCCGTCGGCGTACGGGCGTTTCGAGGAGCTCCGCCGCGTCGCCCGCGAGGTGGGCGCCACCGCCAACCAGGTGGTGCTCGCCTGGATGCTGCACCGGCCGCAGGTCGTCCCGCTCTTCGGCGCATCCACTGTGGCCCAGCTGGAGGAGGCGCTTGACGCCGTCCAGCTCGAACTCTCCGACGACCAACTGCAGCGCCTCGACACGGCCTAGGTTGATCACGCCTCGCGGAGTCGTCGAACGCGCGCAGGTGCTCGTGCTGCCCACGAGTCGGTGAGCACCTCCACCAGTTCGGGGGCGTCGATCGCGTCGAGCCAGCCGAAGACGGCTGACGGGAAGGCCTTGGCGAGCCAGTAGGTGGCGGGCGAGCCGGCGGTCAAGGCGTCGCGATCGGCGGGATCGGGAGTCCAGAACTGCAGAATCTCGCGACCAGCGTCGTTCCAGCGCAACCGGGCGAACTGCCGGCCGGCGACGTCGTACGCCGGGGACCCCTCGTGGGCGACACCGGGGGCGGTCTCCGGGAGGGTGGCCGCGATCCGCTCGACCTCTGTCCAGTCCGCCATGGTGGTCAGGACCTGGTCAGGTGGGGCGCCGGGTCGCCGTAGCCGAGGTCGGTCATGCCGGCCTTGTAGAAGGCGTCGACGACCAGAGTGCGCCGAACGGCGGCGAAGGTGAGCACGTGCCCGATCATGCCGCCGTAGCTGGACACCTTGGGTGGTGTGCAGGTCGAGTCGACGAAGGTTTCGTCGAACGCGCTCTCGGCGCTGACCCGCCGGACGAGGTCGACGAACCTCGGGCCCGCGACGTCGTACCGGTCGCGGAGCTGGCCCAGCGACACGGCCCGCCCGGCCTCGGGGAACTCGAAGGGTTCGGATGCGGTGGCGGCGAGCCACATCTCGAGCTGCCAGACCATTCGATCCAGCATCCGTCGCGGTGTGATCGGCGGCTCGTCCAGATCAGGTGCGGGGAACGGTCCGTCGAGGACGTCGGGGGAGATGTCGCGGGCGCGGTCGATCAGCTCGCCGAGCAGGTTGACGTGGTGCTCGGCGAGACCGGTGACGATGTCCATGCTGGTGACCTTTCGTCGGGCCGGCAGGCGAAGACCTGCCGGTGGCTGGAAATGGACTCCACTCGGTGCCTCGAGCAGGAACGGGTGTGTCGGTTGCCGGCGCCACTGTTTCGGCGTCGTCCCGTAGACGCGGGAGAACGCCCGGGTGAAGGCCTCGTGCGAGCCGAAGCCGGCATCGATCGCGATGTCGAGGATGCCGCGGTCGGTGCCGGCCAGTTGATAGGCGGCGCGCTCCAGCAGCAACCTGCGGCGGAGCGCGATCGGGGTCTCACCCGCCACTGCCGTGGCGATCCGGTCGCAGTGGAACCGCGACAGGTGCAACCGGCGCGCCAATTCCGCTCCGGTGGCCGACGCATCGTCGAGGCTCTCGCCGACCACATCGACCAGCGTCACGAACAGATCCGTCGAGTCCATACCTAGATCCTGCCGCTCCGCAGCCCCTGGGTCTTGACCGCTTTTGCTCTCTGCCGACGTCCCCGGACGGCCCATTGTCGTCCGGGATTCATCTGGCCGCCATCGGTGAGTGGTTGATCCCGGCCGACACTGATGATTGATTGGTCCGGACCAATCAACCTGCTTTCGGAGGAGCCTGTGAACCGCCCCCTAGCTGTCACCGCTCTCGCAATCGTCGCCGCGTCGAGCTTGCTCGCCACGTCGGCGTTCGGCGTCGCCGATGCGCCGTCCGCTCGCTCGCAGAAGGTGCTGGTGATCGGCATCGACGGCGCGATGCTGAGCAAGATCCAGGCCTTCAACACCCCCGCGATGAAAGAGCTGATCCGCACCGGCTCGGCCGCCAAGACCTCCCTGTACGCCGCTCCGTTCGCGCCGACCGTTTCCGGCCCGGGCTGGGCGACCAACGCGACCGGTGTGTGGCCGGACAAGCACCAGGTCAAGAGCAACAACTGGGGGACCGGGTCGAAGCTGACCCAGTACCCGGACTTCTTGACCCGGCTGGAGCGCGCCCGCCCCGAGCTGTCGACGTACGCGATTGCCGACTGGACGCCGCTGACCACCAACAGCGCCGGGCAGGCCATCTTCAGCGATGAGATCCAGAAGAAGGTCACGTACGACGGCGACGCCCTCGGCTACACGGCGGCAGACGCGAAGATTGCCACCGAGGCCGCGGCGTACCTGAAGGACACTGGCCCGGACGCGTCGTTCGTCTACTTCGGTGACGTCGACATCGCCGGGCACAGTTGCGGTGCAGCCGGTGCCTGCTACCGGACGGCGACCGAGCAGACCGACAAGCACATCGCGACGCTGCTCTCCGCGGTGCGCGCGCGACCGACGTACGCGAATGAAGACTGGACGATCCTCGTCACCGCCGACCACGGTCACACCGAATCCGGCGGCCACGGCGGCAGTTCGGTCGCTGAACGGTCGTCGTTCATCATCCGCAACGGCCCCGGTACGACGCCTGGTACGCCGGCCGTTGCGCCGAAGAACGTGGACATCGCGGCGATCGTGCTGGGTCGATTCGGGGTCAGCGCACCGGAGATCGACGGGCAGGCGAATCCGGCCGCGGATCCGTTCGACTCGCTCGTGGGCTCACTGCAATCGCGCGTCGACGAGACCGGCGTACCGGCTGATGTGAAGGGCTGGACGCACAGCACCCCGGCGGGTTGGGCGATCGACAACGCCGGACTCGGGACGGGTGGTGTCCGCGAGTGGCAGGGCTGGTCGTTCACCACGGACGACTTCTGGACCCGGGCCGCTCCGGATCAGTCGCGTGAGGGCAACGTCCGGGCGCGCGGTGTCTTCGCGGTGGCCGACTCTGACGAGTGGTCCGACAAGTCGCGCAGCGGCCTGTTCAACAGCAAGCTCGTGTCGCCGTCGTACGACGTCACCGGCGCAACCACCGCGGCGATCAGCTTCTCGTCGCACTACCTGAAGAGCGGCAACGAGACCGCGACCGTCCTGGTCTCCTTCGACAACGCCGCCGCCAAGCCGATCCTCACCTACACCGCCGACGCGATCGCCAAGCAGGAACGCCTCACGGTCCCGGTCCCAGCCGGCGCTCGCAACCTCAAAGTCACCTGGTCCCTGGCCAACGGCGACAACGACTGGTACTGGGCCATCGACAACCCCCAGATCGGTCGCTAAGCACAGGACGTAGAGGTACGAGACGGCGCTCGCGCGGCACGTCCCCGCGAGCGCTGCACTCCCCATTCCCGGCCGCCTTGAGCCCCCACCAGTCACCTACCACCCCCCGAAACGCCTGACCCGTGCTCAAGGCCGCGCCCCACTTTGAGCACCCACCAGTCATTTTCCGGCCGGATCCGTGACTGACCGGTGCTCAATGTCGTAGTGGGGCTTCACTCGGCGGGAATGTAGATGCCGAGGAACAGTTCGCCGGAGACCACTAGCCGGCCGGTCTGGCGGAAGTAGACCGGGCCGGCGGCTTGGGGACGGACTGGTGCGAAGTAGAAGCCGGACCCCGGGCCGTCGGCCGGGTTGAACTGGTAGGACCGGCCGCCGGGGGTGCCGGCGAGCTCTAGCGAGTGGGACAGCCCGCCGCCGTTGATGCCGGCGACTACGAAATACGGTTCGAATGCCGGGCCATCCGCGCTAACACCAGTGTCCAGCGCGTCGGTGGTCGTTTCGATGGCCGTGCTGTCGTCCAGACGGTAGAGGCGGCCGTGGAGCTGCGCGAAGGTCGGGAGTTCGATATAGCCGAACGCGCCCAAGGAGGTGGTTTCGGCGATGGTGTAGACGGCGGCGCCGACGGTCAGGCCTGGTGCTTCGACCGGGCGATTGTTGCCGTCGACAACAGTTGCGGTCAGCTGGAGGGGTCGGCCGACGCGCAGGCTCTGGTGCAGAATGGCGCCGAAGCGCTCACCCGGGAGCGGGTCGGACACCTCGCCGCAGGCTTGGGAGCTGATGACCTTCTTGTTGAGGCGCAGTACGACGGCGGCCACGTCACCCGCCGACCGGTTGCCGGGGAGCGTGCAGAAGATCCGGAAATCGACCTGTGTATCGGTCGGGGTCCACGTGAACGACAGCGGTCCGTTGCCGATCCGCGCTTCCTGCAGTTCGGCTCCGGCCACCACGGCCTGGTAGCGCAGGCCATCCTTGACGTAGTCGCCCTTCGCCGGGTCAACCGGCGCACTCGGCATGCCGTCGCTCACCGGCTTGGGGCGCACCGGCTGAATCGGGGTCGGCGTCTTCGCCGGTTCGCTCCGGTCCAGGAGCGGCGTACCGGTCAAGAGAGTGGTGCCGACGGCTAGGCAGGCGGCTGCTGTGACAACCCCGGTCAGGGCGCGGCGGCGTCGTACCTGACGCGCCCGGCGCTGCACCTGCGCGAGCGGGGCGGGCGTCGCGAGGTCGATCTCGGTCGCCTGGTCGTTGAGGTGCCGGCGGAGTTCGTCGAGGCTCATGACTGCTCCAGGGGGTGGTCGACGAGACGGGGATCGATCCGGAGCTTGGCCAGCGCGCGGCTCGTCTGGCTCTTCACATTGCCGACCGAGCACCCGAGAATTCGCGCGGTTTCCGCCTCGGAGAGGTCTTCGTAGAAGCGCAGTACGACGACCGCCCGCATCCGCCGGGGGAGTCGCTTGAGGGCGCCGCCCAGGTCGACCCCGGGCTCGTCGTCGTGCCACGGGGGATGGGGGAGTTCGTCGGTCGGGTGCTCGCCGTTCCAGCGGCGGCGCCACCAGGCGGAGTAGGTGTTCACCATCGTCCGGTGTACGTAGGCACCCGGCTCCTCGATCCGCGCCCAGGCGAGCCAGCACCGGGCCAGCGTCGTCTGCACCAGATCCTCGGCCAGCGCCCGGTCCTGGGTCAGCAGGTACGCCGTCCGCAGCAGCTGCCCATATCTCGCCGCAACGAAGTCCTCGAACTCCGCTCGGCCCTTTGTCATCCCCACACCCTGCCCGAGTACCTGGGCCAAGGCAGAGGTTGCATGCGGATCTCCAGCACTGACCAACCCCGCTTCGCAGGGGTGGAACGCGGCCCGCTGAGCGTGCTGGCCGGCGTCCCGCGGAAGTTAGTCAGTGGTGGGCGTCCGCCCCGCCTGTCGATCTGGGGCCGCCGGGTTCGTAGACAGGGTGAGACTAGAGACCAGGAGGTCACCATGACGCAGTACCTGTTGAGCATCTACCAGCCGGATGGACCCGTGCCGGAGCCGGACGTTCTCGCGAAGGTCATGAGCGAGTTGGAAGCGGTGAACGAGGAGATCCGGGCGGCGGGCGCGTGGGTGTTCGCGGCCGGCCTGCATGCGCCGGAGACGGCCACCGTGGTCAAGGCGACCGGCGGCGACGTGCTGGTGACGGATGGGCCCTATGTCGAGGGCAAGGAGCACCTCGGTGGGTTCACGGTCATCGAGGCGGCAGACCTCGACGCGGCACTGCACTGGGCCCGCAAGGTCGCCGCGGTGCTGGAGCCCCTGGCGATCGAGGTGCGCCCCTTCCAGGGATAGCCCGCTCCTTGGAAGGCCCGGTCGAGGCGTCGCGTGGATCAGTAGGGTCGCAGGCATGCCGGGATTCGAACTGATCTGTGAAGTTGAGCCGCCGACGCGCCCCGATCTGAAGAAGGTCCGCCATCAGATCGGGGTGATGAGCCCGATCGCGGACGCGTTCCTCATTCCCGACAACCACATCGGCCGGGCCACTGTCTCCAGTGTCGCCGTGGCCAACGAGGTTCAGGCGATGGGCTCCCGCGGGATCGCCTGCCTGAACTCCCGGGACCGCAACCTCCTCGGATTCCGCCGTGACCTGCTCACGGCGGCGGCGTACGGGGTCGAGCAGTTCCTGTTCGTCCATGGCGACGACCCCGCCGAGGGCGCCCGCACCAGCCAGCTCACGGTTCGCACGATGATCGAGCAGACGCGCGAAACGTCGTACCCGGGTCTTAATCCCTTCCAGGTCGGCGCCACCACGCGACTGCGCCCGGTCCCGCGCTGGAAGGCCGAGGCCGATTTCCTCTTCGTCCAGATCAGCTACGACGTCGACGAGCTCCTGCGCTGGCGCGAATCCGTCGATCTGAGCATCCCCGTTTACGCCGGGGTCATGGTGCTCGCCAGTTCCGCCATGGCCCGCAACCTGGCCGCTCTGCCCCAGCTCACCATCCCCGACAGCCTGATCGAGGCGGTCGACAAGGACCGCGACGCCGGGATCGACCACGCCTGCGAGCAGATCCTGCGGATCCGTGACTCGGGGGCCTTCGATGGCGTTCATCTGATACCGGTCAGTCGTTATCGCCAGGTCGCGGCCCGGCTGGAAAGGGAGCTGGTCGCACCGGATGGGGGTGGAACCGACTAGTGTCCTGCTAGTACAGGATCCTGACGGGGAGGTGGAGCGTGAGTGTGCCGGGTAAAGGTCTGATCGATGGGCTGAAGGTCACCGCGAAGACCTTGGGGCGTCGTTCTGTCACGGAGCAGTATCCGGAGGTTCAGCCGGAGTTGCCGCCGCGCTCGCGCGGGGTGATCGCGTTGATGGAGGAGAACTGCACGTCGTGCATGCTCTGTGCGCGCGAGTGCCCGAGCTGGTGCATCTACATCGACTCGCACACCGAGACCGCGCCATCGGTCGGTGAGCAGGCGCGTGAGCGCAGCCGGAACGTGCTGGACCGCTTCGCGATCGACTTCAGTCTGTGTATGTACTGCGGGATCTGTATCGAGGCCTGCCCGTTCGACGCGTTGTTCTGGTCGCCCGAGTTCGAGTATGCCGAGACCGAGCTGCGGAACCTCACGCACGAGAAGGACAAGTTGCGCGACTGGATGTGGACCGTCCCGGCGCCGCAGCCGATCGACCCGGGCCCGTCCGTCACCTCCGTGGAGGAGGAGGCGTGACCACAGCTCTCTTCGCTGTCGCCGGTGCGGTGGCAGTGGCCGCCGCCGTGATGGTTGTGACCTCGCGCCGTATCGTGCACGCAGCCCTGTGGCTGGTCGTCACGCTCGGCGCGGTCGCCGGCTGTTTCGGTGCGCTGCAGGCCGAGTTCGTCGCGCTGGTGCAGATCCTTGTGTACGTCGGTGCCATCGTCGTGCTCGTGCTGTTCGCGCTGATGCTCACCAAGGCCCCGACGAATCCGCTCCCCACCTTGACCACCGGACGCAGTCCGTTCGCGGCCGCCATCGCAGTCGTCCTCGCGCTGCTCCTCGGCGCCGGCGTGGTCTTTGCCTTCGGCAACCAAAAGATCGAGCCTGTGCCGGCCGGTTCGGCCAACGCGATCGGGACGTCGATCTTCCAGACCTGGGTGCTGCCGTTCGAGATCCTCTCGGTCCTCCTGCTGGCCGCGCTGATCGGAGCGATCGCGCTGTCCCAGCGGAAGAAGGAGGACTGAGATGCCGCTGGTTCTCCCGCTGCTGCTCGCGGTCGTGCTGTTCTGCCTCGGCGTGTACGGCGTTCTGTCCCGCCGCAACGCCATCACCATCCTGATGTCGCTCGAGCTGATGCTGAACGCGGTCAACCTGAACCTGGTGGCGTTCGACGCCTGGCACCTCGACGGCCTGGCCACCGGTCAGACGCTCGCCGTCTTCGTCATCACCGTGGCCGCCGCCGAGATCGGCCTCGGTCTCGCGATCGTGCTGCTGCTGTTCCGCGGCCACGGTCACGTTGATGCCGACGCAGCCCGCGACCTGGTCGAGCACGAGGAGTCCGCGACGTGATTGCGACCGTCTGGCGGGTGGCCGGGGTCGGCTTCTCGCTGCTCCTGGTGCTGATCGCCGCCCTCCTGTACGGCGCCGCCCCCGAGCAAGCGTCGTTCCTGAATTCGCAGATCGGCGACCTGACCATCGGCTTCGCGGTCCGCACCGATGACCTGACGGTTCTCCTCCTCGCAGTCGTCGGCGTTGTCGCGACCTGCGTCCAGGTCTACTCACTCAGCTACCTGCATGAGCGCGCGTCGTCGTACCACGCGCTTGTCACGCTCTTCACCGCCGCGATGGCGACGGTCGTTGTCTCGGACAGCCTGTTCCTGCTGCTGATCGGCTGGGAGGTGATGGGCGCCTGCTCATACCTGCTGATCAGTCACTACTGGGAGCGGCGCGACGCCCGTTCCGGTGCGGTCAAGGCGTTCCTGATGACCCGCCTCGCCGATGTCGGCTTCCTGTTCGGCATCTTCGTGCTCGGTGTCGGCGCAGGCACCTTCCGGATCTCCGAGCTCGACCCCGCGCGCATTTCCCCTGGAGTCCTGACCGCGGGCACGCTGCTGCTCCTGGTCGGCGTCGTCGGCAAGTCGGCGCAGGTTCCCTTGCAGACCTGGCTTCCGGACGCGATGCCCGGTCCGAGCCCGGTCAGCGCCCTCATCCACGCGGCGACGATGGTGGCCGCCGGTGTCTTCCTGATCGCCCGCCTGTACGACGTCTTCTCCGCATCGAGCACGACGATGACCGTGCTCGCGATCATCGCCTGCGTGACCATGCTGTTCGCGGCGCTCTGCGCGATGGCCGCGGTCGAGGTGAAGCGGGTGCTGGCCTGGTCGACGGTCAGCCAGCTCGCGATCATGTTCTCCGCGCTGTCCCTGGGCACGCGCGAGGGGCGGCACGCCGCGCTCTTCCACCTGGTCACGCACGCGGCCTTCAAGGGTCTGCTGTTCCTCTGCGCCGGGGTGCTGCTGCATCAGGTCGGCAGCGCCGCGTTCGTGGTGCTCCGCCGGTACACGCGCCGCGGAGTGCTGCGGAACCGCCTGCGGGTGACCTTCCTGACGATGACGGTCGGGCTCGCGGCATTGGCCGGCGTACCGGGTTTTGCGGGGTTCTTCTCGAAGGACACCGTGCTGGAAGCGGCTTGGGATCATGCGCACCACGACGGTTCGGTGATCGGCTGGGTCGTGCTGGCCTCGGTCGGGCTGACCGCGTCGCTCACCGCGTTCTACTGCGCCCGGCTCTGGCTGTGGGTGTTCTTCCGGTCGCCGGCGCTGGCCGGGGCGATCGGCGCGTTCGAAGTGGATGATCCGATGGCGGATCTCGAAGACCCGGACACGTCGAAGCTCAAGGATGCGTCCTGGTTGATGCTCGGGCCGCTGGTATTGCTGGCGGTCGGTGCTCTAGGGCTCGGGTACGTCGACGGTCTGCATCTCAACTGGGCGATCGCGCTCGGTTCGACGGTTCTGGTGCTGTTCGGCGTCCTCCCGGCGTACTCGCTGTGGTCGCGCGGGGCGGATCCGCGGCCGGCTGTGCTGGAGCGTGAGCTCGGGGTGGACCGCGCGTATCACGGGATCTTCGTCGGGCCGGTGCGCTGGTTGGCCAAGCTGAGTGTGTTGGGGGATCGCGACGTGATCGGCGCCTACGTGCGAGCCGCGGGCCGGTCCGGGACACTCGCCTCCCAAGGCCTCCGCCTGCTGCAGACCGGCAACGTCCAGACCTATCTGACCGGCGCTGTCGTTGGCGTCGTCGCCCTCGCCATTCTCGCTGGGGTGATCGCCCGATGAACGCCATCCTGCTGGGTATTCTGGCCCTTCCGATGCTTGCTGCCCTCGCGTTGTGGGCGCTACCGATCACCCTCGGAGACCGACTGGCAGCCCTGTACGGCGCTGTGGTCTCCGGACTGGTTCTCGTCGGGTCCGTGCTGCTGTGGCAGCGAACCGAAGGCTGGTTCGCGTACTCCGAGCTGCAACCTGTGCAGCAACTGGGGCCCAACGCCCGCCCGCTGGACGCTGTCACCGACGTCCCGTGGATCCCGCCGCTCAACGTGCGCTTCCACATCGGCGTCGACTCGATCTCGGTCCCGCTGATCATCCTGACCGCGCTGCTGACGTTCCTCTGCTGCATCTACTCGCTCAAGATCACCCCGCGCATCGGCAGGATGCGCTCGCTGATCGCGCTCCTGCTGGTGATCGAGGCGGGCGTGATCGGTGCGTTCAGCGCGATGGACCTCGTGCTGTTCTTCGTCTGCTTCGAGATCGTGCTGATCCCGATGTGGCTGATCATCGACATCTGGGGCGACGACCACGATCCGGCCGGCCGCAAGCGGGCCGCGACCACCTTCGTGCTGATGACGGTCTTCGGCTCCGCGCTGATGCTGCTCGGCTTCCTGCTCGTCTACCGCCAGGCCGGGACCTTCGACCTCGTCCAGCTGACGAACTCCCCGGTGCTCGGTGGCCACGGCATACCGCTGGTTGCTGCGCTGCTCGTCGCGGTCGGGCTCGCGGTCAAGGTTCCGTTGTGGCCGCTGCACATCTGGCTGCCCGACGCGCACGCGAAGGCGCCGACGGTCGGCTCGGTGATCCTGGCCGGCATCCTGCTGAAGCTCGGCACGTACGGCCTGATCCGGATTCTCGTCCCGGTTCTGCCCGACGCGACCGTGACGATCGCGCCGTACCTGGGTGGTTTCTCGACCGTCGCGATCATCGCCGGCTCGCTGGCCTGTCTCGGGCAGACCGACCTGAAGCGGCTGATCGCGTACTCCAGCGTCGGCCACATGGGCTTCGTCGGCCTCGGTATCGCCTCGCTCTCCGACGCCGGGATGAAGGGCGCGCTGTTCGCGAACATCGCCCACGGCATCATCACCGGCCTGCTGTTCTTCGTTGCCGGCGCGATCAAGGACCGCCACGACACCAGCGACCTGCGCACGATCGGCAGAGCCCTGTACGCGCGGCTGCCGCGGATCGGGGCGTTGCTCACGTTCGCCTGCCTGGCGTCGCTCGGGTTGCCGGGGCTGGCCGGGTTCTGGGGCGAGATGCTGGTCCTGCTCGGCGCCTATGACCCCAGTGCTGCTTTGCCGCAGGCAACCTTTCGAGTCTTCATGGTGGTCGCCGGACTCGGTACCGTGCTGACCGCGGCGTACTTCCTGCGGCTGATCCGCAACCTCTGCCAGGGCGACCCGGCGGAGAACCCGGCGTCGGCTTTTGCGGTCGACCTGAGCCGGATCGAGCTGATCACCTGGTCGCCGCTGGTCGTACTGACCGTGCTGCTCGGCGTCTGGCCCGGCCTGCTTCTGCACCAGTGGGGGATCCTGTGACGCTCACGTGGACCGACTGGCAGGCCATCGCGGTGCCGCTGGTGCTGGCGATCGGCGCGGTCGCCGTGCTGCTCATCGACGCGTTCTGGCGCAGCGCCACCGTGCAGCTCCGGCATACCGTCGTCACGCTGCTGACCGGCGCGGTGATCCTGTTCGGCCTCGTGTTCGTGTGGGCTCAGCGCGACGACTTCAAACCAGCTTTCTGCCGCCCTGTCGTTGAGGGGCCGGCGGAATGCAGTCTGGTGTTCGAGCCGCTGACCGCCGGGTTGTGGGGCGTGCTGCTGATCGGCGGACTCGGGGTCGTCGGACTATCGGCGTACCGGCTGTTGTCGGCGGACATCCCCGTTGGCGAATATCACTTCCTGCTGCTCAGCGCGCTGGTCGGCGCGACCACGCTGGCCGGCGCGCGCGACCTCGCGACGGTGGTGATCGGGCTCGAGGTCGTCTCGCTGCCGAGCTTCGCTTTGGTCGCGTTGAGGCGTGATCGGCGCGGTTCTGAGGCCGCGCTGAAGGCGTTCCTGGTGTCGGTGCTGTCGACCGCGGTGATGCTGTTCGGCATCTCCTACCTGTACGGCGTGACTGGCTCCCTGCACCTGGTCACGATCGCGAACCGGCTGACCGGGCTCGACCCGGACATGAAGCGAGTCGCGTTCGCGGCCGGGCTGTTTGTGGTCGTCGGGTTCGCGTTCAAGATCGCGGCGGTGCCGTTCCACGCCTGGCTTCCAGACACCTACGTCGGGGCTCCGGTCGAGGTGACCGCGTTCCTGGCGGTCGTGTCCAAGTCGGCCGGTGTCGCCGGGCTGCTTGTGTTGGTGGTGACCGGCATTGCGCCCGATGGGTCGGATCTGCGGCTGGTGATCGCGATCCTGGCCGCCGTGACCATGACCGTCGGCAACCTGGCTGCGCTGCGGCAACGCGAGGCCGTGCGGCTGCTCGCCTGGTCGTCGATCGGCCAGGTCGGCTTCCTGCTCGCCCCGCTCGCGGTCGGCGACGCGCAGGCGGTCGTCGGGTATCTGGCGGCGTACGTGATCGTGACGCTCGGCGCCTTCGGAGCGGTCGCGGTCGTGCAGCGGCACCGGCCCGCTGGGCTGCTGTCGGACTACCGCGGGATGGTTCGCTCCGAGCCGGGCCTCGCGGTGGCGCTGATCTTCTTCCTGGTCGTGCTTGCCGGGCTGCCGCCGGGCCTGGCCGGGCTGTTCACCAAGTTCGCCGCGTTCCAGGCCGTCATCGACGGACACCTCGGCTGGCTGGCGATCGTGATGGCGGTCAACGTGATGATCGGCCTCGCGGTCTACCTGCGCTGGGTCGCCGAACTGTTCCTGCTGCCGGCCGACGACCCGTTCTCGGTCGATATCGAGACGCCGGCGGTTGTCATGGTCTCCCTGTTCACCGCGGCCGCCGTGGTGGTCTCGGTGCTGCCGAGCACACTCTTCGCGCTGGCCACTTAGAGCTGGTAGCTGACCTCGACGTCGTGGCCGTCGAGCTTCAGCTTGCCCTTGATGCCTTGGAGCTCACCGGTTCCTGAGCCCGGCACGAACTCGTAGTACAGGGTGGTTTCGTCGGTCATGGTGCCGAACTGCTGCAGTACGGCGGTGCCGGCGCGACCGTCGATCTCGCCTTGGAAGGTTTCCAGCGCGACGTAGCCGGCCCGCCCTGTTGACGGGTCACCGGCGGAGAGCATCAGGCCGGTGCTGGTGCCGGTCATACCGCCGGTCCAGTCCTTGGTGAAGTCGAAGCGACCGGTTGCCTCTAGCAACGGGTCGGCCGGCTTCAGGTCGATGGTGAAGGCTGCTGCGGTCTCGGGCATGGTCTGGAGACTAGCCGGGATGCGGAGGCGGCAGCTTGTAAGAACGCGACAGGTTCCGGCCAACGGGCGTTGAGTGCCGGTGCGGGTCGTTAGTGTCGGTTGGGTGATCAGACGCGTACTCCTCGCCACGGTGCTGACCGCTGCGTTGGCGGCTTGTGGCAGCTCTGCCGACGAGCCGCAGGCCCAGCCGAGCGCGACTTTCGAGGTGCCCGGGGCGACGACACCGGTCACGCCGTCAGCGCTGCCACCCAGCAGCCCGCCGGCGTCGACTCCGGCGCCCTCGACGCCGGCGTTCCCGAGCGCCAAGGACGGGCAGAACTACAAGGCGTGCAACGACGGGAACTGCGAAGTGCTGATCCGCAAGACCGCCGTCATCACCCTCAACGGTGAGAAGAACACCGCGACTGTGAAGGACGGCGGTGTCCGGCTCGCGAGCAAGACCGGCTACGTCAGCCTCGGCGGGCTGGGCGGAGCGGTCAGCTGGAGCAGCAACGGCCCGACCCACATGGCGACGCTGAAGGCAGCTGAGGGCGACACCGTCATCATCGTGATCAAGACCCGGCGCTAGCCGCCAGGAAGTCCTCGTACTGCTGCCAGACCCGGCGCCACAGGGCGTCGCGCCGGGCGGTGTCGTACTGGGGGAGCGGCAGGAAGAACTCGTCGGCGAGGATCGCGAAGTAGTCCGCCGGCGTCTCGATGATGCTGCTGTCCACGTGGTCGCCGAACGTTTCGGTGCGACCCACCGAACGCAGTACGACGATCGATTCGCGCTTGCGGCGGAAGACCGAGGCGGTCGCGCGGAAGCCGGACTTCGGATCGCCGGACAGCTCGAGGTGTTTCCCGGCGAAGTCGTCGAGGGTGGCCGGTGCGTCCTCGAAGTCCATCCCGAAGACGCCGAACCGCGGATCGTGGTCGAGCCGCCAGCCGGTCGTCTGCTCGGACCGGCGCAGCACCAGGTCGAACGGGTCCTGGTGAATGTCGCTGACCTCGAGCGGGACCGGGTGGATGAGCCCGTTGCCCAGGCCCGCGTCGACCAGCCACTCCCGCTCCGGATCCTCGACCAGCCCGCGCACAGTCAGTACGAGGTGGTTGGAATCCACCCCGGCCGGCCGATTCGGAGTCTGGACACCGCCGCGATGCATGGTGACGTCGTACCCGAGTTCGGTGAGCAGCAGCGCGAGAACACCGTTCAGCTGGAAGCAATAGCCGCCGGTCTCGTACGCGATGATCCGACGCGCGGTCTCCTCGACATCAAGCGCCGTACCGGGCTCTAGCTGGAACTGGACGGACTCGTAGGCGACTTGGTCGACATACGCCTCGTGCAGGCGATTCAACGCGTCCAGGTTGGGCTGTCCGTCGTGCTCGACCCCGATCCGGCGCAGAAGGGCTTCGGTATCCACAAGGCCGAGGCTATGCCAGGGACAGGGCATGGACACTGGAGTGCCGCAGCGGCGGTGACCTGGCAGGGTAGGGGGCATGACCTCTGAGCAGATCTATGTCGGGAGCTACACCAGCCAGGACGGTGGCGGCGAGGGGATCGGCTTCGGCTCGCTGGACGGCCTTGCGGTGGCGGCGACGACCGCCGACCCGTCGTTCCTCGTCCGGTCCGCTGACGGGCGTTTCCTGTACGCGACCAACGAAGAAGAGACCGGTCGCGTCAGCGCGTTCGCGATCCAGGCCGATGGTGCGCTGGAGTTCCTGAACGACCAGCCGACCGAGGGCCTGCACCCGTGTCACCTCGGGATCGACCCGTCGGGTCAGTACCTCCTGTCGGCCAACTACAGCTCTGGCTCGGTTGCGATCCACCCGATCGGCGCCGACGGCTCACTCGGTACGGCGACTCAGATCGTGCGGCGCGAGGGGACCGGCCCGAACGCGGATCGGCAGGAGGGTCCGCACGCGCACCAGGTCGTGTTCTTCGGCGCGTACGTGTTCGACGTGGACCTGGGCACGGACACGGTCTACACATCCACGCTGACCCCGGCCGGCCAGCTGGAAGCTGTCGACCTGCTGCGCGTCCACCCCGGCGCCGGTCCCCGGCACCTGGTATTCCACCCGGGTGGCGCGGCGGCGTACGTGATCAATGAACTCGACTCGACGCTCAGCGTCGCCAGCTACGACGACGGCAAGCTGTCGGTCGTCCAGACGCTGTCGACCCGCCCGGCTGACTCACCGGGGGAGAGCTACCCGGCCGAGCTGCTGATCTCCGCCGACGGCCGCTTCCTCTACGGCTCCAACCGGGGCGACGACACCATCGCCGTCTTCGCCGTGGCCGCGGACGGCTTCTCCGTCGAGCTCGTCCAGACCATCGACTCCGGCGGCAACTGGCCCCGGCACCTGGCCTTCAGCAACGACGGTGCGCTGCTCTACTCGGCCAACGAGCGCTCCGACACCATCGCCACCTTCACCATCGCCAACGGCCTCCTGGAGCAGGCCGGCGACCCGACCGCCTGGCCCAAGCCCGTCTGCATCCTCCCGGCCTAACTAGCGAAGAGCCATGACACCGGGTCCTAGCGGTGCCATGGCTCTTACAGCGTCAGACGAGCTTCTCGAAGAAGAACTCGTGCTTCAGGAACGACACGTCGTACTCGTGTCCCGGCTGCGGCGGCAGCAGCTGCGCAGCCTGGAACAGCCGCCAGCCATCCTTCAGAGCATCCAGACCGGACTCGTACGGCGGTACGTCGCTGTCCCCGGTTGTCGGCGACGTCTCACCGGTCCCGTCGTAGTTCGACCACCCGACGACTCGCGCGTCCAGTGCGGATGAGGCGAGGTACAGGACCAGTACCTGCTGGCGGACGGTCTGCTGGGCCGTCGTGACTGCTGGCGTGGTCATGCGATCACCTTCTTGGCGTGGGGGTTGACGCTGCGCTGGGAGACCACGCGCTGCGGGCGGTTCGTCACCCGGGTGACCCAGTAGTCCGGGTCGTAGGTGTCATCACCGGTGATGGCCTGCCACAGCTTGACCCGGTTGTAGATCTCCAGCCGGCCTGTCGCGCCCTCGTACCAGGGGAACGTCTGGCCGAGCTCGTGCGCGACCTGGTCGTCGTACAGGTCCTCTAGGTTCCATAGCCGGACCTGACGCACGGTGGGGTTGAAGCGGATCTTGAACATGTACCTGTCGATCGCACTGTCGTTCTTGCGGCCGCCGTGCCAGATGCCGTGGTGCAGGAACTGGACGGTGCCGGCCGGGCAGACCAGTCTGGTCTGGCCGCGCAGGTTCTGGTAGCGGCCGGTGTCGGACTCGTTTGTACGACGCAGGTGGCTGCCCGGGATGCTGAGTGTGCCGCCCATCTCCAGCGTGACGTCCTGCGGGTAGTACATGAGCTGCACGTCGAACGCGTCCTCGCGTACGTCGATGATCGCGTCACCGTGCAGGTTCTGCGCCTCGCCCTCGTGCGCCCGGCGGATGTGTACGGCGTGGTGGTCGACCGTCGGCTCCGGGCCGACCAGGCTGTGGATCGCCCCGGCCACCTCAGGCAGCTGCACCAGCCGCTGCACGAATTCGCTGTCCACGAACGCCTCCGACAGCGGAGTGCCGTAGGGGACGCCGGGGATGCCGTTGTCGAGGACCTCGATCGCCTGCCGGTTCATCTCGTCGGGCACGACGGCGTCCATCCGGAGCGCCCCCGTCGCCACGAAATGCGCCATCTGAACCGAGCTGAGCAGGTTCTTCTGATGCGGATGGGGCATGATTCTCCCTCTCGGGGTGGTGGTTGCTACTCCACAACGCTAAGTCGATTTATCGTTCCTTCGCGTGGGTTGTGATCACCACTGGTGGTAATTTTTCACCATGATTGAGCTGCGCCTAGCCGCGCCGCCGGAGGTTGTCAACGTCGGCGCCGGAATCCACGGCACCCGATCGCTGCGCGACACCTTCCAGCTCCCCGACCTCTGGCAGCTCCACCTCTACGCCTACTCCTGCGACCTCACCGTGGCCGGTACGACGTACGCCGTCGCGCCGGGGTATGTGTCGCTCACCCCAGCCGGTGCGCCGGTCCAGTTCGACTACCGCGGTCGCTCCGAACACCTCTACGCGCATTTCCGCCCGGCTGATGCGGGCGAGCCGTCGTACCTGCCCGTCGTACAGGACGCTGGTGAGCTGGCGCCGCAACTGACCGGGTTGCTGCGGTCAGCCACCGAGGCCTCGCCCTCCGGCTCCGCACGGGTCGCCGCCGAGGTCTGGACGGCCCTCTGGCGCATCGCGGACCTGGCTGCGGCCACACCTGAGGGAGACCCCCGCCACCCCGCGGTAGCCGCAGCCACCGCCTATATCGAAGCTCACCTAGGCCGGCCGCTGAGCGTTGCCGGGGTGGCCCGGGAGGTCGGCCTCTCCCACAACCACCTAACCCGCCTCTTCCAAGCCGAAACCGGCTCCACGGTGATCGGGTATTTGCGGCGGCGCCGAATGACCCGAGCCCGTCACCTGCTGGTCTCCTCGACCCTCTCCATCCCCGCGGTCGCAGCCTCCGTAGGCATCCCCGACCTCCAGGCCTTCAACAAGACCTGCCACCGCGAACTGGGAGCGTCGCCGCGCTCCATCCGCGCCGACGCCTAGCGGTCATCGGCGGAGCAGAACGCGAACCTGGTCCTCGATCTCCCGGACGACCTCGTCGACCGGGCGGGCGGAGTTGATCGTTGCGGCCATGCTGACGAACATGATCGCGGAGACGATGTGCGCGAGCGTCGCGGCGCCAGCGCTGATCTCCGCGTCCCGGCGCAGCACCTCGGCGATCGCCTCCTCGGTCTGCACGGTGAGAACGAGCGCGTCCCGGTGGTGTGGTTCCTCGGGGTCGCCGAAGACGATCTCCCGCAGGTAGGTCCGCCCGTTGTCGACCTGTTTGCGGTTGCACTGCACGACCTGGCGGACGATCGCCATCACCGCCTCCAGTACGTCGGAGCTGCGCGCGGCAGCCGACGTACCGACGGCGAGAGCTTCGGCGTACATGGAGTTCTGTACGAGCAGCAGAAGCTCGCCCTTGGACTTGGCGTAGAGGAAGAGCGTGCCCGCGCCGATGTCGGCCTTCTCGGCGATCTCCTGCGTGGTGACCTCGTCGACGCCGCGCTCCGCGAAGAGCTCTCGGGCAGCGGCGGTGATGCGGTCGAGCTTCTCCTGCTTGTTCCGCTCGCGCCGTCCGGTGGGTGGCATGATTGCCGTCCTTTTGTGCTTACAGGCTGAGGAACTCCACGGCGACCGGGGCGAACTTGTCGTGGAACTGGAAGATGCCGCCGTGCCCGGAATCAGGGTAGATGACCAGCTCCGAGCCTTTGATGCGGCGGTGCAGATCCTCGGACAGGACCGAGGGCACCATCCGGTCGTTGTCGCCGTTGGCGATCAACGTCGGCTGGGTGAGCGTCGACAGGTCGGCCGGCGCTGAGCGGCCCCACTTCTTGATCGCCTTCAACTGCGTCTGGAACGCCCGCAGCGCGACCGCCTGGTCGCGGTCCGCGGTGCGCTCCTGGAGTCGCTGCACGAAGGCGCGGGCGGCCGGCTTACCGGTCGCATTGCGGTTGAAGAACAGGAACTCCTTGGGATCCGAGCGGGTCAACGTCGCCCGCAGGATGTCGTAGTACGTCGTACCGGCGACCTTGTCCATGTCCTTCCCGCCAGCCGGCCCGGTGCCGGTGAGGACGAGCTTGCGGACGAGGCTCGGGTGCTTGGCCACGAGGGCCTGGGCGACCATGCCGCCGAGGGAGAAGGAGAAGACGTCGATCGTGTCGTACCCGAGCGCCGTGACGAACGCGTAGGCATCGTCGGCCATCGCCTCCACGCTGTCCGGCACCGTGCCGCTCGACGCCCCGACACCGCGCTGGTCGAAGGCGATGACGTGGCGTCCGTTCGCGATCGGGTCGACGATGCGTGGGTCCCAGTTGTCCAGATTCGCGGCCAGGTGGACGAAGAAGACGACGGGGATGCCGCCCTTCGGTCCGAGCTCGCGATAGGCAAAGGTGACGCCCCCGACGTCGACCGTCTGGGTAGGTGCGTCCTTGTACGTCGTACTCATGCTGATTCTCCTGTTTGGTGGGATGTGGTGATCACGGTTTTGCCGGGCCCGCCTTTGCCGAGCGACTGCAGCGCCTGCACGGTCTGGTCGAAGCCGAAGACGCGCGCGACCACCGGGCGCAGTACGCCGTCGTCGACGAGCGCGGCGATCTGGCGAAGCTGATCACCGCTGGCCCGCATGAAGAGGAACTCGTAGCTCACGCCGAGGTGCCGCGCTTGCCTGCGAATTTTGTTGCTGAGGGCACCCATCGCCAACCGGAGCGCGGGATTCGCGCCGAGCTCGCGACCGAACGCCGGGTCGGGTGGCCCCGCAATCCCGATCGCCTTGCCGCCAGGACGCAGTACACGCAGTGATTTCTTCAAGTTCGCACCGCCGAGACTGTCCAGTACGACGTCGTACCCGTCGAGGAGTTCTTCGAAGTCCTGCTCGCGATAGTCGATGAGGTGATCCGCCCCGAGCTTCCGCACGAGGTCGGCGTTCCCCGCGCTGACCGTGGTAGCCACCGTGGCGCCCAGGTGCTTGGCGAGCTGGATCGCGATCGTCCCGACTCCGCCCGCCCCGGCATGGACGAGAACCCGCTGCCCCGGCTGGACGTCGGCCCGCTCGACCAGTGCCTGCCAGGCGGTCAAAGCCACCAGTGGCAGCGACGCCGCTTCCTCGAAACCGAGCGACACCGGCTTGAGCGCAAGGTCGTCTTCGGCGATCGCGATCCGCTCCGCGAACGTTCCGATCCGGTCCTTGCTCGGCCGCGCATAAACCTCGTCACCGACCGCGAAGGTGTGAACTTTTGATCCCTTAGCGACCACCGTGCCGGCAACGTCGTTGCCGAGGATCAGCGGCAGCTCGTACCGAAGGATCTGCCGGAACTCACCCGCCCGGATCTTCTCGTCCAGCGCGTTCACCCCGGCCGCCCGCACCTCCACCAGCACGTCGCCGTCCCCGACCACCGGCTCGGCAACCACCGCCTCCCGCACAGGGGCCCGGTACCTCTCGACCACGAACGCGCGCATGACATCTTCCTCCGACTGAGTGAACTCAATAATGAGTGTACTCAGATTTCTCGATAAGAAAAGACGCGCGGCAGTTCTAGGAGGAACTGACGTTCAGCTTGGCTGGATCGTCAACGCGGCCAGGCCCTCGCTGAGGATGCCTCGGGCGATGCTGAGGCAGTCCTCACGGTCCGGCCCTGTGAGGGCCTGGTGTGACCACAGGACGACGTCCTCGCGCGCCCGCACATGCCGGTAGTAGCGGACGGCGTCATGGTCGATCGCATGCGGCCCGTAGCCGGTCAGGAACGACTCCACCTGCGCAGGGGTCGTCGTACCGACGTCTCCCATCCCGCCCAGCATGAACATCAGGTCCTGCTCGCGCGGCGCCAGGATCACGTCGTCCCAGTCGATCAACTGCAGCCCGTCCGCGCCGACCAGCACATTGCCGAGATGTGGATCGCCATGGCAAACCACTCGCGGACCCTCAGGCGCCGGCGGGTCGCCAGCCAGTAGTACGTCGATTGTGTCGGCGTACTCACGCCATAGCTCCGCCACCGCGGCCTCGACGTCGTCTGAGGGCGTCCACGCCCGCACCTCCGCCGCCAGCCCGGGCACTCGGGCATCCACCGGACTATGCCTCGGCAGCGCCTCCCGCAGTCGCGCAGGCGGTTCCGCGTCATGCACGCGCCGCAGCAGCGCGCCGTACTGGTGCCACTGCTCCACCGTCAGCCCAACCTCGGCCGCCCGCGCCCCATCGATCCACGGCGCCACAGTCAGCCGCTTCTTCTTCCCATGGAAGGTCCACAGCCCACCCTCGACCGTCCGAACAACCTCCGGTACGCCGGGCAGTCCGCAATCACCCAGGTACGCCGCCACCTGGTGGCCGGTGTTGCTCCCGGCCCCACTCCATTTCACCGCGTACGCATTCGTCGCCGTACGGGCCTTCCAGACCTGCGCAGCCAGGTCCGCCCCGAACCCGACGGGTGAGAGTTCCACCACATCCAGCCCGAAGTCGTCGTACAGCCAGCGCCGCAGCAACGTGTCACCCACGCCGCCCAGCATGCCTGCCGCAAGGGCCCGCGGCGACCCGATATCCGGGTCGCCGTCCGGCCTGCGTCAGCGGTAGTTGACGAACTGCACCGCGAACTCGAGGTCTTGGCCCTTGATCAGCGCCTGCACGGTCTGAAGGTCGTCCCGGCTCTTGCTCGAGACCCGGAGCTCCTCGCCCTGGATCTGCGCCTTGACGCCCTTCGGTCCCTCGTCCCGAATCAGCTTCGACAGCTTCTTCGCGTTCTCCTGCGTGATCCCGGCGTCGATCGTCGCGGTGATCTTGTAGATCTTCCCGGACAACTTGGGCTCCTCCGCCTCAAGCCCCTTCAGCGAGATCTGCCGCTTCACCAGCTTGTCCTTGAACACGTCGAGCACAGCGTTCACCCGCTCCTCGGTGTTCGCCTGCATCTCGATCGACTCACCCGACCACTTGAGCTCAGCGCCCACGTTCTTGAAGTCGAACCGCTGGCTGATCTCCTTGATCGACTGGTTCACCGCGTTGTCCACCTCCTGACGGTCGACCTTGTTCACGATGTCGAAGGAGGACTCCGAAGCCATGGCACTTCCTTTCCCGATTTGCCGATAGGGGCACCTACTGTTGTATCGTCTCCCACGCCGGTTCACGAACCGGCAGCACCCTGGCGAGTTGCCCGAGTGGCCAAAGGGAGCAGACTGTAAATCTGTCGGCTTATGCCTACGCAGGTTCGAACCCTGCACTCGCCACAGGAGCTAAAGCAGCCCCTGACCTGGAGTCACAGGTCAGGGGCTGTCTTCGTCCGTCCGGCTGTCACGAGCTGTCTAGGGCTGACTGCCCAGGCCTCCAGGATGCCTGTCGCGCTCAACCGCGCTCTCGGGCGTGGGCGGGGCGTGATCGTCGACACATCCGACGTGCACCCGCCGCGCGACCTCGACCGAGTTTCCGGCCCTCTGTTAGCGGAGGCGCGGTCACGCTGCATTGAGGTGGTAGGTGATGCCAACGCGCCGAAGGTCGTGCAGCCGGGCGGCGAGCTTCTTGGCGACCTGATCTGCTGTCGGGACCTTCGCGCGGGCCTTAGCCCAGATGCGGTCGACCGTGTTGGAGGACCGACTTAAAGCAGGGCGTCCGAGCTGGCCTCCCGAGGCCTCCGCTCTGGCTACGAACAGATGGACGTCGGGGCCAATATCGAAGGAAGTTCGAGGTGGCGTCTGAGGAATTGATGGTAGATAACAGGTCGTCTCGTATACTTGTTGCTGAATTCAACGACTGCTCGGAGCAGTCGTTACCGAGGAGAACATGTGAGCACCTACCGCGGCGGTCGCTGGCAAGGTCTACGTCTCAAGAATTTTAGGCGCTTCGAGGATACTGGGAGTATCCATCTGGCGCCGATAACGCTGTTGCTGGGAAAGAATAGCTCAGGCAAAACGTCGCTGCTGCGATCCATGCTCCTTGGTAAGCAGTTGGTTTTGAGTCAAGGGGATAATGATGTCACTCTAGTTGGCCCAGAAGTTGACTTTGGTGCGTATAAAGAAGTTGTACATGCAGGCGAGCTTCGGCGAGACGTGCATTTGTGTTTTCAGTTAGACAATGTGCCGGTCCGTCGTCGACTGACCGCGAGTGCTCGCGAGACCGTGGGCCCGTTCGCCGATCTCTTTGAGAGTGCCGATGTGAACATCGGCCTGCACTGGAATGCCCGAGCGGCGCGCACTCAATTAGAGTCAATTACAATCAGTGACCCGTGGAATGAAAAGGCAAACATATTTGTCAAGTTGGAGCGTCACGGCCCCCACGAGTTTACTCTGCAGAGCAGCTTCTCTCCCGGTAGGCGTGTTCAGCAAGTCCTTTCACTTGCCGATCTTAGACTGTTTCCAATCGATCTTTCGTCGCGACGATCAAACGATCTTAGGCATATTTCGCTTGGGCCGGAAGAGTATTTCATCTATAGCTATATGCAAGAGCTCGCCAGTGTGGCGCAATCGCTCGTCCATATCGGGCCGCTTCGGGAAGTTCCGGATCGCGCATATCGTGTAGACCAGATCGCTGCACCTGGGAGCACTGCGTCTGTCGTCGAGGTCCTCGATCGCCAAAAGGCGGCTCAGGCGCGAGTTGCTGCGTCGCTGAGGTCGATGGGCATGGCTCGCGACGTTTCTCTGATCCCTCTAGCTCCCGGGTATGTTGGGATCGCCCTAACCGATTCGGTTACTGGTCGAGTCGACAATCTCGCGGATGTCGGTTTTGGTGTCTCGCAGGTGCTGCCTATCTTGGCGACATTGGCAACCGCGCCTCCGAGGTCAACCGTGCTGATTGAGCAACCTGAGCTGCATCTGCATCCAGATGCGCAGGGACGGCTTGCCGACGAGCTAATCCTTCTTTCGCGTGAACGTAATAGTTCACTCATTATGGAGAGTCATAGTGAGCATATAATGCTGCGGCTCCAACGTCGTGTGGCAGAAGGTAACCTTGATCCGACGGATCTCGCGATCTATATCGTTGATGACGGTTTGATCAGCAAAGTCAGAGTCGACAGATATGGCCGCCTGGACTCTGAATCGATGCCTGATGGATTCTTTGAGGAAGAATGGGAAGATGCTGTTAACCTTGCTCGCGCGGCAGCGCAAGCGAGGTGAGCATTCCGGGCGTCGCCATCGACTGTGGATGGCTGTGTCTACTGGACGACTTGGAGTGGGATCAAATGTCCGAGGCATCTCAGATCCTCGGCCAGTTAGAGCGTTCAAATATTCCGCTTCTCCTCGACCATGAGCGTCATATACTCAATGAGTATGAGCGGAACCTGATGCCGAGAACGCTTGGGCGGAGATTTTTGACTAGCCAGATCAAGAGGGGCCGGTTTAGCTTTTATCAAGGAAACCCCATGGCCGCGTGTCAAGTCGGTCTTGACAGACTTGGTTTTGATCCGAGCGATGTTCCATATGTTGCCGTCGCGCAGCGCGCCGGTGGCGGGATCTACCTGACGCATGAGGAGAAGCACCTGACGCAGGAACGGATCGATGGGGTGAGGCGGAGTTGCGGTGTCGACATCTGCGGCACGGACAGCCTCGCGCGGCGGGTTTCGGGTATTAGGTAGCGGCGGTGTAGGGCGAACCGGCCGCAGGCGGAGCGGGCGGTTGGAGAGGGGCGACCTCTCTGAGGACTGTCAAGGTCGCATTACTCGGGGGCGGACTCGCCCGCCCCCGGCCGCCGCGATGCAGAAGCGGTGCGTATGCCTGGTCGGACCCATGTGGTCTGGGCTGCAGTCGGCTGGCCGGCATCGAGATGCTCTCGTACATGCTCGGCCCGCTCGGCGGACAAGCCCGTTCCGGCCTGGTCAGCTCAAGGCGCCGCCGGCCGATTTCGGCGTACCGGTGACTTATGACGGGTGTGAGCTGGGTTTGGGCGGGCGAGTGTTGCGGGTTGGGACGTCGGTGCAGTCGGCGACCAAGGGTGCTTGACCAGCTGATGGGCGAGTGGGGCGAGCCGTCGCATCAGGTGTGCAGGTGCTCGTGACCATGCCGACCGGCGAACCTTGGGCTGTGCCGCATCGACAGGGGCATACAGATGTCGGGTACGACAATGTGCAGGCGGGCGTGAAGGTATGGGCGCTGCTCGGGGATCTGGAGCGAGGGGGTGGCGGTACGCCACAGGTTGCCGTGTCGCATCGGATGATCGCGCGGTACCTGGAGGGCACACAGGAGCGGGAGTTTCACGGCGATTCGCGATCAGGTGCTGGCGTCGTGCGAGTGGTTTCGGCATTTGACCAGTGAGGACCGGGAGATCGATCCTCTGCGTGAGGCGGACGTCGATGGGATTCCGGTGCGGGTGATTGAGCTGACCGGGCGTGCCGGGGATGTCTACATCACGCATCCGTGGGTGCTGCATTCGATTGCGCCGAATACGCGCGAGACGCCGCGGATGATGCGGAGTCGGATGATGTGGCGCACCGGCTGGCCGCGCTGACCCTGCTACTCGCCGGTGGCGCCGTCGACTGACTCGCGGAGGAGGTCGGCGTGGCCGTTGTGGCGGGCGTATTCCTCGATCATGTGGAGGACGATCCAGCGGACTGACGGGGTCTCGCCGTTGGGGAGGCTGCGGCGGGCGGGTTGGTCCAGGCCGCCGTTGGCCAGGGTCTCCGCCAGCTGGGTGCGGGAGCGGGCTACAGCGGCCTCCCATAGGGAGTGGAGGGCTTCCGGGGTGTCGTGGGCGGCTGAGGCCCAGACTTCTTCGGGGTTCATGCCGGACCACTGGGGGTGGCGTTTGTTGCCTTGCATGCGGCGGGAGAACCAGTGGTCTTCGTAGTAGGCCAGGTGTTTGAGCAGGCCGCCGAGGGTCATGGTCGAGGCGCCTACGGTGGCGGCCAGGCCGGCTGCATCCAAACCGCTGCACTTCCAAGCGAAGGTGGCGCGGTGGTACTCGAGGAAGCCGATGAGCGACTCGGTCTCGCCTGCGGTCAGCGGTGGTTCGGGCCTGTTCATGGTTGGGAGCTTAGGAGATCGCCGCAGAAGGAGCGGATGGCTCGGTTGACGATCGTCGGGCGTTCCCAGGGGAGGAAGTGGCCGGCGCCTTTGACCCAGAAGGGGCCGACCGCGTTGGGGAAGGCCAGCAGGCAGCGTTCCTCGACACAGTTGCGCAGGGTGATCTGGTCGGTGCCGATCAGGATCAGGGTCTGGTGGTCGACCGGGCGGTCGGTGAGTTCGGGAGCTGACAACTCGCGGGTTCCCATCACCACTTCGTAGTCGGCGAAGGACGCTCGGAGGCGGGCAGGATCGTCGTACGGCGTGGTGAGGAAGGCGAGGTCTTCGGGGGAGAAGGCGTCGGGTGGGCACCAGAGGCGGTGCCCGTAGAACTCGGCGATGTAGCGGCGCCGCTGGTCCGGGGTCGCCAGTTCGGCGACCAGAGCTTCTGCGCGAAGGCCCTGGTTGCGGACGTAGTCGTAGACGGCGTGCTTGGGGTCGATCGGCGGAAGGTCCGGGAAGGTCAGGGCAGGCATCGAGTCGTCGAGGATCACCAGGCGGTCGACTCGGGCGGCGTGACGGGTGGCGAGGTCGATGGCGATCATCGCGCCCAGGTCATGGCCGGCGACGACGGCGCGGTCCCAGCCCAACCCCTCGAAGAGGCCGATCAGGTCGGTGTTGAACGCGTTGAAGTCGTAGAAGCCGTCCGGTGCGAAGTCGGAGTCGCCGTACCCGCGGAGGTCCGGAGCGACGACGTCGAAGCCCGCCTCGGCCAGCGGGATCAGGTTGTGCGACCAGATCAGACTCGTGCAGGGGAAGCCGTGGAGCAGCAGGAGCGGTACGCCGCCCGCCCCACGACGCCGTACGGCGAGGTGGTGTCCGGGGCTGACCTCGATGCGTACCGGCGTGACGACTGAAGCAGGCAGAACCATGCCTTCGGTCTACACGGCATTCCGGACGTTCTCCGGCCGCAATGTCATCCAGACGTCGACCGGGTCCTCGGAGTCGACAGCGAAGCCGTGGCGTTCGTAGAGGCGGCGGGCGGGGCTGCCTTGGAGGACGTTGAGGCGTACGACGCCGTCGCAGCCGGCCAGGACATGCTCCAGTACGGCGCTCCCTAGCCCGCGACCCTGCCGAGTCGGCGACAGGAAGAAATGCTCCAGCCAGTGCACGTCGTCAGCTGGGCGAAGGGCGATTGAGCCTGCAAACGACCCCTCGACCTCGATGATCCACAAGTGGGTCGGGTCGAAGCTGTCGCGGAACCGCTGGCGGACGCGCTGAGCGTCGTACCGGCCGAGGCGTTCCAGGTCGGGGCGCATGACGACAGCTCGTAGTTCGGTGATGGGGTCGAGGTCGGCCGGGGTGGCCGCGCGGAGGTGCCAGGGGATCACCAGGCAAACACTAAGGTTGGGAATAGGCGGCCGGCGGGGGAGGGTTGCTTCGGGAGACGTGTTTTTCGTGAGAGGGACAGGATGAAGCCGACTGAGTTCGTAAAGGTGAACGCGCAGTTCTGGGGGGAGCACCTCAAAGAGATCAGCGCGCATCTGCCGGTGAGCCACCGGCGGGAGCTGGCCGGTCCGCTGCTGTATCCGCGGATGCTGGTGCTGACGGAGACGCCGGACTGGAACATCGTGGAGCTGGTCGGCATCAGCCGGGAGTACCGGAGCCTCGACGTACGGCGGCAGAAGGCCGCGAGCGTGGAGGAGTACTTCGGCGTGAGCGGTGGCACCGCGGTGGTGACGCTGCCGGGCGAGAACCTGTTCAAGGACGCAACCGTGGCGACGCACGACGGCCGGCGCGAGATCGAGGCGCGGTTCCCGGGTGTGCGGACGATGGTCGGCCAGGAGTTCACCGGGCCGGGCGACGACCTGCTGAAGTTCGCGCCGGGTAACTACTCGACGTTCGACCGGACGCTGCTGGTGCACTCGGCCGGGTCCGCGCTGCGGGCGCACTGGGTGTTCTTCGCGCTGGCAATCCACCGCTCGGAGCCCGCGGAGAAGTACCTGGACTTCCTGCGCAACTTCGCCGCCGCCGCGCCGCACACCGACCCGGTCGGGACGCTCAACGTGCCGCGGTCCGACGACGGCGCCGACCTGCAGGGTGCGGTCTTCGCGAGCACCTACCTGGCGCACGACGTGCCGAACTCGTCGGTCGACCAGTTCCTGAGCGCCAACGAGGACTTCCTACTGACTGCGTTCGACGCAACCAAGCTGATCCGGCAGCCGCATCTGGAGTGGCAGTCCGGCGACGAGGCTGCCCTCACGCCCGACTTCATCCTCGAGCGGGCCGACGGTTCGCATGTTGTCGGTGACCTGCGGTTGCCGCTGGCTGACGGTTCCAAGAAGCACCGCCGTACGACGGATCTCGCGGCCGGCGTGGCCGAGCTTTCGCGCGTCACCGAGTACTTCGCCAACGATGACAACCGCGCGTTCGCGAACACGAAGTACGGCGTGGAGATCAGCGCGCCGCGCAAGCTCGTGGTGACGAGCTCGCAGGACATCATCGACGCCGCGCAACTGAAGGCGGCCGAGGGTGTCGAGGTGCTCGACTACGACACCATCCTGCGCCTGCACCTCGCCGCGACGACCGCTTAATCGGCTAGGGTCCGATCCCGTGCAGTACTTCGTGTACGGACGGGATCGGGCCGGCGCCGGTGAGCTCAAAGCGAGCCTGACGCCGGAGCACTGGGCGTTCATGGATGGGTACGCCGACACTCTGATCGCGCGCGGCCCGACTCTGACACCCGACGGCGAGAGCACCACGGGCAGCCTGCATATCGTCGACCTGCCGACTCTCGAGGCGGCGCAATCCTTCGCGTACGACGAGACGTACTACCGCGCAGGTGTCTTCGACGACGTCCTGCTCTGCCGCTTCACCAACCACACCCCCGGCACGATGTGGGACTTCACAAGCGCGGCGGCCGGCCTCAACCGCTACCTCGTCCACACCGACGACGCCCCGCGCCCCCTCAGCTCCCCGCAAATCATCCTGTACGGCGACCTGTCCGCCCTAGACACCGACCAGCACCTGGGCCGCGCCGTACTGCTGGAGTCGCCCGACCCCGAGTCGGCTGCAGCCCTCGCCCAAGCCGACGTGAGCCAGGTCCACCCCTGGACCTTCGGCGGTCGCCGCTAGCTGTCCGTTTCCGCGTTCCCCGCTCGTCGGTGGGATGACGGAAGGAGACAGCGATGACAGTCATCGTGGCCGGCAGCGTGTGGGTGGACCCGGCAACCAGAGACCAGAGCGTCGAAGCGCACCAGGTGATCGTCCGCGCGGCTCGCGACTACCCGGGCTGCCTCGATTGTTCGATCTCGGCCGATCCGATCGACCTGGGTCGCGTCAACATCTTCGAGTACTGGGACTCCGAGGAGACCCTCAACGCCTGGCGTGCCATCGCCCCACAACCAGACCCGCCCAAAACCACCATCAAGTCCCAGAGCGTCTTCCTCCACGAGGTCTCCGCCTCGGGACCACCGTTCAGAAGCTGACCTTCACGCCTGGGCGAGCAGGGTCTGAAGTGCGGAGGTGAGGGTGGCCCGGGTCGTGGCGGGGAGGACGGTGGTCAGCTCGGTGATGCGGGCCGTGACGGCTTCGTGGGCTTGATTGGCGAGGTCACGGCCGGCGTCGGTGAGGTCGATCTGGCAGGCGCGGCGGTCGGTCGGGTGCGCGATGCGGGCGACGAGGCTACGGCGTTCGAGGCGGTCGACCATGTTGGTGAGGGTGGACCGCTCGATGCTCAGGGTGCGGCTGAGATCGGTCATGCCCTGCGGGCCCATGAGCAGAACGCAGACCAGATGCGCCTGCTGCGGCGTAAGACCGAGCGGGCGGCTGGTCTCGGCGTACAGGTCTTGGAGCAGGTGCATCGTCTGCACGAGGGCACCGGTCAGCTCGGTGTCGCGTGCCGTCGTCGTTGCCATGACTCGAGTGTAGTCGGGACCCCTGATACTTCGTAGTGCTACTGTTTAGGCCTACGAACTAAATCTGGAGGTCACCATGTGGTTCGGATATGGCTCGCCGGCTGGTGTGCGGGATGTCGGTACGGTGCTGGCGCTGGCCGAGCGAGCCGATCGGGACGGGCTGGATCACGTCAGCGTGTCGGATCATCCGTACGTCGCGGACCTGCTCGACGGGTACGCGACCATCGGCGTACTGCTCGGGCGGACCACCCGGCTCTCGGCATTCGTCAACGTCACGAACCTGCCGCTGCGCCCGGCGCCGATGCTGGCGCGGACGGCGACCTCGCTCGCGGCGTTGTCCGGCGGCCGGTTCGTTCTGGGCCTCGGAGCCGGTGGGGCGTGGGACAAGATCACCACGATGGCTGTTCCGGAGCTTCGGCCGCCGGCTGCGGTGGAGGCGTTCGAAGAGGCGATGCAGCTCGTCCGTGGCCTGTCGGACGGCGGTCGGCCGCAGCCCACGAAGCACTACCCGATCGGCAAGCTCCAGCCGGCCGCAGTCGCTGCGCCGCTGATCTGGACCGGGTCGAACGGGCCCAAGTCGCTGGCTGCAACCGGTCGCCAGGCGGACGGCTGGATCCCGGGTCACGCAGCCGACTGGCTCAGTGAGCGCTATCGCTGGTCCCGCCCGATCATCGACGAAGCCGCGCTGTCCGTCGGCCGCAAACCCACCGACGTCGCCACGATCTACAACTTCCCGGGCGAGCTCACCAGCTCCCCGGTACGGCGTACGCGCGGCGACGACGGGATGTGGATCGGCGGTTCCAGCGAACAATGGATCGAGGAGCTGACCGGTGCGTTCCTCGAACACGGCGCAGGCGGGTTCACCTTGTTCCCCCGCGGATCCGAACCGTTCGACGTACAGCTGGCTCGGTGGAGCAACGAGGTCGTCCCGGCTATCCGCGCTGCCATCAGTCAGTGAGCGTCGTGAGCTCCTCCGGCGTCAGCTGGATCGCGCCCGCGGCGACGTTCTGCTCCAGGTGTGGGATCTTGCCGGTGCCCGGGATGCCGAGGATGTTGGGGGAGCGCTGCAACGTCCAGGCGAGGCGCACCTGATGCGAGCTGGCCCCGCGTGCTTCGGCGATCGCGTCGACCGCGGCTGACGATGCCCCGACGATCGACGAGAACGGGACATACGCGATCCCGCGCTCCGCGCAGAGGTCGATCAGCGGATCATCGGCCCGCTCATCGACCGAGTAGTAGTTCTGCACACAGACCACCGGCGCGATCGTCAACGCCTCCTCCAACTGCTCGGCGCGAACGTTGGAGACCCCGAGATGCCGGATCACCCCAGCGTCCCGCAGCGCAGCCAGCACGGCGAAGTGGTCGGCCAGCGAGCCCGAATTGTCGGGGACGCGGAGGTTGACGAGGTCGAGTGAATCGACAGCGAGGACGCGCAGGTTGTCGTCGACCTGCGCGCGGAGCTCGGTGGCGTTGGCCGCGTAATAGAACCCGCGCTCCGGTGCAGTGCCCGGCCCGACCTTGGTCGCGATCAACAGCTCGGACCGGTACGGCGAGAGGGCCGTACGGATCAGTTCGTTCGCGGCACCGTAGAACTGGGCGGTGTCGAAGTGGTCTACCCCGAGCTCGACCGCACGACGCAGTACGGCGACGCCGGTCGCCGGATCGAGCCGCATGGCGCCGAACCCGATTCGGTTGACGGTGTGGTCGCCGAGCTTCCAGGTGGTCATTCCTCGATCGCTCCCTTGACTGCGCGAAGGTGCTGCCGGAACGTGAGTGACGGGTCGGCGGCGCGCGCCGTCAGGTACTCGCTGAAGCGGACCTGCTCACGCAGCGAACGGCCGGCCTGAATGTCCTCGGACTGCTTCCGCTCGGTGTCGCGAATGGAATCGGCCAGGTCGAACAGCTCCTCGACGCGGCCGGCCGGGACGAAGATGATGCCGTCCTCATCGCCGAGGACGACATCGTCGGTGGTCACGGTCCACTCGCCGATAGTTGCCTTAAGCAACGCATAGGCCGGCTGCGGGTCGAGCCGGAGCGGGCCGGTCGGCATTGCGCCGAGACTGAACACCGGCAGCCCAAGCGCCTGTACATCGACGGTGTCGCGGTGCAGACCCCAGATCACCAGGCCGCTGCAGCCGGCGCCCTGCGCCTCGGCCGCCACCAGGTCCCCAGCGCAAGCCTCGTCGCGGCGGCCGCCGTTGTCGATCACCAGGACGTCGCCCGGCTCAGCATTTTCGAAGGCTTCCAGGTAGACGTCGACACTGCCCACATGCTGAACAGGCAGCACCCGCCCCGCCACGCGACCGCCAACCACCGCAGTGAGCGAGACCGTACGTACCGGCAATCCGGCGCGCAGGCAGGCGTCCGCCACATGCGCCGTCGTGAGTTCGTCGAACCGTTCCAGCATCCCCAACACCCCTTTTCAGTCGATCCACCACCGACAGTAATAGGCGGCTAGGACAGAAACTTGAGAACCTCCGCGAACGAAGGGTTGTAGTCCTCGGCCGACGTGTCGACGGTGAGGTGCGGAACCGGCAGATCCACGGCCTGGAAGGCGTTGTGGGTCCGCAACCGAGCGTCCGCGGTGATCTGCGCGTCCTCGTGGGCGGCGCGCCTCGGGTCGTTCGCCGTTCGTGCGGTGATGCGTTCGAGGGCGACCTCAGCGGGGACCGCGCAGTGCAGGACCCGAAGGTCTGCCTGACCGAGTAGCGGACTCAGCCCGGGCGTCCAGATCCGGTCCTGAAATGCTGCCTCGGCAACGATCGTCGTACCGCGGCCGACGAGCAGACCGATCACATCGAAGAACGTCGACAGCGTCCGCATCGTGAGCGGATCACCCGGCCCGGGCACGAAGCCCGGGGTCGCATGGGCCATTCCTTCTTTGATCTCGTCCCGGCAGATCGCCGGGCATCCGATGGCCGCTGCCACCCGATGCGCCAACGTCGTCTTGCCAGTTCCCGGTGGACCACTGACGACAACCACCAACGGCTTCGAGTGCACCGCCGAACCCTAGCCACCTCCCGCCC
>NZ_SMKX01000084.1 GCF_004349055.1 Kribbella antibiotica
CGAAGGCCTGTCAAAGAAAGACATCATCCGCTGCCTCAAACGCCTCATCGCCCGCGAGATCTACTACGTCCTACGCCAACCAAACCCCAAGCCAACCGCTGCTTGACATCCATAGGAGCATCCAACTTGCGCTGCATCGTCGGCCGCACGCTCAGCCCGCACCCGAAAACCCCCACCGCCCCCACTTGGTGAGTGGCGCAGCTCCGCCCGCCACACAGCTAGCTGACGCCTGAGGGGTCAACCCCCGAGCTGGTGGGTTGCACCGCCGGATTCTTCGGGGCCAACCAACAACCCCAGGGGTTGACCCCTGAAACGTCTGCGGAAAAGGGTTGGGCTGGGTCGGCGCTCGGGACCTAGGCTCCACGGATGATCGAGGTGCCGGACGGGTTCCGGGAGATGTCGCGGTGGTGGAGCGACGGCGCCACGTGGATGGACGCGCTTCCAGGGTTGGTGGCTGCGCAGTGCGCGACCTGGAATCTTCAGGTCGACGGCCCACTCGCCTGGGGCTCGCATGCGCTGGTGATCCCTGTGACTCGTGGCAGCGACCAGTTCGTCCTCCGGATGAACCGGCCCGGTCCCGAGGTCGACGCGTTGGCCGATGCACTCCGCTGGTGGGACGGCCGCGGGATGGTCTACCTGTACGACGTCGATGCCGCCGCCGGGGCGATGCTCCTCGAACGGCTCACCACCCCGCTCGCCACCCGCCCGCTCGATGAGGCGATGGCGGTTCTCGGCCAGGTGATGCGGCGACTCGCCGTACCGCCGAAGCCGGAGGCTCGCTCCACCGGCGAGATCGTGCGGCAGCGGTTGATCGAGCTGGAGCAGCGGTGGGAGGAGGGGGAACGCCCGTTCGACGTCGCCTTCCTGCGGATGGCGCTCGAGATCGGGCCGCGGTTGGTCGAGCCGGCGAGCGACCTCTCGGTCAACGGGGATCTGCATGTTCACCAAGTCCTGGCCGGCGCCCGCGAGCCATGGATCACGGTCGATCCCCTGCTGTACCGGGGAGACATCGAGTACGACCTCGGCCGCGTCCTCTGGATGCAACTCGACGAGATGACCGAGATTCCCCCGTACTTCGAGATCGTTGTCCAAGAGGCGGGCCTGGTGCGTGACCGGGCCCGCGACTGGGCTGTGTTCCGCGCGGTGTCCTACTGGTCGTGGGGCCTTGCCAACGGACTGACCGAGGACCCCGTGCGCTGCGAGCGGTTGCTCAAAGCGCTGCTTTAGCGGCAGGCGTTCTTGGCGGGCAGCGTGCCCTTCAGGAAGTACGCCGTGATGTTGGTGCGGGCGCATTCGGAGTTGAGGTACGCCGTGTGTCCGTGCGCCTGCGCGATGAACAGGTGACTGTTGTCGATCTGGCGAGCCAGGCCGCGGGCCCCTGAGACCGGCGTGGACGGGTCGTTCGACGAGGACGCGATCAGGATCGGCGGTACGCCGTGCACAGGCGTGCGCTGCCACGGGTTGCTCGGCGGGATCGGCCAGCCGGAGCACGCGGCCGCCATCACCCAGCCTTCGACCGCAGCACCGACGCGCGGGGCGACGGCTTTGGCGAGAGCCATCCGGGCGCGAGCGTCGGCGTACCCTCTGAGTTCGCCGGGCAGGTCCATGCAGGAGACGGCTGCATACGCGGTCTCGGGGTAGCCGATGTAGCTGGTACCGAATCCGGAGCCATCGCCCTTGGCGGCAGCGGCGAGTGCACCGGCGAGCCCGGTCCAGTCGGCGCCGAACGCTTCGAGTCGCGGAAGCAACGACGGCAGTGCCATCCGCATGACGTCACCGGTGACCGGGCCGTTCGGGCTGGTCAGCGGGGTCTTGTCGGCCTTGGCGACCGTCTTGTCCCACAAAGCTCCGACATCCTGGCCGTGCAGAACACAGGCCGCGTCCGAGGCGCACCAATCGATGAACGCGTTGAACTCGCTCTCCATCGACTTGGCCTCCTCCAGCATGAAGCGGGTCGAGCCCTGCGAGTGGTCGACGATCCCGTCGAGCAGCATCCGGTCGACGCGCTGCGGGAACATCTGCGCGTAGATCGTGCCCAGGAACGACCCGTACGACATCCCGAAGAAGCTGATCTTGCGCTCCCCCAACGCAGCCCGGATCGCATCGATGTCGCGCGCCGCGGTCCGGGTGTCCAGGTTCCGCATCAGCTCACCGTGCTGCTTCAGGCACTGCTCGCCGGTCTTCCGGCTCGATGCGACCATGGCGTCGTACTGCGCCTTGGTCTTCGGGAAGACCGGTACGCCGGGCCGCAGTACCGGACCGCAGTTCAGCTGACTGCTCGCCCCCGTACCGCGGGGGTCGAAGCTGACCAGGTCATAGGTGTCCCGCAGCGGCCCGAGAAACGCATCGGCCAGCCCGGCCTCGAAGATCGACCCACCGGCACCACCTGGGCCGCCCGGGTTGAAGACGAGCGACCCGCGCTTGTGCGCCTGGTCCTTGGCCGGCACCCGAACCACGAAGATATTCGTGGTCGGCCCCGACGGTTTCGCCCAGTTCAGCGGCACCTTCAGCGTCGCGCACTGCTCAACCGCCCCCGGCTTGCACTCTTTCCACGTCAGCCCGGCCGCAGCCGCCGTACCCGCCGGGACCAGCCCGGCGAGCAGTACCCCTGTCCCCAACACCCCACTCAGCTGTTTCCACATGCTCAGCAACCTACGACGCGGCGGGGCCTCGCGGCCTCCGCCGAACGACTATCAGCAATCCATCGATCAGTGCTCCGGGGCGAAGTCGTGGAAGCCGATCAGGTGGGTGATGCGTCCGTCGGCGTCGACGCGGACGATGTCGGTGCCGCCGGCGACCGGCTCCTGACCCTCGGCCTTGAGGTGCCAGGTCCAGCGGCGGTAGATGTGATGGTCGTCGATCTCACCGACTCGGACGAAGGACAGGCCGGGGAACATCTGCTGGGCGGCGCCCATCAACTTGTTGAGCTCGTCGTACCCGTGGGTCTCGAAGCTCGGGTCGACGAAGGTCGAGGTCTCGGCCCAGGTCGCGGCGATCAGTTCGGCCCGGCGGTCGGCGTCGGGCTCGTTCCAGGTCGCGAAGTACTGGTCGGCGAGGTGCTGTGTGGTCATGGTGTCCTCCTGGTCGGTTCGGATAGCCAGAACCTTGCCGTGGCTTCGGCGGCCGGTCGATGACGTCAGAGGTAATGGCAATGTCTACGCCGCCGACTACCGTCAGGGGCATGACAGAGACGTTCCAGCGCCCGGTCGGCGAGCTCCTCCGCGGCTGGCGCGAGCATCGGCGGCTGAGTCAGCTCGATCTCGCGAACCGGGTCGAGGTGTCGACGCGGCACGTGAGTTTCGTCGAGACCGGTCGGTCGCAGCCGAGCCGGGAGATGGTGCTGCGGCTGGCCGAGCATCTCGACGTACCGCTGCGGGACCGCAACCAGTTGTTGCTGGCCGGTGGATACGCGCCGGTTTACAGCGAGTCATCGCTGCATTCGCCGGCCATGCTGGCGGTCCGGAGCACGCTGCGCCGGCTGCTCGAAGCGCATCAGCCGTATCCGGCACTGGTCGTCGACCGCTGGTGGAACATCGTCGAGGCGAACGCCGGGATCAAGATCTTCACCACCGACGTCGACGAAAAGTTGCTCAAGGCACCGATCAACGCCCTCCGGCTGACCTTGCACCCGGACGGCCTGGCCGGCCGCATCGTCAACCTGGCCGAGGTTCGCGCGGCCGCTCTCTCGAGTCTGCAACGCCAGATCACCAGCACCGCCGACCCCGAACTCCGGGATCTGTACGACGAGTTCCGCGGCTACGCGACCGACGATCGGCCGGTGCAGCCCGGGCCGGCGGAGGTCGTCGTACCGATCGAGCTCATGTATGAAGGTCAGCGGCTGTCGTTGCTGACGATGATCGCGACCTTCGGCACACCGCTCGACATCACCGTCTCCGAGTTGATGATCGAGTCGTTCTATCCGGCCAACGAAGAAACGGCCGAGGTGCTCCGCGAGCTGGCATGACAACGGCCCCGCTCCGGCAGCGGGGGGAGGATGCCGGAGCGGGGCCGCTCGGTGGCGCCGGGCCTGCGCGGGCCCGGCGGTAATGGTGGTCACCGGTGAGGAGGAGGCTCCGCCCGCCGCCTGCTCACCGGTGACCGAATCCCTACCGGCCTGAGGAGGGGTGGCCGGTCGGGAAGGTGGTCGGGAAGCTCGGCGTCGGAACGCTGGGCTTCGCGGTCGGGAACGAGGGCTTGGTCGTCGGGAACGACGGCTGACCCTTCGGGTGCTGGCCCGGCTCGACCGTGACCTTGACGCCGCCGGAGACCTTGACAGTCGGTACGGCGGGCTTCGGCGCGTTCGGCTTCGGCGCGGGAACCGACGGCTTGCCCGGCTTCCCCGGCAGGGAAGGAGCAGTGGTCGGTACGCCGTGCACGCAGTCCGGCAGCGTGGTCGGGAGCTTGCCAGGCAGCGAAGGCTTCGCCGTCGGCAGGTTCGGCTTGCTCGGAAGCGACGGCTTGGCCGTCGGGACCGAGGGCTTGGGGAGATTCGGCTTACCGGGCAACGACGGCTTCGTTGTCGGCAGTGTCGGCTTGCCCGGCAGGGACGGCTTCGTCGTCGGGAAGGACGGCGTACCGCCCGGGAACGACGGCTTGGTCGTCGGGAAGCTCGGCTTCGTGGTCGGGAAGCTGGGCTTCGTTGTCGGCAGTGTCGGCTTGGCCGTCGGGATCGTCGGCTTGCCCGGAACCTGCACCGGCACCGAAGGCTTGCCCGGCAGGTTCGGCTTGGTGGTCGGAACCGCCGGCGGCTGGTTCGGGTCGATCGTCTTCACGACCGAAACCGTTGCTACCGGCAACTTCGGCTGCCCCGGCTTGCTGGGCAGGCAGCTCGGGTCGACCGACGGCGTCTCGATCGGCGCCACCACCGGCGGCTTCGGCGCCCCGGCGAACAGGTTCTTCACCGGAACCGGAGCCGGACCGCCCACGGCAGCAGACACCGTGGCCACTGTCCCGGCCAGCGCGGTCACACCGGCCGCGGCCAGTCCACGCCGTGCCCATGCAAGCCGCTTGCTGCGACGCATCAGGTCTCCGGCATTGGGAGCAAACGGCTCCACGTCGTACTCGAGAGCGCTGCGTACCCGCTGCTCGTCACTCATCAGTTTCCTCCACTTACGCTGTCGATCAGGTCGGGTGCCAGACGCAACTTGGCCAGCGCCCGGGAGGCCGTCGACTTCACGGTTCCGGGGGCCATGCCCAGCAGCTCGGCTGTCTCGGCCTCGGAGAGATCCTGCGAGTAGCGCAGCGCGACGACGGCTCTCTCCCGAACAGTCAGACCAGCCAAAGCCGAGAGCACGGCCTCTCTGGTCTGCACCTGCTGGGCGAAGTCCGCTACCGCTCGCTGGTCCCAATCGTTCTCAACCGGATCACTGGGTACTTCGTTGTTCCAGCGCCGGCGGGCCTGGGTGAGGAACCGGTTGACCAGCACCCGCCGGACATAGCGCAGTTGATCGCCGTCCAGCTTGTGCCATTTCGGATACGACCTCATCAACGCCTGCTGCACCAGGTCCTCGGCGTTGTGCCGATCGCCGCAGAGCATCTCCGCGAAACGGAGCAGCGGGGTTGACTGGGTCTGCACGAAGCGCTCGAAATCGGCGTCCGCGGTCCGGGTCATCGAATCTCCTCAGCCTCTGTCACATGAGTCCAAACCCTTTGAGTGATCGACTAGGTTCTGTTCTGTCACAGAATTCTTTTTTTGGCACCGCTCGGAGGTCCTGCGAGATGCGTATCACCCGAACAACCAAGCTCGCAGCCTGTCTCGTCGCCGGTCTCACCCTTGGGACGCTCGCGCTCCCGAGCTCAGCCGCGAGCAACCCCAGTTCGAGGACTACCCGGTACGACGGCCTCACCGAACTGGCGCCGGTCCACTTCACTGCACCGACCTCAGCGGTCGTTGCCAACTACAACCTCAGTACGCCGGCCGATGTCGACGTACGGGCCTGGGTCAACAACCGTTGGTCGGAGTGGACTCCGGCGGTCGCAGGCATGCGGACCGTGCTGCCCGGCGCGAGCGACCAGGTGCAGCTGCGGGTCATCTTCAGCGGCGCCAAGCCCTCGATCTCCGACGTCAGCGTGCAGCCGACCGACAAGGTCGCGGTCAGCCCGATGACCGTCCAGGCAGCGCCACTCAAGTCGCGCGTCTTCGCCACTCGCGAGGGCCTGGTCGGCGGTACGACGGCCAACGGGCACGTGATTGCCAGCCGTGACCACTTCGTCGCGCTGCCGTCTCGGCGTGGCCTGGCGAGCAACGGCTCCGGCAACTACACCGTCAAGGTCTGTACGGCGTCGCGGTGCGCGTTCGAGCCGGTCTGGGATGTCGGCCCGTGGAACATCAAGGACGACTACTGGAACCCGAGCGCAACCCGCGAGACGTTCAACGACCTGCCGCAGGGAAAGCCTGAGGCGCAGGCGGCGTACCAGGACGGCTACAACGGCGGGAAGGACGGCTCCGGCCGGAAGGTCGCGAACCCGGCCGGGATCGACCTCGCCGACGGCGTCTTCTGGGACGCGCTCAAGCTGTCGGACAACGGCTTCGTCGACGCGACCTACCTGTGGACAGGTGACGGCGGCCGCGGCACGGTCTCGATCACGTCGGGCTACCTGAACCTTCGCAGTACGGCGAACTCCAGCGGCGCGGTCGTCGGCATGGCCGGCAAGTCGGCGCAGGTGACGGTCGAGTGCCAGACCACCGGGCAGAGCGTCACCGGTTCGCAGGGCACCAGCAATGTCTGGCTACGCGTTCACACCGGCATGTACGTCGCAAAGGCGTGGGTGTCGGCCGATACTTTCGGCGCCTGCTGACTTAGTGAGAGGCCGGGTGGATCACCCGGCCCCTCACGTGTTCGTGCCTACTTACCCGGCGACTGGCTCGGAGTCCTGGTCGGCGTCGGGTACGGCGGCCTCGACGGGGTCGCCGTCGGTGTCGGCTCCGGCCACCTGCTCGGGGAGGTGGTCGGCGTCGGGTACGGCGCCCTGGACGGCGTTGCCGTCGGCGTCGGCTCGGGCCGCTTGGTCGGCGGCCGCGGCGCGTCGGACGGAGTCGCGTTGCTCGGCATCGGCGCCTTCGTCGGAGTCCGCGGCGGCTCGCCCGGGCTCGGCGTCGCCGTCGGCGGCATCGGCGCGTCGCTCGGGACTTGGCTCGGGGTCTCCGTCGGCGGCGTCGGCGCGTCGCTCGGAACCACACTCGGGGTCGGCGACGGCGTACCGCCATCTCCGCCACCACTGCGTGCCATTGCCGTCCCGCCAACCGCGATCAGCACCGCCACTGCCGCGGCGACGCCGCCCAGCACGATCCGGGTCGTCCGCCGCTTCCGGCCTACTTCAGTCATTAGTTGCCCTCCGCCACCACTTCGCCGTTCGGTCAGGCTGAAGGACGCGACCTGGTGGCGAAAAGGTTCTGCTCGGCCAGGAACTCAGTTCCGGGTCGGCGGCTCGGGCGCCTTGCTCGGCGTGTTCGTCGGCGTACCAAACGGTGTGTTCGTCGGCGTGGGCAGCCCCGGGCTATCTGGCGGTGTCCGGGGTGTGTCGGTCGGCGTCCTGCTCGGAGTCGGAACGCCGCCCGGAGTCGGGTCTCCACCCGGCGGCGTACTCGCCGTCCGGCTGGGGGTCGGCTCCTTGAGCGGCGGCGTACTCGGGGTGTGCGGCGTCTGGCTAGGCGTGATCACGGGCCCAGGACCGGCAGGTTGCGGCGTACTGGCAGGCCCCTGCCCCAGCACGAATCCCGCCGCAGCCACCGCGACCACAGCCACCGAGGCGGACGCGACCGCGAAACTGCGGATCGTACGACGCTTCCGCGCTCCCGCAATCACCCGCGACGGATCCAGCGGCGCGATGCTGCCGTCCGGGGCCAGCACAGCCCGCAGCTCGTCCTCGGTGTTCATCGCGCCACCCCACTCAATTCCGGTACCGCGCGCAGCTTGTCGAGGGCCCGCGCATTCGCACTCTTCACCGTGCCCAGCGCAATCCCGAGCACCGCAGCCGTCTCCCGCTCCGTCAAATCCTCGACATACCGCAGTACGACGATCGCCCGCTCCCGCCGGCTCAACGTTTCCAGCGCCGCCCCGACCGACACGCGCCCCTCGACCTCGCCGGTCCGATCCGCCACCGGGTTGTCCAGGAACAGCAGATCCAACTCAGCGGCAGCCCCACTCGGCCGCTCCCGCCACGGCCTACGCCGTACCCAGGAAAGATGCTGGTTGACTACGGCCTGCCGCACATACGCGAACGGATCCGCCAACTCGATCCGCTCCCAGCGCAGATAGGCCTTCTCGAGAGCGCCCTGCACCAGGTCCTCCGCGAGCCCCGGATCACCACACAACATCCGGGCAAAGTGCACCAACCGCCCAGATCTGGCCAGCACAAACGCCGTGAAGTCGTCGTCACGACTTCCCGAGCTCACCATTCACTCTCCATCCGTCACTCCTGAGGACGCGGTGGAGTCGTGAAAGGTTCTGCTTCGTCGCAAACTTTCTTTGGCGGTATGGCGGGGGGGGTGACCGCGCGCTCCGATGCGGCCGAGCTCGCTGCGTGTGGTTGCTCGCCGCTGCGGCCGATTTACAGTGCGAGGGTGGCCCGGCCCGGCGCGTGGCTGAGGGGGATGGCGAGGCTGGCGACTGCGTGCACGCCGTCTGAGGTGCTCGCTGTGGTTGCGGTCGGTAGCGAGGATGCCTGGAAAGTGACCCTCCGCGGTGGTGAAAGACGCCAGCAAGGAGGCGTGGGGTCCTGCCGTGCCCGGCTGACCCTCGGGCGCCGCGCTGGTTGCCTCTTTTCGTCGCGGCGCTGTCCACTTGTCGGGGGTCTGTGGGCTTGGTGGTGGGCGTGAACAAGTAACTACCTGTCCCAGCCCACCACTTCTTGTTCAAGCCCCCGGCTGTTGGCCCGGCCACGCCACGCCAGCCGCGCCGACCGTCACTACGCGTGAGTTTTTCGGCGTATAGACCCGAAAAAGTCACGCGTAGCGCGAAACGGCAGGCGGATACGCCGGTGAAACTCCCCAGCGCCCGATGCGTCAGGTATCCGGGCGCGCTGGGGAGCGAAACTGACCTGGAATGACCGGTAAAGCTCCCCAGCCCCACCCACCAGCCCACCCGGAGATCTGGGTGGAACGTTTTGTGCAAATGGCGACATGAAGTTTCCACCCGGCGCCGCTTTTCCACCTCAGCCATAGCGGGCACCTCAAGCAGCGGTCACGCGATCGCCGACCTCGCCAGTACCTCAACCACCCGCCGGGCCCAGCCAAGCTCTTTATGTAACGCGGCCGCCGCGGCGACCAGCCACAAGCAATGTGTCCGGCTTGTCCGGTGCGGCGGCCAGCCATCCCCGCCGTACCGACCCAGAACGCGCCTTTGTGGAACGCCAAGGCCACTCCGTGCCCACGAGAGACCACCAAGGCGCGAAAGAGCCAGCGGATCGGCTAGGCGCGATCGGCGGGAGGTGCGGCGGCGCTCACCGGCTGGGGTTTCGGGGCGCTGATGTTCCCGAGGTCAGCGGCGAGGCGGACGCGGTTACGGCCGGCGGCTTTGGCGGCGTACATGGCTCGGTCGGCCTGGAGCAGGAGGTCGTCGACGGTGATGCCTTCGGCGGGGTAGACGGCGACGCCGATCGAGACGGTGAGCTGGAAGTCGTCCGGGTCGAGGTCGGGGCAGTCGAGGACGCCGGCGCACATGGCGGCGAGGGGGCTGTCGGCTACGGCTTGGCGGAGGCGGTCGGCGGTGACGGTGGCTTCGTCGATGCCGGTGTCGGGGAGGGCGATCACGAACTCCTCGCCGCCGAAGCGGCCGATCACGTCTTTGGCGCGGATCGCGCTGCGCAGGATGGTGGCGACGGCGCGGAGGGCTTCGTCGCCGACGAGGTGGCCGTGGCGGTCGTTGACCTGCTTGAAGTGGTCGATGTCGATCAGCAGGACGGACATCTGCTCGCGCTGGGTCCGTGTACGGCGCAGCATCTCTTCGGTCTGCCGGCGCCAGAAGTCGACGCGGGTCAGGCTGGTCTTCGGGTCGGTCTGCGCCTCGGACTCGAGTTGGCCGAGGAGCAGCGCGCGTTGTGCGGTCAGCGTGATCGGGATCGCCACGAACGCGAACCACGGACTGATCAGGCAAGCGCCGGCCAGCAAACAGCCGAACATCGCGGCCGTCACGTCGATGCACAGGTCGTCGAATCCGCCGACCGTCTCCTGTCGCGTGCTGCCCGGGATGATCAGCGAGATGGCCAGGCCGCACAACAGGGTGTCGGTCACGACGAACGTGACAGCGGTCGCCACCATCGCGGCGACCAGGGCGAGCTCACCGCCGCCGAACAGATCGCGCGCCGACTGGAAGACGGCGTGCGCGGCACCGACGGCCAGCACGTGGACTGCGGTCGAGAAGGCCCACCGGTACGGGATGCACTTGCCGGCGCGGATCCGCCACCAGATGCGGAGCAGCACGACGACCAGGATCGCCATCGCCGGATGCAGGATGATGGCGGCCGCGATCATCCAGGCCGGGGCGAGGTCCTTGTGCAGCGCGCCACCACGGCGGCGCCGGTTCTCCACCCGACGGGCGCCCTCGACCGCGATCAGGGCCGAGACGGTCAACGCGGCCACCACATCGAGGCCGTGCCAGCTCGGCAACTCGGTATAGGCCTGAACGCCGTACCCGATGGCGCCGAAGTCGACGAGCACGACAACAACGAACGCCGGGACCGTCAAAGTCCAGAGCGCCCATTTCCGTACTGATCGCCTACTCTGCGCAACCATCACCCCCACGGTACGGCGTGTGAGCGCCTGGTCCCAATCCGCGACGGAGCGGCCCGGATGACAATGTGGAAACGATGATCAGGGCCGGCCGATTCAGTCGTTTGATCAATCATCAAACGCCAAAAACCTTTATATCGTTCGGTTTTTGGCGGACCCCTGGGTCTCGAAAAGGTTTCCGGGCTCACCCGCGCAGGACCGCAGGATCGGCGGCCGGGTCCGCTCAGCGGACCCGGCGCGTCGGGTAAGAGTGATTACCGGCGGCGACGAGCGGCGCCGAACAGCCCGCGGACGATCTCCCGGCCCGCGGTCCGCGCGAACTGCTTGAAGGCCGACGAACCGATGACCTGCTCGACCATCGACTTCTCCGGCTTCGGCGCCCGGCCGCGCGGCGCCGGCTGCTCCTGCGGCTGTTGCTGCTGCTTGGCCTGCTCCTCGGCCTGGGCCTGCTCGGCGCCGGCCTGAACCTTCTTCGCGAGGATCTCGTACGCCGATTCCCGGTCGAGCACCTGTGCGTACTTGGCGTTGTTCGCGGAAGCCGCCACCGCAGCGGTCATCTGATCCGCAGCAGCCGGCGCCATCAGCGACAGCGGCGCCCGGAGCCGGGTCCACGCGACCGGGGTCGGCGCGCCCTTCTCGTTCATCACGGTCACGATCGCCTCGCCGATGCCGAGCTGGGTCAGCACTTCACCGAGGTCGTACGCCGAGTTCGGGAAGGTCGAGACCGTCGCCTTCAACGCCTTGGCGTCGTTCGGGGTGTGCGCCCGCAGTTGGTGCTGAACCCGTGAACCGAGCTGGGCGAGAACGTCGTCCGGCACGTCCTTCGGGGTCTGGGTGACGAAGAAGACGCCGACACCCTTCGACCGGATCAGCCGGACGGTCTGCGCGATCGAGTCCAGGAACGCCTTCGAGGCGTCGTTGAACAGCAGGTGCGCCTCGTCGAAGAAGAAGACCAGCTTCGGCTTGTCCGCGTCGCCGACCTCGGGCAGGTCGTGGAACAGGTCGGCCAGCAGCCACATCAGGAAGGTCGAGAACAGCGCCGGCCGGTCCTGCAGGTTCGGCAGTTCGAGCAGCGAGATGACGCCCTTGCCGTCGCGCACCTGGAGCAGGTCGGCGGTGTCGAACTCCGGCTCCCCGAAGAACGCCTCGGCACCCTGGTCGGCGAACCCGATCAGCGCGCGCAGGATGACGCCCGCGGTCGCCGCGGACAGCCCGCCGAGGTCCTTCAGGTCGGCCTTGCCCTCGTCGCTGGCGAGGTGCGTGATGACCGCACGCAGGTCCTTGATGTCGAGAAGCGTCAGACCCTGCTTGTCGGCGTAGTGGAAGATCAGCCCCAGCGAGGACTCCTGGACGTCGTTCAGCCCAAGCACCTTGGACAGCAGTACCGGCCCGAACGACGTGACGGTCGCCCGGATCGGGATACCGGTGCCCTGGCCGCCGAGTGCGTAGAACTCGGTCGGGAAGCCGGTCGCGACCCATTCCTGACCGATCGTCTTGGTCCGGGCCAGCAGCTTGTCGTTGCTCGCACCCGGCTGCGAGATCCCGGACAGGTCACCCTTGATGTCAGCGGCGAACACCGCAACACCCGCGGCCGACAACTGCTCGGCCATCAGCTGCAGCGTCTTCGTCTTACCGGTACCGGTCGCGCCGGCCACCAGGCCGTGCCGGTTCACCATCGACAACGGGATCCGCACCGCCGCCTCCGGCTTCGGCTCGCCGTCGACCAACAGCGCCCCGAGCTCGATCGCCGCCCCCTCGAACGCATACCCCTGCTTGACGGTCTCCACGACGTCGCCTGTCTCAGCCATGGCGGCAGCCTATTACCTCAAGATCTACAACCTGGGTATGACGTGTTTCTCCTCCAAAAGGTTGAGTCTTGGTTCTGGACTGTTCCGGTGACGTTTATGACCTCTCAGAAGACCTCGGACACCGCTAGACTCCGGGAGTGATCTTCAAGCGTGTCGGGGAGGAAAAGCCGTACCCGGAGCACGGGCTCAAGCCGAAGGACTGGTCGACGCTGCCACCACGGCAGGTGCGGCTGGATCAGTTGGTGACGACGAAGGGCACGCTCGACCTGGCCGCGTTGCTCGACGAGGACTCGACGTTCTACGGCGACCTGTTCGCCCACGTCGTCGAATGGAGGGGTGAGATGTTCCTCGAGGACGGTTTGCACCGCGCACTGCGAGCGGCACTGCAGCAGCGCTTGGTTCTGCACGCCCGGGTTCTGGTCGTGGACTGATCACGATGACCGCCCTTTACCCCCAGCCCCGTCCGCAGCTGCGGATCCACTGGCGCACGCCCATCACCATGGTGATCCTGCTGATGGTCCTGGTCGGCGGCGCCTGGTGGGGCTGGAACTCGCTGAGTAACAGCAGCGCCGGCCCGACCTGCGTCGAGCAGCAGCTGGAGAACAACCGCCTGGTGCCCAAGCAGGTCTCGGTGAACGTCTACAACGGCGGCGCCAAAGGCGGTACGGCGGCCGCTGTCGCCGACCTGCTGAAGAAGCGCGGCTTCCACGTCGCCAAGATCGCCAACGAGCCGAACGGCAACAAGGTCGACACCCTCGAGGTCCGCGGCCACGCCGCCGACTCCCCCGAGCTCCAGCTAGTCGCCGGCCAAACAGCCCAGAAGCCCGTCCCCGTCGCCGACGGCCGCGACAGCCACACCGTCGACCTCGTCGTCGGCACCAAGTACACCAAGCTCAACGCAAAGGGTCTGGCGTCGATCGGCGTACCGGCCGGCAGCTCCGTCTGCCTCCCGACGATCTACACCCCCCAGCCCGTCCCCAAGGGGCAAAACCCGAACTGATCAGTCGGTCGTAGGCGGCCTCGGCACAGGGCCGAAGTCGCCGCGTTCTGGTGAGGTCAGGATGGCGAGGAGCTCGGGATCCGCGTAGATCTCCGCGGTGTTCCGCCACTGAGTAATCAGCGTCAATACGGGCGCAGATACTCGCAGTTCAGCGCTCGCATCCAACATGTCCACCAGTTCCTGGGCGAACTCGTCCCGGGCTCTTGGCGGAAGAAACGCGCTCCACGGGAAGACCTGCGGCAACATCTCGAGCACAAGCCGAGAACGCGTTTCCGGGTTGCCCATGACGGCTCGCAGCACGCGAACTGTCAGGACGAGGATCTGGTGGTTCTCCGACGTCTGCGCGACCGTGGTGAGCACGAGGTCGTCCTCAGCGCCTCGGCGACGGACGAGGAGTGCCTGGCGGCGCGTCGACTTGAGCTTCTCGACCGTCTCGACGGGACGCTGCAGCAGGTCGGAGAACGTAACTTCCAGCAGATCCGCCATAGTTCAAAGGTAGTTCAGTGGAAGGCTCCGCTGCTAACCGTCAGTGGTTTTCGCGGCCTCGTTCGCCGAACCAGCCGGCTAGGCGGCCGGCTCGGGAGACGGCTCGGAGGCGGCGGGCGGTGGCGTCGCGGACTGCGCTGGGGGTGACGATCAGGAGCGAGTCACCGGCGCGCAGCACGGTTCGGCGCTCGGGGACGAAGGATTCGTCGCTGCGGATGATCAGGGAGACCGAGACGCCGGCGGGGAGGCGGAGTTCGCCGACCTCGACGCCGGCCATCCGGGATTCGCTGGGGACGTGGACCTGGAGCATGTCGGCGCCGAGGGATTCCAGAGGGGCGACGTCGATCTCGACCTCGAAGGCGGCGTTCTCGTCGAGGACGCCGAGTTTGCGGGCCAGCCAGGGCAGGGAGGGGCCTTGGAGGAGGGTGAAGAGGAGGACCAGGACGAAGACGATGTCGAAGATCCGGGTGGCCTGGGGGACCTGTTCGGCGAGTGGGATGGTGGCCAGGACGATCGGTACGGCGCCGCGCAGCCCGGCCCACGAGATGAACGCCTGCTCCTGCCAAGGCACTTTGAACGGAGTCGCCGACACGACGACAGCGAGCAGCCGGCCGACGACCGTGACGGCGATACCGATGACGAGCGCGATCATGACGTCGTTCAGGCCGATCCGGCCCGGTGACGCGAGCAGGCCGAGCATGACGAACAGGCCGATCTGTGCCAGCCAGGCCAGGCCGTCGACGAAGGAGCGGGTCGCCATCCGGTGCGGAAGCTCCGCCCTTCCGAGGACCAGCGAGGTCACGTAGACGGCGGCGAACCCCGAGACGTGGAGCAGGACGGTGCCACCGGCGTACGAGATGATCGCGACCGAGACGACAGCGAGCGGATACAGCCCGGCGGAGCCGAGGGCGACCCGGCGGATCAGCTTGACGGCGACCCAGCCGATCGCGAACCCGAACAGCGCGCCGACCACCAGCTCGTAGGCGACCAGGCCGGTGAAGTACAGCCAGCCGTGCTCACTCGTGGCGCCCGTGCTGACCAGGGTGACCAGCAGGACGGTCGGAGCGTCATTCAGACCGGACTCAGCCTCCAGAGCACCCCGCAACCGCGGTCTGATCGGCACTCGGCGCAGTACGGAGAAGACAGCGGCCGCATCTGTCGGCGAGGTCACCGCCCCGATCAGTACGGCGATCTGCCAGTCGAGCCCGAGCACGTAGTGCGCGATGCAGGCCACGACGCTGACGCTGATCGCCACCCCGACCGTGGCCAGCACAAGCCCGAGCGGCATCACCGGCCGGACTTCGTTCCACCGCGTGGTCAGACCGCCCTCTGTGAGGATGATCACCAGCGCCGCGAACCCGAGCGCATGCGCGATCTGGGCGTCCTCGAAGTGGATGTGCCCCGGCCCGGACTCGCCGAGCAGCAGACCCATCCCGAGATAGATGAGCAGCGACGGCAACCCGAGGCGCCCGGACAGGCGGACAGCGACCACCGCAACCAGCAGAACGACGGCTCCGCCCAGCAGGATCTGGTCGAGCTCATCCACGTTCACGGTGGGGCCCCTCTCGTCGAGGTTCGGTCCCGAGCATCAGTCATCTAGAGAAACGAGGACCCTGACGCATCACACAGCATCAGGGTCCTCGGTCTTGCAGCGGTGGCGGAGGGATTTGAACCCTCGGATGGGGGGTACCCATCACGCGCTTTCGAGGCGCGCTCCTTCGGCCGCTCGGACACGCCACCGCCGCAGAGGCTATCAAGACCTGTGCCCGGAAAAGAAATCGCGGAGCCGCGCACCGGCCTCATCGGCCATCACACCGCCGAAGACTTGGGGCCGATGGTTGAGCCGGCGGTCCCTGACCACGTCCCACAACGACCCGACGGCACCCGCTTTTTCGTCGTACGCGCCGAAGATCAGCCGCTCGATCCGGGCCAGCACGATCGCGCCCGCACACATCGTGCAGGGCTCCAGCGTGACGACGAGCGTGCAGCCGGTCAGCCGCCACTCGCCCACCTGCGCGGCGGCCGCGCGCAACGCCAGCACCTCGGCGTGCGCGGTCGGGTCGCCGGTGGTCTCACGCTCGTTGTGTCCGCGCCCGATGATCTCGCCGTCGGGATCGAGTACAAGCGCACCGATCGGTACGTCGGGCAGCGCGAACTCGGCCTCGTCCAGGGCCACCGCCATCAGCCGGGACCATTCGCGCTGCAGTGCTGGACTAACCAATGGCTTCGATCGCCTCGTGGAACTGGTTGCCGAACCCGAGGACGTCGGCGATCTCCTCGAGCATCTCCTCCGGATAGAGGTCGACGTCGTCGCAGAGCGCGCCGAGATCCATCGCGGTCATCCCCAGATCGGCGACGATCGCCAGGTCACCGGCGGGGACCTGCTCGTCGTCGTCATCGGCCAGCGGAATGTCCAGCTCGTCGACGACCTGCTTGGCCAGCGGCCACTCGGTCGCCGCGGTCACGTCGGAGATCAGGTACTGAGCCCGGCCGTTGACGAGCCGGATCAGGATGAAGAAGTCCTCGTCGACCGAGATCATCCCCAGTACGCCGGCCTCCCCGGGGTACCGGCGCAGTCCCAACAGCACCGCCGCCAGGTCGGGCTCCCCGCGGAGGACCAGCGGAGTGACGGTCCACACGCCGTCCTCGGTGTAGGCGGCTACCGCGAAATCGAGATCGGGGTCGTCGGAATCGAGATCGAGATCGGTGGCTACTGGTCCTGCTGTGGCGTCGGACACTCGTTCATGGTCGCAGAGTCAGAAGTCCGGTGCGAGACATATCTGGTGAAGCCCGGTCGCCCAGGCCATCACGATTGCATCTCGAACACCCGTTTGAGCCTCTTCAGTGGTGGTACGTCGCTCGCCGCATCGCCTCGCGGAGCAGGCGCCGCCGGGCGCGGCGGGGGGCTATCCGGTCCCGGAGGGCCTTGGCTTCCTCGAGCTCCCGCAGGAACTCGGCCCGCCGATGCAGCCGATCGAGATCGCGGCGCGGCACCACCAAGCGCGGACGGGGCTGATCGGGCTGGTCCTCGGTCATCGGCACTCCCCTGGGGCGAAGGCAGGGCACAAACCAATGCACTTTCGATGCTAAGTCAGCCGGAAGTTTCGCGGGAGGAATCGCCGACGGTAGCGTTCCGGGTTATGCAGATCCTTGTCGTGGACCACCCGCTCGTTGCTCACAAGCTGACCACGTTGCGGGACGAGGCCACGGACTCGCCCACGTTCCGGCGGCTGACCGAAGAGCTCGTCACGCTGCTCGCCTACGAGGCGACTCGGGATGTGCGGACCGGGCCGACCACCGTGCAGACGCCGGTCGCCGCGGCCGAGGGTGTGAAACTCACCTCGCCGAAGCCGCTCGTCGTACCGATCCTGCGTGCCGGGCTGGGCATGCTCGAGGGGATGACGCGGCTGCTGCCGACCGCCGAGGTCGGGTTCCTCGGGATGATCCGCAACGAGGAGACGCTGGACGCCTCGACGTACGCCGAGCGGCTGCCGGAGGACCTGTCCGGCCGCCAGTGCTACGTCCTGGACCCGATGCTGGCGACCGGTGGCACGCTCGCTGCCGCGATCCAGTTCCTGGTCGACCGCGGTGCCGACCACATCACCGCGATCTGCCTCCTCGCCGCCCCCGAAGGCGTCGAGCGCATCGAACGCGAGCTCGACCACCTCAACATCCCCTGCACCTTGGTGGTCGCCGCCATGGACTCCCACCTCAACGAGAAGGGCTACATCGTCCCCGGCCTGGGCGACGCCGGTGATCGCCTGTACGGCGTCGCCCAGTAGCCAGCGCAGTAGTCGCTAGACCAACGTGTTGCGGTAGAAGAGGTTGGCCCGGCGGTCGCCGGAGACGCCGGAGGCGAAGCCGAAGTAGAGGCGAGCGGTGCCGTCGGTGGAGCCGTAGACCGCCATGCCTTCGGCTTCGCGGTAGGTGAGGCTCTTCCCGGCCAGCGTCAGGAACGAGTCGACGAGGGTGCCGGCGTTGATGTCGTAGCACCAGAGCTTCGAGTTCGCCTTGGTCTCGTCGGGTGCGCCGGGGTAGGCCTCGCCTTCCCAGAAGTACGCGTACGACCCGTAGAGCGCCCAGCCCTGGAAGTCGATATCCGACGTCAGCGCCGGCTGCTTGAACGACGCCAGCACTGTCGAGAAGTTCCCGGTCCGCGCGGCCGCGAGCGAGTACACGTTGATGTACATCCCACCCGGCCGGGCGTGCCGGATCCCCACCTGGCCGAACCGCTGGTCGACGGCCGGGGTGTACACACTCCCGCCCGATACCGGCTTCCACTTGGTCACCGCAGCCGAGGTCAGCGTCTTCCCGTTCTGCCATGGGAAGCGCGTGATCGACCGGCCGCGCCCGTTCGTGGTGTCCGCATCGGTCTCAGTCCAGATGTACGACGTACTCCCGACGGCCTCGGCACCGATCGAGACCGCGTGACCGAAGCCGGTCAGGTACATGTGCCCGAGCACGTTCCCCGCGAAGTCGAGCTGGCTGAGCGTCAGGTCACCGCTGAACTCACCGGTGCCGGATCGCAGTTGGCCGGTGAAGAGCCGGTTGTTCGGGGTGTCGAAGGCGAACGACTGCATGACAGTCGGTCCCCACAACGGCTTGCTGCGGAAGAACTCGTTGGTCGTCGCGCTCATCTTGAAGCGCTTGGAGGCGGGCAGGTCAAGGCTCCGGGCGGAGGCGGTGGGAACACCCAGGGCACCGGCAGCAAGAACTGCGCCGGCCCCCGTCAGCAACCCACGGCGGGAAATATTGTCCATACCGCACAGTAGCCCCTGTTAACTAATCACTAATAGGTGTTACAACGACTCCGGCAGATCAGGGACCTCGAGCGAGACCAGCTGGGCCGGCGTCGGCGTGCCGAGCTCGGACATCCGGTGCGCCTGCCGCTCGGTCATCGCCTGGAAGATCTGCCGCGCCGATCGGCCGTTGCCGAAGCCGTCGCCGCGCGGCTGCTGCTCGAACAGCGTGTTCAACGCGGTCCGCGCATCAGGTGTCAGCTCGTACTGGTGACCGCGCGCCTGGTGCTCGACGATCGCCACCAGCTCGGCCGCCGTGTAGTCCTCGAACTGCAGCGTCCGTGTGAATCGCGAGGACAGACCCGGGTTCGACCCGATGAAGCGCGACATGTCGTTGACGTAGCCGGCCACGATCACAACCAGGTCGTTGCGGTGGTCCTCCATCAGCTTGACCAGCGTGGCGATCGCCTCGGCGCCGAAGTCGTTGCCGATCCCGATCGGCGCCAGCGAGTAGGCCTCATCGATGAACAGCACGCCACCGAGCGCCTGCGTGACCGCAGCCTGCGTCTTCGGCCCGGTATGACCGACGTACTCACCAACGAGCGCCGTCCGGTCCACCTCGACCAGATGCCCCTTCCGCAGCAGGCCGAGCGCCTTCAAGATTCGCCCGTACAACCGCGCAACCGTCGTCTTACCCGTACCCGGGTTGCCCGCAAAGACCAGGTGCCGGCTCAGCGGCGGCGCCGGTAGCCCGGCCTCCTCGCGCATCCGGACCGTCTGCATCAGCTTCACCATCGACTGGACGTCGCGCTTCACCCGATCGAGCCCGACCTGCTCCTCGAGCTCGGCCAGAACATCCTCGAGCGTCTCGTCGTCCGGCGGCATGCTCTCGTCGAGCGCCCCGGGCACATGCACCTCAGGCGTCGACGCAGCCCCCGCCGTGGCCGCAACCGGCTTCTCACGCACCATCGAGACCCCGTCGATGGTGCAGTCCTCAAACACCGGTACGGCGCCATCCTCCTGCCCGATCGCTTCGGAACAGTCCCGGATGCGCAGGTGCTTGAAGGTGGGGGCCGCGGTCTTCGCCAGATGCAGAGCCGGGTACTTCGTCCCAGTCACATCGCAGTCCGTGTAGGTCCCACCGGCCTTCTCGGCCACGTAGATCCCGTTCTTCGCGACCGTGCTCACCCGCAGCCCGGTCACCGTCGGAGTCGCCTCCGACCAGATCACCAGCCCCGAGCCCGCGCAGTTCTCGATCGTGCTCGCATCGATCGTCGCCGCCGCACCCGTGCCGACCACAATCCCGGCCGCCTTGGTCCCACTGACGCGCACCGCCTGCAGCGTTGCCAACCCGGCTCCGGCCAACTCCACGCCAGTGCCGACGGTCCCGGTCACCGAGGTCGTCCGCACATTCGTTGCCGTAGTGGACTCCAGCCGGATCCCCGTGCCGCCGCCGACAAACCGGCAGTCCTCGGCATCGGCGTACCCGGCGTCAACAGCCGACAACCCGGTCAGCCCGACATCCTGGATCCCACACCGGATGAGCTCGACCCGCGCCGACGCGGTCACATGGACACCGTGCTCAACGCCCTCGCGGACGTGACAATCGGTCAGCTTCGCATTCGCCGTACCGGTGAGGTGAACAGCGCTGTACGCCGGTCGGTCGAACCGCGTCGCGGTCACCGTCGCCGTCGCGGAATCCGAGACCAGCAAGCCATTCGCGCCCGCATCGGTCACTGCACAGTCGGTCGCGATCAGCTCGGCACTGTCCTGAGCAACCAGCCCACTGGCCCGCGCGTCGCGCACCCGGCAGTCGGTCAGCTCGCTGCGCGCCGACCCGGTCGCATGCACACCAGGCCCACCGGCCTTCTCGATCCGTACGTCGGTCAGTGTCGCCGTCGACCCGTCCTCCAGCAGTACGCCGGCCATCCCGGTCTGCCGGATCGTCCCATCGGTCGACACGAGCCGGCTCGACCCCCGCAGCCGGAACCCATATCCAGACGTCTGGTTCAACCGCAGCCGCGAAGCATCCAAGAACGCAGGCCCCGACAGTACGACGCCAATCCCGTCCACCGTGTCGATGACGGAGTCCTCGATCTTGGCCTGCACCCGGCCCGACAGGTGGATCGCGGCCAGTCGTCCCTGCTCCAGCCGAGATCCACGAATCATCAACGTAGTAACGCCGTACCCGGCCAGGTCTGAGCCCTGCCCGGTATTTTCGTTGCCTCGGGCATGGATCCGGCCACCGGCGATCGTGCAGTCCTCGATCACCAGTCCGGCACCACCGGCCACGCCGACGGCAGGCGCGCCCGCATCGTCAGCAGGAGCTTTGATCGTCAACCCACGCACGGTGCATTCGAGGCCTTCGGCAACGACCGTCGGCTCACCACCCGGTATGCCGGTCACCGTCACCTGCCCGCCACCCGGCTCCGCGACCACAGCGACCGAGCGGTCGAGCCGGAGCTGTTCGGCGTACTCGCCACCGGCAACCACGATCACGTCCCCAGGACCAGCAGCCCGCAGGGCCTCGCTGATCCGGCGGAAGCTGCCACGCCCCTTCGGGCCAACGTAGCGAGTGGTCACGGGGTTCCTTGGGTGCCGGGGACGGAGGGTACGGGGGTGACGCCTGGCGGCAGAATCACACCACCCGGAGTGATCGTAGGCTGCGGGGCCGCCGGCGGAGGCGGCGGTGTCGTCGGGATGTGCGACCACGGCGGGTCGATCCGGCCGCGGATCTCCGGCGTCAGCAGCGAGCCCATGCCCTTCTCCCACAGGCGCAACGGCATGTTCAGCGCCATCTCGCCGATGCCACCCTTTTGGACGTACCGGCCGAGCGCGTACTGACCGATGCCGGTCCGGAGCAGTCCGATGCTGTTCGCGGCAACCAGGCTGGCCACCGCCGTGATGCCACCCTCGGCCACGGCCTGCCAGCCGGACACCTTGTGGCTCTTGCCGTCCGAGCCCGGTACGCCGAAGATCGCGGCGTTCATGGCACCGTTCACAAAGGCGGTGAGCGGCAGCAGCATCATGCCGAAGCCGTAGTCGAAGACACCCGCGCGCCACTTCACCGCGCCGGTGTTCGCGGCCCACTCTCCACCCCAGGTGGAGGTGTGGTTCATCGGACGGTTCGTGATCAGCTTGCCGCCGTCGAGGTTGGCCTGGTTCTGCTTCATGTTCCGCACGAAGCTGCCCATCAGCTTGGTGTCGGTCAGCGCTGCCCCGGCGACGCCCTTGATCGTGGTACCGACCGCGGCGTTCATCAACGCCTTCAGCGCGTCGTTACCGGTGAACGGCTTGTTCTGCGCCTCGGCGATGATGCCCATGATCATCAGCGACGCCGCGTAGTCGAGCAGGAAGTCGAACGTCATCGAGATCGCGAGCTTCTGCGTCAGCAGCCGCGAGAACGGCGCGTAGTTCGCCTCCCGCAGTACGGCGCTCCCACCCGGCATCAGCGTCTTGTCGGCCATCGTCCAGTTGGACTGCATGAGCCACGGCTGCCGCTGGACATCGCCCATCCGCGTGTTCCAGCCGCGGAACTCGGTCATCTGGCCCCGGAAGTCGAACTCGTTGCCGGTGAGCCGCAGTTGCCCGTCGCGGAACTCGAAGACCAGCCCGTTGTCGGACCGCTCGCCGATCACCCGGCCGGTGTTGTCGTAGAGCTTCCACTGGCCGTGGACCTTGTCGGTCTCCAGGAAGTTGTTCCCCGACGCCACCCGCTCCCGGACGACCTTGTCGAAGTCGAATTCCTTCCACTGTGCGAAGTCCGTGCGCCCGTTGCCGTCCATCGTGTACTCGCGGACCCGAGCCGGCCGGCCGTCGCCGATGTGGACCGGCGTCTCCCGGAGGACCTGGGTCGGCGTGGTCGGCGTCGCCGGGATGCTGTCGCGGAAGTGGGTCGAGCCGTTGACCCAGTTGTTGCCCCAGGTCCCGTCGGCCTGCAGCCAGGCACGGTTGAGCTGCGTCGACCCGACGACCTCGACACCGAGCTTGTCGAACTCCTTGGCCACCCACTGGCCGCCGTTGTCCCACGACTCGATGAAGCGCAACTCGTCGAGCATCCGCCGATCGCGAACCAAGTTGCCCGCGGCATCGAAGTCCCGGAACGAGTTGTCGTAGCTGATGCTCTCGTCGCGCGAGCCCTTGAAGTGGAACCGCTCGCCACCACTGTTCGCGACCTGGACACCGTTCTGGTCCAGCTCGTGCCAGCGCCAGGTCGACGAGTCGGCGTCGCCGGTCGCCACGACGTACTTGTGACCGCCGACGTTGGCCGGGTCGTCGACCTTGTGCGCCATCCCGACCAGGTTGCCGTGGGCATCCCGGTTGACCCAGATGTGCGTGTCCGCCGGATCCGGGTACTCCCGGACGACGCCGCCCGGCTGACTCTCGCGGAACATCCGCCAGCCCTGACCGTCGACCTCGGCGAAGTCCTGCCAGGTGTTGCCGTTGGTGACCCGCCAGCCGTTCACATCGCCGTTGGTCCACGGGGTATCGGCGCGTGCACCCGGCTGCAGATTCGCCTGCGGATACTGGTTCGTCGGGGACGTCGCGTGGTCGCCGACCTTGAGGTCGGTGCCGTCGTGCAGCTTGCCCTTCGAGCGGACGAAGGCGCCGGCCATGTCGACGTCGATGAAGGCCTCGTCCGCACCGACGTACCGGATTCCGTTGTCGGCCGCGTTCGGGCCGCCGGTGGTGTTCCAGCGGAAGATCTGGAAGCGGTTGTCGCCTGCGATGTGGGCAACGCTGCCGGTGGTCGGCGGGTTGCCCAGCAAGCGCTCCCGGACCCAGACCGGCGGCCGCTGGTCACCCTGGCGGACCGACGAGAGCAACGTGCCGTCCGGCAGCAGCTCGCCCTTGCCGATGGGCTTGACCTGCGGCGACAGCAGCTCGAACGAGCCGTCCCGCGTCGGATGCGTAGCGCCCGGCTGAAGCGTGAACTCCTTGTACTGGCGCGCGTGGTCGGGTCCGTGCCAGGTGCCCCACTTCTGCTGGGCGACGTGGCTGACCTCGTTGCCGTTGTCCATCACCCGGACGGTGTCGGTCCAGCCCTCGCCGACCCTCTCGAACGTCCGGTTGCCCTGGGCAACATGTACGAAGTCGGCCTGGTACCGGTGCCAGGTCCAGCTGCCGTCACCGTTGCGGATCGCGATGACGTGACCGGTGATCTTCTCCTCGGCCTTCGCCAGCGGCCCCAGCTGATCAGCAATCGGGTTGTCGAACTTCTGCAGCCCCTGCTGGTAGTCGCGAACCGTCCGCCAGTTGTGGTTGATGTCTTGCCAGGCGTTTCCGGCCGTCGCGTGGTGCCGCTTGCCCCAGTCGGTCAGGTTGCCATTCGTGTCGTACTGCGTCCACGTCGTACGACGGTTGGTCGAGTTGAACCCGAGGGTGTCGGTCTTGCGGAAGCTGTCGAGGATCTGGTCGCCCGGAAGCCATCGACGTTCGAAGACCTCGACCTCCTTGGCCGTCGAGCTCTGCAGCTTGATCCGGCCCTGCTCCAGACCGACGATGTCGACCTTGCCCTTGTGGAACCCGAGATCGCCGATCGTGCCGTCGTCAGCGACCCGCTGCCAGGTGTTGTCGGTCCGGTTGATGACGTACTTGAACTGGGTCGGCTGATTGTCCCGCACAACCCGGAAGCCCTGCTCGGTGATGTCGCCGCCGCGGTTGAACTGGTGGAACTCGCCGTGCCGTGGGCGGCCCGGCATGGTGATCTCGATCCGGATGTTGCCCGTGTTGTCGATGGTCGCGCGGTGCGGGATCGGCATCTGCACACCGGCGTTGTCCGCCCAGGTCACGACGCCGTTGTTGTCCCGGGTGATCCGGCTGCCGCCGAACACCGCACCGTTGCCCGGGATGTCGGTGACCTCGCGGAGCAGCCCGCCCTGCATGTCGAACACGTCATGCCCGTTCGCCCGGGCCACGTGGATCTCGGTGCCGTTGACGACAACGTTGCGCCCGGCCACCGGCTGGAAGGCGTTGTCGAGCCACTGCGGGTTGTTGCCACCAGCACCGATGTGCAGCCACGCGGTCTCGCCCGGCAGCTGAATCTGGCGCCCGAAGGCCTGGTACGCACCATCCGCGCCGAACTGCTCGAACCGGCCGTTGTCGACGATCCGATAACCGCCGCCCTGCACGTGATTGACGGTCGCAGTGTCGCCCGCCGGCCCACGCAGGACCAGGTTGTTGTTGACATCGTGGACGACGATCCGCTGCGTGCCAGTGACCTGATCGAGAGCCGGAACCTGCCGCTCGAGGTAGCCACCCGCGTTGTCGAAGTGCCGGGTAACGCCGTTGGCGTCGGCGATGTGGAAGGTATTCGTGCCGTCCTGCGACAGATGCACCGTGCCGGGCCGCGCAGTCGCCGCATCGTCGACGAAGTGTGCCTGTCCATCAGGCATCCGGTAGAGGTACGTGTTACCCCCGTACGCCGGGTCCTGGACCCGGAAACCGTGCGCCCGGCCGAGCCCGTCGTCCCCAAACCACCGGACCGTGCCTGTCGAGTCGTCGAACATCCGGAACTGCCCGTTGCCGAACGTCTCAAGGCGATGCTGCGCAGGCACCCCGCCATTCAGATCGACCACCCGGAACCCACCCGCGCCATCGGCCTCGGTGAACAGCGTCTCCCGCGGATGCAGGTTGTCGGCCAGCGCGACACCATCACCGAGGTGCGCGCCATCAGCGCCGTACCGCTGCATCTGGCCGCGCGCCCCGATGACCCGGAAGCCACCGTCCTGCACATCCACGACCCGGAACAACGGCCCATCGGCCCCGGCCACCGACGGCCGACCCTGCACCGGGCGAACAACCACCTGATCCTGGAACCGGCTCTCGAGCGTGATCCGGTTGTCGACATGGATGCCGTTGGCATCGAATCCACGCCCGATCCGGCCCTCGACCACCACGACGCCGTTGTCGAGCTGCTGAACCGCCGCGTTCGGGACCGGCACACCGTGCTGGTCGACCACGCGGGGGCCAGTGCCTAGGTTCTCCGTGAAGCGCAGACCGTTCGGGTCCTGCAGGCGAATGCCGTCACTGAGGTGCACACCGTCCGCGCCGAAGCGGGTCGCGTTGTTGCCTTCGACAACCCGGAACTCGCCACCGGCCAGGTTGTCCAGGTGCGTGTTCGGGATCGGCACGCCCTGGATGTCGACGACCTGGGCACCTTCGGTGAACCGGATACCCCGGGTGTCGTTCAGTACGACGCCATCCGCGACGTGGACGCCATTGGCGCCGTACCGGCCGGTCTGCCCGTTCGGGCCGACCACGCGGAAGCCGTTGGTGCCGAAGTCGTGGACGGCGAACTGGCCGCCGTTCGGACCGGCAACGTGCGGCTGACCGCCGTGCGGAAGCACGACCTGGTTGCCGTTGAAGACACCGGCCAACTGGTGCTGCTGGACCTGCGGCATGTGCAGCATGTTGACGACGACCGGCTCCTGCGCCCAGGCGCCCGGCTGCGGCAGCCGCATGAACAGATCACTGTCGTGCAAGACGTTTCCGCGGAGCTGCGCGGCCAGGTCGGTGAGATCCGTGCCCTTCCACGGGCCCTTGCTGAACGCCGCGTCGGCGCCCTCGATCTTGACCGAGACCGTGCCGCCGTCGACGTCCTTGCTGATCAGTACGTCGAGCTTGTCGCCGTACCCGGGCTTGCTCAGCGTGTGCGTGGTGAGGTTGCCGTCGGCACTCTTCGTCGTCGTGACGGTGACGTCGTCGAAGCCCTCCCAGCGGTTCACCGAGCCGTTGTCGAACGCGCGGACGAAGTCGTCGTACGCCGTGTCCAGGTTCATGCCTGGCCACTTCTCGGTGAGCAGGTCGACGATCTTGCCGGACGAGATCTGCTCGGCCCGGACCGGGACGATCGTCATCCCGTCCTCGATCCGGTCCGGCCCGGTCCGCTTCAGCACGGTCGGCGCGAGTGTGACCTCCCACTGGCTCTGGTTCCACGCCTTGGCAGCGCCCTCGCCCGCGTCGTATCCCTTCGGGTACGCCATCGACAGCTTGCCGTGACCCGCCGGTACGTCGATCTCGAAGACGAAGCGGTTGCTCGCGGCACCGTTCTTCGCCCACTCCTCCTGGAAGCCGATGTTGTTCGACGTGGAGCTCGGCAGCCGGTCGACGAACTCGTCGGCCTGCGCGGCATGCGGGTCCATCGAAACCCCGCGGTACAAGGTCATCCGCTCGTCCGGACCCTTGAACAGCAGGTCGCGGGTGACGTTGTTGAAGTCGTTCACCTTCGCAGCAAGGGTTCCCTCGCCGAGTGCGGACGGCTTCACGAAGCCTTCGTAGCCGCGCTTGGACGTGAAGGCACCGCCCATCACGTCCTTCATCATGTTCTCGACGGCCTTGTTGTCGAGCGCCGCGGTGAGGTGCGTCCGCGACGAGTCGACCTGCGCGGTCCACCGGGCCAAGCCATCCGGGTCGTTGCCCAGGTGCGGCGGCGGGGCCGCCGGGCCGAGCTTTCCGGTGGCAGTCTCGACCGGGCCGAGGAAGTTCCCGTCCCGGGTGTAGTGCAGCGGCCCGGTCGGCGTCGCGATGAACAGGTCGTCACCGGACAGCTGGCGCGGCCAGACGCCTGCGTCGCCGAGCGTCCCATCCAGCTGGCCCGCAATACCGCGCAGGTTGACGACCTCGCCGGCCAGCGGGCCGTCGGTCAGCGTCATCGTCCGGCCGATCAGACTCGGCCGGAAGCCCATCCGGAACGTCCAGGTGTCCCCGACGACGCCCCCTCCTCCGGTGCCGATCCGCGTCACGACGACCGTGTTGCCGGTCACCGCACCGCTGAAATCGTCGGCCAGGGAGCCGGCGAAACCGACCTGACCCCGCTCGACCTGGAACGACACGTTGCCGCCCGGTACGTCGAACAACCGTCCGGCACCCGGCAGTTTCATCTTCTTGGCGGCGCTGACCTCGGCCTGGAGGTCGTCGAAGTCCATCTCGTGTTTGCGCTTGAACGCGGCCTTGCCGGCATCGAAGTCGACCTGCGCCGCGTCCAGCTCCATCTTGACCTGCGGCCCGATCGCCGCATCCACCGACGTGCTGTCGCTGCGGCCACCGTGCAGGTTGACGTTGAGCTCGGCCTGCTGCAGGTTGTACCGCGACTGCCGAACCCGGCCGAAGTCCTCCATCCGGACGCTGGCCATCGCCTCTGCGTCGAACGCCGCGCGCGGCGCCGTGGTCTTCGCGGCCAGGTCCACGTCCATCGGCGAGGCGGCCGCCTTACCCTTGGCGCTCCAGGCCGCCGGCTTCGACATCGACACGAACAGGTCGTTGTCGTGCAGTGTCCCGGCCTTGAGGTCGGTCGCGATGTTCGCGAACCCGTCCCGGCTCCAGGTCTGGTTGAACGATGTCGTGCCATCGGCGGTCGCGGTCACCCTGACCGAGTCGGCGTCCACGTCCCGGGTCACGACGATCTTCAGGTTGTTGCCCTCGAACCCGACCTTGCTGACCGTGATCTCGTTCACCAGGCCGGACGTCTTCGAGGTCACGGTGACCTCCGACATCCCGCCGAATTTCTGCATCCCCGCGGTGTCGAAGGCCTTCGCGAAGTCGTCGAACGCCGTGGCCGAGTCGAGCCCGCTCCACCGCTCGGTCAGGAAGTGACCGATCTGGTCGTCGGTCATCTGCCGGGCCCGGACCGGGATGACGGTCAGGCCGTCCCTGGTGAAGATCGGCTCGCTGGTCCGCTCCAGGATCGTCGGCGACAGCGTCACCTCGAACTGACCCTGGTTCTTCGGCGCCGCGTCGCCGATACCCCGGACGTAGTCGTCCGGGTAGGCCATCGCGAGCTTGCCGTGCGTCTCCGGTACGTCGATCTTGAACACGACGCGCTTGTCCAGATCCGCGCCCTTGGCCCACTGCGGCTGGAACTTCCACTCGCTCGACGTCGAGACCGGCAGCCGCTCGATGAACGTGTCGCTTTGGGCCGCGATCTTGTCCATCGCCACGCCGCGGTAGACCGTCGTACGGCCGATCTTGCCGTCGACCATCAGCGAGTGCGCGCCGGTGTTGAACTCGAGCACCTTCTCCTCGAGCGTCCCATTGTGGAACGCTGAGTCGACGTAGCCGCCGTACCCGCGCTTGGAGGTGAAGGCACCCTCCGCGATCGAGTCCATCATCCGGCCGACGTCGTCCAGCTGGCCGGCCGCGGTCAGGTGGGTCCGCGAGATCTCGGCCTGAGCGGTGAAACGCGCCAGGTCGTCGCCGGTCATTCCCGCCGGCGCGTTGACCGGTGGCAGGTGGTCGGTCCGCGTACCGCCGATACCGACGAACTCGCCCTCACGGGTGTACTTGGCCGGGCCGAGCGTCGACGGGACGTGGAACTCACCGGACAGGTACTGGACCGGGACATTGCCGTTGAGGTCGTCGACCAGGTGCGACTGGCCGGGCAGGCCGATCTCGATCTCGGCGCCGATCCGCTTGCCCTCGAAGGGTCCGCCGGTCAACGTGAACTCGTCGCGGTTCAGCATCGGCATGTTGGTACGCCGGTTGATCGAGAACTCGAGTTGGCGTGTCATCGTGCCGTCGAACGAGGTCTCGGTGACCTTCAGCATCGGCCCGTCGAAAGTGCCGGTGAACGCATTCGCGTTCGGCCCGGTGAAGGTGACCGTGCCGTCATCGACCTTGAAGAAGACACTGCTGTTCGGGATCGGGGCCGGGCGCGGCTGCGTTCCACCGGCGACCAGGCGCGGGCGGTCGCGCAGCGAGTCGACCAGCAGTTCGTCGAGCTGGTGCTGAACGCTCTCGACGTTCATCCCCGGGTACTTCGATTCGAAGATCTCCTTGACCTTCACGAACTCACCCTGGGCGTGCTGCAGATCAACCTTGGCCAGATCGCCGACCGAGACACCGGTCGCCCGGCCGTCGATGCGGTTGCCGTTGACGCTGAAGTTGTCGAGCGCCTTACCGAGGTCGTTCTGCGCCTTCTGGATCGTGGTGAAGTCGTTGGCCTTCTGCAGCACGAGCGAATCGGCGTCACCGGGCGACCGGAAGACGTTCGTGCGGGCCAGGCTGTCGGCGTCCCAGGCATCCGCGATCTGCTTGCCGCTTGCCCGCGACACGGTCCATTCGGCCGGCTTGGCGAGGTTCGTGAACTGCTCGTTGTTGTGCAGCACGCCGCCGCGCAGATCCGTGGCCAGGTTGCGGAAGTCGGTCTTCGACCAGGTCTGGTTGAAGACTGTCTTGCCGTCGGCAACCATCGTGACGCGGACCGAGTCGGCCGGCTCGTTGCGCATCACGGTGATCGTGAGCTCGTTCTTGAAGCCCGGCCGCTGCACGTGGATCGTGTGCATCATGTTGTCGGTGCTGGTCGTCGACCGGGTGATCGCGTCGTCGAAACCCTCGAAGTTGCGCAGGTTCGTCTGGTTGAAGGACTTCGCGAAGTCGTCGAACGCCGTCGCCGAGTCCAGGCCCTTCCACTGCTCGGTGATCAGCGACTCGAGCTTCGAGGTCGGGATCTGCTCGGCCTTGACCGAGATGATCCGCATCTCGCCCACGAAGCGGTCCGGCGCACCGGTCCGTACCAGCGTGGTCGGTGCCAGTGTGAACTCGGACTGGTCCTGGTTCCAGGCGCGGGCCTCGCCGCCGCCCGGCGTGTAGTGGTCCGGATACGACATCGCGAGCTTGCCATGGTTCGCCGGTACGTCGATCTCGAACACGACGCGGTTCGACATCACGCCGTTCTTCGCCCACTCGTCCTGGAACTTCATCGAGGTCGAGGTGGAGATCGGCAGCCGCTCGGGGAAGCTGTGCGCGAGCGCCGCCTCCGGGTCCAGCGAGACGCCACGGTAGACGGTGATGTTGTCGGCCGGCCCCTTGTGCAGCAGGTCCTGCGTGATCGTGTCGAAGGTCCTGACCTTCGTGACCAGGGTGCCGTCGCCGAGCGCGGTCGGGTTGACGTAGCCGCCGTACCCGCGCTTGGAGGTGAACGATCCGCCGGTGACGTCCTTCATCAGGCCGGAGAGCTTCGAGTCCGAGGCAGCCAGCGTCAAATGCGTGCGGGACAGGTCGACCTGGGCTTCCCAGCGGGCCAGCCCGGCCGGGTCGCCGGCCAGGTGCTGCGGCGGGGTCGGCTTGGGCAGGTGCCCCGCCGCGTTCTCACCCGGACCGGTGAAGACACCGCCGCGGTCGTAGTTCATCGGGCCCTGCGGCGAACCGACCGTGATCGTGTCGTCGGTGACCTTGACCGGGAACGACTTGCCGTCGAAGCTCATCGCGCCGCGGTCGAACTGGCCGAGTTTGCCTTCCAGTGCTACCGGCTTGCCGTCGAAGAGACCGCCGTTCAGCGGGAAGGACTCGCCGATCTGGTTGGCCCGGTTGCCGAAGCCCAGGTTGTAGGTCCAGGAGTGGCCGGTCGACTCCCGGCTGATCTTCAGCGTCGTGCCGTTGACCGCCGAGGTGAAGTCGTCGGCGTGGTCACCGTGCAGGGAGATTTGCTTGCCGTCAGCAACATTGAACTTGACGCCTGCGTTGCCCGGTACGTCGAACGTCTGCGTGCGACCGCCACCGAGCAGCCGGGGGCGCTCGTTCAGCGACTGGGTGGTGATGTCGTCGAGCTGCTGCTTGAGCCCGTCGACGCTGAGGTGGTGCTTGTCCTCGAACGCCGCCTTGGCATTGTCGAGGTCACGCTGCGCGCCGTGCAGGTCGATGTGCACCTGCTCGCCGACCGACGGGCCGGTGGACGGTCCGTCACCACGGGTGCCGTGGACCTCGACGTTCTCGTGCGCGATGTTGAGGTTCTTCTGGGCGTTCTGGACCGACCCGAAGTCTTCCATCTTCTTTGTGACGGCGAGGTCGGTGTCACCGGCCTTGTGGAAGACACCGGCCTTGGCTGCCAGGTCGTTCTGCCAGTGGGCCGTGATGTTCTGGCCCTCGAGCTTGCCGGTGGCGCTGTAGTTCCAGGAGGCGCCGTCCTTGCCGAGAATCTGTACGCCGCCGGTGTCCAGCCCGCGCACCTTCAGGCCGTCCGGGACGAGCTTGCCGTCCAGACCCGTCACGTGGAAGGTGCCGTCGGACCCCTTGACCAGGATCTGGTCGGTGGGCCGGATGACGCCGTCGGTCTTGGTCAGCCGGATGCCCTGGTCGATGACGAGGCCGTCACTGCCGAACCGGGTCGTCGCACCGGTCGAGGTGTCGGTGAACCGCAGGTGCCCGCCGCCGAGGACGTCGAGGCGGCCGTTGGGGCCACCACCGTGCAGGTTGAACTGCGTCATCCCGCCTTCGAACCGCTCGACCTTGATCATCGCGCCGGGATGGTCGGGCAGGCCGCTCAGCGGGATCTCGGACTTGCCCGGGACGAACGAGTGACCGCTGCCCGGCGTACCGGGGGTGCCTGCATTGCCGAGGTTGCCGACATTCGGGGCGCCGATATGGACCGGTGCGCCCACTCCCGGCGTACCGATCGATCCCGGGAGGTTGCCGACTCCAGGGGTGCCGATGTGCCCCGGTCCGCCGACTCCCGGCGTACCGACGTGGCCGTTCGGGACGATCTGGGTCTGGATCGGGACCTCGGTGCGCGGCATGTTGACCGGCTGCACGTGGGCCGTCGCCGGCGGAGAGGCCAGGTTCTGAGTGCCGGCCAGGCCGGGGTTGTCGACCCTGACCGGTACGCCGGGGGCGCCGACCTTGAGGTCTGCGGCGCCACCGTGCAGCAGGTTGAGTGCGCTGTTGATGCGGTCGACGGCAGGCGGGGCGACTGACCCCAGGTGGCCGTTCGCCGCCCCCGACGAGTGCAGGATCTCGTCGATCGACTGGGTGAAGTGCTGCGCCTGGAAGCCGTGCCCGGCGCCGTCGCCGATCGACTGGGCGAAGTTCGGCGAGATGCTCGGGGTGTTGCCGCGGATGCCGGAGTTGACCAGGTCGCCGATGCCGCTCGACTGGGTGCCCGACACGTGCAGCGAGCTGACGTTCACGTTCGGCTGGACCACGTTCGCATTACCGGTCAGGTGGGCGAAGTTCCCCGTCCCGGCGCCTTGAGTGCCGTGCACCAGGCTGTTGGACGGCAGCGCCGGGATCGCGACGTGGCTCGCGTTCGGCATGCCTTGGACGAGGCCCTCGATGCCGTTGACCCCGTTGACCGTGGGCGAACCGGTGTGCAGACCCGAGATGTTCGTCGACAGGTTGCCGACGCCGTTCAGCGACGGCGTACCGGCGTGCATGGCCGGGATGTTCGTGGACACGTTCCCGACGTTGCCGAAGGACGGCGTACCGGCGTGCATGGCGGGGATGTTCGTCGAGACATTGCCGACATTGCCGAACGCCGGCGTCCCGACGTGCATGGAGCCGACATTGGTCGACACGTTGCCGACGTTCGTCGGGCCCGGGATGTGCAGGCCGCTGGCGGTCTGCACGGTCGGCGGGTTGATCGCGCTGACCCCGACGTTGGTCGGCGGCAGCGGGGCCATCGGCGCCAGGTGGATCTCGTCGATCGCGGTGAACGCCTTGCCGGCGCCGAACCCGGAGTCGGTGGCCAGGCCGAAGTTGTTGATGTGGACCGCCGGGACCAGCTTCGGCGGCTCCATCATCTGGTTGAAGAAGGACTTGAGGTTGTCGACGAAGCCGAGGTTGCCGGTGGGGATCGGGGCCGCGCTGATCCCGCGCGAGATCGCCCCCATCATCGGCATCCCGAACACGTTCTGGCCGAACACACCACGCCCGACCACGCCGACCTTGAGGGCCGAGGTGAAGGACTTGAAGTTGCTCAGCCCGAGCGCCTGGAAGGCGCGGATGTCGTCAGCCGCGACCGGCAGGAAGATCCGGGTCCACTGCAGGTTGTTGAAGTGTGCAGAGATGAACTTCCCGGTGCCGGTGAACGCCGTACCGATGCCCTTGCCGATGGCGCCGATGCCCTTGCCGACCGCGGACAGGCCGGACGAGAACGCGAGCGACAGCTTGCTGAAGGTGCCGAGCGCGATGGTGCCGAAGTTGTTCACGAAGCTGGCGGCGTTGACCGGGAAGTTGTGCAGGTTCTTGATCACGAACAGGCCGGTCTCGCGGATCGAGAGGTTGACCAGGCTGCCGAGCCCGCGCAGGCCGGTCAGGCCCGACATCAGGAAGTTCTTGCTGAAGATGTTCCGGAAGGTCTGCGCGATCCCCTTCACCCCGGCGGCGATCCCGCCGGCGACACCCTTGATGATGCTGAAGATCGGCAGCGCCTTGGTGGTCGGCGCGATCAGGCCCAGACCGGCCAGGAACAGGTCGAGGAAGCCGGCATCGCCCTTGGCGACGTCGACGATCGTCTTGATGAACAGCGCCAGGTTCACGCCGAGCGCGATCAGGGCGATCGGGCCACCGAAGATCAGCGCCGGGATGATCAGGATGATCGCGAGCCACTTGAAGGCTTCCCAGAACGCCTCACAGGCCGAGATCGGCAACTGGATGTTCGCCACGCCGTTGATCCGGCCGGCGTAGCCACCGGCTGCGCTGGACTGGTCCCGCCCGGCCTGCTCGGCGATCCCCTTCTGCCGCTCCCGCTCCGGGTTGTCCTCGGGCAGGCCGCGACCGGCGTTGAGCGCGTCGTCCGCCGTCCGCTGGTAGCCCTCGACCGCCGTCCGCCACTCGCGCAGTGCGGTGGCCGAGGTCTCGAACGCGTTCGCCACGTCCTCGACGTGACCGCGGAGCCGACCGTCGACCTTGCTCCGGAGGGCGTCCGCGGTGGCGCCGACAAAGTCCTGGTCGCTGTTCTTGTTCATCACCTTGTCGACGGCGTTCATGATCTCGCGCGCCTTGCCGCCGACCTTCTGGAGGACCTCGGCCAGCTGGCCGATCGTCTCCGGCTCGCCGGGGGTGGGGTCGCTGCCCAGCCCGATCGCTTCCCAGTCGCCCGGCCGTGGCATTCATCCCCTCCTCACGCTCGGCGAAAAGCCTCCGCACTGACCACGCACCAGGCGCGTGGAAGGTTCATTCGGATTCATTGTGAATGGAAATGAACCTGGGCGCCTGCTCGCGCGTGGTCTGTACGTACCTGTGTGGTCGAGCGCGAGGTCAGGAGGGGTTGTGCCGGACAAACTCAAGATGAACTACAACCTGCTCAACGACGCCAAGAAGGATCTTGAGGAGTTGGCGGGCAACATCAAGCCGACGCTGAACAACGACCTGTTCGACAGCGTGGCCGGGCACAGCTCGGCCGTGATGGGCAGCAGCAAGATCAGCGCCGCGATCACCAGGCTGCACACCAACGCCCAGAGCACGATGACCAAGGCCGAGGACGGCCTGAAGAAGCTGGCCGGTTCCTTCGGCTCGGTCGGTGAGGCGTTCCTCCAGTTCGACGCCGAGATCGCTCAGGGCATGAACGTCACCAACAGCAACCTGGCGCTGTCGAACTACTACCGGGACAAGTCCCAGTGGGACTACTACCAGTCACACAAGAGTGAGTGCGAGAACCTCCCGGCCGGCACCAAGGCACCGGACTTCTGCAGTGCCACGAACCCGGGTGACCACCCGCCGCTGGACCAGACCATCACCACGGACCGCGGCAACATCCAGACGCACCTGACCGTCGATGACAAAGGCAACGTCATCAAGGAAGAGACCACGGTCACCTACGACGGCAAGACGTACCACTCGGTGACGACGTACAGCGACGACAAGCACACGATGTACACCGACAGCGAGTACCCCGACGGCAGCAAGGTCCACGACGAGACCACGATCAAGACCGACGGGGGCAGCACGTCGACGTCCACCAGCACGGACCACGACGGCAAGAAGGACGTCACCGTGACCGACCTCGGGAGCGACGGTGCCGGCACGAAGAAGGTCACCGACTCCGACGGTGAAGTGACCGAGTACACCCGCGGTGCGGACAACGAGGACGGCACCTCGGCCAAGTGGGTCGAGGTCCCGAAGCCCGAAGACGATTACTACTACTACCCGATGGGCGTCTAGCCCACCGCCCACCTCCGAAAGGACCACCCGCAATGGCGTACGACGGCATCAACCTCGACTACGGCAAGATCGTCGATGTCACCACCCTGATGAAGAACGCCCACGACCAGATCGTCCCGCTGGTGGAGAACCTGCGCACCCGGGTCAACACCCTCGTCGACGACGGCATGGTGTTCAAGCAGTCCAGCGAGGTCATCCGGAACACCTACAACAACTTCGACACCAGCCTGAAGGCCGCGGTCAAGGGCATCGAGGACTTCCGCGAGATGTTCAACAGCATCAAGAAGAACGCCGAAGACTTCGACCAGGGCATCAGCAACTCACTGAACCAAGCCAAGTAACCCCAGCACCCCCGAAGGGGCTCCCGGCACCCGTTGCCCGGAGCCCCTTTCGCATCCCC
>NZ_SMKX01000085.1 GCF_004349055.1 Kribbella antibiotica
GGCACCACCCCCACCTCCGGCTGCGTCAGCTGCGTTGAAGGGGTTGGGTTTCTTGCGGTGGTGGGAGCGGCGGCCGAAGCCGTGTTTGTCGAGGAGCGGGCGGACCTTCTGCTCGAAGGCTGTGCGGTAGCTGGGCGCTGCATTCGAGCCGCGGGCGTAGAGCGATTCGTAGCGGCCGACCAGCTCGGGATGATCGTCCGCTAGCCACGCCATGAACCAGTCCTTCACGCCGGGCCGGAGATGCAGGACGAGGGTGGTGACCCCGGTTGCGCCCGCGTCGGCCAGCTCTCCGAAGAGGTGGTCGAGCTGATCCGCCGAATCGGTCAGCCAGGGCAGCACCGGCGCGACCATCACTCCGCACGGCAAACCTGCCTCGCTCACCGCGCGGATCAGCTCGAGCCGACCCCGCACAGACGGCACGCCGGGCTCGAGGCGGCGCCTCAACTCCTCGTCGCCCAGCGCCAGGGACACCCCGATCCCGACCGCCACCTCCGTCGCCGCGCTCACCAGCAGATCGAGATCACGCCGCAGCAGCGTCCCTTTGGTGAGCACGGACAACGGCGTACCGGAGGAAGCCAGTGCGTTGATGATTCCCGGCATCAACTGATATCGGCCCTCGGCCCGTTGATAAGGATCCGTGTTGGTGCCCAGGGCAACTTGTTCGTGACCCCAGGAGGGTCGCGCCAACTCCCGCCGCAGCACGTCGGCCACATTCGTCTTCACCACGATCTGCCGGTCGAAGTCCAGCCCCTGATCGAGCTCGAGGTACTTGTGCGTCGGCCGGGCGAAGCAGTACCGGCAGGCATGGGTGCAGCCGCGATACGGATTGACCGTCCAGTTGAACGGCAACCCGCCACCGGGCACCGAGTTCAGCGCCGACCGCGCGACCACCTCATGGAAGGTGACGTCGCGAAACTCCGGCGTCGTCACCGACCGCACCAGGCCCGCGATCGATCCCAGCCCCGGCAACGCACCGGGAGCCTCCGCGTCGAGTTGCTGACCTGCCCATCTCATGCAGATCAGTCGAACACATGTTCGATCACGAATCAAGTCAGCGCTTGACTCCGTCTCACCGGAAGGCGTCGACGTTCCGCACAGCCCATTCCCGGTACGTCACTGCCGGCCGACCGGTCAGGTCGGCAACCGTGGACTCGGGCGCCATCGGATGCTCGGCCATCATCCGGAATCCGTCCAGCAACCACTGTGCAGTCTCGAGCCCGATCACCGGCGCCAACTGGTCGAGATACTGCTGCGGTGCGAGCTCCTCGAACTTGATATCCCGCCCCAACGCCGCCGAAATCTGCTCAACCTCCTCCGGCTGAGTGATCGCCTCCGGCCCACTCATCACCAACTTCTGCCCGGTGAACGCCTCATCCAGCAACGCCACCCGAGCCACGGCCGCGATGTCGACCAAGTCGATCGGCGTCTGCACAGCAGCGCCGTACGGCGCTCGCACCACCCCCTCCGCCTTGATTGACGGCGCCCAGTCCAGCGTGTTGTTCATGAATTGCCCGGGCCGCAGGAAGGTCCACTCGAACCCAGCCTCCTCGATCGCCCGCTCCACCCGGTAGTAGTGCCAGCCCGCCGGATCCCCCTGCGCCTCGTAGTCGGCAGGCTCACCCGACAGCACGACCACCCGCCGTACGCCGGCCTCTAGCGCAGACCGAACGAAGTCATCCACGTACGCCGGGAGTGGCGCCAGGTAGACCGTGTCGATGCCAGTGAGCGCAGCAGGCAATGACTCCGGCCGCCCGAGATAGCCCACCGCAACCTCAACCCCGGCCGGAAGCGCAGCCCGGGCCGGTTTGTTCGTCAGCGCCCGCACCGGCGCCCCCGCAGCCACCAACTCGTCCACCAGCAGCCGTCCGACACTCGCCGTCGCACCGGTCACCAAGATCGTCACGCCAATCCCCTCACGCTCGGAGTAATTCTCGTAGGCTATACGAGAATTCAAATCAGCGCCTATGGTTGCCTCTGTGACGGTCGATCGCACGCTTGCGCTGCTCTGGCGCAACCACCGCCCACTCGCTCCGGCTGCCAAGGGCGCCGGGCGACGTCCGTCGCTGGATGTGAACGAGGTGGTCGCCACCGGCATCCGGCTGGCCGACAGCGACGGTCTGACCGCCGCCTCCATGGGGAACGTCGCCAAGGAGCTCGGCGTCGGCACCATGACGCTGTACACCTACGCCCCATCCAAGGACGAGCTCCTGGAGCTCATGGTCGACCAGGCGCTCGGCGAACGGGAGCTACCCGGTCCAGGGGAACCCCGCCCGGGCGACTGGCGCGCTCAGGTCCAGCTGTACTCCGACCAGACCCAGCTGATGTTCCAGCGCCACCCCTGGCTGTCGCAGGTCTCCCCGATCCGCCCGCCGGCCGGACCAGGCTTGCTGGCAGCCCGCGAGTACCTGCTGTCCGTGGTGAGCACGCTGGACCTCACACCGCATGACACGAACACCGCAGCACTGGCCATCTCGACGTACGTCGACTCTGCGGCCAGCCTGCAGGCGGAGAGCCTGCTGATCGAGCGCGCCAGCGGTCAGAGCCATGACTCCTGGTGGATCGACCGCTCCGATCTGTGGGAGACGTACTTCGACGTCGAGCGGCACCCCGCGATGACAGCGATCTGGAACGCGGGTGGTTTCACCGCAGGTCCGAACGAGGTGGCAGCCGAGTCGTACCGCTACGGACTCGACCGCCTCCTCGACGGCATCGCAGGTGCCTAGATGTCCAGCGCAATCCAGGCCGGGTCGTGATCGGTGCCATCCCGCGCCAGCTTCTTCCGCCGTCCGATGAAGGCGCCCTGCAGGCGCGGCACCAGTCCCGGCGACAGCCAGATCTGATCGATCAGATCGAACGTCCGCGGTTGCCGTGCGGCCTTGAACGTCGACGTCCACGCCGGACTGGCCGGGAGCTCCACCGTCGTCTTCACTGCACCGATCTCGGTCGGAGCGGTGAGTGCATTCACCAGTCCGGACTTGGCGTACGCCGCCAGCGCAGGTGAATCCGGAGTGTCGTTCATGTCCCCACACAGCAGGTACCGCTGCCGGCTGCTCATCCGTGCAGCCATGATCCGCACGATGGTGTCAGCCTGCCGAGTGCGCAGCAGCTGGGCCTCCGCCGCAGCTGCTACCGGATCTGCCACGGTGAAGTCGACGAACTTCGACTTCAGGTGCGTGCCGAACACTGTGAGCGCCTTGCGCCCCCGGGCGTCCAGGATCTCTACCTCGACCAGGTCCCGCGAGAAGATAGGCCGGTTCGGTACGTCGGGATGGAACGTCCGCTGGTAGCTCGTCACACCGCCGATCGGCCGCCGGGACAGGATCCCGATGTCGATGAACCGGGTCGCATCGTTGCCGTCGATCACCATGACGTGCTGGTACGCGCCGTTCAGGTGCTCCCGGTTGAACTCCCGCAGGACGTCGACGTTCTCGACCTCCTGCACCACCCAGACATCCACATCGGCCGCCAGTAGCCGCTCGGCCACCCGGTCGGTCTCCTCCGGCTTCTTGGCCAGCAGCAGCTTCCCGTGACCGTCCAGCTGCAGCCGGCGACGATGCTCGTCGTCGAAGGTGTAGGTGGCCGGCACCGTGCTGGTGCCCTGGGCCAGTACGTCGAGCGCGCCGGTGAAGTTCCAGCGGTCGAACAGGTTGTTGAGATTGAAGGTCCCCACCGTCAATGCCATAGCGTCCTCCCCTGGACTTCTCTCAAAGTACGGCGCGAACTGCCCATTGGGTAGGTTGGCGGCGGACAAGGGGGGTTTGGGGTGAGTGAGAACTTCCAGGTCGATCTCCAAGGCATCGTCGACCTGCTGAGCAACCACCTGTACAGCAGCCCGCGGGTGTACCTGCGGGAGCTTCTGCAGAACGCGGTGGACGCCATCACCGCGCGCCAGGCCGTCGACTCCGACGAACCGCGCCGGATCGACGTCCAGGCCACGGACGGTGCGTTGAGCATCGCCGACACCGGCATCGGTCTGCTGCCAGACCAGGTACGCGAGCTGCTGGCGACCATCGGCCGCAGCTCGAAGCGGGACGAGATCGGGTTCGCCCGCTCGGAGTTCCTCGGCCAGTTCGGCATCGGGCTGCTGTCGGCCTTCATGGTCGCCGACGAGATCGAGGTCGTCACCCAACCGGCCGGTGGACCGGCCACCCGCTGGATCGGTACGGCGGACGGTCGCTACGAGCTGGCCGAGACAGCGGACCGCTCAGAGACCGGCACGACGGTCACGCTGAAGGCCCGGCGCGGTGCGGAGCAGTGGTACAAACACGCCACTGTCGTCGAGCTGATCCGGCTGTTCGGCGCACTGCTGCCGATCGAGATCCGTGTGAACGGTGAGCAGGTCACGGACGGCAAGGCGCCCTGGGAGAACACCGGAGCGATGCAGCGGGCCGAGCTGGTCGGCTATGCGCAGGACAAGCTCGGGTTCACCCCGTTCGACGTCATCCACCTGAACAATCCGTCCGCCGGGCTCACCGGTGTGGCCTTCGTGCTCCCGTTCGCCGCGAACCCGGCCGAGCGCGCGACGCATCGCGTGTACCTGAAGCGGATGCTGCTCGCGGAGAACGTCGAGGGCCTCCTGCCGGACTGGGCATTCTTCGTCCGAGCAGTCATCGACACCTCCGAGCTACGCCCGACCGCAAGCCGCGAGGCGCTGTTCGACGACGGCACGCTCGAAGCCACCCGGGACGCGCTGGGTGAGCAACTGCGCGGCTGGCTGGTCCGGCTCGGCAACACCGACCCAGGCAAGCTGGACCGCTTCCTCGGCATTCACCAGCTGGGTGTGAAGGCCCTGGCCCTGCACGACGACGAGATGCTTCAACTGGTTCACCGCTGGCTGCGTTTCGAGACCAACCACGGCCGGATGACTACTTCGGAGCTGCAGCAGCGCACCGCCCAGATCCGCTACGTCACCTCGGTCGAGGAGTTCCGTCAGCTCGCAGCGGTCGCCGCCGCACAGCAGATCACCGTGGTGAACGGCGGCTACACCTACGACAGCGAGCTGTTGGCCCGGCTGCCCGAGGTGGTGCCCGGGCTGAGCACCAGCCGGTTCGACCCGACCGAGCTGAGCACCAGCTTCGACAGTCTGGATCCGGACACCGAGCTGCGGCTGCGTCCGTTCATTCAGCTGGCACAGGACTCGCTGGACCCAGTCGGCTGCGAGGTCGTCGTCCGTGCGTTCGAGCCGGCCGGTCTGCCGGCGCTCTACCTCGTCGACCGGTCCGCCCAGTTCGCCAGTGAGCTCCGCGCCACCAAGGACCGTGCTGATGCGCTCTGGTCCGAGGTGCTCGGCGCACTGGACACCCAGGACGACAGCCGCCCACAGCTTGTCCTGAACTACCGCAGCCCGCTCGTACGGCGGATGGCGTCACTCAATGATCCTGAGCTGACCCAACTGGCGGTGGAAGGGTTGTACGGGCATGCGTTGATGCTCGGCTACCACCCGATCACCCCCGCCGACTCTGCTCTTGTGAACCGCTCCTTCCTCGGCCTGCTCGACCAGGCCGTCCCGACGCCGGAGGACCCGACGCCATGAACCCGGAACTGATTGACCTGCTCCAGCGCGCGGAGAGTGCGCCGTACGGCAAAGTGCGGTCGGCTCTGCTCGAGGACGTCGTACGGCGAGCTGATGCGGCGAGTGAAGCGGAGCTGGCGTTCTACAGCCGCCTTTCGCTCGTCACGGCGTACGTGATGGGCGGCGAGCCGCGGAAGTCGCTGGTGCCGTTCGCTCGGTGTGTGGCGGACTGGGACGCGGAGCCGGACAAGTATCGCGAGCACTCGCACCTGTTCCACTGGTGCTACAAGTACGCGCCCAGCACGCTCAGCAAGTTCCCCGAGGTGCCGCTCGACCGCGCACATGCCGTGCTGGACGACATGGAGCAGAGGTGGCGGCTCAGCGGCCACAGCATGCACGCAGTGCACCAGCACCGCTGGTTGGTCGCGCACCACATCGGTGACACCGAGACCGCGGCCGAGCAGTTCCGCCTCTGGTCCACCGCGCCGCGTGACGACCTGTCCGACTGCGTCGGCTGCGACCCGACGTCAAAGGTGCACCACCTGACCTCAGTCGGCCGTACGGCGGACGCCGTCGCGCTGGCTGTGGGTGTGCTGGACGGTCAGCTCACCTGCGCCGAGCAGCCCCAGCAGATGCTCACCGCGTTGCTGCCTGCCTACGTTGCCGAAGGCATGTACGACGAAGCTGTCGACGCGCACCGGAAGGCTTACCGCCTGCTGCGCAACCGGGTCGGTGAGTTGAGTGAGCACGCCGAGCACGTCGAGTTCCTGGCGCGGACCGGCAACGAGCTGAAGGCCATCGAGCTGATCGAGCGGCACGCCGCCGAGCTGGCCGACCCGCCGTCGCCGTACGCGGAGATGGCGTTCTCTGCCTCCGCATCGCTGGCGCTGGGCCGAGTGGACAGCGACCTGCCGATCCGGCAGCCGCAGGCCGAGGCAGTGCCGGCCGGTGAGCTGGCCGAGCGGTACTCCGCGCGGGCGCTGGAGCTGGCGGCTCAGTTCGATGCCCGCAACGGCACCACGCACCGCAGCGAGCAGATCCAGAAGGTGCTGACGGCCGAGCCGTGGGTCGAGTACCTGCCGCTGTCGGAGACCGCTCGGCGCGCCCAGCAGCGCAAGGGAGCCCAGCCCGCTCAACCCGAGCAGGTCGAGCAGCCGGTCGAGCTGCCGCCTGCATCTGGTCGCGAGTGGCTGGACCGGGCCGAGGAAGCCTGGCGAAACTTCGCTGGTGCCGACGCCGCAGCCGCTTGGCAGGCCTTCGAGCGTGAGGTCCCGGAGAGCGAGTGGACTCCGCTCGACCGCGCCCGGCTGCTGGACGGTCGTGGTCTGGCCGGTGCTGACGACCCACAGGTGGCGCTGACCGCCTGGAGCGAGTCGCTGGAGCTGTACGACCAGATCGGCGACGAGGTCCGGATGCTCCGCGCCCGCGCCCGCATCGGCCGGATGCTGTGTGAGCAGGGGCAGCTCGACGAGGGCATAGCCACCGGCGAGGAGCCGCTGCGCTGGCTGATCGCCAACGACGAGCCGGATCGCCGCGCAGCCTGGCGGGACTCACTGGCGATCGTCTACGCGCAATCCGGCCGTTTCACGGAGGCCATCCAGGTCCTGACCGAGTCCGGGCAGACTCACGCCCGTCCGGAGCACGCAGCGAGCTCTGCGATCCTCCTGTCCAACCTGCTGATGCAGGAGGAGCGCTTCGAGGAGGCCGACGCCGCATTGGTCGTCGCGTTCGACTCACCGCACGACACCCAGCGCTCCTTCGCGCACCACCTGCGCGGCCGCACCCGGCTGGAGCTGGAGCGCCCGGCCGAGGCCGCCGAGGACCTGATCGAGGCGGTCGCACTGGCCGCCGGCGTGCCCGGTCTGGAGGGGCACATCGCGTACTCGCAGCTGATGCTGGCCCGTGCCTATCTCCTGACCGGCCGCCCACTGGAGGCCGCGGAGAGCGCCGAAGAATCCTTGTCCGTGCTGACCGATGACGCCCTGGCCGACGCCCGCGGCGTACTGATCGATGCCTACCGGATGCTCGGCGAGAACGAGTCAGCGCTCACCAAGATCCGTGAGCTGCTCGCGGACGTCTCCCCCGACGCACACCCGGCCTGGATCGGCACCCTGCGCCAGGACGAAGGCATCCTGCTCGAACAGCTCGACCGCGATGAAGAGGCGGTCGACATCCTGCTCGACGCCGCTCAACATTTCGGCACCGCCGAGTCACCGCTCCAGCAGGCCCAGGCCCTTCGCCTGGCTGCCCAGTCTGCCCGCTACACCGGTGACAGCGCCCGCGCCATCGAGCTGGTCACCTCGGTGCACCCGATCCTCGAAGCGCTGCCCTCCGCCGACCAGGACGTCCTCTTCCAGACCGCCGGCGTCCACTGGGACCTCGCCCTGATCCACCTCCAGCAGGGCGACCAGCGCAAGGCAGTGACCCACGCCGACGAGGCAGCCGACCTCTACGAACGCGGCGGCTACGAAGACCAGTACCTCAACGCTCAGCTCCTGCTGGCCGAGCACGGCACCGAGGACGAGAAGGCTTTGACAGAGCTCTTCAACGAGCTCCCCGCCAACACTGACCTCTGGTTCCGGACCGGCTACCTTCTGGTCGATCGCCTGCGCAACACCAACCAGCCCGACGCAGCGACCGCGCTCGAGTCCCGCCTCAACACCGCACAGCAGTAGCCACCAAACAGAACCGCCGCGCCAGGAAGCTGGCGCGGCGGTCGGTGGTCACTCCCACTCGATGGTGCCCGGGGGCTTGCTGGTGATGTCCAGCGTGACTCGGTTGATCTCGTCGACCTCGTTGGTGATGCGGGTCGAGATGCGCTCGAGGACCTCGTACGGGAGGCGGGCCCAGTCGGCGGTCATGGCGTCCTCGCTGGTGACCGGACGCAGTACGACGGGGTGTCCGTAGGTGCGGCCGTCGCCCTGGACGCCGACCGAGCGGACATCGGCGAGCAGCACGATCGGGAACTGCCAGATCTCGTCGTCCAGGCCGGCTGCGGTCAGCTCGGTGCGAGCGATCAGGTCAGCGGCGCGCAGGATGTCCAAACGCTCGCGGGTGACCTCACCGATGATGCGGATGCTCAGGCCCGGCCCCGGGAAGGGGTGCCGGTAGACCAGCGACCGCGGCAGGCCGAGGGCGACACCGAGCTCGCGGACCTCGTCCTTGAACAGGGTGCGCAGCGGCTCGATCAGGCTGAACTCGAGGTCGTCGGGCAGCCCGCCGACGTTGTGGTGCGACTTGATGTTCGAAGCGCCGGCGCCGCCGCCGGACTCGACGACGTCCGGGTAGAGGGTGCCCTGGACCAGGAACTCGATGTGCCGCTCCGCGTCGAGCTTGCGGGCGGTGGCCTCGAAGGTGCGGATGAACTCGCGGCCGACGATCTTGCGCTTCTGCTCCGGGTCGGTGACGCCGGCCAGTGCGCCGAGGAACTGGTCCTCCGCGTCGACTACCTCGAGCCGGGTCCCGGTGACGGCGACGAAGTCCTTCTCGATCTGGTCGGACTCGCCGGTGCGCTGCAGACCGTGGTCGACGTACACACAGGTGAGCTGGTCGCCGATGGCCCGGCTGACCAGCGCTGCGGCCACTGCGGAGTCCACACCGCCGGACAGCGCGCATAGGACCTGCTTGTCGCCGACCTGCTGGCGGATGAGCTCCACCTGCTCGTCGACAACGTTCGTGGTCGTCCAGTCGCCGACACAGCCGGCGATGTCGTAGAGGAAGTGCTCCAGCACGGCCTGTCCGGCCTGCGAGTGCAGCACCTCGGGGTGCCACTGCACACCGGCCAGCCGCCGGTCCACATCCTCGAACGCTGCCACCGGTGCGCCCTCAGACGCAGCCAGCACGGCGAAGCCAGCCGGTGCCGCGTGCACAGCGTCACCGTGCGACATCCACACGTTCAAATCAGCCGGTACGCCGGCCAGCAGCTTCCCGGCGTCGCTCACGGTCACCGGGGTCCGGCCGAACTCACGCAACCCGGTACGGCGCACGTCGCCGCCGAGCGTCTGAGCCATGGCCTGGAACCCGTAGCAGATCCCGAACGCCGCAACCCCGGAGTCGAACAGCGCGGAGTCGACCCGCGGCGCGCCTTCGGCGTACACGGACTGGGGACCGCCGGACAGGATGATCGCCTTCGGCTGCCGCGCCAGCATCTCTTCGATCGGCATCGAGTGCGGCACGATCTCGGAGTACACCTTCGCCTCACGCACCCGCCGTGCGATCAGCTGCGCGTACTGCGCTCCGAAGTCAACAACCAGGACCAACTCATGCTCAGCCACCGTCAAAGCGTATCGGTGCAGCTCAGCAAGGCTGTAATCCGCCGTCAGGCGAGGCCCTTGAGGGTCCGCAGAATCGGGGCGGACTCAACGGCGCGGATGGCCTTCACCGTGGCCAGGCGGTCGGTCAGGTAGTCCGACAAGGCGGCCGCGTCTTTGCAGACCACGACCACCAGCAGGTTCGACGTACCGGTGGTGGCGCCGGCGAAGACGACCTCTGGGTGCTCCGCTACCTGCTGGCCCACTGTGGCCAGAGCGGACGGGGTGACAGACAGCCACAGGCGAGCGGCGACAGTGAGGCCGAGTGCCCTCGGTGCGATGTCTACGTCGAAGTAGAGGGCTCCCGTGGAGCGTAGTTCGCCTACGCGGCGGCGGATGGAGGTTTCGGACCAGCCGGTGGCTGCTGCGAGTTCCGTGTACGACGCTCTGCCGTCCTGCGCGAGTGCGGTGAGCAGCGGCCGGTCCCGGGGTCCGGCTTTGCCGGGGACGACCGTGTCCACGGGATCGGGGCGTAGGCGGGCGGTCTGGTCGTCGGTGAGGGTCGCCAATGCGTTCCAAGAGGCCTGACCGCCGCGGAAGGTCCGCGAGACCGGCTCTGCGGTGACTGACTTGACCTGCGGTGTCCGGGTCAGCTTGTCGAGAAGCAAGGACTGACGCTCGTCGTCGGACCACGTCTGCAGACCGCTACTGAGTTCGGCGCCGCCGGACAGCAGGTGCACCCACGAGGTGTCGGGCCGACGTGCCAAGGCAGTGCCCACCCGCAGCGCGCCGTCCGTCGTACAGGAGATGCGCAGCATCCAGTACGAGCGTCCTGCGGCGACTCCGACGACTCGGAGCACGCCGTCGGCTACCAACCGCTGGTAGCGCCGCGCGACCGTTCGCTCGGAGACGCCGAGGACCGACCCGAGCAGACTGAACGTCGCTCGGCCGTCCAGGTGCAGGGCATGCAGCAACCCGCGATCCAGCTCGTCCAGAGTCACGCCCGACTCACCAGCAGCCGCTTCGGCGCCCGGAACGACAGCAGATTGATCATTGGGGGCTCCTCAACCAGCCGTACGGCGCCCAACAGGTCCGCCGCGCATTCCAGCGCCACCCGGGTCTCCAGCCTCGCCAGACCCGCGCCGAGACAGCGGTGGATCCCCACTCCGAATGCCAGATCGGCCGGGCCGCCGTGTCCGCTCAATCCAAGCAGCACCTGCGCACCAGCCGGCAACTCGGCCTCGCCAACAGGCGCTGCCTCTGCAACTGTCCGACGCCAGGTCGGCACCGACGATGCCTCTGCCAGCACGTCCTCCACCGAAGCAGGCTCACCCTGCAGTACCCGATGGAATGCCGTGGAGATGAGCTGCGTGGTCGTCTCCTGGCCGGCGATCAGCAGGAAGTAGCCGACCGCGCACACCTCCTCGTCGCTCAGCCCCAGCCCGACGAGGACACTGAACAGGTCATCGCCGGCAGTCTCCCGGGCAGCGACGGTCCGGGTTCGCAACCAGCTGTAGAACTCCGCTGCACTGTGCGACAACTCCAACTGCCGGTCCGCGTCCGGCCAGCCCCAGAACAGCTCCAGGGAGTCGAGGCTCCAGGCCTTGAGCGAGGTGAGTGGGACGTCGCTCAGGCCGAGCAGGTGCAGGAGGACGAGGGCGGGTGGCTCGGCGGCCACGACTTGAACCAGGTCGACTGCCTCCGCAGCCTCGGGGTGGGCAAGGCGCGCGGAGGTAGCGGCGACCCGCTCGGTCAGCAGGCGTCGGGTCAAGGGTTCCGCAGCCGCCACCCGGGCCGGGCTGAAGAAGCGCGCGACCGCAGCGCGGATCGCGCGGTGCGACTCCCCACCGTTGTTGGCGAGCGTGGGAGGCAGGGCAAACCCCACCCCAGACAGCACACGCAGCGCCTTCACTGACAACGGCGTGTGCGCCAGTACGGCGTTGTCCGGCCGGAACGTCGCCGGATCCAGCAGCACCGCGCGGACCTCCGCCGGGTCCTCGACCACCCAGTACCCGAGCTCGGCGTCGTACCGGGCCGGGCAGCCGGTCACGCGAACCAGCCGGGCACAGCCTTCGTGAAGGTCTCCTGGTCGTAGTCGCCGGCACCGGCGGGGATGCGTGCGAGCACCTTCAGCCCAGTGATGGCCGGAAGGTCCTCCAGGTTGCACTCCTCGGCCAGGCCCGGCTCAGCCGGCCAGGAGCCGATGATCAGCCCCTCGACCGGCAGACCACGGGCTCGCAGCGCCTCAACGGTCAGGCCGGTGTGGTTCAGCGTGCCCAGCCCGGGCCGGGTCACCACCACGAAGTTGAAGGACTTGGTCAGAGCCTTCGCCAGGTCGATCAGCGTGCCGCCCTCGGCGTCCAAACCCACCAGGAGACCGCCGGAGCCCTCCACGATGACGTTCTCGTGCGTCATGGCCAGTCCGTCGACGGACTTGGCGTGCACCTCGGCCGTCGGCAGTGGAACGCCCTCCCGGCGCGCAGCGGTGGTCGGTGCGAGCGGATCCCGCAGGCGGACACCTTCGTAGAGGGTGGTGATGCCGGTGAGCCGGTTCACGTCGTCCAGGTCGGCGGGGTCGTCTGGGCCGACGCCCGTCTGGGCCGGCTTCACGACCGCGACCTTGCCGTGCACGGCAGCGCGGACGGCCAGGGCAGCAGTGACGACGGTCTTGCCGACCCCGGTGTCGGTACCGGTGACGATGGTGATCATGAAACCTCGCTGATGGCTTGACTGATAACGGCGCAGGCTCTGGCCAGCTTGTCGTCGGACAGACCGGCCTGAGCAGTCAGCCGGAGCCGGCTGATGCCGTCCGGAACCGACGGCGGCCGGAAACTGCCGACCAGTACGCCATTGTCCCGGCAAATCGCCGCCGCCCGGACAGTCTCTCGCGGACCGGGCATCGGAACCGACACCACCGCCCCCGCAGCCGCCGGAACCCCACAGGCCGCGGCCAGCCGGGCAGCGGCCGAGTGGATGGCCGCCGGCCGCTCCGGCTCGGCCTCGAGCACCCGCAAAGCGGCCAGCGCCGCAGCACAGGACGCCGGGGTCAGAGCCGTGTCATAGATGAACGGCCGGGACCGGTTGATCAGATGCTCGCGCAACACCGCCGGCCCCAGTACGACGCCACCCTGCGAAGCGAGCGCCTTGGACAACGTCATGGTGACGATCACATGGTCCAGCCCGGCCAGTCCGGCCGCATGCACCGAGCCACGCCCTCCACCGGTCACACCAAGCCCATGCGCTTCGTCCACCACCAGTACGGCGTTCTGTTCCGCCGCAACCCCGGCCAGCGCAGCTAGCGGGGCCTCGTCGCTGAGCACGCTGAAGACCGACTCGGTCGCCACCAGCGCGTGCGGTTCATTGCGCTCAGCAAGCACTTTCGCAACCGCGTCAACCTCGTTGTGGGGAACGACTTCCACCCGTGAGCAAGCCAGCCGAGCCGCATCGATCAGTGACGCGTGCACGTGCTCATCCGTCACCACCAGCGTCCCCGGGCCGCCTAGCGCAGTCACCACGCCGAGGTTCGCCAGATAGCCCGACGAAAACACCAGTCCGGCGGCATGCCCCGTGTACGACGCCAGCGCCGACTCCAGCTCCTCATGCAGCGTCGTCGTACCGGTCACCAGTCGGGAGGCGGTTGCACCGGTCCCCCAACGGCAGACTGCTTCAGCGGTGGCCTCGATCACGCGCGAGTCCCGGGACAGGCCCAGATAGTCGTTGCCGGCCAAGTCGATGGCGTCCTCGTCTGCGGCACGCGCCCGGAGCCGCCGGGTCAGCCCACGAACCTCCAGCGCCGCAGCTTTTGGCATCAGCCATTCCGAGAGCATCAGCAGACCTCCCGCACCGCATCGGTAATCGCCGACGCGATCGTGGCGATCTCCGCGTCCGTGCACACGTACGGCGGCATCGTGTACACGAGGTCCCGGAACGGTCGCACCCAGACACCACGACGCAGTACGGCGTCTGTCATCCGCACCATGTCGACCGGACCAGCCAACTGGACCACCCCGACCGCACCGAGCACCCGAACGTCTTTCACTCCCGGCAGCTCGGCAGCCGGAGCCAGCCCCGCCGTCAGTCCGGCAGAGATCTGCGAGACCCGCGCAGCCCAGTCCTGGGACAACAGCAGGTCGATCGACGCGAGTGCCACCGCACAGGCGAGCGGATTGGCCATGAAGGTCGGCCCGTGCATCAACGCTCCACCGGGTCCGTTGGAAACGGCTTGGGCGACCTCCGCCGTACAGAGCATTGCCGCCAGCGTCAGATAGCCGCCGGTGAGAGCTTTGCCGACGCACATGATGTCCGGGTCGACCCCGGCATGCTCTGATGCGAACAACGCACCAGTCCGGCCGAAGCCAGTAGCGATCTCATCGAGGATCAGCAGGAAGCCATGTTCGTCGGCCAACGAGCGCAGGACGCGCAGACAAGCCGGGCTGTAGGCGTACATGCCACCTGCGCCTTGCAGGATCGGCTCGACCACGATCGCGGCCACCGAGCCGGCGTTCTCCGCAGCAACAGCAGCCATGGTCGCAGCCCAGGCCTGGAGCTCCGGATCATCAGCCGAGCGGTCGAAACCGGCCGGTGGCTGCGGCCCGAACACCTGCTCCTGCAGGGCTCCGGTGAAGAGCGAGTGCATCCCGTTGACCGGGTCACAAACGCTCATCGGCGCAAACGTGTCACCGTGGTACCCGCCACGCACAGTCAGCATCCGCGTCCGTCCGACGTGCCCGCGAGACACCTGGTACTGCAGGGCCAGCTTGATCGCGACCTCGACCGACACCGAGCCGGAGTCGCAGAAAAACACGTGCTGCAACGGCTCTGGTGTGATCTCGACCAGCCGCTCGGCCAGCCGGATCGCAGGCTCGTGTGTCAGCCCACCGAACATCACATGACTGAAGTCGTCCGCCTGGCTCTTCAGTGCGGCGTCCAGAACCGGATGCCGGTAGCCGTGGATCACACTCCACCAGGAGGACATCGCATCGATCGCCTCGACGCCATCACTCAACTGCAGGCGCACACCGGACGCGCCCCGGACCAGCCGCACCGGAGCGGGCTCGCTCAGCGACGAGTACGGATGCCACAGCAGCTGGGCGTCCCGCTCCAGCCACTCGTCGACCGACCGTGTCACTGCGCCTCCTGAATCCGCGATCTCCGAAGCATCGCAGATCACGCTGATCAGATAGTTCTGACGTTGCGCGAATCACTTCCCTGCGCGTCCACACGCCCCTACATTGAGCCCAGCAATCGCTACTGGCCGTAACCCGCCCACGTTGTCAGGCCTTTGTGAGGAGCACTCATGCGCAGATCCCGCCCCTTGATCGCCGCAGCCGCAGTCAGTCTGCTGGCACTGACCATCAGCACCCCGACCACTGCCCAGGCCCAGAATTCTGCGCCGCTGCAAGGATTTCTGAGCCAGCAGCTCGACAAGCTGCAGCGCACCACAGTCCTTGTCCACGGCACCGATCTGGCCGCCGCCAACGCAGCGGTCGCGGCCAGTGGCCTGCAGCGACTGTCGTCGTACGACCGGATCGGTGTGGTGGTTGTCGAGGGCACCCGCTCGCAGATCCTCGCCGCCCGCACCCAGCCCGGGGTGACGTACCTCGAGGGCAACCAGCCGATCAGGGTCAGCACCCAGACCTCGCATCTCGCCACCCGCGGCGCGGAGGCCGCAGACACCCGGACCGGCGCCAACGGCCTGGCGCTGGACGGTAGTGGCGTCAGCGTCGCGGTGATCGACAGCGGCGTCGACCCGACGCACCCGTTCTTCAAGAAGGCCGACGGCAGCTCTGCGGTCGTGAAGAATCTCAAGATCGTCTGCGACCCGCTGTCGGAGACGCTCTGTCTGCCGGTGGACGCCGGCTCGCTGGACACCGACCTGCTGTCACTGGGCGGTCACGGCACGCACGTCAACGGGATCGTTGCCGGTCGCAAGGTCACCCTGGCCGACGGCACCAAGCTCCAGGGCGCCGCACCGGGCGCCTCACTCGTCTCCGTCTCGGTCGGGGCCGCACTGCTGATCGTCGGCGCAGATGCCGCGCTCAACTGGGTGCTGGAGAACCACGCGGCTCCCTGCGGCGCTGGAGTCCCGGCCGCCAAGTGCCCGCCGATCAAGGTCACCAACAACTCGTACGGCCCGTCCGGTGGCGGCGCCTTCGACCCGAACTCGGCCACCGTCAAACTCCAGCGTGCACTGGCTGCTGAGGGTGTGGTGACGGTCTGGGCCGCAGGCAACGACGGTGGTGACGGCACCAAGTCGCTGACCAACCCGCCCGGCCAGGACCCGACCGGCGGCATCCTGTCGGTCGCCTCGTACTACGACCAGGCCACCGGCACACGCGACGGACAGGTCTCGAGCTTCTCGTCCCGCGGCCTCAACGGCACCCAGGCCACCTACCCGGACCTGTCGGCCCCGGGTGAGGACATCACCTCGTCCTGCCGGATCTACCTGCCGATCTGCACGACCGGTCTGGCTCCGCTCGACGGCGGTAACTACAACACCATCAGCGGTACGTCGATGGCCGCGCCGCACATCGCCGGGATCGTCGCCCAGCTGTTCCAGGCGAACCCGTCGGCCACTCCGGCCCAGATCGAGGCCGCACTGATCTCGACAACGCACAAGTACACCAACGGTGCGGCGTACGAGACCGACAGCCGCGGCGGCACCACGTCGTACGACAAGGGCCATGGCCTCGTTGATGTGGTCGCAGCCTCTGACGCAGTGCGCTAAGACGACGAGAGAGTGCCGTGGGCGGAGCACCGGGCACTCCACCCCATCGGGTGGACCTGCACCACCATCCGCCGGCGGCACTCGGCGCAGTACCGCGGTGGTTCCATCACCAACGCCCGACGGCAGTCCTCGTGACTGCCGTCGGTCTGTTCAAGACCGCAATGACCGCAATACGTCATAGCGTCTTCTGAAGCTCCTTGACCGGCATCTTCAGCTCGGCCAGCAGGTCGAGGTCAGCAGTGGCCGGCCGGCCCAGCGTCGTCAGGTAGTTGCCGACGATCACAGCGTTGATCCCACCGAGCAGTCCGTCGCGGGTGCCCAGATCACCAAGGGTCAGCTCGCGACCACCGGCGTACCGGAGCACTGTGCGCGGCATGGCGAGGCGGAATGCGGCGATGGTGCGCAGTGCGTCCTTGCCGTCCATCACCTCCATGTCGCCGAACGGCGTCCCCGGCCGGGGGTTCAGGAAGTTCAGCGGCACCTCATGCGGCTCCAGCTCGGCCAGCTGCGCAGCCAACTCGGCACGCTGCTCCAGGGACTCACCCATGCCGACCAGTCCGCCGCAGCACAGCTCCATGCCGGACTCGCGGACCATGAGGCAGGTGTCCCAGCGCTCCTCGAAGGAGTGCGTGGTGACAACGTCCGGGAAGTACGAGCGCGCGGACTCCAGGTTGTGGTTGTACCGGTGCACCCCCATCGCCTTCAGCTCGTCGACCTGCTCCTGTGTGAGCATGCCCAGCGAACAGGCGATGTTGATCTCGACCGCAGCGTTGATCGCCTCAATGCCGGCCTTCACCTGCGACATCAGCCGCGCATCCGGCCCACGGACGGCCGCCACGATGCAGAACTCGGTGGCTCCGGTCGCTGCGGTCTCCTGAGCAGCCTGAACCAGCTCAGGGATGTTCAGCCAGACCGCACGCACCGGTGAGGTGAACTGACCCGACTGCGAGCAGAAGTGGCAGTCCTCCGGGCACCCGCCGGTCTTCAGGGAGATGATCCCCTCGACCTCGATCTCCTCACCGCACCACTTCACCCGAACCTCGTGAGCGAGCGCCAGCAGTTCCGGCAGCCGGTCGTCCGGCGTCTGGAGCACCTCAACGAGCTGCTCCTGACTCAGGCCAATGCCCTGCTCCAGTACCTGCTCACGTGCCACGTCCACGATGTCGCCCATGGTTCTCCTACCTGATCCGGACCGGGGGTCGGCTCACAGTAGGGCAGACCGGTACGGCGGGGCTGCGGTTTGCGTCACGTGCAACGCCTGCCGCCGCAGCAACTCTGCGCTACCACCGCAAGGGCTCGAAGAAAGTTTTTGGATTTTCTTTGGAACCTCGTAACCCCCTGTGTAGGGGCTCGTTGATGTGAACAGAGGCGGTTACCGCAAGGAAGACCGCCACCCGGTAACAAAGAGCGACGAGTAGCTGATCATTACGAACAGCACGCAGAGTGATAACAACCACTCCGCAGGGCTCGAAACTCCGGAAATCGGATGTAAGGTATTACCAAGAGCTCGGGTCGCCAGCCATGGTTGGTGACCCGATCCCAAAGCGCCGGGCGCCTCACCCCGGCTTGAGTGAGCCCCTCGGGAAACGATTTGGGCGGAAACGTTCCCGAGGGGCTCGCTCCCTTTTACGGCACCTTTGCAGAGACGAACCTCAACCCGATCCGGGTTGAGGTTCTTTCATTTAATCGGGGTCCTGCAGCAGCCCCGAGAATTACGCTGTTGCAATATCAGGAATGCGTTACGGCTTCGTCACAGACTGCTTTGTACTGATCTGGACGATCGGCAACCGCAATGCGCCGGGTGCATCCGCGGGCACCACCGGAGTCGCCGGCACCACCGGCTGCAACCGCTGATACGGCCGGTTCATCGCCGGCCGAGTGTCCGCCGTGCCCTTGTTCGGCCAGAACGACAGCGCCCGCTCGGCCTGGGCGGTGATCGTCAACGACGGGTTCACCCCGAGATTCGCCGAGATCGCCGATCCGTCCAGGATGTGCAGGCCGTCGTACCCGTAGACGCGGTGGTACGGGTCGACAACGCCGGTGGCCGGGGAGTCGCCGATCGCGCAGCCGCCGATGAAGTGCGCGGTCATCGGCACGTTGAACGGCTCACCGATGGTGCCGCCCGGCGTCCCCTTCATCACCCCGGCCATCCGGCGGACCACCTGGTTCGCGACCGGGATCCAGGACGGGTTCGGGGCGCCATGGCCCTGCTCTGACGACAGGCGCCAGCGGCCGAGCTTGTCGCGCTTGCCGAAGGTGGTGATCGAGTTGTCAGCGGTCTGCATGACCAGAGCGATCACCGTCCGCTCGGACCAGTGCTTGAGGTCGTAGAGGCGGCGCAGGTTCCGCCACTGCACCCGCAGCTCGTGCAGCCAGGTCCGCCAGCGCGGCCGGTCGCCGTCCCCGTCGGTGAGGACGGTCTGCAGCAGTGACATCGCATTGCTGCCGCGGCCGTAGCGGACCGGCTCGATGTGGGTGATCTCGTCGGGGTGGAACGACGAGGTGATCGCGACCCCGCGGGTGTAGTCGATGTCGCGGCTGATCGCCATCGCACCGAGCAGCGACTCGGAGTTCGTCCGGGTCAGTACGCCGAGCCGGGTCGACAGCCGGGGCAGCTTGTTCTCATCCCGCAGGCGGTGCAACAGCTTCGCCGTACCGATGGCGGAGGCCGCGAAGACGACCTGCTGCGCGGTGAACCGCCGGGTGCTCTTGCGGTCCGCGGTCCCGCGGGTGTCCACGGCGTACCCGCCGTCTGCCAGCGGCTCGACCGACGTCACCGTGGTCAGCGGATAGACCTGCGCACCGGCCTTCTCAGCCAGGTAGAGGTAGTTCTTGGTCAGCGTGTTCTTCGCGTTGTGCCGGCAGCCGGTCATGCACTCGCCACAGTCGATACAGCCCCTACGGCGGGGGCCCGCGCCACCGAAGTAGGGGTCATCGACCTCCACACCGGGCGAGCCGAAGAAGACGCCGACCGGGGTCGGGTGGAAGGTGTCCCCCACCCCCATGTCTTCGGCGACCTGCTTCATCACCGCGTCAGCCGGGGTGAACCCGGGGTAGGTGGCGACACCGAGCATCCGCTTGGCCTGGTCGTAGTACGGCGCGAGCTCGGACTTCCAGTCGGTGATGTGCGCCCACTGGCGGTCCTTGTAGAACGCGTCCAGCGGCTCGTAGAGCGTGTTCGCGTAGACCAGGCTGCCCCCGCCGACTCCGGCGCCGGACAGGATGATCACGTCCTTCAGCGCGGTGATCCGCTGGATGCCGTACTGCCCAAACCGAGGGGCGAACAGAAACCGCTTGGTGTCCCACGAGTTCTTCGCGAACCCGGAGTCCTCGAACCGCGCACCGGCCTCGAGGACCGCGACGTTGTAGCCCTTCTCTGTCAGCCGGAGCGCACTGACGGAGCCGCCGAACCCGGATCCGATGATGAGCACGTCATAGTCGAACGACATGTGAACTCCAAGCTAGAGATCAGGCGCGACCGAGCTTCTTCAGGACGCGGAGCGCGCCGGTCATCACTTCGGCGTACGCCTGGTCGGACAGACCGTGCGACGCCGCGATCGGGAGCAGGCGCTGAGTGGCGATCGCCTGCGGGTCGACGTACCGGCGGATGCCCTCGACGCCCTGGCGGCGGCCGACCCCAGAGGTCCGCATGCCGCCCATCGGGGTGTCGATGGAGCCGAACGTCGCTGCGTAGCCCTCGTTGACGTTCACCGTGCCGGCCACCAGCTGTGCGGCGATCGCACGGCCCCGGCGGGTGTCACGGGTGTACACGCTGGCGTTCAGCCCGTACTCACCCTCGTTGGCGCGCTGGATCGCCTCGGACTCGTCAGAGAACCGGTAGAGCGACACAACCGGGCCGAAGGTCTCGTTGTCGAAGCACTCCATCGCCGGAGTCACGCCGGACAGCACAGTGGGCTCGTAGAACAGCGGACCGATCTCCGGCCGCGCCTTGCCACCTGTGAGCACCACAGCGCCCTTGGCCTTGGCGTCCTCGACGTGCCGGGTGACCGTCTCTAGCTGCGCCTTCGAGATCAGCGAGCCCATGTCGACGTCCCAGCCGGTGCCGGCAGACAGCTTCAGCTTGTTCACCCGGGCGACAAACGCGGTCACAAACGCGTCGTACACCTGGTCTGCGACGTACAGGCGCTCCATAGACACGCAGAGCTGCCCAGCGCTGGCAAAACAAGCCCGTACGGCGCCCTCAGCTGCACGTGCGACATCCGCGTCACGCAGTACCAGCATCGGGTTCTTGCCACCGAGCTCCAGGCTGAAACCGATCAGTCGCTCAGCAGCCTGCTGTGCGACGAGCCGCCCTGTCTTCGTGGAGCCGGTGAAGCAGATGTAGTCGGTGTTCTGGATGATCGCGCCACCAACGGTCGCACCCTCCCCGTTCACCGGGATCCACGCCTCACGCGGCAGACCGGCGTCGTACAGGAGCTCGATGGCGCGCAGTGCGGTCAGTGGGGTCTGGCTGTCGGGCTTGTGCACGACGGTGTTGCCGGCCAGCACAGCGGGCAGGCCGTCGGCCATCGCCATGCTGAGCGGGTAGTTCCACGGCGAGATGATGCCGACGACACCCTTGGGGACGAACCGCTGCTCCGCACGGGTCAGCACCGGGAACATGCCAAGCTTGCGCTGCGGATCGAGCAGCTCATGCGCCTTGCGGCCGTAGTACCGCGCAGTGAGCGCAACGTGCGCCACCTCTTCGAAGGCCTGCTTGCGGGCCTTGCCGGACTCCCGGATCACCAGGTCGACCAGCTCGTGCCGGTGGTCCAGCACCAGGTCGTGGTAGCGCAGCAGGATCGCGGCCCGCTCGTCCAGCGGCACCCGCTTCCAGCTCGCTTGCGTCTTCCGCGCCGTCCGCACCGCGGTGAGCACGTCGTCCGGACTGGACAGCGGCAGGTCTGCGATCGGCTGCCCAGTAGCGGGCGCGTACGTCGTACGGGTCCCGGCGGTAGCGCGCAGCAACCCCGACAGTCGCCGGATCACCGACTGGTCGGTCGCGTACGACGCGGTCGGGTCCAGCTCCGGGTCAGCAGGAATCGAGGTCTGCTCGCTCATCTAGCCAGGCTACCTGCCAGTAATAGCGGATGTCAGTAGCGGAAGTCCCGTTCGTGTCCCACTGCGCATGCAGATGCATTGCCCTAGGCTGGACGGCTGAAGCTGCGAAGGGGTGGATGTAGGAGATGGTGGACAGCGGGGGGCTCTGGACGCCTCCTGAGGACGAGCTCGGTGAGGCGCTGCAGACAGCCCAAGTACTGATCGAGGAAGGCCGGGCTGACGAGGCCGGGCCGTACCAGCAGCGCGTGATCGAGCTGGCCAGGGTGCGGGCCGAAGAAAGCCCGAATCACTACGAGGCCAAGCATCTGATGGCCGCAACGCAGTACGAGCTGGCCGGCTCCCTGAACGCATCAGGTCGGCACGAGGAGGCGCTGGCGGCGCTGCACGAGGCGCAGCTGGGCTATACCGAGCTGAGCGACGCCGGTGTGCTCGACGCCACATCCGTCTTGGCTGACGTCCGGGCGCGACGGGCCATGACACAGGCGCACCGCGGTCGCGGCGCTACCGCCGTACTGGAGATGGACGGTGCGGTGATCTCCTACGGCCAGCTGGTCAGTGGTGAGGACGGTCTGCGGCACCAGCCGGATTTCGCCCGGGTGCTGGCGATGAACGCCCTCATCCTGCGCCGGTACGGCGACCCTGCGCTGGCCGTCGCCTCAGCGGACGCAGCCACCCAACTGTTCTTGCAACTGGCCGATCAGATCAACGAGAGCCCGCAGTCCCTGTCGTACGCGCGCTACCTCTGTACGGCGACCGCTGTCTCGGCAGATGTCCATGCAGCCGAGGGGCGACTCGACCTGGCGCTGGAAGCGGACGAGATCGGCCTGACCACGGCAGACACCCTCGCTGACTCGGATTCCGCGACCGACATGCGCACTCTGGTGGCAGCGCTCACCCGCAAGGGCAAGCACCTCGGAATCGTCGGCCGGATCATGGAGGGCGAGACCTGCCTCCGCACTGCCTTCGACACCGACGCCGAGACCGCTGCCCGCGTCACTGAGGAGCTGGAGCGTGGTCTGCCACTGACTCTGGTCACCGCACTCGAGAACGCGGAGATCAAGCTCGGCCCGTACGAGCAGTACTTCCGCCTGCTCGCTCTGGCCGAGCCCGCACCCGGTATGACGCTGGCGACGGTCTCCGGCCGCACTGACCCTGAATCGGCCGCAGTCCGCGCGGCTGAGCTGGCGGAGCTGGTTCCGCAGTTGCTGCAGCAGGATGTGGACGCTGCGCTGACGCTGGGGGTGGAGGCGCACTACCTCTTCGCCATTTCGTCAGAGCGTGACTCACAGCGGATGCGGTACGAGACGGGCACCTACGCACCCATCTGGGCCAAGCTGCTCCGCGACGTGTCCGAGGCGTACTACCAATCCGGCCGCCTGGAGCTAGCGCTTGACCTGGCCGGCTGGTGTGCCGAGGTGGCGACCGCTCTGATCCCCTTCACCGACGACGACCCCGAGATGAAGGACCTGGCCGCCGACTGCTACCGCCACCATGGTGACCTCCTGGCTGCCACTGGTGACCTCACTGCATCACAGCACGCCCATGAGGCCGCCCAGCAGCTACTGACCGGCCCAGAGCGCCGCATCGGCTGACGCCCCCGTCAGTAGTCCTCTTGCGGCTTCAACGCTCCGACGAACAGACCGGCCTCAACCTCGGTCATGCCGGTCTCGGAGACAACCAATGCCGTTGCCTGATGCAACTCGCCGGCCGCCTTCAAGGCGCGGGTGCGCTCGGCCAGGTTCGTGCCCGGTCTGCGCATCAGCGGGGTCTTCTTGATCGGCGGCACATACGTCCCGTACCGAATCTCGTCGACGATCTGCTTCGACTTCTTCAGATCGAGCCCGGTCCGGTCCATCACCAGCTTGGTGGCGTTCACCATCAGCCGGGAAGTGATCAGGAACCGGACCTGGTCGACGTCGTCCGAAGTCAGCTTCGTGCGCGCTCCCGAGAGGGCGGCGTTGTCGGCGTCCTGGTTGCGGTTGCTACGGCTGAACAATCCCATGGCCGTAATCCTTTCAGAGATCACCAAGTCGCGCGGTCCGCCGCACGTCGCCTTAACCTGCAAGGACGTTGAGGATCTCCGGCCAGGCTCGCTCACCGAGCTCGCGGTTGGCCGCGTCGGTCCCGCCGCGGGCCATCGACTGTCCAGCCGTCTTCGGTGTCTCACCCGGCAGCACCACGCGGTGGCCGGCCTCCGGCCCGACCACCAGCCGCGTCGGCAACGACCCGCGCCGCCGGATGATCTCCTCGGCGAAGTCCACCGACGGCCAGACCTTGTCGTCACCACCGGCGATCAGCAGGACGTCCTTGATCTGCTCGACCGGGATCCGGGCTACGTCGACGTCCGGCGCGATCCGGAGGCTGTGCCGATACATCTCGGTATAGCTCGGCGGATCGTCGGTGGACTGCCAGTCGGTGTCGAAGGGCACGAACGGCAGCGGCACACCGCGCCAGGTCCACGCCGACCGCTGGCTGCCGTCCTCCTCGACCCGGCCCCAGATGTAGGCACCCGGAGCGAAGGCGACCACTGCCGACACCCGCTCGTCCAAGGCGCCGAGCAGCAGCGCGGCCTCGGCACCCCAGGAGCTGCCGATCACCACGATCCGGTCGTTGTTGTCCTCGAGCTCGTCGAGCGGGAACGCCTCCAGCGCCACCTCACTGCGAACAGGCCAGGCAGGCGCCAGTACGTCGTACCCCTCGGCCTCGAGGATCCGGGCCCGATCCAGATCCGGTACACCGCTGGAACCGTGCAGGATCAGGACACCGGTGCTCAACCGACGACGACCTCAACCCGCTGGAACTCCTTCAGCTCGGTGTACCCGGTCGTCGCCATCGCCCGCTTGAGCGCGCCGACCAGGTTCATCGTGCCGTCCGGAACCCATGACGGGCCGAACAGGATCTGCTCCATCGTCCCGGTGACGCCGACCTCGACCCGCTCACCGCGCGGCAGGTCAGCGTGCCAGGCCTCGGCGCCCCAGTGGAAGCCGCCGCCCGGCGCATCGCTGGCCCGCGCCAACGGCGACCCGACCATAACGGCGTCCGCACCGCAGGCAATCGCCTTCGCCACGTCACCGGACCGGCCGACCGAACCATCCGCGATCACGTGCACGTAGCGACCGCCGGACTCGTCCATGTAGTCCCGCCGCGCCGCAGCGACATCAGCCACCGCAGACGCCATCGGAACGGCAACACCGAGCACCTTGCGCGTCGTGTGCGCAGCGCCACCACCAAAGCCGACCAGTACGCCGGCCGCTCCCGTCCGCATCAGGTGGAGAGCGGCCTGGTGCGTCGCGCACCCGCCGACAATCACCGGTACGTCGAGGTCGTAGATGAACTGCTTGAGGTTCAGCGGCTCGGCCTGGCCGGAGACGTGCTCGGCCGAGACCGTCGTCCCGCGAATCACGAACAGGTCGACACCCGCGTCAACCACGTGCTTCGCGAACTGCTTGGTCCGCTGCGGTGACAGCGCGCCCGCGACCGTGACGCCGGAGTCGCGGATCTCCTGCACGCGCTGCGAGATCAGCTCGGGCTTGATCGGCGCCGAGTAGATCTCCTGCAGCCGGTGCGTCGCCAGCTCACGATCGAGCGAGGTGATCTCCTCGAGCAGCTTCTCCGGGTCCTCGTACCGGGTCCAGAGGCCTTCGAGGTTCAGCACCCCGAGGCCGCCGGACTTCCCGATCGCGATCGCCGTCGCCGGTGACATCACCGAGTCCATCGGCGCGGCCAGGATCGGCAGCTCGAACCGGTACGCGTCGATCTGCCAGGCGACCGACACCTCTTCGGGATCACGGGTCCGGCGCGACGGCACGATCGCAATGTCGTCGAAGGCGTACGCCTGCCGCCCGCGCTTGGCCCGGCCGATCTCGATCTCGGTCATCTGGTGTCCTTCGCTTGCAGGCGGATCAGCGGCCGGAGTAGTTCGGCGCTGCGACCGTCATCTGGATGTCGTGCGGGTGCGATTCTTGCAGGCCGGCCGAGGTGATCCGAACGAAACGGCCCTTGTCCTGCAGTTCGGTCACCGTCCGGGAGCCGCAGTAGAACATCGACTGGCGCAGACCGCCGATCAGCTGGTGCGCCACGGCGGACAGCGGACCACGGTACGGAACCTGGCCCTCGATGCCCTCGGCGATCAGCTTCTCGTCGCTGCCGACGTCGTTCTGGAAGTAGCGGTCCTTGGAGTACGACTTGCGCAGGCCGCCGGCCGAGGACATCGCACCGAGCGAGCCCATCCCGCGGTAGGCCTTGAACTGCTTGCCGTTGATGAAGACCAGGTCGCCGGGCGACTCCTCGCAGCCGGCCAGCAGCGAACCGAGCATCACGGTGTCCGCGCCGGCGACGAGCGCCTTGGCGATGTCACCCGAGTACTGCAGGCCGCCATCGCCGATGACCGGTACGCCGGCCGGCTTGCAGGCGAGGGAGGCTTCGTAGATCGCGGTCACCTGCGGGACGCCCACGCCGGACACGACACGCGTCGTACAGATGGAGCCGGGGCCGACGCCGACCTTGACGCCGTCCGCGCCCGCGTCGACGAGCGCCTGAGCGCCCGCGCGGGTCCCGACGTTGCCACCGACGATGTCGACACCGCGGGTCGCGGGGTCGGCCTTGAGCTTGCGAATGATCTCCAGCTGCGCCTGCGAGTGACCGTGCGCGGTGTCGACGACGAGCAGGTCGACACCCGCCTCGACCAGCGCCATCGCCCGCTTGTACGCCTCGCCGTAGAAGCCGATCGCTGCACCGACCATGAGGCGGCCGGTGGCGTCCTTGGTGGAGAGGGGGAACTGGTCGCGCTTGACGAAGTCCTTCAGCGTGATCAGACCGGTCAGCTTGCCGGCGTCGTCGACCAGCGGCAGCTTCTCGACCTTGTGCTTGCTGAGCAGCGCCATCGCGTCGTCGGCGGAGATGCCCTGCTTGCCGAGGATCAGCGGCTGCTTGGTCATCACCTCGCGGACCGGGCGCTCCATGTCGTTCTCGAAGCGCATGTCGCGGTTCGTCACGATGCCGACCAGGACGCCGGCGTTGTCGACGACCGGCACACCGGAGATCCGGTACTGCGCGCAGAGCGCGTCGGCCTCGCCGATGGAGGCGTCCGGGCCGATGGTGATCGGCTGCGCGATCATGCCGGACTCGGACCGCTTGACCAGGTCGACCTGCTGGGCCTGGTCCTCGACCGACAAGTTGCGGTGCAGCACGCCCAGACCGCCCTGGCGGGCCATGGCGATCGCCATCCGGGCCTCGGTGACGGTGTCCATCGCGCTGGACAGCAGCGGGATGTTGACCTCGATGTTGCGGCTCACCCGGGACCGGGTGCTGGCTTCGGAGGGGATGACATCGGACTCGTTCGGCTGCAGCAGAACGTCGTCGAAGGTCAGGCCGAGGGCGGCAAACTTGTCAGGAACTCCAGCGGCTGTGATGTCCATGGGAAAAACGTGCACCTTTGTCCGGCGAGAACGGACCACCATCGTATGCCGCCATTACGAGGAGTCAGAATCGGTGCCCGAACACGACTAGAGCCCGGGCGATTGCCCGGGCCCTGAATCGGTGTTCAGTGTTAGTTGCTGCGCTTGTTCAGTACGCCGAGGATCCGCAGGACGGTCACGTCGTCGAGCGAGCCGTGGGTCCGCTCGATCGCCGCGTGCTTGCCCTCTGCGTACGAGCCGCTGGAGTGCTTGCCCTTGGTGTACTTCTCGCGGACCGAACCGGTCGTCACCTTGCCGTTGGAGTGCTTGCCGGTCAGCTCCAGCCCGCCGCCGAAGTACTGCACCACGCGCTGTGCCTCGGCCGGCGAACCGGACGGGGTCGGCAGCACCGGCGCGATCAGCTTGGCCAGTGCGGCGGCCGCGTCGATCGGCTTGCTGTCCTCAGGCTTGCTGTCCTCAGGCTTGCTGTCTTCCGGCTTACTGTCACCCGTGTCACCCGGCTGGTCACCGAGCGGCGGCGTGCTGGGCTTGACGTCCCCGGACGGCTTGTCGTCCCCGGACGGCTTGTCGTCGCCGGTCTCGCCAGGGCTGTCCTGCCCCGGCAGCGAACCGGTGTCGCCCGGAAGGGTGGTCGGTGCCGTGCTCGGCGCCGTACCGGGCTCGCTTCCCGTCCCGGTCTCGCCGTTGTTGGTCGGCGGCGACGAGGGCGGCGTGGTGGGCTCGGTGGACGGCGGCGGCGTGGCCGGCGGCTCGGTCGGCGTGGTCGACGGCGGCGGTGTCTCCGGCGGTGTGCTCGGCTCCGTCGTCGGCCCGTCGGTCGGGGCCGGGTCGGTCGGCTTGGTCGTCGGGTCGCCCGGCTGCGGCTGAGTCGGCGGTTGCGTGGTCGGCTGCTGCGGCGGCGGCTGCTCGATCACCGACGGCTTGGCCGGCGGCATCACCCGCGCCAGCGGCGGCGTCGGCGAGTCGAGGTTGCCCTGCGGCAGCTCGCCGTTGGCCAGCGTCCGGTCGTGCTCGGCCTCGGCGGCCTTCTCTTCCTGCTTCTTCTGGAAGTTCTTCTGGACCCTGACGATCTTCGCCTTGTCGAGGACCGGCAGCCCGTCGAGCTGTTCCTTCGGGAAGTCGGTCGTCGGCGTGACTGCTTCGGTGATCTTCTCGATCACCTTCTCGTACGGCGACAGCGGGTTGCCGTTGACGGCAGCCGCCACCCCGGAGACCGACAGCGCGGCCACCGCAGCGACACCGAGCGCCAGACCACGGGCCGCCATCTTGCGGGCGAACGGGTCCGTCACCGGGTTCAGCGCAGCGCAACGCGCCAGGAAGCTCTCCGCGTCGTCGATCGTCTCCACCGGAAGCTCGTCGATCACCTCTACCGCCAGTCGCAGCTCGGCCAGCAGCGCGACGGCCGGGTCGTTCTCGCCCGCGAACCGCGCGGACTCCCCTCCAGCGGCCAGTAGGTCGAGCAGTGCGTCATCGGCGTCGATCGCGTCGAGATCGAATCGGTCAGCCATGATGCCCCTCCCCTGCTCCTCGTGCCTCATGCCCCACATACCCCCTGAGCGTGTTCAACGCCCGATGCTGTGCGACCCTCACCGCCCCCGGTGTCATCCCCAGTGCTCGGCCGGTCTCCTCGGCTGACAACCCCGCGACCACCCGGAGCCGCAGGATCTCCCGCAGCTTCTCCGGCAGTCTCTCCAGCAGATCCATGATGTGCTGGACCTCCGAGTGCCGGACCGCATGCTCCTCAGGCGTCGGCGACTCGTCCGCTCCGTCCGGCATGTCCGGCGTGGTGACGTCGGCAACCGCGAACGCGCGTTGGGCATCGGCGACCTTGCGGGCCGCGATGCCGTAGACGAAGGCCTCGAAGGGCCTTCCCTCGTCACGGTACCGGCCCAGTGCACCGAAGACCGCGACACAGACTTCTTGCGAGACGTCGTCGACCATGTCGGCGCCGCCTGGATAGGTCCACAAGCGGGACCGGACATAGCGGTGCGCTACGGCGCGCACCCGTGTGAGCAGGTCGTTGAGAGCTGCATGGTCCCCGTTGGCGGCAAGCGCTGCTAGATCCCTGAGCTCGACCCGGTCGTGGGTGTGCGGTACTCGGACCTCAGTCACCCCTCGCCCCCTCGTGTCGGACCGGTCAGCGTGAAAGATGGTACGGCTCTCACCTCTTGCTTGCCTAGTGGCAATCCGTGGCCGCTACTGGCCACTTCATCACAATCCGTGACTACTGGCCCGTACGGTCGGCCAGCGCACCGATCTCTTGCGTCACCAACGCGGCCGGATCGACATCCATCCCGGCGAAATGCCCGGCCAGTTCCAGCGAGAGCACACCATGGACGCGGGTCCAGAACAGCAACCCGCGATGAACGGCGGTGGCCGGCGCACCGGCCGCCTCGACGATCACGGCCATCACCTCGTCCGAGATCGCGGTCGTGTCGGCCGGGGCGTGATAGCCGGGCACCGGCGTTCCGTAGATCAAGAGGTAGCGGTGCGGATCCACGAGCGCCCACTCCCGGATCACCACGGCCAGGCCGACCAGGTCCGTCGTACCGGCCTCGTACGACGAGCGCACGGTGTCGGCGAGGCTTCGATACGCGTCGCGGATGAGCGCGGTGATCAGCTCGTCGCGGTTGGCGAAGTACCGGTAGAGCGCCGGCCCACTCATCCCCATCTGCTTGGCGATCGCGTTCAGCGAGAGGGCAGGCACTCCGGCCGTCGCGATCTGCTCCCACGCGCGCTGCTTGACCTCGTCGCGGACCTGCTCGCGGTAGCGCTCTCTCGGACCCATGGTTAGAACCTCTCACTTTTCTTATTGACTCTCAACCTTGGAATGTTATAGCTTCTAACTAACGCGATAACCACTAAGGAGAACCTGATGAGCATCACTGCCCTGATCGCCGCCCCGCTCGCCGCCGCAGCCCTGCTGGCGGGGCCCACACCGGCCCCCGCCGCTGCCGCCCCCGCCCCGCTGGCCTGCCAGGGGCAGACGGTCGACCAGAGCTCGAAGATCAGCTACCGGAACGAGATCTTCATCAAGGCGCCGGTCAGCAAGATCTGGAAGGTGCAGACGGACGTGGCGAAGTGGACGCGCTGGCAGAAGCCGGTCGCGAGCGCCAAGCGCCTCGACCACGGTCCCCTCCGCGCGGGCTCAGCGTTCCGCTGGACCACCCCGGTCGAGGCAACGCCGTACACGCCCAAGACGACGCTGGTGATCACCTCGACGGTTCACCAGGCCAAGCACAACCAGTGCCTGCGCTGGAGCGGCCCGGCCATCGGCGAGGGGCTGACGATCGACCGCGGTGTGCATGTCTGGAACTTCGAGAAGGTTCGCGGCGGCACGATCGTGCGCACCGAGGAGAGCTGGACCGGTGCTCAGGTCGAGGCGATGCCGGAGGTGTCCCGCACGTTCCTGGGCATCGGCCTCGACGCCTGGCTGACCGACCTCAAGGCCGAGTCCGAGAAGGGCTGCTGACGATGACGACCACCACTCTCACTCGCGGCCCGTCGCGCGGCATCGTGATCGCCGCCTGGATCTTCCCCGTGATGGTGCTCACCGGCTGGGCGTTCCTCGGCGGCATCCCGGTCCTGATCGTGCTGATCAAGGCGCTCCGCCAGCGCGTCGTCCGGCTCTGGGCAACCGCCCTCACCACCGCGTACGCCGTACCGGTCGCGGTCTGGCTGCTCGGTCCGAGCGAGGCTCCGAGCCTGTCGAAGTTCATGAGCCCGACGATCACCTACCTGCTCGGTGCCGCCGGGATCGCGGTGGCGATCGCCGTGACCGTCGTACGGCGGCTGCGCGCGAAATGAAACCCGGAATTGAAACACCGCCCCGACACACAAGGTGCCGGGGCGGTGCTGTTGTTACTACGTACTACTTACCTGAGGTCAGTGACCGTGGCCGTGGCCGTGACCGGCTGCGGCGGGCTCGTCGTCCTCGGGCTTGTCGACGATCAGGGTCTCGGTCGTCAACAGCAGGGCGGCGATGGAACCGGCGTTGGCGAGCGCGGAACGCGTCACCTTGACCGGGTCCAGGACACCCTGGGCGAGCAGGTCGCCGTACTCGCCGGTGGCGGCGTTGAAGCCGCTGCCGACCTCGAGCTCCGCAACCTTCGAGGTCACGACGTAACCCTCGTAGCCACCGTTCTCGGCGATCCAGCGCAGCGGCTCGACAACCGACTTGCGAACGATCCGGACACCCGCGAGCTCATCGCCCTCGAGGCCCAGGCCGTCGTCCAGCACCGTGGCAGCGTGCACCAGAGCAGAGCCGCCACCGGCGACGATGCCCTCTTCGATCGCGGCGCGCGTCGCGGAGACGGCGTCCTCGATCCGGTGCTTCTTCTCCTTGAGCTCGACCTCGGTGGCCGCGCCGACCTTGATCACGCAGACGCCACCGGCGAGCTTCGCGAGCCGCTCTTGCAGCTTCTCGCGGTCCCAGTCGGAGTCGGTCCGCTCGATCTCGGCCTTGATCTGGTTGACCCGGCCCTCGATGTCGTCGGCCTTGCCGGCACCCTCGACAACAGTGGTGTTGTCCTTGGTGACGACGATGCGGCGCGACGTACCGAGCACCTCGAGGCCGACCTGGTCGAGCTTCAGCCCGACCTCCGGCGCGATGACCTGGGCGCCGGTGAGGGCAGCGAGGTCCTCGAGCATCGACTTGCGGCGGTCACCGAAGCCCGGCGCCTTGACGGCGACGGAGGTGAAGTTGCCGCGGATCTTGTTCACCACGAGGGTGGACAGGGCCTCGGCCTCGACGTCCTCGGCGATGATCAGCAGCGCCTTGCCGGACTGCACGACCTTCTCCAGCAGCGGCAGCAGGTCCGCGATCGCGGAGATCTTGCCCTGGTGGATCAGGATGTACGGGTCCTCCAGCACCGCTTCGCCGGCCTCGGCGTCGGTGATGAAGTACGGCGAGATGTAGCCCTTGTCGAACTGCATACCCTCGGTGAACTCGAGCTCGGTCCCGAAGGTGTTCGACTCCTCGACGGTGATGACACCGTCTTTGCCGACCTTGTCGAACGCGTCCGCGATCAGGGCGCCGATCTCGGCGTCCCGGGCGGAGATGGTGGCAACGTGGGCCATGTCGCCCTTGTTGTCCACCGGCCGGGCGGTCTCGACGAGCCGCGCGGAGACGGCCTCGACAGCCGCCTCGATCCCGCGCTTGAGGCCCATCGGGTTGACCCCGGCGGCGACGGCCCGCAGGCCCTCGTGCACCAGCGCCTGCGCCAGCACCGTCGCGGTGGTGGTGCCGTCACCGGCGACATCATTGGTCTTGGTGGCGACCTCCTTGGCCAGCTGCGCACCAAGGTTCTCGAACGGGTCGTCCAGCTCGACCTCACGGGCGACGGTCACACCGTCGTTGGTGATGGTCGGGGCGCCCCACTTCTTGTCCAGGACGACGTAGCGGCCCTTCGGGCCCAGCGTCACCTTCACCGTGTTCGCGAGCTTGTCGACGCCACGCTCCAGCGCGCGCCGAGCGTTCTCGTCGAACTCGAGGATCTTCGGCATGAAGAAAACCAGTCCTTTTCTGAATGTCTCGCGTAGCAGGTTTCGATCCAGGTCCCACTGCCCTGACCGGCTCCGCCCCGGTGCCAGAGGCGGCCGGGGCGGTGTCAGTCAGGAACAGTGGGCGGTCGTCACTTGCTGACGACTGCGAGGATGTCGCGGGCGCCCAGGATCAGGTAGTCCTGGCCGTCGTACTTGACCTCGGTGCCGCCGTACTTGGAGTAGATGACCTTGTCGCCAACGGTGACGTCCAGCGGGACGCGGTTGCCGTTGTCGTCGATCCGGCCCGGACCGACGGCGAGGATCTCGCCCTCCTGGGGCTTCTCCTTGGCGGTGTCCGGGATCACCAGGCCGGACTTCGTGGTCTGCTCGGCTTCGAGCGGCGCGACGAGGACGCGGTCCTCGAGCGGCTTGATCGTGACCGACACTTGCTGACCTCCACGGTCGAATTCGCACTTTTGTCTGTGGTACTGCGCGGTCGCGCTCCCCTGCCGTCGCGGGGCTCAGGAGGCCGGACCGTTGGCACACTCACTAGGAGAGTGCCAACACCGAATCTAGGCCGCGATTAGCACTCGGTCAACTCGAGTGCCAAGTCTGTCTCGATACGAGACATCAAGGAGCGATCACTTCGGGTAGCGAATCCGAACCTTTTCGTCACGATCGGTGTCTCACCCCGCACAAGACTCCGCACCGGCGGGGTCCTGATCTTGGAGAGGTCATCATGTCCGTACGACTCCGCAACTCCGTTGTCGCACTCGCAGTGGCCGCACTCGCCGTCACACCGCTGGTCGCCTCAGCTGCACCCGCCTCGGCCGCAGCCCTCAACCAGTGCGACGACGCCTCCTTCAAGAGCGTCGGGGGTGGCTGGGAGGTCTTCGTCCCGGGCGAGTGGGAGAGCACCAGCACCACCTGCAACCTGAAGCTCGGTGACAACCCGCACCGCGACCCGAAGAACCCCTTTGGCGCCCCGGCCAAGGCGATCCAGGCGCTGCAGAGCAACCTGAACTACTGCTACGGCTACAAGCTGGCCAAGGACGGCAAGTACGGCGCCAACACCGCTGCCGCAGTGAAGGCGGTCCAGAAGAAGCTCAAGCTGCCCGCCGACGGCATCTACGGCCCGAACACCCGCTCGGCGATCAAGTGGCGGATGCACAACCCGACCACGAACGCCTGGAGCAAGGCCTGCTACGACAAGCTCTGAGCACTCGGCCGTGTGCGGATAGTGGTCACACGCTGGCCTAACCCGGGCCGGCGTGGGACCGTCTTCCCATGGCTTTCTCGCTCCCCAAGCTGCCGAAACTCTCCGGCCGCACCCTCGTGGTGCTCGCCGCCGTAGGTGCGTTGGCGGTCGGTGCGGTCGCGGCGAACGCCTCCAAGAAGCAGGAGGCGGCCGCGCCGAAGCCGGCAAGCGACCAGGCCGCGCCCCTGACAGCGAACAAGGCCAGTGACCAGACCTCTCTGGAGGCGGCCGCTGCAGCTGAGGCCAAGCTGGGCCAGTGCCGCTCCGCTCGGCTGATCCCGGTCAACAAGACCTGGGGCATCCCGATGCCGTCGGTCAACGGCAGCAACAGCACCGACTGCAACCTGAAGTACGGCGACAACCCGCACCGTGGATCCGACCGGACGGGTGATCCCGAGACGTCGATCCAGGTCCTGCAGCGCAACCTGAACTCCTGCTACGGCACCAAGCTCGCCATCGACGGCATCTACGGGAAGAACACCCGCGGCGTCGTCACCATGGTCCAGCGCAAGCACAAGATCATCGCGGACGGCATCTACGGCCCCAAGACCCGCTCAGCGATGAACTGGCGCCTCTACTCCACCAGCACCCGCAGCTGGAGCAAGACCTGTTCCAGCCCGCTCTAAACTGCGCGGGTGACTGTCACCGCTCTACTGGACGCTCCCGAAGTACTAGCGGCCGCTTGTGCGGAGTACCAGGTTGGGCGTGAGCTGCAGGTCGTAGAGAAGCTCCGACGCCGGTACGACGGGTTGCTGGTCAGTGCTGCGGTCACGCAGGCCGCACTGCGACACCGGGCTGTCGCGAAGTTCGGTGCGGATGCCGCACGGATGTTCTTCACACCTGACGGCTATGAGCAGTCCACTCGGACCGTCGTGGGCACTCACCGGGCCGCCCGGATCGCAGCGGCATTGCCGGGCAGCAGTGTGGTCGACCTGGGCTGCGGAATCGGCGGAGACCTCATCAGCGCGGCCCGAGCCGGCCTTCGGGTCACTGGAGTCGAACGTGATCCCGAGACCGCTGCCGCTGCGCGCGCCAACCTCGCTGCGCTCGACCTGCCCGGCGAGGTACTGGTCGGCGATGCAGAGTCGACGGACATCACGCCGTACGACGTCGTGTTCGCCGACCCGGCGCGGCGAGCGGATGGGCGCCGAGTGTTCGACCACAACGCCTATTCGCCGCCGTGGAGCTTCGTCACGGGACTGCTGGAACGCACCGCGTGCGTGAAGGTCGCACCGGGGATCCCGCACGACGCAGTACCGGATGGGGTCGAGGCGGAGTGGATCAGCGACGCGGGCGAGGTGAAGGAGGCGGCGCTGTGGTCTGGGGCTTTGTACTCCGGCACTGCGCGGCGCGCGACGCTGCTGCCGGGTGGCGCGACCGTGACGGACGCACCGGAGACTGACAGCGGGCCGGTCGGCAACTACATCTACGAGCCGGACGGATCCGTCGTACGGGCTGGTCTGGTGACTGCGGTGGCTGCTGCGGTCGACGGGTGGCTGCTGGATCCGCGGATCGCCTACGTGACGGCCGACAAGCTCGTCGAGACTCCGCTCGCGTCGGCGTACGAGGTGATCGAAGAGCTGCCGTACAAGGAGAAGGCTTTGCGCGCCTGGGTGCGCAGCGCGGACATCGGCACCCTCGAGATCAAGAAGCGCGGCGTGGACCTGGACCCCGCCGTCCTCCGCAAAAAGCTCTCCCCCAAAGGCACCACCTCCGCCACCCTCATCATCACCCGCATCGGCCGCGACGCCGTCGCCTACTCCTGCCGCCGCCCGTAAAGCAGGACTTGCGTTCGAAGCGTATTCGAACATATGATCGAACCACGAGCGGGCCCCCGGGTGATTAGCCGGCGGACGAGGTGCTGCGTCCAGTTGATGCACTCCCCGGGGGCCCGCCACTAAGACGTCATACAAGCGCAGCGGCCCGTTCATCTGCCTTAGACAGGCTGGCCTGAGAACCGGTCGGCCGCTGACCGCTTACCTGGGGCTCGAGCGGCAACTCCGCCCCAGGTTTTTTTCCTGCCCACTGCCGGGCTCAAAGGGGTTGGCTAGGGGCGGGGGTAGCGGAGGCGTTTGCGGACTGGGG
>NZ_SMKX01000086.1 GCF_004349055.1 Kribbella antibiotica
AACCGCCTCGTCGGCATCCTCCACGGCTGCCTCAAAACCAGCACCCCCTACAACGAAGAAACCGCCTGGCAACACCACACCGAACCACTCGCAGCTTGACACCCTTAGCTCCTGGGATGTCTGTCCCGGCCCACCGTTTCTTGTTCAAGCCCCCAACTGTTGGCCCGGTCACGCCTGGCCAGCCGCTCCGGCCGCCACTACGCGTGAGTTTTTCGGCGGCGGGTTCTAGGGGTGGTTGCAACACCGGCTTGTTGAAAGGGGTGTTGTGGTGGGTGTTCGGAGGGGTCGTCCGCGGTTGCCGGTGGAGCTGGAGTACCGGTTTTGGCGTGGGGTGCGTGCGGGGGTGGGGGTGAAGGAGGCCGCGGTAGCGGCTGGTGTGTCGGCCGATAAGGGTCGTCAGTGGTTCAGCGATCGTGGTGGGGTGATGCCGAAGGCGCAGGCTGGTGGGCAGGGGCGGTACTTGTGTTTGGCCGAGCGGGAAGAGATCGCCGTGCTGTATGCCGGCGGCATGAGCCGGCGCAAGATCGCCGAACGGCTAGGGCGGGATCCGTCCACGATCAGCCGGGAACTGAAACGGATCCCGCAGAGAACCGACGATGGTCATCACCGCCCGTATCGGGCGTCGTTGGCCCAGGCGGACGCGGACGTGAAAGCGCGCCGGCCGAAGGAGGCGAAACTGGCAACGCACCTGGCTCTGCGCCGCGTGGTCCAGGCCCGGTTGAAGGAGAATCACAGTCCTGAGCAGATCGCGGCCCGGCTGCGTGAGGATTTCCCCGACGATCCGGAGATGTGGGTGTCACCCGAAACCATCTACCAATCGCTGTATGTCCAAGGACGCGGCGCGCTGAAACGTGAGCTGGTCAAGCACCTACGCACCGGCCGGGGGCTGCGCAAACCACGCCGGACCGAGGGTGAACGACGCGGCCGGATCCCGGACATGGTCAACATCTCCGAGCGCCCCAAAGAAGTCGAAGACCGCGCCGTTCCCGGCGACTGGGAAGGCGACCTGATCCTCGGATCGGCCGAGTCCGGATCCGCGATCGGCACCCTGGTCGAGCGGGCCACCGGATTCGTTCTCCTGCTCCACCTGCGCGACAACCACACCGCCGCCACCGTCGCCGACGCAATGACCCGCAAAATGACCGAACTACCTCAACACCTGCGCCGCACCCTGACCTGGGATCAAGGCCGCGAGATGGCCGGCCACGCCCGGATCGCCGAGGCCACCGGCCTGGACATCTACTTCTGCGACCCGCACTCACCCTGGCAGCGCGGCACCAACGAAAACACCAACGGCCTCCTGCGCCAGTACTTCCCCAAAGGCACCGACCTATCCCGCTGGGGACCCGGCTACCTCGACAAAGTCGCCACCGAACTCAACAACCGGCCCCGCAAACGCCTCAACTGGCGCACCCCCACCGAGGCCCTCGACAAACTACTATCCGACCAAGCAAATCCACCCGGCGTTGCAACCACCGCCTGAATCCGCCCCCGTGATACTTCCACGATCCTAGTGGGAGGCCCCCGGGTCGTTGCAAATCGTGTGCGTCACGTCACGCTGTGGTACGGAATGTGCGCCGGTAGTCCTGCGGCGGTACGCCGACGACGCGGCGGAAGTGGTGCCGCAGCAGTGCCGCGGTCCCGAATCCGGACTCCGAGGCGATCTGCTCGATCCCCATCCGGGTCTGCTCAAGCAGTGTCCGGGCGCGCAGTACGCGCTGGGTGGTGACCCACTTGAGCGGTGTGGTCCCGGTCTCGGCGACGAAGCGCCGGGCGAAGGTGCGCTCGGACATCTGCGCCTGGCGGGCCAGTGCGGGCACGGTGTGCTCGACCGTGAGGTTCTCGACCATCCAGTCCAGCACCGGCTGCAGGCTCTCGCCGGACTGCTCGGGGACCGGCACCTCGACGTACTGGCGCTGGCCGCCGTCGCGCTGCGGCGGGACGACCATGCGGCGCGCGATGCGGGTCGCCACTGCGCTACCGAGCTCGCGGCGGACCAGGTGGAGGCAGGCGTCGATTCCGGCCGCCGTGCCGGCGCTGGTGATGATGTTGCCGTCGTCGACGAACAGCACGTCCGCATCCAGCTTGGCCAGCGGGAACTGCTCCTCGAACTGCTGCGCGTAGCGCCAGTGCGTGGTGCATGGCCGGCCATCCAGCAGCCCAGCAGCGCCCAGCACGAAGGCGCCCGAGCAGACGGTCAGCAGGATCGCCCCGCGCGCCTCGGCCCTCCGTAGTGCCTCAAGCGTGCGCTCGTCGTACGCATGCCGCCAGGTGGTCGCCGGCACCGCGATCAGGTCGGCGTCCTCCATTTCCTCCAGCCCGTACGGCGCGATGACGGCCGAGTGACTACTACTGGTGGACATGGGTACGCCCGGCTCAGCCGCGCAGACCTTGAACTCGAACGGCGGCACCCCGTCGTCGGTCCGGTCGATCCCGAACACCTCGGAGACCACGCCGAACTCGAACAGGGACACGTCCTCCAGCAGTACGACGGCGATCTTCCGCAGCATGCAGCCAGTATGGCAGGAAGTTGATGGAGTATGTCAAAAGTGCCAATTGTGGCGGGATCTAGTTGGTAGCAAGATTACTGCCATGAACGGAATCGTGGTGATCGCAGTACTCGTACTGGCCCTGATTGCGGCCCTCGAGGTCAGCCACCGTCGGCACACCGCCGATCTGGACGGCTCGACCGGCGACCGTGACGTGGCCCGAACCAAGCTGGACCTGCTCGCCCTCGGCGGCTCGGCCAAGCCCTTCACCGGAAAGCCCACCGCAACCCCGGCCGCCGTACGGCGGATTCATGTGGCTCGTCTCAGCCACCCCGGTCGTCACGCCGCGTGACTTTGGTCTACTCGTGAACCAACAGTCGGGTTTGCTGATCTAAGGACCTCAAGATCACGCTCTCGACTGTGAGGAGACACTGTGATGCAGCGCAGGACGTTCCTGCAAGGGCTGGCGGCGGCAGCGGTAGCCGCGCCGGCGGCAACACTTCTGGGGCAGCAGGACGCGGTGGCGGCCACGGACTATTACGTGGCCACCACCGAGCAGACCAAGAACAAGGTGCTGGTTTTCCCTAAGAGCAAAGCGTTCACCGACGCGAACGTGCACTGGAGTTTCACTCCGGGTGGCGGCGCCTGGGCGAACCTGAGTGATGTGAAGATCCGCGCCACCGAGGCGCAGGGCTGGATCGCCTTGGTGGCCGCGTCCGGCGGCAAGGCAGGCATCGTCGACATCGGTAGCGAGAAGCACACCGAAGGCAACGACCTGAAGTGGAGCGCGACACCGGGTGGCAACCCGCATGCGATCGAGCGGGTGCCGGGGAACGGCTCGGTCGTAGTGGCGAGCTCCGACGGCAAACTCACGCTGTACGCGCCGACCAGCGTCGGCAACCTGGCCAGCCTGAAGCAGGTGCAGACGGTCGACTACGCCGGCGCGCACGGAGTGCTGTGGGACCCGACCTTCAAGCTGCTCTGGGTGGTCGGCAAGAACCGCTTCAGCCACTACGCGGTCATGGGCAGCGGCCGGAACACCCGGCTCAAGTACGCCGCCCACTTCAGCCTCGGCAGCGGGAACCTCGGGCACGACCTGCAGCCCGACTACACCAACAAGAACAAGATGCTGATCACAGCGACCAAGGGCGTCTACGAACTTCTCACCGACGGCGGGACGTTCCGTAGCCGGCAGATCTCCTCGGAGCGGAGTGTGAAGTCGTACGTGAAGCACTCCTCGGGCGAGGTCGTGTCGATCCGCGGCGACGGCACCCAGCCGCGCGACTGGGCCAACAAGACGGTCCGCTTCTCCCAGTCGGCGGATCGCTCGCGGTCGGGCGCGCAGTTCTACAAGGCGCGCATCTGGACCACTGCCGTCGAATAAACCGATCGAACCCACCGCCCGGTTGTGCCACAGTCGGGCGGTGACCGACTACCGCGAGATCAACCGAGCCAGCTGGGACGAACGCGTCGCGGCCCACGTGGCTTCACCGAGCTACCACGTGGCCGACTTCGCCACAGACTCGTCGTACCTGAGTGAGGTTGTTCGCTTCGACCTGCCGCGGCTCGGGGACATCTCCGGGCTGCGCGGGGTGCACCTGCAGTGCCACATCGGTACGGACACGCTGTCGCTGGCCCGGCTCGGGGCGCGGATGAGCGGGCTGGACTTCTCGCCGCCCGCGGTCGAGGCCGCGCAGGCGCTGGCGGACGAGCTGGGGCTGGAGGCCGACTTCCATGTGGCCGACGTGTACGACGCGGTCGAGGTGCTCGGGGCGTCGTCGTACGACCTCGTCTACACCGGGATCGGCGCGTTGTGCTGGATCCCGGACATCGACCGCTGGGCGCAGGTCGTGGCCGGCCTGTTGAAGCCCGGCGGGCGGCTCTTCATCCGCGAAGGGCACCCGATGTTGTGGGCGCTGGAGTCCGTCAATCGCGAGGTGGCGTTGAAGTACCCGTACTTCGAGACGGCCGAAGCGACGGTCTTCGAGGAGGGTGGCACCTACGTCGAGACCGACGTGGAGTTCACCCAGAACACCACGCACGACTGGAATCACGGGCTCGGCGAGACCATCACCGCCGTACAGAAGGCGGGGCTGGTGTTCGATTCACTCGCCGAGCACGACAGCGCGCCCTGGTGTGGGCTGGACGGTCTGATGACCGTGGATGGTGCCGGTGAGTGGCGACTCACCGACAACCCCGAGCGGCTGGCAGCGACCTACACGTTGCAGGCGCACAAGCCTGTCTAGTGCGTGCGGCGCTGCTGGATCTTCTGGAACGCCTGCTTGATCTTCTGCTGGTTCGCCGGCTTGCTCAGCTCACGCTGTGCAACCTGAACCACCTTCGCGACGACCGCGCCTTTCAGCAAGTTCTTCACCAAGCCTCCCATGGGGGCCTCCTTCGTTGACTTGTCCTTGACACTATCGGCCCGCACAACCTGTCTCCTATGGGTGATAACCCGAAACTGTCCCTGGTATCGGGCACACTGTTGCTGTGCCTGAGTTGCCGGAGGTCGAGTCGCTGGCGGTTTTCCTGCGGGAGCGTGCCGTCGGGCGGGCGTTCGTGCGCGCTGACATCACCGCGATCAGCGCGCTGAAGACCTATGACCCGCCGGTGTCGGCGCTGGTCGGTCTGCTGATCGACGACGTCCAGCGGCATGGGAAGTTCCTCGACTTCTCCGCTCAGGGTGTGCACCTGATCATCCACCTCGCCCGGGCGGGCTGGCTGCGTTGGCGTGACGAGCAGTCGACCACGCTGGTCCGGCCCGGCAAGGGCCCGATCGCGTTGCGGACGGCGTTCGACGACGGGTCCGGGTTCGACCTGACCGAGGCCGGCACCCAGAAGAAACTCGCTGTGTACGTCGTTCGTGATCCCGCCGAGGTCCCGGGGATCGCGCGGCTCGGGCCCGAGCCGTTCTCGCTGTCCATCGAGGACTTCAGCGCGATCCTCAAGAAGGCCGGGCGCGTGCAGATGAAGGGTGTGCTGCGTAATCAGTCGGTGATCGCGGGGATCGGCAATGCCTACTCCGACGAGATCCTGCACGTCGCGAAGATGAGCCCGTTCAAACCGGCCTCCAATCTGACCGACGACGAGCTGACCACGCTGTACGGCGCCATGCGCGAAACGCTGCAGGATGCGGTCGACCGGTCCGCCGGCCTCGCCGTACAGGACCTGAAGTCGGAGAAGAAGTCCGGCCTGCGGGTGCATGGGCGGACGGGCCAGAAATGTCCGGTCTGCGGCGACATCGTGCGCGAGGTGAGCTTCGCCGACTCTTCCTTGCAGTATTGCGCGACCTGTCAGACCGGCGGTAAACCATTGGCCGACCGCCGCCTGTCGAAGTTCCTCAAATAGTTCCGGAACCTCTGGGCCCTTGACAGTAGGAATGCGCGTTCCGACAGTTAGGAAAGTTTCTTAACTATCGGAGGTGTGCTCGATGCGTATCCGCCCCCTCGCATTCGCCCTCGCAGTGATCGGCAGTGCGTTGCTGATTCCCACGATCGCGACCACGGCCACGGCAGCAACCACGTCGTACGAGGCTGAAAATGCAGCCCGGACCCAAGGCGTGGTGGAGTCCAACCACAACGGATTCACCGGCTCCGGGTTCGTCAACTACGACAATGTGACCGGCTCTTCGGTCACCTTCACAGTCAACGTCGGTGCCGGCGGCAATGCCTCGCTGGTCTTCCGCTTCGCCAACGGGACCACGGTGAACCGCCCGATGTCGATCGCGGTCGACGGGACAACCGTCAGTACGCCGCAGTTCGCCGGCACCGGCGCGTGGACGACCTGGAACACCAGCACGGTCAACGCGACCCTGTCCGCGGGTTCGCACACCATCAAGGCAACGGCAACCACCGCGAACGGCGGCCCGAATCTCGACTCCCTCACAGTCTCCGACTCCGGTGGCGGCGGTGGCGCGCCGACTGCGGCCGAACTGCTCGCCAAGGTCACCGGCTGCAGCCAGATCTCCAACGGCCTCTACAAGACCGACACCGAGTTGAGCCCGACCGTCCCGGTCTGCGGCAAGAATGGCGCTGTCTTCTGGAAGGCCGACCTCGACATCGACTGCGACGGCCTGCGCACCACGCAATGCAACGAGCAGACCGACCCCTGGTTCCAGCCGGACACCGCCTTCCACACCTCGACGAACCAGCCGCTGAACGCAGCCCAGCTCCCGTACGTCGTCGTACCGAGCCCGAGCGGCACGTGGAACTACCAGAACTTCCAGATCGCCGGTGGCGGTGTGGTCGCGGTCATCTACAACAACCAGGTCAAGTACGCCGTCGTCGGCGACACCGGCCCGACCGACATCATCGGCGAGGCGTCGTACGCCTCAGCCGTTGCCCTAGGCATCAACCCGAACCCGGCCAACGGCGGCACCGACGGCCCGGTCACCTACATCGTCTTCAAGAACTCGACCATCAACCCGATCGAAAACCAGACCCTCGCCACCTCCCGCGGCCAAGAACTCGCCCGCACCTTTATCAACAGCAACTGAGACATGACAGCGGCCCTCGACCGGATATCCCGGGCGAGGGCCGCTGTGCGTCGTACTAGGTGGTCATCAGGTCGAACATTGTCTTCACGTCACCGGAGTTCGGGGTCGCGAGCAAGGTCGGCGTGCCGCTGGTGGTGCGGCGCGAGGTCTCCGCGAAGACGTAGCCCAGGTTGGCGTTGATGCGGTCCTTCATCCAGGGGCCGCCGCTGGCGCCGCCGTTCATGGTGCAGGGCAGGGCGGCGTCGGTGGAGCCCCACGCGTAGGTGTTGCCATCGCAGTAGTACGGGACCTGGCCGTTGTACGGCGGCTCGGCCGGCCAGCCCCAGATGCGGGTGTTGCTCTGGGCGCGACCGTTGCCCCAGACGAGGCCGTTACCGCCGACTGCGTCGACGACGTTGACGTTGTTGCGCTTCTGGAGCGTGATGAACGCCTGGTCGTGGCTGAAGTCGCTGCTGTTGATCCACGAGTTGAACGTCCGGACGTTGCTCCAGTTGTAGGAGCCGTAGCCGGATTCGCCGTTGTAGTAGGCCGGCGCGAACCGGAAGTTCGCGTGCCAGGCGCCACCGGAACCACCGTGCACACAGTGTCCGGCCGTGACGATCAGGTTCTTGTAGTTGTTGTTGATCGTCGCTGCCGAGCAGACGTAGTTGGCGCCGTTCTTGGTGAAGAACAGCTTGCCCGCGGTGCTCGGGACCGGGTCAGCCATCGTGCTGCGGCCCTTCGGGGCGACCGGGTGCGAAGCAACACCGCTGGTGTTGTTCACGACCTTGCCGACGGTTCCCTTGGCGTCCGGCGCCAAGTCGTACGGGATGGCCTTGGCCATCTTCTCGGCGGTCCAGTAGTTGTCCGCCGTCTTGCTGAGCGGCGGTGCCTGGATCGCGCTGGTCGCGGCCTCGGCGGCCGGCGTGGATGGCGGTGCAGCGACCGCGGTGGCCACCGCACCACCGCTGATCAGAACACCGGCGATCAGTAGCCGGGCGAATCTGGGCATGGGATTACGCATGGACGACTCCTCTATCGGGGCGGATTAGAGTCCGACCGGTCACTGTGGACGACTGACCGATCACGCCCAGTAGACGGTAAGCGTTCTCACAATTCAACGGCTGGAATGTGAACCATTGTCAGGGCGGCAGATTGCCTACGTCGTCAGTTGATCAAACCGGGTCGGCACCAGGTCGCCGGGTCTGACATCATCGGGGGCATGTCCCAGAATCAGCAGATCCCTTCGGTCGTGGTGGCCGAGCTCGACGACGCGCTGCTCGCAGAGGCCTTCGTGCTGGACGTGCGCGAGCCCGACGAATGGGCCCGCGGACACATCGAGGGCGCCATCCACATTCCGCTCGGTGACCTGCAGGATCGGGTCGGCGAGGTGCCGAACGACCAGAAGATCCTCTGCGTCTGCGCCGTCGGCGGCCGCTCCGGTATGGCCACCCAGTTCCTGAACTCGGTCGGTCGCGACGCGATCAACCTCGACGGCGGTATGCACGCCTGGGAGAGCCAGGGCAAGCCGGTCAGCACCGACTGATCACCTGACGTTCGAGAAGAAAAGCTTCCGCTTGGGTGCCGGTGACGTTACTTTGTCACCGGCATCTAGTCAGTGGAGGCTCCCGTGCCGCTCGTCCGACCCACCTGTACGGCGCTCTCTGTCGGCGCTCTGCTCGCCGGTTTCGCCCTAGCCCCCGCCCATGCCGCTGATCCAGGGTTGGCCGGCGACGGCCTGGTGACGAGTCGCGCGGACTCTCCAGTCGCGCCCGGCGTCACGTACACGGCGTTCGAGCGGCTCGATCCCAAAGGCTGGCTGCGGGGCGACCTGCTGACGACCGATCTCGACAAGCACGGGGTGACGGTTGACTACGTCAGTACCGGGAAGGTCTCTGGCGGCTCACCGCTGAGTCAGCAGCTCGCCCGGAAGGGCGCGATCGCCGGCGTCAACGGCGACTTCTTCGACATCAACGACACCACCGCGCCCCTCGGCGTCGGTGTTGAGCAGGGCGGGCGACTCATCAACGCCCCGGCCGCCGGTCATAACGACACCGCGGTCATCGGCAAGAACGGCCTCGGCCGGATCGCGCAGCTCTTCCTGCAAGGCACCGCGACCGACGACGACGCCACCAAGCTCGCGCTCACCAATCTCAATTCCCCGTCCGTCGACTCCGGCGGCATCGGCCTCTACACCCCCGAGTGGGGTGACGTCGCCCGGATCCGAACCGTCGACGGGCTCCCGACTGTCCGGGAGGTGATCCTGCGCGACGGCGTCGTCGTCTCCTCCGCAGCAACCCCCGGTACGACGGTCCTGGCGGCCAACGAGCAGGCGCTCATCGGCCGCGAAGCCGGTGCCGACGCGCTCACCGCCTTCGAGGTCGGCGACAAAGTCTCGGTCGACTACGGATTGCGCCCCGACGCGTCCCAGGTCGCGGTCGGCATCAGCGGAAATGTGCAACTCGCGAGGGATGGCGCCGTACCGGCCGGCGTACCGGATGCCGACCTCGCACCGCGCACGGCGATCGGATTCGACGCCGACGGCAGCCGAATGATCCTGCTGACCGTCGACGGCCGAGCAACCGGTTCGCGTGGGTTGTCGCTCAAGGAAATGGGCCAGCTGATGATCGGCCTCGGTGCCGACGACGCGCTCAACCTCGACGGCGGCGGATCCTCAACCATGCTCGCCCGCACCCCGGGCGATGCTGCGCCCGGCGTGGTCAACGACCCCTCCGACGGCGGCGAGCGAGTGGTGCCGAACGGCCTCGGCCTAGTCCCGGTCAAGGGCTCCGGCAAGCTCAAAGGCTTCCGCATCGAATCCACCGGTACGGCGGCCGCTGACGCCGATGCGGACCTGTCTCGCAGCTCCCGAGTGCTCACCGGGCTGAGCCGCGTGCTCACCGCGACCGGTCACGACGAAACCTTCGCGCCCGCAACCGGTACGCCGTACTGGTTCGGGGGCAGCAACATCCGCGTTGATCAGCATGGCGTGGTCACCGGCCGGCGAGCTGGCGACGCGGTGGTCAGCGCAGTGCGGGGGACGGCGAACGGGAGGTTCCCGATGACGGTTCTGGGCGCGCCGATCCGGTTGGCGCCGTCGAGCCGGCAGGTATCGCTGGCCGACTCCGCGGCCAAGGGCTTCTTCGAGGTCGACGGTTACGATGCGGATGGTTTCGCGACCTGGATCGAGCCGCGAGACGTCAAGCTGAGCTACGATCCGGCAGTCCTGAAGGTCGTTGCCAAGGGCAATGGTTTCGAAGTCAATGCACTGAGCAACGAAGCAGTGTCAGCCGTCGTGACGGCCACCGTCGGCAAACTCACCACGCAGCTCAGCGTCACGGCCGGCCTGGCCAGCACAGTCGTGGATGAGCTCGACGACGTGAGTAAGTGGGCAGCAAACGCCGTACCGGCTGGTGCGGCCACGGCGTCGCGATCCGCAGCCGAAGGTCACGACGGCGGCCAGGCGATCGCGCTCGACTACTCGCTCACCGGCAGTACGGCGACCCGAGCGGCGTACCTGGCGCAGACCCCGCAGCAGACGCTGCCCGGGCAGCCGCAGAAGCTCGGCGTCTGGGTCTACGGCGACGGCAAGGGCGCGTGGTTGCGCGCCAACGCGTACGACGGGGCCGGCGGTTCGGCGCAGACGGTGAACCTGGCCGCGGCGGTGGATTGGGTCGGTTGGAAGTACGTCGAGGCCAGCATCCCGGCCGGTTTGACCATGCCGCTGCGGTTCTGGCGGATCTATGTCGTGGAGACGGTCCCGACCCGGCAGTACTCCGGACGGATCATCATCGACGACCTGACGATTCGCAGCGCGCCGCCGGTGAACCTCGCGCCCCCGGCCAAGGTCGTCGACCCGATGGTCGTCACCGACGGGACCGTCACGGGTGGCGGGCGCTGGCGGTTCGCGGTGATGTCGGACGCGCAGTTCACCGCCGACGACCCGAACTCCGACTACGTGAAGCAGGCCCGGCGGACGATCCGCGAGGCGCTCGCGCAGCACCCGGACTTCCTGATCATCAACGGCGACTTCGTCGACCGCGCGTTCGGCCCGGACATCGCGCTGGCCAAGCGGATCCTCGATGAAGAGGTCGCCGGCAAGGTCCCGGTGCACTACGTGCCGGGTAACCACGAGAGCTACGGGCCGGGCGACCTGTCCGAGTGGACCAAGGTCTTCGGGGCGCCGACCAGCACGTTCGACCACAAGGGCACCCGCTTCGTACTGCGTGACTCGTCGCTGGGTTCCTTGCGGGCCGGCGGATTCGCGCAGATCCTCGACCTCCGTGCCCAGTTGGACGACGCCACCCGCAACAAGTCGATCCGCAACGTCGTCGTGCTGGCCCACCACCCGATCGACGACCCGTCCCCGACCCAGAACTCCCAGCTCGTCGACCGCAAGGAAGCCGCGCTGGTCGTGAAGTGGCTGGCCGACTTCCGCGCCAAGACAGGCAAGGGCGCCGCCTACATGGCCGCTCACGCCGGCACCTTCGCCGCGACCCGCACTGACGGCGTGCTGCTCCCGCTCACCGGCAACTCCGGCAAGAGCCCCGCCGCCGCGCCAGATGCCGGCGGCTTCACCGGCTGGGCGCTAGTAGGCATCGGCCGCGAACCCAGCTGGCTCCAGCTGGAGCTGCGCCCGCACGTGGACACCCTGGAGCTCTCGGCCCCCAGCACCCTCCGCGTCGGCGCTACGGCGCCTGCCTCCGCCACCGTCGTTCAAGACGGCCGCAGAGTCCCCGTCACCTTCCCCGTCTCCGCCGAGTGGCAAGGCTCGGTTCACATCGGCCCCGCCGCCACTGCCCCCTTCTGGTCAGTAGCGTCGTACGACCCAGCCACCGGCCAACTCACCGCCCTCCGCCCGGGCACAGCCCGCCTCACCGTCACCGTCAACGGCACCTCCCAATCCGCCGACCTCAAGGTCACCCGGTGATCCCCATTTCGTGGGCTGACCCATCGCGTGGTGGGTGGGCTAGCTGCATGCGGTGGGTACACCCACAATCCGGTGGGTGGGCCTATCAAATGGGGCGGGATAGGGTCGGCGGGTGACGAGCGTGGTGGTGCCGGAGCGGCTGCGGAGTGGGGACCGGATTGCGGTGGTGGCGCCGTCTGGCCGGGTGCAGGGGGAGCGGCTTGACGTCGCTCTTGAGTACCTGAAGGAGTGGGGGCTCGAGGTTGAGGTGATGCCGTCGGTGCTGGCTGGGCATGAGCGGTTCGCCTACCTGGCTGCTGAGGACAAGGCGCGGGCCGCTGACCTCCGGGACGCGTGGCTGGACGACAGGTTCGCTGCGGTGTTCTGTGCACGCGGCGGGTACGGCGTACAGCGGATGCTTGAGCTGGTCGACTTCGACGAGCTGGTCGCCGTACCGAAGTGGTTCGTGGGTTTCAGCGACATCACTGCACTGCACGAGCCGCTGAACGCCCGCGGCCTGGTGACGGTCCACGGGCCGATGGCAGCGGCTGTTGAGCAGCTGGGGGTGGAGGAGGGGCGCACGCGTCTGCATGACCTGCTCTTCGAGCCAGCCAGTGTCACGGACCTGTTCGCACCGCGGGGCGCCCGCACACTCGTCGATGGGGTCGCCGAGGGCGTGCTGCGCGGCGGCAACCTCGCACTGCTTGCGACAAGCATCGGTACGCCGACCTACGCGGCACCGGCCGGAGTCGTCGTACTAGAGGACGTGAGCGAGCAGGGGTATCGCATCGACCGGATGCTCACTCAGCTGCTGCGGTCCGGGTGGTTCGACCGGGTGACTGGGATCGTCGTCGGGGACTTCAGCGAGTCCGACGACCAGGGGCTCGCGGCAGACGTCGTACTGGAGCGTCTTGAGCCGCTAGGCCTGCCGATGGTGGCGGGTGCCGCGATCGGGCACGAGGACCTCAACCTCGCCGTACCGCTGGGGCTGCCGGTCCGGTTGGATGCGGCAGCCGCGACACTCACTCCACTGTGGCCAGGTGCTGCCGCAGGAAGCTGAGCGCCCGCGGGTACGCGTCCAGCTTGTTCTTCAGCTTGGCCAGACCATGGCCCTCGTCCGAGTACACGGCGAGCTCACACGGCACACCGCGCTGCTCCAGCGCCGCAGTGATCTGCTCCGCCTCGGACAGCGGGACGCGGGGGTCGTTGGCGCCGTGGATGACGAACAGCGGCGCCCTGATGTCGTCGACGCGGCTCAGCGGGCTCGCGCTCTCCAGGAACTCGCGGTCGGTCGCGAGGTAGCCGTACTCGCGCTCACGCGTCGCGCGCCGGTAGTCGGAGGTGTTCTCCAGGAAGGTCACCAGCGAGGCGATCCCGACGATGTCCACGCCGGCCGCCCACAGCTCTGGCTGGAAGGCGAGACCGGCCAGCACCATGTAGCCGCCGTACGAACCGCCCCACAGGACTGCGCGGCTCTGGTCGGCGCCGATGGTCGGGAGCCAGGCGTGGATCGCGGCCAGATCCTTCACCGAGTCCAGTCGGAGGGCGCGGTCGTCCAGCGAGTACCAGCGCTTGCCGTACGCCGCTGAGCCGCGCACGTTCGGCACGATCACCGTGTGGCCCTCGGCGGCCAGGGCCGCGATCATCGGCTGCCAGACGCGCATCGCCGCGCCCTCGGGTCCACCGTGGATGTGCAGCACGGTCGACCCTAGGTCGGGTCCGGTCGGCCGGTAGACGAAGACCGGCACCTGCTCACCGTCGAACGACGGCACCCGCAGGCTCTCCGGCAGCGTCAGCTTCGGCACCTCAGGCATCCCCGGAGCCGGTACGGCGACCACTTCGCCGGTGGCTGGGTCATAGCGATGCACCGTCGGCGGTGTGGTCGGGGAGTTGTAGGTGAGCGTGACGAACGACCCGTCCGGCGACCAGACCGGGTCGGGAGTCGTCATACTGAGCGCCGCGCAGCCGCCGGCCGGCAGGTCGAGGCGGTTGAGCTCTGAGCCGTCGGACAGCCGATGCGTCGCCAGTGACACCTCGCCGTCGTCGACAACGGCCACCAGCAGCCGCTCGCCGTCCGGCGACACCCAAGCGGCCAGGTCGCGCGCATCGTCCACCAGTACGTCGCTCCACACCGCCGTGCTCAATTCGTAGCGGCGCAGGGCCTTCCGGTCCCGGTCCGCGTCGGTCGACACCACGAAGGCGGAAGAGTCCGGCAGCCAGGACACCTGGCCCTGGTCGTTGTGTGCATCGGCCGGAGTGAGCTCGGTGACCGTCTGAGTAGCCGTCTCGACCAGCAGGAGCTGGAAAGAGTTCGCCGGGACGGTGGCCACCGTCAGCACGACCCACTGGTCGTCCGGCGACGGGCTGACGCCCATGACCCAGCCCCCGCCGTCGTACAGCACCGTGTCCGCGCCGGTGGCGAGGTCGCGGGCAACCAGGTCGAAGTCGACCCGGTTGCGGCGGTTGGTCGTGTAGAGCACCCGGCCGGGCTTGGCGGCGACCAGGTGATGGAGGTAGTCGAGGTCGTGCACGAGCGGGGTCAGCGTGGGCAGACCGGGCTCGTCGAGGTCGAGGAGCGAGAGCTGACCGCGCTCGTTCCCGCCGGTGTCGTGCTCGATGACCACCAGTCGGCTGTCCGGGACGAACCGGGCGCTGCGGCAGGTGTCAGCGAGCTCGGTCAGCGGGCGCCAATCACCGTCCGGCGTGATCTCGTTGACCTGCCGGACGCCGGTGCCGTCGTACAGGACGAGCACCCGGCCCTCGTCGTTCACGTCGAAAGCCATGGCAGTGGGCAGCGAGAGCAACGTCGTCAGCACACTTCATCCTCACATGGGGAGCGACCAAGTGGCAGCCGATCAGGCTGCCACTTGGTGCAACGGGTCAGCGTTCGCCGTGCCAGGAGTGCCACAGCGCGGCATAGGGGCCCTGGGCATCGACCAGCTCGTCATGTCCGCCCAGCTCCACAATCCTGCCGTCCTCGACCACCGCAATCACGTCCGCATCGTGTGCGGTGTGCAGGCGGTGCGCGATCGCCACCACGGTCCTGCCCTCCAGGACCCCGGCCAACGACCGCTCCAGGTGCCGAGCGGCCCGCGGGTCCATCAACGAGGTCGCCTCGTCGAGGACCAGCGTGTGCGGGTCGGCCAGCACCAGCCGGGCCAGCGCGACCTGCTGAGCCTGGGCCGGCGTCAGCGTGACGCCACCCGAGCCCACCTCGGTGTCGAGACCGTCGTCGAACCCAGCGACCCAGCCGTCGGCATCTACCGACCGCAGTGCCGCCCACAGGTCAGCGTCGGTCGCCTCTGTCCGAGCCAGCCGCAGGTTGTCGCGGACACTGCCGACGAACACGTGGTGCTCCTGGTTGACCAGGGCCACGTGACTGCGCACCTGCTCGGCCGACATCTTGTCGAGGGCCGCACCACCCAGGGTGATGTCACCGACCCGCGGCGAGTAGATCCCGGCCAGCAGCCTGCCCAGTGTGGACTTGCCGGCACCGGACGGGCCCACGAGCGCGACCCGGGCTCCGGGCGCGACAGTGAGCGTGACGCCGTGCAGCACGTCGCGTCCCTCGAGGTAGCCGAAGCGCACCTCGTCAGCCAGCACAGTCCGGCCATTCGGCTCGCGTCCCTCACCAGACTGCTCGGTCTCGACCTCGCGGACGCCAACCAGCCGGGCGAGCGACACCTGCGCCACCTGGAGTTCGTCGTACCAGCGGATCATCATGTTGACCGGCTCAATGAGCATCTGGATGTATAGCGCGCTCGTGGTGAGTGCGCCGACGGTCATCCAGCCCTGGAGGACGAAACCGCCACCGATCATCAGCACGGCGGCCAGTGCGACCGTGTGGGTCATGTTGATCACCGGGAACAGGATCATCCGCAGGTAGAGCGTGTACTTCTCCCAGGCGACCCACTGACCGATCCGGGTGTCACCCAGACCGATCCGGCGAGCGCCGAGCCGGTGCGACTCGACAGTCCGGCCGGCGTCCACGGTCTCCGCCAGCGCGGAGGCAACTGCGGCGTACCCGGCGGCCTCCGACCGGTAGGCCTGCGGTGCACGGCGGAAGTACCACCGGCCGCCGATGATCAGGATCGGTGCAGCGATCACCACCGCGAGCGCCAGCGGCGGTGCGGTGACAATCAGTGCGCCGATCAGTAGTGACGCCCACAGCACGGCGATCGTCAGCTGCGGCACGGCGTCTCGCATGGCGTGCGAGAGCCGGTCGATGTCGGTGGTGATCCGGGACAGCAGGTCACCGGTCCCGGCGCGCTCCAGCACACCAGGCGGCAGCCCGACGGCCCGGACCAGGAAGTCCTCGCGCAGATCCGCGAGCATCTCCTCACCGAGCACCGCACCACGCAGTCTGGTCATTCGGACGAACACCGTCTGCACCAGCAGGGCGATAGTGAAGCCCAGCACGACATACGGCAGGTCGACGTCCTTCTGACCTTCGGACAGCTTCTGGACCACGTTGCCGAGCAGCCAGGGCCCGACCATGCCGCTCAGCGCGGCCGCTGCGTTCACCACAGTCAGCCACCCGAACGCACGGCGGTGCCTGCGGAACAGCGTCTTCAGGTAGGCGCGAACAGTCGCGCTCCCTGCCACCGGCAGCCGGACCACTTCCTGTGGCGCTGCCGGGTCGTACAGAGGGGGCTTCACACCGACTCCTCAAGAGTTGGCTCTTGTTCACGGGTGACGACCGCGCGGTACCGCGGATTGGTGTGCACCAGTTCGTGGTGCGTGCCGACAGCGTCGACGCGCCCATCCGGCACGAACACCACCCGCTCCGCGCGGTCCAGCATCAGCGGGCTGGACGTGAACACCACAGTGGTCCGTCCGGCCCTTAAGAGGCGCAGTCCGTCAGCGATCCGGGCCTCGGTGTGCGCGTCGACCGCACTGGTCGGTTCGTCGAGCACGAGCACCTGCGGATCGACGTACAGGGATCTGGCCAGTGCAACGCGCTGCCGCTGCCCACCGGACAGCGAACGGCCGCGCTCGGTCAGCACTGCCTGCATCGCATCGGTTTCACCGGCAGGCAAGCTCTGACGCAGTACGTCGAGGATGTCCGCGCACTGCGCAGCCTCCAGTGCTGTCTCCGGAGAGACCGCACCACTGGACGGTACGTCGAACAGGTCGCGCACTGTGCCAGACAGCAGCACCGGGTCCTTGTCCTGCACCATGACGACCGTGCGCGCCGAATCCAGCGGCAGGTCATCCAGACCCACACCGCCCAGCTGCACCGACGCCTCATCCGGCTCGGCCGTCGGACTGTGTCCGCCCAGCCGGTCGGCCAGCAGACCGCCCGCATCCGGATCGCCGGACACCACTGCGGTGAAGGAACCAGCCGGCACCTGCAGACCGGAGACCGGGTCGAACAGATCGCCCTCAGGCAGCTGCGCCGCAGCCGTGCCCATGGTCTCGTCGGTGCGCTGCAGTGACAGCACCCGAGCAGCCCGCTTGGCCGACACCTTCGAGAAGATGAACGCGCTCGCGGTCTCCTCGAACGTGTGCAGCGGCACCATCAGGAAAGTAATGAACCCGTACGTCGTGACGAGCTCACCGACCGAGATCCGGCCGGACGACACCATCCGGACGCCCATCCAGACGATCAGCACCAGGAACAGACCGAACAGCAGAACCTGCAGTGCGGCGATCAGCGACCACATGCGAGCGCTACGGACTGCACTGGCGCGGTACTCCTGGGAGGCGGCGCGGTAGCGGTCCAGGAACAGCTGCTCACCGCCGATGCCGCGCAGCACGCGCAGACCGGCCACAGTGTCCGCGGCCAGCTCGGTGGCACGACCGCCCTTGGCCCGCTGGGCGTCGGCGCGACGCTCGGCCGGGCCCATCAGCGGCACGATCGAGAAGGCCAGCACCGGAACGGCGATGGCGACGACTAGACCGAGCTGCGGCTCGTAGAACAGTAGCCCGATCACCACGGCGAACGACGTCAGCAGGGCGGCGGCGAACCGGCCGAGCACCTCGACGAACCAGCCGATCTTCTCGACGTCGCCGCTGCTCACCGCCACCACTTCGCCGGCCGCGATCCGCCGCGTGAGCAACGAGCCCAGCTCCGACGCCTTGCGCATCAGCAGTTGCTGCAGACGCGACGCCGTACTGATCCAGTTGGAGACCACGGCACGGTGGAAGAACGAGTCCGCTCCGGCTTTGGCCGCACCGAAGGCAAGCAGGAGTGCACCGGCGAGGATCAGCCTCGACCCGGACTTGTCGATCACGGCCTGCACGGCCATGCCGACCGCGATCGGGGCCGCGGCGATCCCGCCGAAGAAGATCAAACCCCAGAAGATCGCGAGCGCTTGGCCGCGCAGCTGCTGGTGCTCGAGCCAGAGAATGAGTCGGAGTCCGGACCGGGTGTCTGGCACACCTGGGTCGGCAAACGGAAGGAGGCGCAAAGACATGACGTCTCACAAACAGGGACATAGAGGGGGTATGAAGGGCACCTGACCAGGCGAATACCTCAACCCTAGGCGGGCCCTCCGACAGCCCGTCAAACCCTTTTCCCACCCCTTGTCGGGGACCCGGAGTTAAGCCTCGGTGATCCCGGCCGTGCCGAGGGCCCGCAGGCGACCGCGCAGGATCTTCTGCCGGCGCTCCTCTTCCGGGAACAGATCGACGTACGCCGTCCCCCGCGCAGCGAGCAGGTCGTCGTCCAGCCGCCGTACGGTGCCGGCGGGGAACCGATGCGTCATCGCAGCCTGTACGGCGACGCTGTCGACGTCTGCGAGCAGTTCGGTGAGCCCTTCCTCGGTGGTGACGCCCATGCGGGACAGGATGCTCAGAATCCACGCGTAGTGGTTCGTCTTGGCGTGGGGGGCATCCGGGTAACGACGGGTCAGGTACGTCGTCAGGATCGAGGTGTTGAGGTCTCGCGGCGACTTGTTCGGCGCAGCGGCCGCCAGCTCACGGTAGAGCCGGTCGATCTCGGTGAACTCATTGTCGACCAGTTCCATCAGCGCAGCCGCCAGCAGGAACCGCCGGTCGAACTCCGGCTTGCGGTCCGGCGGGATGTCCAGCTTGTACCGGATGTCGTGCTCGAACTCGGCCCACGCGTGCTGAACCGCGGTCCGGACCTGGATCTCCATCGTCAGGTTCTTCAGTACGGCGTACTCCGGCAGTTCGCGCCGATGCGCGTTCAGCCGCACCAGATAGTGCTTGCTGGCATAGCCGAAAACACCCTGTGCGCGAGTATGCGCACCCATGTCGGTGTGCTCGACGATCTCGAACTCTTCCTCGATCACCTCACACACCCGTTCCACCGCCTCGACCAGGAACGTGATGACCCGAGCCGCGACCAAGTCGGTGATCTGCTCCAGCGGCTCCTCGTACTTGGGCCGCTGCGGATCATCCGGATGCGGCTTGGAAGCCTTGGCCAGGAACGACTCGGGATCCTTGGCCCGGGCGGTCGCGGTGAGGTAGTTGATGCCCTCTTCCTCGCCGATCAACTCATTGATCAACGACTCGAGCTTCCGAGCACCCCCGACGTACTGCTGGTGCACCCGCTCGTACAACGCCGCGGCCTGCACTGCCCACTCCACCCGCCCAACCATGCGGGAACGATAGTGCTATTCGGGTCGCTGGGGGTGTCTATCACTATCTACTGTTTTTGCTAGAAAGTTGTAGAGAGTCCTCGCGACACGCTCTGGTTGTTGATTGGTCAATCTACGGAAAATGCTAGACAGCCTCATACAGTGGCAGCATGGATCCGATCCGGAATCCCTATGCGCCCGGCGCCGGTCAGCGGCCGCCTGAGCTGGCCGGACGCGACACCGAGGTGCGGCAGTTCGAGGTAGTGCTCGAACGCGTCGCTGCAGGCAGACCGGAGCGGAGTCTCGTTCTGAGTGGACTCCGTGGGGTGGGCAAGACAGTTCTGCTCAATACGCTGCGGAGTCAGGCGATCAAGCGCGCCTGGGGGACTGGGAAGATCGAGGCCCGGCCGGATCAGAGCATCCGGTTGCCGATCGCTCAGGCGCTGCACACCGCGATGCGCGAGCTGGGACACCGGCACCGCGACGACGAGCGGGTCGACCAGTTCAGCGCCGTACTGAAGGCTTTTGCGCTGCGGACCGATGTGAGCGACCGGAAGGGTATGCGCTGGCACCCGCCGGTGGATGTGGCCGCCGCAAAGGGCCGTGCGGACTCCGGTGACCTTGAGATGGACCTGATCGAGCTGTTCACCGATGCGGCTGACCTGGCCGGCGATCTGTCGGTTGGCGTCGGACTGTTCATCGACGAGATGCAGGACATCAGTACTGACGACCTGTCCGCGCTCTGCGCCGCCTGCCACGAGATCTCGCAGCAGTCAGCGCCCATGGTGGTTGTCGGAGCTGGCCTGCCCCACCTGCCCGCCGTACTGTCCGCCAGCAAGTCCTACTCCGAGCGACTCTTCCGCTACGTGCGGGTCGATCGCCTGGAGCGTGAGGCGTGTGACCGCGCGCTGATGATCCCCGCCGAGTCCGAAGGCGTTGAGTACGACCCCGAAGCCTTGGACGAGCTCTACGCCCAGACCGACGGCTACCCGTACTTCGTCCAAGCCTTCGCCCACGCCACCTGGGACCACGCCCCCACCTCCCCCATCACCATCAAAGACGTAGCCGTAGCCGCCCCCTCAGCCTCCGCCGAACTAACCGTCGGCTTCTTCGGCTCCCGCTACGAGCGCGCGACCCCGGCCGAACGCGAATACATGCGCGCCATGGCCGAACTAGGCATAGCCGCCGACGACGGCTCAGTCCCCACCGCCGAGGTAGCCACCACCCTCAACCGCAAACCCCAGTCCCTCTCCCCAGCCCGAGACGGCCTGATCAAGAAAGGCCTCGTCTTCTCCGCCGAACGCGGAACCGTAGCCTTCACCGTCCCCCACTTCGGCAAATTCCTCCGCACCCGCACGGCGTAACTTCGCCTCCCGCGGTTGTCCCACCCATCCCCTGAACCGCGCGCGGTTGTTCAGCTGGGCTGGGGAGCGCAATGAACCGGGATTGACCGGCAGAACTCCCCAGTGGCCGCCGCCCCGCGCCACCACATGTGGCCGGAGACAGACACCCCTGGAGTTAACGGCGTCTCCCGGTCGCCGCGCCGGCTTTGGTCGGTCCCGGTTTGCGGTCGTGGATTTGGTATCCGTTGGGGGAGTTTGGGGAGTGCTACCTGCCGATTCAGGTGGGGTAGCGCTCCCCAGCCCTGCCGATGTTCATCACCGGCCGGTGCACCCCCAAGCCCAGCCAACCGGTTTCCGCGCGAACCCCGTGGCACGCGCCTTGAGCACGGTTCAGTCATTGATCGGGCCGGAAAACGACTGATGGGTGCCTCGGCGTGGCCGGGGACCGCGCTGGTCAACCCATCAGGTGCGGTACGGCGCCTTTGTGGACCGAAATGGGCAGCCGACGCCCATGGTGATCCACAAAGGGGCGGCAACCCTGCGGATATCGGAGTCAGGCGGCTGGTGCGAAGATGCGGATGTCTACGCGATCGGCGACCGGGGCGAGCTCGTGGTGGATGAGCGGCTCGACGTCCGCCCAGGTGAGCCCGCCGTACCCGCAGCCGAGGGGTGGGATCGCGATCGACTCGAGTTCGAGCTCGTCGATCACGCGGACCAGATCGACCAGGCCGGCCTCGATGTCGGTCAGCTTCGAGGTCGAGCGCCAGTGCTGTTTGGTCGGGAAGTTGATGATGAAGCAAGGTGGCGCCGACCAGACGTGCATGTGGCCGAGTTGGATTTCGCCGCGTTGGCAGGCGGCGCGGTAGTCGCGGAACATGTCCGGCCAGGTCTGTTTGAACTGCAGGGCGATGCCTTTGCCCATGACGCCCGCTGTGTTGACGGCGTTGACCAAGGCATCGGCATCATCGCGCAGCAGATCGCCGCTAACTGTTCGAAGCACCTGCCAAGAGTTACCAGCGCGGACCGACATACGGGTGCTCTTTTGTGCAGGGCTCCGGAGTCTGTAGGGTGAATCGGCATGACCACCGGGCGGAATGGCCAGCGTGCTGGCGTTTCTGCGCGCGGTCGGCACAGCCGACGGAAGTCTCATCGGATGCAGTGGTTTTCGGTGACTGCGTTGGCGGTGCTGGGGACTGTGATGGTGGTGCATCCGGATGTGACCGGGCGGCGGAGTTTGGCTGCTGAGGTTGTTGCCGGGGCAAGCACTCCGGTTGCGCAGCAGGCGCCTGAGGTGAAGTCGACGCCGACGCCTACTCCTTCGGTGCATCTGACGACGCCGTTGCGGCCGGCACCTACGTTGACTCGGCAGCCGAAGGGCGCGAAGCCGAATGTGACGGCGTCCAGCGGGAAGCTGTCCGTGGTGCCGGGGGTCGACAAGGCCACTGGGGTGCGGGACAAGCTGACGTACCGGGTGGAGATCGAGCAGGGTGTGTCGGTCAACCCGGCGGCGGTGGCGGCGGCTATTCACAAGACGCTGACGGATGCGCGCGGGTGGCAGGCGGTGCACCCGGTGAGCTTTGAGCGCACCGACAAGGCCGATGTGGATCTGCGGATCATCGTGGCCACGCCGACGCTCACCGACAAGTTGTGTCTGCCGCTCGATACCGGCGGTGAGGTGTCCTGCCGGGTCGAGGACCGGGTCGTGCTGAACGCCAAGCGGTGGATGTACGCAGTGCCGGCGTACGGCGGGGATGTCGCGCTCTACCGCAGTTACCTGGTCAACCACGAGGTCGGCCACGCGCTGGGGCATGGGCACTCGACCTGCGCGAAGGCGAAGACGCCGGCGCCGGTGATGATGCAGCAGACGAAGGGGCTTGGCGGCTGCCGTCCGAACGCGTGGCCCACGATCAAGGCCACCTGACCCGTCCCGTGAGAAGCTGAGCGGGGAGGGAGCAGCCATGTCGTCACAGGATTTCCCGACGTACGGACGTGAGCCGGAGCGGGAGCAGCCGAGCACGGAGCAGCCAAGTGCAGTGCAGCCGAGCGCAGTGCAGCCGAGTGAAGGGCAGCAGTACGTCGCTCCGCCCGCGCCGTACGGCGGTGGCACGTATGGCCACGGCGGTCAGCCGCTACCGCCTCCGTATGCCCCGCCTCCGCAGTCCTACGGCTCCCAACCCGGCCAGTACGGCGGTCCGCCGACCGACCCGGCTCAACCGCCGAGCTACCGCCCCGGACACCCGTACGGCGCTCCTGTCGACCAGCACCCCGACCACTTCCCGCAGTACGGGCGCAAGGAGCCGTTCCCGGGCCGGGACCCACGTGCGGCCAAGGTGCTCCTGCTAGCCACGCTGATTGCCGCGTTCTACGGGCTGCTGGTGATCTCGATCCAGCGGGTGTCGATCCGCGAGATCACGCAGGCTCCTGGCTCGCCGCTGAACCACCCGCTGCGCACTGACGTGATCGACGCGCTCGGGCAGCTCCTGATCCTCCTGGTCGGTGTGGTCGCGCTGGTGCTGTGGGCGCGGGATGTGCTGGGTCGCCGCAAGCTCGGCCGCCAGCCTGCGGCCGCGGAGATCGGTGGTGGCGCGCTGGTTGCTGTGAGCCTGATTCCGCTGCTCATCTGGTTCGTCATGGTGCTGACGACCGGCCTGGGCTCCGCCGACGACACACTGGACCGCCTGCCGACGGCGTACGGCTGGGGTGGTTTCGGGTTGCTGATCCTCGCCGCCGGCCTTTTCCTCGGCTACCGGGAGCTCAAGCCGGAGTACGACAGCGTGGTCCGGGCAGCTCCGGGCCGCGCGCCCTGGGAATGACTACACCGGTAGTGCTGGTCCCGGGCCTCGGTCTCGGGCCGGAGTCGTACGCACCAACGGTCGAGCACCTGGCGCTGCCCTACAACATCGTCACACTGCCCGGGTACGGCGAACCTGCCGGCGAGCGCGAGGACCTGCACCCCGAAGCTCTGGCCGCACTGCTGGAGGGAAAGGTACGCGCCCGTTCCGTCCTCGTCGGGCACTCCGCCGGCGCCCAGATCGCAGTGGAGCTGGCGATCGCGCATCCCGAGTTGGTGCACGCACTGGTGCTGATCGCTCCGAGCGGTGACCAGAAGGCATCCAGCTGGATGGACCTGGGCATGCGCTGGCTGGAATCCGCCGCACCGGAGTCCCCCAAGCTCATCCCGGTCCTGGCCCCGCAATACGCCCGCACGGGAGCCAAGACCATCGCGAGAGCCGCAGCTGCCTGCCGGAAGCACGACTTGGCCAAGGTGATCAGCCGGGTCAAGGCGCCAGTGGTGATCATCCGCTCGCAGCACGACCACCTGTCGTCGTCCGACTTCGCCCGCCGGCTGGCCGACCTGACTCAGGGTGAGGCGCGCACCCTGTCGACCGGCTCACACATGCCGGTGCTCACCAACGGCCCAGAGGTGGCCGCGCTCATCCACCGAGCAGCCGCCACGCGGGCAACAGACTGAGGCAGTATCGTTGACGCGGTAGCAAAACCTCTGCGGGAGCTCGCACCGACATGCGGGCTGAGAGGGCGACTAGATCAACGGGTCGCCGACCGCCTGAACCTGACCGGGTAATGCCGGCGTAGGGAACGCGATGACTGACACTGCAATTCGCCCTGCCAACAACGAGGCGCCGCTCGTCCTCACCACGGATGCGCCGAGGACCCTCGGGTTCCTCGACCAGTTCACCCTCTGGGGGAACTTCGGCATCTCCCTGTTCGGTCCGGTCACCGGTGCGCTGGTGGCGGCGTACACGGGCTCGCTCTGGCAGGGACTGCTGGCCGTGGTCGTCGGCTGCGGCATCGGTGCGCTCGTCCTGGGTGGCGCGGCCGTCTTCGGCTCGCACACCGGCGCGCCCGCGATGACCGCCCTGCGCGGAATCTTCGGCCGCCGCGGATCGATGGCCCCGACCGTACTGAACATTGCGCAGAACATCGGCTGGGCGACGATGGAGATCATCGTGATCTCGCAGGCCGCGGTCGCGGTGACGAGTGAGCGCTGGCGCTGGCTGTTCGTCGTACTGGCCGGCATCCTCGCCACCACGATGGCGGTCCGGCCGTTGGGCAGTGTGAAGGTGCTGCGCAAGTTCATGGTCTGGCTCGTGTTGATTGCCTCGGTCTACCTATTCATTCAGGTGCTCAGCAAGCCAGTGCACGCACTACCGCAGGACGGCGTGTTCGGCTTCTGGCCGGGCGTCGACCTCGCCGCTGCCGGTGTCGTCTCGTTCGCACCGCTGGCCGCCGACTACACCCGGCACTCGAAATCCAACAAGGCCGCGTTCGGTGGCTCGGCGCTCGGCTACGGCCTGGCCGCGATCCTGTACTACGCCTTGGGTGTCTTCGCGGTTGCGACTCTGCAGACCGACAGCGAGGGTGTCATCACCGCGCTCGTCACCTTGCCGGCCGGCGCGATCGCGCTGTTCGTGCTGCTGGTCGACGAGGTCGACGAGGCCTACGCGAACGTCTACTCGACCACGATGGCCGCGCACAACCTGATCGGTCACGTCGACCGCCGCTGGATCTCGATCGCGATCGGAGCCCTCGCCACCGGCCTCGCGCTGTTGGTTGACCTGGGCAACTACACGCAGTTTCTCTACCTGATCGGCTCGGTCTTCATCCCGCTGTTCGCGGTGGCGATCGCCGACTTCTTCCTGGTGAGCAAGATGAACTGGGATGTTTCCAGTACGGCGAAGTTCCGCTGGCAGCCGACCGTTGCGTGGCTGATCGGCTTCGTGGCGTACCAGCTCGTGAATCCGGGCACGGTGAGCGGCTGGTCGCCGTTCTGGCTCGATGTCCAGGGCAAGCTCTTCGGCGGCAACGCGGTTCCCGGCTGGCTGGGAGCGACGTACACGAGCATCATCGTCTCGATGCTCGCCGCGGTGGTGCTCGGGAAAATCGGTCGCGGCCGGATCGTGACCACTACACCGGTGGACAACTGACCTACGCCACGCGGGATACTTGCGCCCATGCTCAACTCCGCACTGCGTAGCCGGGCCGAATACGCCGAACTCGGTGTCGACGGCCTGTCTGCGCGGACTTCGCCCGAGCGGGACGCAGACATCGTCAAGGCCGTCGAGGAACTCCTGGACGGCCGGGACACGGTTCTCGATCTGTGCTGTGGTTACGGCCGGATCTCGCTGCCACTCAGCCGCGCCGGCAAGACCGTGCGCGCCCTCGACATCTCGCCGAACCTGGTCGAGGCCGGTCGCGCCAAGGCCGTTGAGGAGGAGCTGGCGGTCGACTGGGCGATCGGGTCGATGACCGACCTGCCCTACGCGTGGGACTCGTTCGACGCGGTGATCTGCCTGTGGACGGCGTTCCACGAACTGTTCGCGGAAGACGAGCAGATCTCGACGATCTGCGAGATCTCGCGGGTGCTGAAGCCGGGTGGGATCGCGATCATCGAGGGCCCGTCCTGGGGACCGGCCAAGGCCGGCGAGATCGCCTTGGGGATGCGCCAGGGCCCGGAGCACCGGATCGTCACCACCGAGCACGCCGACGGCCTGAGCAGCGTGCACTACATCCACGACGAAATCAGCTACGGCCGGCTCTGCGCCGCCGCGGGGATCGACAACTACAAGGTCTACAAGCGCGAGTGGGGCGGCCGCCGCCGGCTCATCCTCGAGATCCACGCCTGAGCAGAACCCCGAAAGAATAGGAGCAGATCCCCACTCCACATTGGGGACCTGCTCCTATTTTCTTCAACTCTAAAGACATTCCCGCGGCTACGCGGAACGTGTCCTTTTCTTTTCGAGATTCAACAAGTAGCGCTTGGCGTCGAGCCCGCCCGCGTACCCGGTCAGCGATCCGCTGGACCCGATGATCCGATGACACGGCAGCAGAACACACACGGGGTTCGCGCCCAGCGCCGTACCGACTGCTCTTGCGGCCTTGGGCCGATCGATCTCTCCGGCGAGCTCGCCATAGCTCTTCGTCGCGCCATAGCTGGTGTGCGTCCGCAGGTCACTCAGCACCAATTGCTGGAACGGCGTCGCAAGCGCGAGATCAACCTGCACCGTGAATTCCTGGCGCTCACCAGCGAGGTATTCATCCAACTCCCCCCGTACGGCGTCCAGTGCGCGCGGCTGGCGTAGTACTCGGGGTGACACGGCCCGCGCGAGCCGTCCGGTGATCGTCTCCTCGTCGCCGAACGAGCTCGCCACCACCCGGCCGTGCGCGACCGCGAGCAGCAGCGTGCCGATCGCGGTGTCGTGCAAGGCATAGGCGACATCGGCGTCCGGCAGGACAGGTGGTTTGAGGTCAGGGGTGCTGAACCGGCTCAGCCGGTCCTCCAGTGCGTTCATGCGTCAACTCCGAGGGTGCGGCGCAGGGTCGCGAGGGCGTCGCTGACAAGGCGCCGCGAGGCTGCGGGGGTGGTGTCCAGGGCGGCGGCCACGCCGTGGTGGTCCAGGTCGCCGACGTACTTGAGCGTGATCGCGTACCGCTGCCGCTCGGGCAGCTCGTTGACCGCCTGCCACAGGTTGGGATCGGGCCACGCGGCAGCGTCCGGGCCGTCGACCGCGACCGCGGGCGCATCGTCGAGCGGCCGCTGTGGCTTGCGAGCCCGGTGTACGTCGGTCGCGCAGCGCGCCGTGATGGTGAGCAACCAGCTGCGCAGGTTCTTGGCCGAGGTCAGCCCGGGGTAGGCGGCGAACGCCTTCTCCCAAGCACGTTGCGCCACGTCGTCACCGTCGACCGGCCCGGCCAAGGCGCGCGCGAGCCGGGCCACGTCGCGCCAGTGTGCGTCGACGAGCGCCTGGAACGGAGGCAGTCCCACAGTCATCACGACCATTAAACGCACGCCTGGGCAGATGTGTGAGGGCGGCCTCCGCGAGACAGTTGTCCCGGATGGTGGGATTGTCCAGTACTCCAGTAGACATAGATGCGAAGATTGCTGACATGACGACGACCCTGCTGACACGCCGTCGCGTCATCGATCTGCTGCGGACGGCGAGCGCCACCTGTCGGTGACCCCTGGTCCCCAGTTGCTCCGGCGCCGCTGACGCGCCGTACGAGGCCTCAGGCTTCTTCACTTTCGCATGCCCTTTTCCCCAAGGGAGAGCCATGTCCGTCCCTGCTGTGCACCGCCCTGCCCTGTCCCTGGTTCCGGACCGATCTGAAGAGCGGGTCGTCGACGCCGACGTCTACCGGAACGTCTTCCGTCGCCACGCCGCTGGTGTCGTGGTGATCACCGCCGATGCCGGCCACGGCCCGGTCGGCTTCACCGCCACCTCCCTGGTGTCAGTGAGCCTGCTGCCGCCGCTGGTCTCGTTCGCGATCGATACCAAGGCGTCCAGCTGGCCGACCGTCAGCCTGGCGACCTCGCTCGCGATCAACTTCCTGTCCGACGACCAGCAGGCCATCGCCGGCCGCTTCGCCACCAGCGGGATCGACCGCTTCGCGGCGCCGACTCGCTGGTCCCGCCTGCGCACTGGGGAGCCCGTGCTCGACGAGGCGCCGAGCGTCCTGCGTGCGCACGTCGAACACCGCTTCGCTGTCGGCGACCACTACCTGGTCGTCGCCCGCCTGATCACCCACACCGAACGCCGCGAACACGAGCCGTTGCTCTACCACGACGGCCGGTACGCCACCGCCACCCCGAGGGTTCACCATGTCTAAGTTCAAGTACGCCGTACTCGCCGCCGCTGCTGCCTTGGTGCTGGCAGGTTGTGGCGGGTCTGCCGAGGCCGGTAGTGGCCAGAAACTCGCGCTGGACGCTCCCCTGCCGACCAGCGTGCCCGACGGAGCGAAGATCGTCGTCGGTGATCCGGCCACCCAAGTCGCCTTCAAGCTGTCGGGCCAGCTCGACGCTGTGGAGAAGTACGTCAAGTTCGCCAACCTGAGCGGCGGTCCGCAGACCACCGAGGCGTTCCGGGCCAAGGCACTGGATCTCGGCTCGGTGGCCGAGATCCCGGCGATCCACGCGACCTGGACCGGGCTGCACGTGAAGATCGTCGCCTCGAAGTTCCGCCAGGACGCGATCAACCACCCGATCTACGAGCTCGGCATCGCGCCGGGCGTGAACGTGAAGACGCTCGCCGACCTGCGTGGCAAGTCGATCGCGTTCAGCCCGGGGCAGGCGCAGGGCGCGCTGATTCTCAAGGTGCTGAAGAAGGCCGGGCTGACCAAGGAAGACGTCAAGCTGATCGAGCTGCCGAGCACCGGTGACGTGTACGTGAATGCCCTTGCAGGTAAGCAGGTTGACGTCGCGCCGATCGGCGGCGTACAGATCAAGCGGTATCAGACCAAGTACGGCAAAGACGGCGCGACGACGCTGCAGCACGGGATCAGGGACGATGCCGGGCACCTCTACGGGCCGACCGAATCGCTTGAGGATCCCGCCAAGGCGGCCGCGATCCGGGCGTACGTCGCAGCCTGGGGGGTCGCGCAGGACTGGATCGACAAGCACCCGAAGGAATGGATCGCCGGGTACTACGTGAAGGACCAGGGCCTCACCGAGGCCGACGGCCAGTGGCTCGTGGACAACGCCGGGCACCCGGACATCACGGCCGACTGGAGTGACGCGATCACGCGGAACCAGGAGACGATCGAGTTGCTGGCCGCGGAGACCAAGAACCCGGTGATCCAGGCCAAGGACCTGTACGACCTGCGATTCGAGGCGGTCGCCGCCGACGCGATCAAGGCAGGTGCGGCCAAATGACCGTCACCACTCTGCCCGGGCTGAGGCCCGTCACGCGGACAGCTCCCGTCGTACGGCGGCGCCGGCTCGGCCCGGGTAGGCCGATCAAGTTCGGCGCTGCCATCGGACCGGTTGTGTTGCTGGCCGTGTGGAGTATCGGCTCGGCCACCGGCTGGATCGACCCACGCGTGCTGTCGGCGCCATGGACGGTCGTCACGACCGCCGGTGAGCTGATCTCCGACGGACGCCTGCAGTCGAACCTGTGGACGTCGTCGCAGCGAGCGCTCGTCGGACTCGGCCTCGGGATCGTGCTGGGCGTCGTACTGGCGCTGATCTCCGGTTTGTCCCGTCTCGGCGAGGCGATCCTCGATGGGCCGATCCAGATCAAGCGCGCGATCCCGTCGCTCGCCCTGCTCCCGCTGCTGATTCTGTGGCTGGGGATCGGCGAGTCGATGAAGGTCGTGACGATCCTGCTCGGCGTCTTCGTGCCGATCTACATCCACACCCACAACGGCCTGCGCACCATCGACAGCCGGTACGTCGAACTCGCGCAGACCGTGGGGTTGTCGCAGCGCGAGTTCATCCGCCGCGTGGTGTTGCCGGGCGCGCTGCCCGGGTTCCTACTCGGCCTGCGGTTCGCCGTGACCGGCGCGTGGCTGTCGCTGGTCGTGGTCGAGCAGATCAATGCCACCAGCGGTATCGGCTACATGATGGAGCTGGCCCGGACCTATGGACAGACCGACATCATCATCGTCGGTTTGGTTCTGTACGGAATTCTCGGGCTGCTTTCCGACGGTGTTGTTCGCTTGATTCAGAGGAGGGCCCTGACATGGCGCCGTACGCTGGCATCGTAACCCGCAATCTGGTCCGCCGGTACGACGATCGCGCCGTACTGGATGGGGTCGATCTCGAGATCGCGGCCGGTGAATTCGTTGCCCTGCTGGGCCGGAGCGGCTCTGGAAAGAGCACCTTGTTGCGTGCACTCGCCGGATTGGACCCGGAGGTCGACGGGTCGGGAGAGCTGGTGGTGCCCGAGAACGTCTCGGTCGTCTTCCAGGATTCACGATTGTTGCCCTGGGCCACGGTATTGGACAACGTCGTGCTCGGACTGCGTGGTGCCGAGGAGAAGGGCCGCCAGAGTCTGGCCGAGGTGGGTCTCGCCGGCCGGGAGAAGGCGTGGCCGAACGAGCTGTCGGGTGGTGAGCAGCAGCGGGTGGCGCTTGCGCGGTCGTTGGTGCGGGAGCCTGAACTGCTATTGGCCGATGAGCCGTTCGGTGCGCTCGATGCGTTGACACGGTTGAAGATGCACGCTCTGTTGCGCACTTTGTGCGAGGTGCATCGGCCGGCCGTTCTCCTCGTGACCCACGACGTCGACGAGGCGGTTGCGTTGGCCGATCGGATTCTCGTGCTCGAGGACGGGCGATTGATCGCCGAAGAGGTGGTGGACGAGCCGGCCGCCGTACGGGCTCGGCTTCTTGATGCGTTGGGGGTTTCGGTATGAGTAAGCAATTGCATCTGAATGCGTTCCTGATGAGCACCGGGCACCATGAGGCGTCCTGGCGGTTACCGGAGAGCAATCCGTTCGCGAATACGTCGATCGCGCACTATCAGGAGCTGGCGCGGATCGCTGAGCGCGGGCTGTTCGACTCGGTGTTCTTCGCGGACTCCCCAGCGTTGTTCGGCGAGGTTGGCCGGCGTCCGGCGGGTTCGCTGGAACCGACCGTGCTGCTGACGGCGATTGCCGCGGTGACGTCGCGGATCGGCCTGATCGCGACGGCATCGACGACGTACAACGATCCGTTCAATCTTGCGCGGCGGTTCGCGAGCGTCGATCACGTGAGCGGCGGGCGCGCCGGGTGGAACGTTGTGACGACGGCGGGTCCGGATGCGGCGAAGAACTTCAATCTGGCCGATCAGCCGGCGCACGCCGAGCGATACGACCGAGCGGCCGAGTTCCTCGAGGTCGCGTACAAGCTGTGGGACTCGTGGCAGGACGACGCCGCGATCGCCGACAAGGAGGCCGGGGTCTGGGCGGTCAACGACCGCGTCGTACCGATCGATCATGTCGGCCGGCACTTCCAGGTCCGCGGCCCGCTGAACCTGCCGCGCTCACCGCAGGGGCACCCGCTGATCGTGCAGGCCGGGTCGTCCGAGGACGGCAAGGGCCTGGCGGCACGGTACGCCGAGGCGGTCTTCACGGCCCAGCAGACGCTGGAGGACGCGCAGGCCTTCTACCGCGACCTGAAGGCCCGTACGGCGGCGCTAGGGCGCGATCCGGGGACGATCAAGATCCTGCCGGGGATCGTGCCGGTGATCGGGTCAACCGTGGCGGAGGCTTCCCGGTTGGAGCGGCAGCTGGATGAGCTGATCCAGCCCGAATACGCCCGGGCGCAGCTGGCCAAGACGCTGCGAGTCGCTCCGGAGGCGCTGCCGCTCGATCAGCAACTCCCGGCCGAGCTGCCGGACGAGGACGAGATCGAGGGCGCCAAGAGCCGCTACACGCTGATCGTCACGCTCGCCCGCCGGGAGGAGCTGACCGTCCGTGAGCTGATCGGCCGCCTCGGCGGCGGCCGCGGCCACCGCACCTTCACCGGTACGCCGGACCAGGTGGCCGACGCGATCGAGCACTGGTTCACGGCCGGAGCAGCCGACGGCTTCAACATCATGCCGCCGGTGCTCCCGTCCGGGCTGACCGTCTTTGTCGACGAGGTCATCCCGATCCTGCAGACCCGCGGGCTGTTCCGCACCGAATACACCGGGACGACGCTGCGAGACCACTACGGTCTGGCGCGTCCCGCAGGCCGGTCGCCTTTGTTGCAGGAGGCAACCGGCTGACCTGATGCGGGGGGCGTCGGGGGCGGCGCTCCCCGCATCAGTTCACTGTGACCACAAGCTTTCCGACCGCCTTGCCGTCGGCCATGATCCGGTGCGCTGCGCCGATCTCCTCCATCGCGAACACCCGGTCGATCCGGATCGGGAGCTTGCCCGCGGCCACCAGATCGACGTACCGCTGGAACGCCTCGGCCGGGAGGTCGTGGCTCTGCCCGGAGTATGCGGTCAGCCGGACACCGTTGGGGAGATAGTCCATCGGGTAGAAGTCCGGGATCGTCCAGTTGTCGCTGAGCATTCCGGTGAAACACGCGGTGCCGTGGACGGCGAGTGCTTTCAGGGTGTCCGGAAGAACATTTGTGCCGATGAGTTCGAGCGCGGCGTGCACCCCGTTTTCCTGGATTTCCCGGACTTTTTCCGCCACGTTGCCGTCGTCAACGATCGGGTGGTCGACGCCGTGTTCCTTGAGGACGCCGACGCGGTCCGGATTACGGGTCGTGGAGAAGACCGTCAGGCCGTGTTCCTTCGCGATCGCGGCCGCGGCCATCCCGACCGACGACGTACCGCCTCTGATCAGGATGCTCTGGCCGGGCTCGATCGCGAGGCCGGTGAACAGCGAGCCGTGGGCCGTCTGCAGCATCTCCGGCAGCGCGCCGAAGGTGGCCCAGTCGAGGTCGGTGGTCGCGGGGGTGATCGAGGAGGCTGGTACGACGACATATTCGGCGTACCCGCCGTCGTACTGGCGACCCATCCCGCCCATCATCGCGGCGACCCGCTGACCTTCGGCGAACTCGCCGCCTGGGGCGGAGTCGATCGTGCCGACCGCCTCGATGCCGGGGATGATCGGGAACGTCACGCCGGCGGCCAGACCCTCCCGCACGTGGTACTCCGAACGGTTCAGCCCGAACGCTTCCACCTTCACCCGCACCCAGCCGGACTGCGGCTCGGGAACCGGTACTCGCCGTACTCGTAATTCCTCCGGCTCGACCGGCCCGTCCAACACGATTGCTCGCATGTCCATGGCGATCATTCTGCCTTGCCACCTTCCGTGTCAGAGTTCTCTCTATGGGGAAACGCCCAAGCGTTGTGGCGCACCGTGGATCCAGTGAGACCAGCCCTGAGCACACGCTGGCGGCGTACCGCCGAGCGATCGATGCCGGGGCCGACGGTCTGGAGTGTGATGTCCGGCTGACCGCTGACGGTCACCTGGTCTGTGTCCACGACCGGAGGATCGAGCGCACCTCGAACGGCCGCGGCGTCCTGTCCACGATGAGCCTGCAGGAGCTGGAGAGCTTCGACTGGGGATCGTGGAAGAACCCGTGGTCCGATCTCGACGACGAGGCCGAACTACCGGACCCGGACCTGTCCAAGGTGCTGACGCTCGACAAGCTGCTGTCGACCGTCCGGGACGCCGGGCGGCCGCTGGAGCTGGCGATCGAGACCAAGCACCCGACTCGGTACGCCGGACTGGTGGAACGACGTCTGATCGAGGCCCTCGGGCGGTACGGCTGGTCGCATCCGAAGATCGGCACGGAGTCGCCGGTGCGGGTGATGAGCTTCTCGTGGCTGTCGCTGCGGCGGATGCGAGTGCTCGCGCCCGGGCTGCGGACGGTGCTGCTGATGGACCGGGTGCCGCTGCGGTTCCGGGACGGCTCGCTGCCGACCGGTGTCTCGTACGCCGGCCCGAGCCTCGAGCTCGTCACCGCACACCCCGAGTACGTCGACCGGGCGCACAAGCACGGTCATCAGGTGCACGTGTGGACCGTGAATGCGGATGCCGACATCCGGCACTGCCGCAACATCGGGGTGGACGCGATCATCAGCGACCGGCCGGAGTCCGTACTCCGGGTGTTGTCCGACGAAGTGCGCGAGACAGGACGTCCGGAAACGTAGTTCGATGAATGCGCGCGGTCATTGTTACGTTAAATCCCGTCGCCTTTGTCACAGTTTCCTGACAGCGGCCGTGATCTTGCGCCGTAGCTTTGTAACGGAATAATTGCAGGTGTTTTCCTCGGCAGGAAGCTGGGCAGAAGAACTTGTGGCTGTTCCGATCATTCGAGGAGACCCTGCTTGTCCTCAGCGACCCTGCCTGCCGACGTGAGTGTTGTGGACGTCGTACTGCCGCATGAAGTGTCCGCGGTAGCGGACGCCCGCCACCGTCTGGCCGCACACCTGAAGCGGTACCGGATTTCCGACGCGGCGTGTGACGACGCCCAACTCGTACTTTCGGAGCTGCTTTCCAACGCCATCCGGTACGCGCCCGCGCTGCCGGCCGGTGAGGTGCGCGCCGCCTGGTGGATCGACAAGGCCGGCATCCACGTCGAGGTCACCGACGGGCGCGGCGACACCGAGCCGCAGCGGATCGACGACACCCACCCCGAGTCGATCGGCGGCCGCGGGCTGGCGATCGTCGACGTACTGACTTCGCACTGGGACGTCCGCACCGGGGCCGCCCACCGGACCGTCCACGCCATCGTCCCCAACTAGCGGGTTGGCCGTAGGGCGGTCTTCACTGCAAGACTGCGGCCATGGGAAAGAAGTCGCGGCAGCGCGCCAAGAACACGACGACCGTCACGCTCGACCCGGCCGACCTCGTCGACGTCGGTCCCCGGGAGCCTTGCCCCTGTGATTCGGGCAAGCGGTTCAAGCAGTGCCACGGCAAGGAGATCGCCGCCGCCGCCGACACCTGGGTGGTGCGCCCCTTCGAAGGCCTGCCCTCGGAGTGTGACCTGATCGCGTTCCGCGAGATCGTCCCGTCCGGTACGGCGCAGGTCGTGCTGAAGGACTCCGGCAAGACCGTCACTCTGGTCACCCTGCTGCCGATGGCGATGCCCGGCCTGGTCCGCGACGACGAGAGCATCTGGATCGGTCTCCAGACCCACGCCTCCTCCGGCGACCCGTCCCGCGACGTCGCCCACGCGATCACCGCCGCGCTGACCACCGAGCCCGGCAACCCGATCCAGGTCGGCGACCTGATGAAGGACGGCCCCCGCCTCCAGGACCTCATCGACACCAGCAAGCCGATCGACGTCAAGGTCCACGAAGGCTTCGACTTCTGGGTCGGCGAAAACGTCGAAGACCCGACCGGTGAGGTCGCCGCCGGCCTCGAGCGCGCCAACGCCGCCGCAGCCCCGACCGTGCGGCTCGATTCGGTTGACGCGGCGTACTGGACCCAGATCGGCGACCGCCGCTACCTCCGCTGGGTCCTCCCGCACAGCGAAGACACCGTCCTGGACGCCCTCGCCCGCCTCCACGCCGCCGGCCAGTCCGCCCTCGTCGACGGCAGCCGCCTCATCGGCTCCTTCCGCGCCCTCGGCGTCCTCGCCCCCGTCTGGGAACTCCCCGCCGACACCGAAGCCGCCGACGTAGAGAAGCCCGCCGCCGACTTCGCCACCGCGCTGGAGAAGGCCCTGTCGACGGACGCCCCGCTGACCACCGAAGAGCGAGCCGCCCGAGCCGGCCTCGCCAGCCGCCAACTAACCATCCGCTAGCACCACCCCGCCCAGGCCCCGGAC
>NZ_SMKX01000087.1 GCF_004349055.1 Kribbella antibiotica
GGTCTACGACGCCGACGGCACCCAGGTCTCCGTCACCGCTCGCGGCGACCTCTCCGCCGCCCCCACCGCCTTCCGCCTCGCCCCCGGACGCCGAGTCGCCGACAGCAACAAACTCCACCCCATCACCGCATGGGCCGGCCCCTGGACCACCGACGAACGCTGGTGGGACCCAGCCACCACCTCCCGCCAAGCCCGCTTCCAGTTCGTCACCGCCGACACCCGAGCCTGGCTCTTCACCCTCAGCCAAACCGCCTGGCACCTACAGGCCACCTACGACTGAAGCGCCGCCGCGCGGGACTGGAGGTAGTGCTGTTCGGGGGTGCTTTGGGTTAGGTCGGAGGCTTGGAGGTAGGCGGCGCGGGCGGCGACCAGGTCACCGGCTAGTTCTAGGAGGTGGGCTCGGACGGCGGCTAGGCGGTGGTGGTCGGTCAGAGCGGGATCGACATCGTCCAGCAGGGCCAACCCTGCAGGGGGGCCGTGGACCATGGCTACGGCGACTATGCGGTTGAGGGTGACCATGGGGCCGGGGGCGGTGGACTCCAGGAGTTCGTAGAGCATCAGGATCTGCGGCCAGTCGGTGGCGTCGGCTTCCGCAGCTTCGTCGTGTACGGCGGCGATGGCGGCCTGGAGTTGGTAGGGGCCGACGGGGGCGGTGGCCAGGGTGGTGGTGATCAGGTCGGTGCCCTCGGCAATGGCCGCGGAATCCCACTGGGAGCGGTCCTGGTCGGGGAGGGGGACCAGGTGGCCTTCGGGAGTGGTGCGGGCCGGCCGACGAGCGTCGGTGAGGAGCATGAGGGCAAGCAGCCCCGCCACCTCGCCCTCGAAAGGCAGCTGGTCAAAGAGTTGCCGAGTGAGGCGGATGGCCTCGGTGCTGAGCTCGGCGCGGTGCAGGGAATCCCCGGACGACGCGGTGTAGCCCTCGTTGAAGATCAGGTAGAGCACATGCAGTACGGCGGTCAGTCGCGCCGGCAGCTCGTCGGCCGGGGGCAGCGCGAAGCGGGCGTTCTGCAGTTTGGCCTTGGCACGGCTGATCCGCTGGCCGATGGTTGCCTCCGGCACCAGAAAGGCCCGGGCAATCTCGCCGGTGGTCAGGCCGCCGACCGCGCGCAGGGTGAGCGCGACCTGGGACTGCGTGGTCAGCTCCGGATGACAGCACAGCATCAGCAGGGTCAACGAATCGTCGACCGACGACACCGAGTCAGGCGCCACCTCACCAGCCAACGACTCACGCCGTACCCGAGCTGCCTCCGAACGCAGCACCTCGATCCGCCGCCGCGAAGCGACCGTGATCAGCCAGCTCCGCGGGCTATCCGGTACGCCGTCTTGAGGCCACTGCGTCGATGCCGCGAGTAGCGCCTCTTGGACAGCATCCTCGCAAGCGTCGAAATCGCCGTACCGGCGCACCAGGGCGCTCAGCACCCGCGGTGCCTCCGCACGCAGCACCTCCTCCAACGAAGTCACATGAACGCCGAGAGGTCGCGCACCGGACGGACCTCCACCACGCTGTACGGCGCCTCCGGGATCAGGGCAACGATCTCCGCCGCGCGTTCCATCGACTCGCAGTCGAGGAGGTAGAAGCCCGCGAGCTGCTCTTTCACTTCGGCGAAAGGACCGTCCGTGGTCAGCGGCTTTCCGTCGCGGACCAGAACCTGCTTGGTCGCCGACGGCGGCGCCAGGGATTCGGACGCGAGCAGCTCGTCGCGTTCGGCCAGCGCTTCGTGCAAGGCGGCGTACCCGGCCATGCCCTCACGCTTCTGCTCGTCGCTCAGGCCGTCCCACACTGCTCGGGATTCCGGATTGCCGTAGATGAGTACCAGGAACTTAGACACGGTCCAGTATCGATCGGATTACCGGTTCGCAGCACCCATAGCGGGTGACCCGCCGAGACGTTCAGGTGTAGAGGGTGTCCGGCCATGGCCCGGCCGATCGGTCCAAGTACAGTTACAGCGAATATTCAGGGTGAGAGAGGAGGGGGCGCGTGCCGGACTTGGAAGTGTCCGACCGGGTGCTCACGATCCCGAACGCGCTCAGCTTCCTCAGGTTGCTGGGTGTGCCGCTGTTCCTGTGGCTGGTGCTGGGACCGCAGGAGGACGGCTGGGCGTTGCTCGTGCTGGCGATCTCCGGGTTCACGGACTGGGCCGACGGCCAGATCGCGCGGCGGATGAACCAGACCACGCGGCTCGGGCAGATGCTCGACCCGGTGGCCGACCGGCTGTACATCTTCGCCACGGTGATCGGCCTGGCGTTGCGCGACATCATTCCGTGGTGGCTGGCGATTGCGCTGCCGCTGCGTGACCTGTTGCTCACGTTCACGTTGCCGGCGCTGCATCGTCGCGGCTTCAACGCGTTGCCGGTGCACTTCCTCGGGAAGTCGGCGACCTTCTGTCTGCTCTATGCGTTCCCGTTGCTGCTGCTCGGTGACGGCGACAGCACGCTGAACCTGCTGGCCCGGGTGTTCGGCTGGGCGTTCGCCATCTGGGGTACGGCGCTCTACTACTGGGCCGGTGTCCTCTACTTCGAGCAGCTGCGGCACCTGATCCAGACAGTGAAACCGATCGACAAGGCCCGGTAGTCACAGTGACCGAGCCCGCGACCAAACCAGCACCGCCGCAGCGCCGCGTCGACGCCTCGATGTCGCTGCTGAACAACCTGATGGCGCACCCGATCGACGAGGGGTACGCCGTTGCCGCCCGGAGCCGGCCGCAGCAGGACGGCAAGCCGGCCCGCGTGCGGCACCGGGTGCTGCTGACGGCAGCGGCGCTGGTGCTCGGGTTCTTGCTGGCGGTCGCGGCGGCCCAGAACTACCAAGCGGCTCCGGAGGCGGAGAAGCAGCGCAAAGAGCTGATCACCCGGATCAACCAGGCCGACGACCGGCTGGACGGGTTGCGCACCGACCAGGCCAAGCTTGCCAACGAGGTTCGCGGGCTGCAGGCCGAGGGACTGGGCAGCGCCAGCGATGGTACGGCGCTCCAGCAGCAGCTCAACGATTTGGAGCTGCAGACCGGGGCAGTCGCGGTGACCGGTCCCGGGGTCAAGGTCGTTGTCGACGACGCCAAGGACGCGGACAAGGAAGGCCGGCTGCTCGACGTCGACGTCCAGCAGCTCGTCAACGGGTTATGGACCGCGGGTGCGGAGGCGATCGCGGTGAACGGTCACCGGCTCACCGCGATGACCGCGATCCGTAGTGCGGGCAGTGCGATCACGGTCGACTACGTGTCGCTGACCCCGCCGTACACGGTGCTGGCGATCGGTGACACCGCGACGCTGGAAGCCCGGTTCGCGCAGAGCTCAGGTGGCCAGTGGGTGCAGTACCTGGTCAGCAACTTCGATGTCCGGAAGACGATCACGACGGAGGATTCCTTGCTGGTGCCGGCGGACGCGACCATCGCGCTGCGATACGCGAAGGTGATCAAGAAATGATCGCGGTGCTCGGACTGGTCGTCGGAGTGGTGATCGGGCTGCTGCTGGCACCCGACGTACCGGAGTGGGCGCAGCCCTATCTGCCGATCGCGGTCGTCGCGGCGCTGGACGCGGTGTTCGGCGCGCTGCGGGCGTTCCTGGACGGGATCTTCGACGACAAGGTGTTCGTCGTGTCGTTCGTGTCGAACGTGCTGATCGCGGCGCTGATCGTCTACCTGGGTGACCAGCTCGGCGTCGGCTCGCAGCTGTCCACCGGCGTGGTCGTCGTCCTGGGCATCCGCATCTTCACCAACATGGCCGCCATCCGCCGCCACGTCTTCCGGGCCTGAGTATGAGCGACGAGAAACCGGACGCCCCCGAGCCGGAGAAGCCCGCGCCCGACAAGATCGCGCCTGAGAAGGTCGCGTCTGACAAGGTCGCGTCTGACAAGGTCGAGCCGGAGAAGGTCGAGCCGGAGAAGGTCGAGCCGGAGAAGGCCGAGCCGGAGAAGGCCGAGCCCAAGAAGGCCGAGCCGGACAAGTCCGCCGCGGAAGACCAGCCGACGGTGATCGCGAGCTGGTGGGGCCAGGACGGTACGCCGACCGAGCCCCCGAAGCCTGCTGAGCGGCCGAAGGCCGAGCACGCCAAGCCGCCGCGCTTCGAACCGCAGATCAAGCCGGAGCCGGAGCCTGAGCCGGTCGAGCAGGAGCATCCGGCGGAGCCGACGCCGATGCCTGCCGCCAAGAAGCCACGCACTCCGAACCTGGCGCTGCGGCGGTTGAAAGCCGGTTTCAAGCCGTCCCGCGGCCAGGCGATCGTGGCCGTCGTCCTCGCCCTGGTCGCCTGTACGGCGGTCGTCCAGGTGCGGGTGAATCGCGCCGACGACGGGTATCAGAACGCGCGCCGTGAGGACCTGATCGCGATCCTCGACGGCCTCGGCCAGAACACCCGGCGGCTGGAGAGCGAGATCGCCGAGCTGGAGGAGCGCAAGAACACACTGTCCTCCAGCGCCGACAAGGCGAAGACTGCGGCCGAGCAGGCCGACGCGCAGATCCGCACCCTCGGCATCCTGGCCGGCACCCTGCCGGCTCGCGGCCCGGGTGTCCGCATCACGCTGAACGATCCGCAGGGCAAGATGACATCCAGCAACCTGCTGGATGCGATCGAGGAGCTGCGCGACGCCGGCGCCGAGGCGATCCAGATCAACGGGACAGTGCGCGTCGTCGCGAGTACGGACTTCGTCGACGACGCCCCCGGGATCCGGATCGACAACCTGAAGGTGAACTCGCCGTACGTGATCGAGGCGATCGGCGATTCGCACAGCCTGGCGGAGGCGTCCAATTTCCCCGGGGGTCTGGTCAGTGAGGTGACCGGTCCCCAGGTCGGCGGTACGGCGGATGTGAACGAGGAGACCAGCATCGCCATCACTGCCTTGCACGCGCAGGAAGAGCATCGCTACGCTCGCCCGGCGCCCAGCCCGACCAAGTAGTTGTCACTTCCAGCAAGCCTTCCAGAAAGAGGAACGACGGTGTACCCCGAAGACCTGAAGTACACGGCCGAGCACGAATGGGTGAAGGTCAACGAAGAGGCCCCGGTGCGGATCGGTATCACCGACTTCGCCCAGGACGCGCTCGGCGACATCGTCTACGTCCAGCTCCCCGAGGTCGGTAGCGCGGTACGCGCCGGCGACACCTGTGGCGAGCTCGAGTCGACCAAGAGCGTGAGCGACCTGTTCGCTCCGGTGAACGGCACCGTGCGTGCGGTGAACGAGGCGCTGGCCGACCAGCCCGACCTCGTCAACACCGACCCGTACGGCGAGGGCTGGCTGCTCGACATCGAGGTCGACGACATCACCGAGGTCGAGGCCTTGATGGATGCCGAGACCTACAAGGGCCAGCTCGACCCGAGCTAGGACCATCCTGGTAGGTTTACCGGACCTCAACCGCTGGTAGAGGGTTGAGGCCGGGTACACACTTGTTCCACGGGGTTCACGACACTCACGGGGTCTACGACACAACGTCGCCTAACGGCGATCGGGAGGATCACAGCATGCCGTTCTGCAACCAGTGCGGGCACGAGAACTCCGAGGGCAGCCGCTTCTGCTCGCAGTGCGGAGCGATGCTCCCTGGCGCGGACCGACCGGCCGCCGCGACGCCGACGCCGGGTGTGACGGACACCGCGATGCTGACGCCGATCAGCGCCGAGCCCGAGACCGAGCGCTTCGACCAGGGCGAGCCGCTGTCGGCCGACGACCAGGCCGCGGTCGGTGCACTGCCTGCTGGGTCGGCACTGCTGATCGTCCAGCGTGGCCCGAACGCGGGCAGCCGGTTCCTGCTCGACGTCGACGTGGTCACCGCCGGCCGGCACCCGGACAGCGACATCTTCCTCGACGACGTGACGGTCTCCCGCCGGCATGCCGAGTTCCGCCGCGACGCGTACGGCGTCAAGGTGCGCGACGTCGGCAGCCTGAACGGCACCTACGTGAACCGGGACCGGATCGACGAGGTCCAGCTGACGAACGGCGACGAGGTCCAGATCGGCAAGTACCGGCTGGTCTACTACGCCAGTGGCCAGGCCTGAGCTCTCGATCGGCGAGGTCCTGCAGCTGCTGCAGGCCGAGTTCAGCGATGTCACCATCTCCAAGATCCGCTTCCTGGAAGCCGAGGGGCTGGTGACACCGGCCCGCACCGCGTCGGGCTACCGCAAGTTCGCGGCGGCCGACGTGGAGCGGCTGCGCTACGTGCTGACCGCGCAACGCGACCAGTACCTGCCGCTGAAGGTCATCAAGGAGCACCTCGGTGCCCTGGACCGCGGCCTGCGCCCAGCCGCCGGTGGACCGCCGATCGCCCCCAGTACGACGGACGCCGGGCCGGCCGCCGACGATTTCGGTGCGACCGGCACCGACCTGAGCCTGACCAAGGCGGAGCTGTGTGCCGCCGCCGGAGTCAGTACGGCGCTCCTGGCCGAACTGGAGAGTCACGGCCTGATCGTGGCCGACGGCAAGCATTACGGCGGCGACGCGATTGTCGTGGCCCAGGTCGCGGCGGAACTGTCGGCGTACGGGATCGAACCGCGGCACCTGCGCCCGTTCCGGACCGCGGCCGATCGCGAGGTCGGACTGATCGAGCAGGTCACCGGCCCCCGCCGTACCGATCAGACGCAGGAACTGGCGGCACTGACTGTCAGGTTGCACACGGCTCTGGTGAGATCCCGGCTGCCGCGCTGATTCTCGCGGAGTAGGCTGATGGTGTGCGCGAAGTCGACGTAGTCGGAGTCCGGGTAGAGATGCCCTCGAGTCAGCCCATCGTGCTGCTCCGGGAGGTCGGCGGTGAGCGGTATCTGCCGATCTGGATCGGTGCGGCCGAGGCGAGTGCGATCGCTTTCGCGCAGCAGGGGATGGAGCCACCACGGCCGCTGACCCATGATCTGTTCGCGGAGACGATCCGGGTGCTCGGGCACACGCTCAGCCAGGTCCGGATCGTGAGCCTGACCGACGGGGTCTTCGAGGCGATCCTGGTCTTCGACGACAAGACCGAGATCTCGGCCCGCCCGTCGGACTCGATCGCGATCGCGCTGCGCACCGGGACGCCGGTTTTCTGCACCGAGGAGATCCTCGCCGAGGCCGGGATTCCGGTTCCGGAGAGTGAGAACGAGGCCGACGAGGTGCAGGAGGAAGAGGAGGTCGAGCGCTTCCGCGAGTTCCTCGACCAGGTCACACCCGAGGACTTCGACAAGAGCTGAGGCCGCTCCGGGAGCCTGAAACAGGCAAGACCGGGAAGGTAACGATTCGTGTGGGAGTCGCGACACGCTAACGCCCTCGATGCGGTTGTCGTTGACCCTCCCAGGTCGGCGGCTTACCGTGAAGGAGTCGTGGGGCACCGTTACTCCACGGAGATGACTCGTTCCAGTAGGTATTCAGGGAGGCTCAGGCGTGACACGCACCGGCGACACGGATCTGACGGCGCAGTCGACGTCCGAAGCACGCGCCGAGGCGGCGATCACCGCCGGCGTTCAGGGCCTGCTTTTCGAGGACGACCTGCGGCCGATGCCGGCCGATGTCGGGTTCCGTGGACCGACCGCCTGTTCCGCTGCCGGGATTACGTACCGTCAGCTCGACTACTGGGCGCGGACCGGACTGGTTTCGCCGTCCGTGCGTCCCGCGACCGGCTCGGGCACGCAGCGTCTCTACGGCTTCCGTGACGTTCTGTTGCTCAAGGTGATCAAGCGGCTGCTCGACGCCGGGATCTCCCTGCAGCAGATCCGGACGGCGATCGCCCACCTGAGCAAGCGTGGCATCGACGACCTGACCCAGATCACTCTGATGAGTGACGGCGCGTCGGTCTACATGTGCACCTCGCCGGACGAGGTGATCGACCTGCTGGCCGGTGGCCAGGGAGTCTTCGGCATCGCCCTCGGCGGTGTCTGGCGTGAGGTCGAGGGCTCGCTGTCCGAGCTGCCGACCGAGCGTGCCGATGGTCACGCCGACGGCGAGGGCGAGAGCCACGCGAGCGACGAGCTCGCTGCCCGCCGCCGGGCCCGCATGACCGGCTGAGGTACCCTCTGTTCTAGCTGTTCACCGCACTCGGGAGAGACCCGTGCAATTCGGGCGCCGAAGGGGCAATTCCTCCCCGGAACCTCTCAGGCCCATGGACCGAGTGCGATAGGCGACTCTGAAGCGTGCGCTCGTGCGTGACAGAGGGGGAGGCCCCCGGAAGCTACAGCAAGCAACGGAGCCTCTTTGATGACCGAAATTTCAGCAATCTTCGCCGACCGGCACATCGGGCCCCGCCCCGACGAGGTCGCGCGGATGGTCGAACTCCTCGGGTACGCCGATGTCGACGCGCTCGCGGATGCCGCCGTACCGGCCTCGATCCGGTCGATCGAGCCGCTGCGGCTGCCGGAACCGGCCTCCGAGGTCGACGCGCTGACCGAGCTGCGTCAGCTCGCGGCGCGCAACAACGTCGCCACCTCGATGATCGGCCAGGGCTACTTCGGCACCTTCACGCCGTCGGTGATCGTTCGCCGGCTCGTTGAGAACCCGGCCTGGTACACGGCCTACACGCCGTACCAGCCGGAGATCTCCCAGGGCCGGCTCGAGGCGCTGCTGAACTTCCAGACTGTTGTGTCGGATCTGACCGGTCTGCCGACCGCCAACGCGTCGCTGCTCGACGAGGGCACCGCGGCCGCCGAGGCGATGACGCTGGCGCACCGCTCGAACCGCAAGAGCAAGTCGAACCGCTTCCTGGTCGACGCGGACACCTTCGCGCAGACGATTGCCGTGGTGCAGACCCGGGCCGAGGCGCTCGACATCGAGGTCGTTGTCGCCGACACCACCGAGGGTCTGCCCGAGGGCGACTTCTTCGGTTTCCTGGTCCAGTACCCGGGCTCCGGCGGTGCTGTCCGCGACCTGAAGCCGCTGATCGCCGCCGCGCACGAGCGCGAGACGCTGGTCGCGGTCGCCTCCGACCTGCTCGCGCTGACGTTGCTCGAAGCACCGGGTGAGGCTGGCGCCGACATCGTCATCGGCTCGTCGCAGCGCTTCGGCGTACCGCTCTTCTACGGCGGTCCGCACGCCGGGTTCATGTCGGTCCGCGCCGGTCTCGAGCGGTCGCTGCCCGGTCGCCTGGTCGGTGTCTCGGTCGACGCCGACGGCGCTCCGGCGTACCGGCTCGCGCTGCAGACCCGCGAGCAGCACATCCGTCGCGAGAAGGCGACCTCCAACATCTGTACGGCGCAGGTCCTGCTGGCCGTCGTCGCGTCGATGTACGCGGTCTATCACGGTCCGGATGGCCTGAAGGCGATCGCCGGTCGCGTGCACGACTACGCAGGCAAGCTGGCCGCATCGCTGCGCGCCGGTGGCGTCGAGGTCGTCCACGCCGACTTCTTCGACACTGTGCTCGCCCGTGTCCCGGGTGCAGCGGCGGATGTCGTCGACGCCGCCCGGCAGAACGGCATCTGGCTGCGCCAGGTCGACGCCGACCACGTCGGTATCTCCTGCGACGAGAAGACCGATGCCGCCGCGCTGACCCGCGTCTGCCAGTCCTTCGGCGTCCAGTACGACGACACGCTGGCCGCGCCCGAGGTCGTCGTACCGAGGTCGTCGGAGTACATGACGCACCCGGTCTTCAACACGCACCGGTCCGAGACGTCGATGCTGCGCTACCTGCGCAAGCTGTCCGACAAGGACTACGCGCTCGACCGCGGCATGATCCCGCTCGGCTCCTGCACGATGAAGCTGAACGCGACCACCGAGATGGAAGCCGTCACCTGGCCCGAGTTCGCCGACATGCACCCGCTGGCGCCGATCGAGGACGCCGCCGGCTACGTGAAGCTGATCAGCCAGCTGGAGCGGTGGCTGGCCGAGGTCACCGGCTACGCGAAGGTCTCGATCCAGCCGAACGCGGGCTCGCAGGGTGAGCTCGCCGGTCTGCTCGCGATCCGCAGCTACCACCGGGCCCAGGGCAACGAAGACCGCAACGTCTGCCTGATCCCTTCCAGCGCTCACGGCACCAACGCTGCCTCGGCCGTGATGGCCGGGATGAAGGTTGTTGTTGTCAAGGGCAACGATGACGGCACGATCGACCTGGACGACCTGCGCGCCAAGACGACCGAGCACGCCGACAAGCTGGCCGCGATCATGATCACCTACCCGTCCACCCACGGGGTGTACGAGGAGAGCGTCACCGAGGTCTGCCAGATCGTCCACGACCACGGCGGCCAGGTGTACGTCGACGGTGCGAACCTGAACGCGTTGCTCGGCCTCGCGAAGCCCGGCCAGTTCGGCGGCGACGTCAGCCACCTGAACCTGCACAAGACCTTCTGCATCCCGCACGGTGGCGGTGGCCCCGGTGTCGGTCCGGTCGCGGTCGCCGAGCACCTGGCGCCGTACCTGCCGAACCACCCGCTGCTCGACCAGGCCGGCCCGGAGTCGGGTGTCGGCCCGATCAGCGCAGCGCCGTTTGGCTCTGCCGGTGTCCTGGCGATCTCGTGGGCCTACATCCGGATGATGGGTGGCGAGGGCCTGACCGCGGCGACGAAGGCCGCCGTACTGACCGCGAACTACGTCGCGAAGCGGCTCGAGAACGCCTTCCCGGTGCTCTACACCGGCGAGAATGGCCTGGTCGCGCACGAGTGCATCCTCGACCTGCGCCCGATGACCAAGGAAACGGGCATCACCGTCGACGACGTCGCGAAGCGCCTGGTCGACTACGGCTTCCACGCCCCGACGATGTCCTTCCCGGTTGCCGGAACGTTGATGGTGGAGCCGACGGAGTCCGAAGACCTCGGTGAGCTCGACCGCTTCTGCGACGCGATGATCGCCATCAAGCACGAGATCGACCGGGTCGCGGCAGGGGAGTGGCCGGCCGACGACAACCCGCTGGTCAACGCTCCGCACACTGCAGCGTCGGTGATCAACGACAAGTGGGAGCACGCCTACACCCGCGAAGAGGCCGCCTTCCCGCAGTCGGTCGACCGCGCCTCGAAGTACTGGCCGCCCGTCCGCCGCATCGACGGCGCCTACGGCGACCGCAACCTGATCTGCTCCTGCCCGTCGCCGGAGTCGTTCGAGTAACCCTTCCGCGCATCTGAATCAGCCGTCCGCCGATCTCCGGCGGACGGCCAGCGGCCGGCGGTTGCCAATTTGGTGGGCTGACCCACCGCGTTGTGGGTCGGCCAGCCGCATGCGGTGGGCTCTCCCACAATTCGATGGGCTGACCCACCAAGCGCGAGTGGGCGGGCTTGTGCGGGAACGGCCTGGGGGAGGCCCTTGGCGGGCATACGCTGTGCGGGTGACCGACGTACGCGCCGACACGGCTGCTGCCCTGCTTGCCGGTATTGCTGCTGCCCAGAGTGAGACCAGAGTGCCGTCGGTGACCGCCGGCGTGGTGCGCGATGGGGAGTTGGTGTGGACCGGTGCTCGCGGGCGGTTCGCCGACGCGGCGGGGCTCGCGCCGGGGTCGAATGTGCAGTATCGGATTGGCTCGATCACCAAGACGTTGACGGCGGTTCTGGTGTTGCAGTGCCGGGACGACGGGCTGCTCGCGTTGAATGATGCCGTGGGCAAGTATCTGCCGGGGATCGCTTTCGGCGACCGGACGGTGCGACACCTGCTGGCGCACAGCGGTGGGATGAACGCCGAGCCCGAAGGCCCTTGGTGGGAACGCAATCCGGGGATCTCGTTCGACGAGTTGGCCGCGACGATGGACGAGTCGCAGGCGGCTGGTCCGGCTGATCGGCGGCACCACTACTCCAACCTCGGTTATGCATTGCTGGCCGAGATCGTGGCGCGGTTGCGCGGCGAGTCCTGGCTCGATCTGGTGCAGCGGCGGATCCTCGATCCGCTGGAGATGCGCCGTACGTCGTACTTCGCGTTCGGTGCGGCGGCGCAGGGGTACTCGGTGCATCCGTTCAGTGGTCAGCTGATCGAGGAGCCGGCCTACGACTCGGGGGCGATGGCTCCGGCTGGTCAGTTGTGGAGCACGGTCGAGGATCTGGCGAAGTACGCGAACTTCTGGATCGATCCGGTCACGGAGGTGCTCAGCCGCGACACTGTCGACGAGATGGCCGCGCCGGCGGCTGCGGATCCGCGGGAGGCGCTGACTGCGTCGTACGGGCTGGGGCTGCGGCTGATCGCGGAGGACCCGTACCTGCTGGTGGGGCACACCGGATCGATGCCGGGGTTCCTGGCTGGGCTGTTCGTCGACCGGGTACGGCGGATTGGTGCCGTTGCGTTGGGCAACGCGACGTACGGGAAGGTTGCGTCGCTGGCGCCGGAGCTGATCACCACACTGGCCAGCCATGAGCCAGCGCTGGCGCAGGAGTGGCTGCCGGAGCCGCAGTTGGAGCAGGGCAACGAACTGCTCGGCCACTGGTACTGGGGCAACACCCCGCTCACCATCGGAGTCAGTGGTGGTGTCCTGCAGTTGTCGGGTGCGATGAGCTGTCGCCTCACGCCGCTGGGGCCGGATGTCTACCAGGGGCGGGACGGGTACTTCGCGGGGGAGCGGCTGCGCGTTGTGCGGACAGGTGGCGCAGTCGACCACCTGAATCTCGCGACCTTCATTCTCACCAGGACGCCGTACGGCGAGTGAGGATGACCACGTGGAGTCGGCTGGTCACCGACGTCATTTGAAGTTAGGCTCACCTAAGTAAGCATTGCCTTACTTCAGGAGAGTGAGCGTGACCTCAACCGAGGCGGCCGTAGCGGCGCATCTGAACGCGATTCTGCGTTGCTACACCCGTGAGGCTGCGGTGCCGGTGGCAGCCGGGCTGCTGCAGTTGGCCGTCGGTAGCTCGCTGCTGACGGCGCGGGTCGAGCATGCCTCCCGGAGTGGCTGGCACCAGTTCACCGAGATCCTGGTGGACGGCGTCCAGCCGGCACCGGAGGAGCTCGTGCGGTTGCTGTCGGCCGGCAATGACCCGGCCGAGGTCGACGACCTCGCGGCTCGCACTGCCGAGTCGGTCCGCAACGTCGCGTACTTCGTCGACGCGGGCGAGACCGACCGTGGCCCCGGCCGCTTCCTGGAGATCGAGCAGGCGTTGCTGTTCGGTCAACTGAACCACCCGGCACCCAAGAGCCGGGACGGATTGAGCGGTGCCGAGCTGGCGAGGTACTCGCCGGAGCTCGGTGGCCGTTTCGCGGTGCACTGGTTCGAGGCCGACACCGAATTGGTGTCCTCGGACCAGGTGGCCGGCGCGCCCTCGCTGCAGGGACTGGACGCTGTGCAGCTGATGGGCGCGCTGGCCGGTATTACTCCGTCGGCGGGCCGGGTGCTGATCCCGGCGCACCCCTGGCAGGCGGCGGCGCTGCGGCAACGGCCGCGGGTCGCCAAGCTGATCGAGGACGGCCGGGTGAAAGAGCTCGGCCCGCACGGCGCGCAGTGGTACCCCACGTCGAGCATGCGCACGCTGTACCACCCAGACCTGCCAGTGATGCTGAAGCTGTCGCTGGGGCTGCGCATCAGCGATGTACGCCGCGAGTCGACCCCGACCGAGCTCCGGCGCGGTCTCGAGGTCTACCGGCTGCTGGACGCTGCCTACAACGCCGGTACGGCGACTGCGCACCCACGGTTCACCCTCGTCCGCGACCCGGCCTGGATCGCACTCGACGAGGGCGGGCCGACTTTGACCGGTCTGGACGTCGCTGTGCGCGAGGTGCCGAGCGACGTCAACAGCTATGCCTGCTTGGCCGGACTGGTCGCACCGCGCCCGGACCGCCTCAGCCGGCTGAGTGAGTTCGCCGCTGACGACCCGGCCGCGTGGGTGGCGTCGTACATCGACAGTGTCCTCATCCCGATGCTGCACCTGTACGCCGAAACCGGTATCGGTCTCGAAGCGCATCAGCAGAACACGCTGGTCCGGCTGGACGGTCTCGGGCGCATCAAGGGCGGCGCGTACCGCGACAACCAGGGCTACTACCTGGCGTCGTCGTACCTGCGTGGTCTGCTCGCTGTGACGGGGCTGCGGGACTCTGCGCTCGCAGTGGTCGACGACAGCACTGTGGACGACCACCTCACCTGCAACCTGCTCTACAACCAGGCGCTGGCCGTGGTGGGCTGCCTGGCGGCTGATGGGGTCGCCGACGAGGCGGAACTGCTCGATGTCGTGCGTGACCGGCTCATCCTCGCTCTGCCGTTGCTGCAGGCCGCTGGGCCGGACGGTGACCGCCTGGCGCGGCGCTGGCTGACCGCAGACACCCTGCCCTGCCAGGCAAATCTCTCAACCGTCTATCTGAACATCCCGAACCCGCTCACTGCGTGACCGCCGCGGGTTACCCCGACGATTTCGCCCTGTAGTCTGGCGCAGTCTGCCGATCGTCCAGACCGGCGTGACGACCACGGGGAGCAACATGAACACTGGACACGTCGAGCTCGCACGAGCTCAGCAGGAACGGTGGGACTCCGCTTACGCGCGGCAGCCGCAACTGCACGGAGCGGAGCCGTCGGCAGCGGCGCGCTGGGCGGCGGGGACTTTCGGTGCCGCAGGCATCGATGACGTTCTCGAGCTCGGTGCCGGGCACGGCCGGGACGCGCTTTTCCTGGCCAGGCAGGGATTCAGCGTCCACGCCACCGACTTCAGCGAGACCGCGCTCGACCAGCTCCGCCAGCAGGCGCAGCGCGAAGGTCTCGACGACCGCGTCACGGCGGCACTGCACGACGTACGGGATCCGCTGCCACCGGCCGATGCCACGGTCAACGCGGTGTTCGCCAATCTCTTGCTGAACATGGCCTTCACGCCTGACGAGCTCCGCAGCCTGGTCAGCGAGGTCCACCGGGTGCTGCGCCCGGGAGGCCTGTTTGTGTACGCCGTGTGGACGGCCGAAGCGGGCTGTGCCGAGGAGTTCGCCGACCACGACGGCTTCGTCGGCAGGTTCTTCGACCAGGCCCTCGTCGACGAGTTGTCCACAGGCTGGCAGCCGTTGGGGATAACGGCCTACACCGAAGGTCACGAGCCGCACACGGTCTGCCGGGTATCGGTCGCGAAAAGGTGAAGTTCGCTCGAAGTACGGCGCGCCATGTTGCAGTGTGATCACCGAACGGCGACCGTGCATTGACGACGCCGGGCAGTTCCGTCAGGCTCTGTCCTCGCCTCACCTTCTGACTATCGGAGAGCTGCAATGCACTGGTTCACAGATGTGATCACCAAGCAGTACGCACAATTCAGTGGTCGTGCGCGCCGTAAAGAGTTCTGGATGTTCATCCTTTTCAGCTTTGTGATCTCGGTGATCCTGGGAATCCTGGACTCGATCCTGGGCCTGGACTTCGAGACCAGCAACAAGCTCAAGGCCGGCGGGGTGCTGCAGTACATCTTCGCCCTCGCCGTGCTGGTCCCCACGATCGCGATCTCCGTCCGGCGTTTCCACGACCGGGACAAGGGTGGCTGGTGGGTGCTGATCTACCTGATCCCGTGTGTCGGCTGGATCTGGTTCATCGTCTGGGCAGCCCTCGAGGGCACGGTGGGCGACAACCGCTTCGGCCCGGACCCGAAGGCTGCTGAGCGCGGCGGTCCTGGCGGCTTCGCCGGTCCTGGTGGATCCGAGCCGGGCTACCCGACCGTCTGATCTACAGCAGTACAACGCCCCGCGAACCTTCAAGGTTCGCGGGGCGCTTTGCTGTTCGGGTCAGCTGGCCTGGCTGACGCTGGACATGTTGAAGTCCGGGATCAGCAGCGGCGGCGTCGCCGTGCGGGAGAACTCGTCGCCCCACTCGCGGGAGAACGACGGGACGGTCGCGCCGGCCGCACCGATCCGCGACAGCAGGTCCACCGGGCTTTCGTTGAAGCGGAAGTTGTTGACTGCGCCGGTCACCTCGCCGTTCTCGACCAGGTAGACGCCGTCACGAGTGAGCCCGGTGAGCAGTGAGGTCTGCGGATCGACCATCCGGATGTACCACAGGCAGGTCAGCAGCAGGCCGTTCTCCAGACCGGCCACCAGGTCATCCGTCGTACCGGTCGCGCCGTCGACCGACAGGGCGTAGTTGTCGATCGCCGGAGCGGCGGTGGCGGCGCCGATGAGGTCGGCGGTGTGCCGGCTGGTCATCAGGGTCTCAAGCTTGCCGTCCCGGATCCAGTCAGTCGCGGACAGCGTCAGGCCGTTGTCGAAGACGCTGTCGGAGGCACCCGACGACCGCGCGACCACGAACGGGAACGTCTCCAGCCCAGGCAGCGCCGGGTCCGACCGCAGCTGCACCGGCTTGGTCGACAGCGTCTCGCCGAGCCGAGTGCCACCTGAGGGCTTGGCGAACACGCTGCGACCCTCGAACGCCTGCCGGCCGTCCAACTGCCAGAACAGGTACGTCGTCAGGTCGGCGACTGCGGCCGGCGGCAGCACGGTTGCGTGCCGACCGGGGTCGACGGAGACCGTGCGAGTCGCCCAGCCGAGCCGCCGGGTCAGCTCGGCGTCGAACGCCAGCGGGTCGATATCGGCGAAGTCGCGGGTGGCCGCGCCGACCCATGCCGACTGGCTCAGGTCGCCGGACTTGCCGGTCTCGCTGATGAAACCACGGGGGAGGGCCTGGCGGATCCGCAGTCCGGCCGAGGAGCCGACGTACAGGGTGACGACCTCGTGGTCAGCGAAGCCGTAGAGCCAGCGCTTCTCGCTGCTGGCACGCTGCAGTGTCTCACCGAGCGCCGGAGCGAACTTCTCGTAGATGGTGACTGAGGTTTCGGCCGGCTCGTCGTCCCAGTCCGCGCTGGTGGTGCCGTCGACCAGCGGTCGCGCGTCGTCGGCGGGGGTGGCGTCCCGGGCAGTCGCTACTGCTGCGGAGACCTGCTCCCGCAACGAGTCCTCGGTGACTGCAGACCGGCTGATCACACCGGTCGCAGTGCCTTCACCGGCGCCGACGGTGGCGATCACGGTGACATGCGAGCCGCGCATGGCGCCGTTCGTGGTCAGCGTGTTGTTGGCCCAGCGCAGGTTGGTGCTGGAGGTCTCGGCGACGATGACCACGCAGCCGGTGGCGCCTTCGGCCGCAGCGAGGGCGAGCCCGCGCTCGACGGTGTCCTGCGGGGTGAGCTGAATGGCGGTCACCGGCCGGCCTCCTGCGTGGTGTTGAGAATGCGGACGCCCCGGAACAGGGCGGACGGGCAACCGTGGCTGACGGCACCGGACTGCGCGGGCTGAGCCTTGCCGCAGTTCAGCGCGCCGTGCAAGAGGTAGGTCTCCGGGCCGCCGACGGCTTCCATGGAGCCCCAGAAGTCGGTGGTGGTCGCCTGGTAGGCGATGTCGCGCAGCTGACCGTCCAGCTTGCCGTTGGTGATCTTGTAGAAGCGCTGGCCGGTGAACTGGAAGTTGTAGCGCTGCATGTCGATCGACCAGGACTTGTCGCCGACGATGTAGATCCCGTTCTCGACCCGGCTGATCAGCTCCTCCGTCGAAGGGCCGTCCGCCGCTGGCTGCAGCGACACGTTGGCCATCCGCTGGATCGGGATATGCCCGGACGAGTCGGCGTACGCGCAGCCGTTGGAGCGCGCCGTGCCGAGGAGCTCCTCGTTCACCTTCGCCATCCGGCGGTCGACCTGGTAGCCGACCAGTACGCCGTCCTTGACCAGATCCCATTGCTGTCCGGCGACCCCCTCGTCGTCGTACCCGACTGTCGAGAGGCCGTGCTCGGCGGTGCGGTCACCGGTGACGTGCATGACCGGTGAGCCGTACTTGAGGTTGCCGAGCTTGTCGGTGGTCGCGAAGCTCGTACCGGCATAGTTGGCCTCGTAGCCGAGCGCACGGTCCAGTTCGGTGGCGTGGCCGATCGACTCGTGGATCGTCAGCCACAGGTTGCTTGGGTCGATGACCAGGTCGTACACCCCGGCCTCGACACTCGGCGCGGCCATCTTCTCGGCCAGCCAGCCGGGGATCTGCGCGAGCTCTTCGTCCCAGTCCCAGCCGGTGCCGGTCAGGTACTCCCAGCCGCGGCCGACGGGCGGCGCGAGGCTGGCCATGGAGTCGAAGCGGCCGGTCTCGGCGTCCACAGCGATCGCGCTGATGTCCGGACCGATCCGGACCCGCTGCTGCGTGTACGACGTGCCTTCGCTGTTCGCGTAGAACTTGCACTCGTGGACCGACGCGACATGCACGCTCACGCGCGCGACACCGTCCGCCTTGAGCAGCCGGTCGCTGTAGTCGGTCAGCAGTGCGACCTTCTCGGCGCGCGGCACGCTGAACGGGTCGATCTCGTACGACGAGACCCACGTGACGTCGTCGTACACGGGCTCGTCGGCCAGCTCGATCGGCTCGGCGTTGATCGGCCGCGCCACCTGCGCCATGTGCACAGCCTGCTCGGCCACCTGGATCGCGGCCTCGCCGGTCAGCACCACGCCGGCCGCGAACCCCCAGGTGCCCTCGTGAACGACGCGCACCGCCAGACCGAGGTCCTCACCGTCGCTGGCACTCTCCAGCACGCTGTCGCGCAGCGAGATCGACTCCGACCGGATCCTCTCCAGCCGGAACTCCGCAAACGTGGCCCCGAGGTCATAGGCCCGCTGCAAGGCGGCATCCGCGAGCGCATGCCGGGGCAGGGCATTGAACGATTCATCGATGTCTGGCACGACCCGACCCTATACAGCGGATGGGCGACCTGCTCACACCTTGAGGTAGGTCAGGACCGCCAGGACGCGGCGGTTGGCCGAGTCGTGCCGGTTGATCCCGTCCAGCCGACCACCCGGTACGGCGACGGCGCCGCCCGGACCGTTGTCCGTGACGAGCACAGTGAGCGTCGTACCGGATCGGTTGATGTCCACCTGTACCTGGGAGGCTCCGCTCCAACCGCTCGAGGCTCCCCGCGGCGCGCGCCTCTGCGCGGCCCGCGAGCCGATAGAGCACCGGTGCGATGGCCAGCAGCAGTACCGATCGCACCCACAGGAACGTGTTCACGGTCTCGTGTGTCGCCGCATGCGCGATCACCACGCTCAGAATCACCGCACTGGCGACTCCGAAGACCCCGAGGCGGTCCAATACAGGTCCAGCCACACACCCGGGTGGGTCCAGCCACACTGTCGGAACCGAACCGTCATGAGCGGTGTAATGACAGTGTCGGAAGGTACCGAGGAGGTCCGGATCAGCGACGGTGAAGCGGAGATTCTGGCTCGGGTGCGTGGTGGTGATTCCGCCGCGTATGGCGAGCTGGTGCTGCTGCATGCCCCGATCGCCCACCGTACGGCGATCTTTCTCGGCGCTGGTGCGGATGCGGACGACGTGGTGCAGGAGTCGTTCGTGAAGGCGTACCGGGCGTTGGGTGGGTTCCGCGGTGGGGCTGCGTTTCGGCCGTGGTTGCTGCGGATCGTCGCCAACGAGACGCGGAATGCGGTGCGGTCGCGGACTCGTCGGAGTCGACGTGAAGAGATCGCTGGGCCGCTGGACGTCGTGCTGGATCCGGCGGAGGAGGCGGTGACGCTGGAACGGCGGGCTGAGCTGCTGAGCGCCGTACGGGCTCTGCCTGAGCCGCAGCGGCTGGTGGTGACGTGCCGGTATCTGCTGGAGCTGGATGAGCAGGAGACGGCTGTGGTGCTCGGCTGGCCGCGGGGGACGGTCAAGTCGCGGCTGCATCGGGCGCTGGGGCGACTACGGGAGGAGGTGCTGCCATGAACCTGGAGGACGAGCTACGCACGCTAGGGCGGTCCATGGAGGTCCCGCCGGTCGACTCTGAGCTGACTGCCGCGGTCCTGGCGCGGGTGGCCGGCGTACCGGTCCGTCGGCGGTTGCGAGACCGCTGGCGCGCGTTTGTCGCCGGACTGTGTGTGCTGCTGGCAGGCCTGGCGCTGACACCGCCGGTGCGCGCGACGGTCGCCGAGTGGCTGCGGATCGGGGGAGTACAGGCTGTCCCGGGCGGCGCTGCACCGCGGAGCGCTCCACCTGTGCCGTCAGTGTCCGGTCAGCTGTCGCTGGAGGAGGCGGCCCGGGTTGCTGGGTTCACTCCGGCGCTGCCCAAGGATCTGGGCGCACCCTCGGCTGTGGACGCGTCGCCGGGCTTCGTTGCGATGAGCTGGGGAGGACTGCGGCTCGAGCAGTTCCGCTCTGGCATCTCGCCGCTCTACCTCAAGCAGCATTACGACGCGCTTGAGTACATCGAGGCGGTCAACGGCTACTGGTTCAGCACTCCGCATGAGCTGCTGCTGGTAAACACACAGGTGCTGCGGATCGCCGGACCGACGCTGGTCTGGGAGCGGACCGGCACCACCTTCCGCCTGGAGGGCGCCGACAAGCAGCGCGCGACGCAGGTGGCTGCCGGAACCTCCTGACCGGTGGCGGTGTATCCAGTTCATGATCAGACGGACGCTCGCCGTACTAGCTGTGCTCGTGACTTTCACCGTGGCCACTCCTGCGCATGCGGGTGGTCCCACCAGCGTGCTGCTCAGCGCGCCCCCACACGTGGCCGCTGTCGGCTACGACAACCCCCAGTACGCCGAGCTCCAGCGGCTCACGAGCGCCGAGGGCACCCGAAGTGTTCCGGGCGACACCTCGCATGAGGCCGGCGCTTTCGTCCGCGCCACCTGGCTCATCCACGACATGAACGTCTGGCGGATCGACATCATCTACCCCGACGCAGCTGGCGGCCCGTGGATCGCCACGAGCGAAAGCAAAAACGGCTCACCCGAGCTCAGCAAGCCGGTCTGGCACACCAGCACTGACCCGGTCGCGCTGACCAAGCTCCTGGGCTCCCTCAAGCTGCTCCCCGGTCTCCGCAACGGCGAACAGTTCGTCGGGGGTCCCACCACCCTCGCCCAACCCCAAGCTGAACCCGAACCTCAACCTGCGATCGTCAAGAGCAGCATCTTCACCGGCTGGCGCTGGCTCCTGCCCGGCGTGCTCGTCGGCGCACTCATCACCTGGGCAGCCACCCGCCTGCTCCGCCAACGACGCTGGGACCTCATCGACGCAGACTGAGGTCCCAGGGACGAGCTACCAGCTCAGCTGCCGAGTTGGAGTGAGCGGGTTCCGTTGAGCAGGACGGTGCCGAGGTACTTGTAGTCCTTCGGGGCGCCGCCGACGATGACCTCGACCTCGGAGTAGTTGACGCCTTGCAGGCCGATGAACCGGTCGGCGACCCAGCGGGTGGTCTTGCCGCTGCGGTAGGTGTAGACGACGGTGCTGATCGTCAGCGGGCCCTGGCCTGAGGTCGACTTCATCGACGCCGTCGAGGTGCTGACCACCTTCAGGCCGCGGGTGTGCTTGAGAGCCGCGACCTTGCGCTTCATGGCCTGCGTGGTGCTCACGCTGGTGTCCGTGGCGCTGTTGAAGCGGATCATCTGGTTGTGCTTGGCGTCGGCGAACTTGTCCTGCCACGGCGCGAGCACCTGGTGCTTCCAGGTCTTCGGTACGTAGGCACCGGCGTGCGGGTGGCCCGGGCTGGTGTTCGCGAAGTAGCGCTTCACGAACACCGGCGACGACGCGGCCTGGCTGTTGCTGGAGGCAACGGCTGCGGTACTTGGCAGGGTCCCGCCGACCAGGAGGGCCCCCGCGCCCGCCAGTGCTGCAACGATCCCGAACTTGTTCATGTCAGTGTCCCCTCGAGTCCTGCGCAGCCACCGTGGCTGCTCAGAACTAGAGATGACACCAGCGCCGGCGAAGGTTGAGTGCTTATTCCTCGGAAGTTTTGGGCTTTCCGTGCAGGGACCCGGCGTGTGCGGTGATGGTCGGGTCGTTGCGGGTCTTGAGCAGGCTGGCGACCACGACGATGACCAGGATGCCGATGATCACGCCGAGGCTGACCGGGGTGGAGACCTCGGGGATGCTCTGGTGGATGTCGACGTGGGCCCAGTGCAGGATCAGCTTGACGCCGATGAAGGCAAGGATGATCGCGAGGCCGGCCGACAGGTACACGAGCCGGTCGAGCAGGCCCTTCACCAGGAAGAACAACGCCCGCAGGCCGAGCAGGGCGAACGCGTTGGCCGCGAAGACGATGTAGGCCTCGTCGGTGACCCCGAACACGGCCGGGATCGAGTCCAGCGCGAACAGCAGGTCGACGCCGCCGATGGCGATCAGTACGACGAAGAGCGGGGTGACCACCTTCCGGCCGTCGATCCGGGCGGTCAGCTTGCCGCCGACGTACTCCTCGCTGACCGGCAGCAGCCGGCGCGCGGTCTTCACGATCACGTTGTTCTCGACGTCGGGGTCCTCGTCGCGGTGCCGGAACAGCTGGACCGCGGTGTAGAGCAGCAGCAGCCCGAAGATCAGGAACATGAACGAGAACAGCGACAGCAGCGTCGCCCCGAGCGCGATGAAGGCCGCCCGCATGAGCAACGCCAGCACGATGCCGAACGTGAGCACCTTGTGCTGGTGCTCCTCCGGTACGGCGAACGTCGTCATGATGATCACGAACACGAACAGGTTGTCGACCGACAGACTCTTCTCGACGATGTAGCCCGCGAAGTACTGCGCGCCGAAGTCACCGCCGTACTGGCTCATGAACCACAGGCCGAACGCGATCGCGACGGCGACGTAGAACACCGACCAGGCGGCCGCCTCCTTGAACCCGACCCGGTGCGGCCGGAGGGCTGCGAGCAGCAGGTCCACCGCCAGCAGCACAACGATCAGTCCGATGGTGATCGCCCATGTGGTTCCACTGAGCTCGAGCACGTTCGTTCCTCCGTCATCCGGCGGCGGCTGATGCAGCCGAGCTTACCGAGTCGAACCAGCTCGGTTAGTTGCGCCGCGCAACCATCGGAGAATTTCCCGGTACGCCGGGCTCGGCGGCACGTGGCCACCGGCGTACTGGATGGATTCGGCGGCCGGGATGGCCGCGGTCAGTAGGACGGCGTGCCGGCCGCCTCGCTCATCGGCGGTGCCGTGCCAGATCGTGGTCGGCACCCGGACATCGGCCAGGTCGAACCCCCACGGGGTCGCGAAGGCGATGTTGTCGTCGAGAGAGCCCTCGACGCTGCCGCTACCGAATGTTGCGGTCAGCCGGGCCATCGCGTCAGCGTCGTCGCGCGCAGGCGGCCCTGGCGGTGAGCCCGGAGCGGGCGGAAATTCGGGCCCGCCGGCCGCGACCGCCGCCATGATCTGCTCGGCGCCGTCGGCGAACCGGGCGCGGAATCGGGCCGGGTCGTGCACGGCGAGCCAGGCCGTCAGGCTCCGCCGCGGATCGGTCAGTTCGTCGGCCTCGGTCGGCGCGGGGCCATCGGCGGTCAGTGGGGCGATCCCGCCGACGACGGCACAGCGGGTGACGCGATCGGGAAGCAGCGCGGCACACGCGAGCGCGTGCGGACCGCCACCGGAACCGCCGATGACGGCGAAGGTCGTCCAGCCGAGCGCATCCGCCAGCCGCGCGATATCGCCGGCCCCGTCGGCGACCGTACGGCCGGGTCGACGGGGCGAACCGCCGTACCCGGGACGGTCGGGAATGAGGATCCGCAGACCGGATTCCACCATGTCTTCGACGGCTTCCGGCCGCTTCCAGCGGGTGCTGGGGGAGCCGCCGAGCGACATCACCGGGAAACCGTCGGTGGGACCGTAGAGGGTGTACTCAAGCAGCTCCATGGACGGAGAGTAGTCAGTCGAAGGGGGCTATCCGAATCTGGAGTTACCAAGTCGAGATTCTCAGGATTCAAGACACGGTCGGTGGGGTGGGAGGATGCCGCCTAACTTGTGTCGGCTGTTTGAAACAACTCGTCAGGAGAGCGTGTGAGTTCGTCGGTCGCCGGGGTGGTCTCACCTACCCGGCAAGCCTTGAGGCGGGTACGGCGTGATCGGAGCGCGCGCTTCGGTCTGGTGCTCGTGGTTGTGCTGATCGTGGTCGCGGCGGCGTCGCCGTTGCTGGTGAAGCTGTCGGGGCAGGATGCGTTCACGTACCACATCGACCTGCTCGATCCGGTGCGCGGAAACGCACCACGGGGATCGTTCGGCGGGGTGAGTGCGGAGCACTGGTTCGGGGTGGAGCCGCTGACCGGTCGGGACCTGTTCTCGATCGTGGTGCTCGGTTTGCGGACGTCGCTGGTGATCGCGATCGTGGTCACGCTCGTCACGACCGTGATCGGCACGCTGCTCGGCATCACCGCCGCGTATGTCGGCGGCTGGTTCGATGCCGTCCTGTCGCGGTTCCTGGATTTCCTGTTCGGCTTCCCGCAGCTCGTCTTCATGATTGCCCTCGGCATCATCGTGCCCACCAGCGTGCCGCGGCCGCTGCTGCTGATCGGCGTCCTGAGCTTCTTCGGATGGGCGGGCCTGGCCCGGCTGATCCGCGCGCAGGCCCGCTCGCTGGTCACCCGTGAGTTCGTCGAGGCAGCCCGCAGTGTCGGCTCGTCCGGCTGGTGGGTGATCACCCGCGAGCTCCTGCCGAACCTGCTCGGCCCGGTCCTGGTCATCGCGACCCTGGCGATCCCCGGCTACATCGGCGCCGAGGCCGCGCTCTCCTTCCTCGGTGTCGGCGTGCCGCCACCGACACCGAGTCTCGGCCGGTCGATCTCGGACTCGATCGTCTGGGTCTACACCGGTACCGACCCGTGGTTCATGGTGTTCCCCGGGATCGCCTTGTTCACGGCCGTCCTCGGCTTCACGCTGCTCGGTGACGGCGTCCGGGATGCGTTCGACGTCCGGCTGCGGAGGACCCACTGATGCCCGGCCTCGTGTGGTTCGTCATCCGCCGGTTGTTCTCCGCGCTGCTCGTCATGCTCGCCCTCAGCCTGGCGGTCTACCTCGTCTTCTACGCGATCCCGACCGACCCGGCACTGCTGGCCTGCGGCAAACCCTGTACGCCGGACCGCCTCGAGCAGGCCCGGCATTTCATGCAGCTGGACCAGAGCACGATGCAGCAGTACCTGAACTTCCTCAAGGGCATCGTCGCCGGCCGGTCGTACGGCGAGGGTGCGGCGGTGCTGCACTGCGACGCGCCCTGCTTCGGGTACTCGTTCCCGCTGGCCCGGCCGGTGTCCACGTTGATCGCCGACCGCTTCCCGGTGACGGCCTCGATCGCCCTCGGTGCGGCCGTCCTCTGGCTGGTCATCGGCGTCTCGCTGGGGGTGCTCGCCGCGCTGAACCGCGGCCGGCTGCTCGACCGGCTGGCGGTCGGATTCGCGCTGATCGGAGTGTCCACCCCGTCGTTCCTGTTCGGTCTGCTGGCGATCCTGGTCTTCGGTTTCTGGCTGAACATGGTCCCGGTCAACGGTTACGTGCCGCTGACCGAGAGCCCGGTCGACTGGGCCTGGCACCTGGTCACGCCGTGGCTGGTGCTGGCGGTGCTGCAGGCGTCGTCGTACATCCGGCTGACCCGGGCGCAGATGCTCGAGGAGCTCAACCTCGACCACATCACCACCGCGCGGGCCAAGGGCGCCGGAGAGCGCCGCGTCGTCGTCACGCACGGTCTGCGCGGCGCGCTCGTGCCGATCATCACGCTGTTCGGGCTGGACCTCGGTGGTCTGCTCGGCGGCGCGATCCTGACCGAGAAGGTGTTCAGCATGCAGGGGCTCGGCGACCTGCTGATCGACTCTGTCGGCAATCTGGACGTCGCCGTGGTGGTCGGGGTCACCCTGTTCGCCGCGTTCCTCGTCATCCTCGCGAACCTGGTGGTGGACATAGTGCACGGCGCTCTGGACCCGAGGGTGAGTCATGGCTGACCCGATCCTGGAGGTCCATGACCTGCGGGTCACCTTCGATACCGAGGGCGGCCTCGTCCCGGCGGTCGACGGCATCGACTTCGCCGTTGCGCCCGGCAAGACGCTCGCGATCGTCGGCGAGTCCGGCTCGGGCAAGAGCGTCAGTTCCGCGGCTGTGATGGGCATCCTGCCCTCGAATGCCGAGGTCAAGGGCGAGGTCCTGCTGGACGGCCGCGAGTTGGTCGGTCTGCCCGACGACGAGCTGCGCAAGATCCGCGGGAACGACATCGCGCTCGTCTTTCAGGACGCGCTGTCCGCGCTCAATCCCTACTACACAGTGGGATGGCAGGTCGCCGAGGCCTACCGGCTGCACCACGCCGTCTCGAAGAAGGCCGCCTTCAAGCGAGCCGTCGAGCTGCTCGACAAGGTCGGCATCCCGGATGCGGCCCGCCGCGCGAAGAGCTATCCGCATGAGTTCTCCGGGGGAATGCGGCAGCGGGTCGTGATTGCTATGGCTCTGGTGAACAACCCGCGCGTGCTGATCGCTGACGAGCCGACAACGGCTCTCGACGTCACCGTGCAGGCACAGATCATGCAGTTGCTGGCCGACGTCCAAGAAGAGTTCGGTACGGCGCTCGTCCTGATCTCGCACGATCTCGGCGTGGTCGCGGAGGTCGCTGACGATGTACTGGTCATGTACGCCGGTCGTGCGGCGGAGCGCGGTACGGTCCGGGACCTGTTCTATCGGGCCGCGCACCCGTACTCCTTGGGACTGCTCGGGGCGATGCCGCGGATCGACGTACCGCCGAAGCCGCGGTTGACGACAATCCCCGGCTCGCCGCCGTCGCCTGGGTCGATCAAGACCGGGTGCCCGTTCCAGCCGCGCTGTGCCTACACCGAGCGGGTCGGCGAGCGCTGCATCACCGAGCGGCCCGAGCTCACGCCGCGTCCGGGTGAGGGCGATCACGAGGCCGCCTGCCACCTGGGTCGCCGTCCGGAGGTCGTGTCATGACCGAGGAACTACTGCGGTTGGACGAGGTCCGGAAGCACTTCGGCTTGAGCGGTGCGCCGTGGCGGGCGGCTCAGACGGTCAAGGCTGTCGACGGGGTCAGCCTGGTCGTCCGCAAGGGCGAGACGGTCGGATTGGTCGGCGAGTCCGGTTCAGGGAAGTCGACGCTGGCGCGGGTCGCTACCCGGCTGCTCGATCCGACCTCGGGCCGGGTGCAGATCGGTGGCAAGGACGTCACCAAGCTGCGCGGCCGGCGGTTGCGGCCAACTCGTCGTACGGTGCAGATGGTCTTCCAAGACCCGCAGGCGTCGCTGAACCCGCGGCAGTCGGTGGGGACGATCCTCAGTACGCCGTTCCGTGCGCAGGGGACGCGGCCGACCCGGGCCCAGCTGATCGAGTTGCTGGAGAAGGTCGGACTGTCCGCGGAGCACCTGGAGCGGTATCCGCACGAATTCTCCGGCGGGCAGCGGCAGCGGATCGGGATCGCGCGGGCGCTTGCGGTCAGCCCCGAGTTGCTGATCTGCGACGAGCCGGTGTCGGCGCTTGATGTGTCGGTCCAGGCTCAGGTGCTGAACCTGCTGGCCGACCTGCGCGACGAGCTCGGCCTGTCGTACGTCGTCGTCGCGCACGACCTGGCCGTCGTCCGGCAGGTGGCGAGCCGGGTCGCGGTGATGTACCTCGGCACCATCGTGGAGGAAGGGCCCGCCGATCAGGTCTACGCGGCGCCGGCCCATCCGTACACGAAGGCGTTGCTCTCCGCGGTGCCGATGCCCGAGCCGGGAGTGACGCGCGATCGCATCGTGCTGACCGGCGACGTACCGACACCGATCTCACCGCCGTCGGGTTGCCCGTTCCGGACCCGCTGTTACAAGGCCGAAGACATCTGTGCCACGGATCGGCCTGTTCTGGAGATCATCAACGGCCAGACTGAGCATCGAGCCGCCTGCTACTTTCCCGAGCCACCCCCTCCCGAGAGGAAATGATGAAAACCATCACCCGAGCGGTCGCGGTTGCGGCCGTGCTGGCGTTGGCGGCCACCGCCTGCAACGCCAACAACAAGGACGCCCCGAGCGCCGGCGGTTCGGCCGTCGCCGAGCAGGGTGGCACGCTGTCGTTCCTGAGCACCAGCAAGGAGATCAGCTTCGACCCGGCCAAGAGCCAGAACCTCGGGACGAGCGCGATCCACCTGATCCTGCGTGGCCTGACCGCGTGGAAGACCTCGCCGGACGGCGCGACCGAGCTGGTCCCGGACCTGGCCACCGATACCGGTCAGGTCAGCGACGGTGGCAAGACCTGGACGTACAAGCTCAAGCCGGGCCTGAAGTACGCCGACGGCTCGACGATCGTTGCCGCTGACATCAAGTACGGCATCGAGCGCTCGTTCGCGCCGGAGCTGTCCGGCGGCCTGGGGTACCACAAGTCGCTGCTGGTCGGCGGCGACAAGTACACCGGTCCGTACAAGAACAACGCCTCGCTCGCCTCGGTGGAGGCGCCGGACGAGACCACGGTGATCTTCAAGCTGAACAAGGCTTTCGGCGACTGGCCGTGGGTGGCCAGCATGCCGGCGTTCTCGCCGGTCCCGAAGAAGGCCGACACCGACCCGGCGCACTACGGCGAGAAGCCGGTGGCCAGCGGTCCGTACCAGGTGAAGTCCTACACACCGGGTTCGAAGCTCGAGCTGGAGCGCAACCCGAACTGGGACAAGGCCAGCGACCCGGCGCGCACGGGCCTGCCGGACGCGTTCGTCTGGCAGATGGGGCTGGAGTCCAACGCGGTCAACCAGCGGCTCATCCAGGACTCGGGCGACGACAAGTTCGCCGCTGCGACCGGTGTCAGCATCCCGGCCGCGCTGATCCCGACCGTCACCGGTGACCCGGCCGTCAAGGCTCGCGTCGCCACGTCACCGTCGGGTGCGCTGCTGTACCTGGCGCTGAACAACAAGCGGCCCGGCCTGTCCAACGTCGAGGTCCGCAAGGCGATCCAGTACGCCGTCGACAAGCAGGCGATCCAGGTCGCCCGCGGTGGTCCGGAGTTCGGCGGCGAGATCGCCAGCACGCTGATCACGCCGGGTATCGAGGGCTACGCGAAGTACAACACCTACGAGGCGCAGCCGCAGGGTGACCCGGAGAAGGCCAAGCAGCTGCTGGCCGCGGCCGGTGTCAGCAATCTGACGCTGAGCCTGGTCGCCGACAGCGAGAGCCCCACCGGTGTCCCGATCGCCGAGGCGGTCCAGCAGGGCCTCAAGCGGGCCGGCATCAACGCCGTCATCAAGCCGCTGCCCAACAAGCAGTACATCGAGACGACCACGGGCAACAAGGGTGACTACGACCTGACCGTGTCGAGCTGGCTGCCCGACTTCCCGAGCGCGATCGGCAACATCCAGCCGCTGTTCGCCACCTCGGAGATCGGCAACGGCGGGTACAACCTGTCCCGCTACTCCAACCCGGCTGTCGACACTGCGATCGCCGCGGCCACCGCCGAGTCCGACCAGACCAAGGCCGCCGCCGCTTGGGCCGCCCTGGACAAGCAGATCATGAACGACGCCCCGCTCGTCCCGCTGCTGTACGCGCGCAACGCGTTCCTGCACGGCTCGAAGGTGCAGAACTTCTACCTGCCCGGCTACCCGCCGTACCCGAACACCCTGATCATGGGGCTCAGCAAGTAGTTCATTACGTCCGGCCCTCTTTCTCCTGGGCCTCGAAGAGGGTCGGCTGGGTCTCGGGATCGAGTCCCCAGTCGGCCCTCATCACTGTGTAGCCGGCTTTCTCGGCGACTGCGCAGACCTTGATGTCGTCATCGACCAGTACGGCGACAGGCTTGTCGTCGGAGAGTTTCCTGAGCCGGTCGATCTTCATCTGGGCGCCGGGGCGGCGGTCGGTGTTGCGCCGCATGTAGAGCGTGCCCTCGGGGAAGCCGTTGTCCTTGAGCCACTTGAGAGTGTCGCGACGGAGCTTCTCGGGGCGGCCGGTCAGGTAGACGATCTCGTGGTTCTCGCCGAGCGTGGTTGCCACGGCTAGGCCCTCGTCCAGGACGGCATCGTCCTTGGCCTGGGCGAAGAACGAGTCCCAGTCCTTGGGTTTGCGGTCGAGGAAATGCACCCGCTTGCTCGTGTCGGACAGCGTGGCGTCGATATCGAGGACGGCGTACGGGCGTTCATCGTCAGGCACGATGACGAGTTTCCCAGGTGTGCCGGTCGAGGGCGTACTCGACCTCGCCGAACTCGGTCCCGGGGAGGGGATCGTCGAAGTGCTCATGCCAGAGGCGGGTGAATCGGAGGCCGCTGCGGCGCATCACCGCTCGGGAGCGATGGTTGACCGCCATCGTGTCGGCGATCACACGATCCTTGCTGAGCTCCGTGAACGCATAGTCGATCAACGTCTTGGTGCCCTCGGTCGCATACCCGTTGCCCCAGGCTGACCGGAGCAGCCGATAACCGACATCGACGGTTGCCGCGTCGTCAGTCGGCTGCAATCCGAACCAGCCGACGAACGTGCGGGTGCCTTTCTCATGAGCGGCAAACGTACCGAGCCCCGGATGGTCGGCGTACACCTTCAGCATGGCCGGCAGAACGACGTTAGCGATCTCGTCTCGTGGCGTCGGTTCGCCGGTGAGGAACCGCATGACCTGTGGGTCGGAGTCCAGCTCGACCAGCAAGTCGATGTCGCCCGAGGTGAACTCGCGCAGTCGCAACCGTTCGCTCTCCACGGGGGTCAGCCTGCCATCGACCTTTGAGTGTCCGGAGTGTGGGCGGTTCGGGGCTGGGAGGTGTGTTGGGTTGGGTGGTTGTGGCTGGTCGGGTTAGCGTTCTCAGCGCAATGGAAGACTCGATCACGTTTCTGCACAGTTCGGACTGGCAGCTGGGGATGCTGCGCCGGTTCCTGGGGCCGGACGGTCAGGCCCGGTGGGGGCAGGCCCGGCTCGATGCTGTCGCGCGGATCGGAGAGGTTGCTGAGCAGTCAGGTGCTGCGTTCGTGGTGGTGACCGGGGATGTGTTCGAGCACAACCAGGTGGAGCGGCAGACGATTCTGCGAGCCTGTGAGGCGCTCAAGCGGATCCAGGTTCCGGTGGTGTTGCTGCCGGGGAATCACGATGCGCTGGAGCCCGGGTCGCTGTGGACGTCTAGCCAGTGGCAGGCGCACGCGCCGAAGCACGTGACCGTGCTGACGGATACGACGCCGGTGGAGATTGTGCCGGGGGTTGAGGTGGTGGGGGCGCCTTGGCGGTCGCGGCGGCCGACGTCCGACCCGGCAGCGGCTGCGTACGCGGACCTCCAACCACCACCAGCCGGTACGACGCGAGTCCTGCTCGCGCATGGGCAGTTGACGAGCTTGAGCGGTGGCATGTCCGAGGTCCCGCCGATCGACCAGGTGGCGCTCGAGGCCGCGGTCGCGGATGGACGGGTCCAGTACGTCGGTCTCGGCGACCGGCACTCGGCGACGAAGGTGACCGACCGGATCTGGTTCTCCGGGACGCAGGAGGTCACGACGCCCGAGGAGACCGATCCGGGCAACGTGCTGAAGGTGACGGTCAGCCAGAGCGAGATCGAGGTCGAGCCGATCCGGGTCGGCGCCTGGCACATGGTGGATCACCGCGTGGAGCTGTTCGACGAGGAGTCGCTCCAGGCGCTCGAGGACTGGTTCGCCGAGCTGCCTGACAAGGAGCGCACGTACGTGCGGCTGGCCGGGGACGGCTCACTCACTCTGCCGCTGCTCAGCCGCCTGGACACGATGATCGACGTACAGGGTGAGGCGTTCGCGAGCGTTGAGAAGTGGGCGAAGTTCTGGACGGTTCGCCCGGCGCCGGATGCGGCGGATCTGGATGCGTTGCAGTTGAGCGGCCCCGCCCGGGCTGCGATGGAGGAGTTGCGGCAGGCGTTGGCCGGCGGGGACGAAGGCGCGGGCGCCGCGTTGTCGCTGATGCACCGATTGGCGCGGGACGCGGGATGAGGCTGCATTCGTTGACGCTGCGGGATTTCCGCGGCGTCAAGGACCGTACCGTTCGGCTGCCGGCCCTCGGTACGACGGTGGTGGTCGGCGACAACGAGGTCGGCAAGTCGAGTCTGGTCGAGGCGTTCGGGCTGATCTTCGACTTTCCCGACGACTCCAAGTCGACCCGGATCCGCGACATCCAGCCGGTCGGTCAGGACGTTGGCCCGACGGTCACCGCCGAGCTGACCTTGGGCGGCCGTGAGCTCATCTACACCAAACGCTGGCTGAAGAACCGGTCGACCGAGCTGGCCATTGTCGCGGCCGACGGACGCCGTACGGCGTGGACCGGCCGCGAGGCGCACAACGAGGCCGAGCGGTTGTTCCACGAGTACGTCGACCCGGTGCTGTGGCAGACCCTGATGGTCAGCCAGGGGCAGTCGCTGATCCTGCCGTCCCCGGCTGACGCCGAGCCGCTGATCGCTGCGGTCACGGCCGAGTCCGGTACGCCGGTCGATGGCGCGTCGATGCCGTTGGTGAGCGCGGTCGAGCACGAGTACCTGCGGTACTGGACGCGTGGCGGCCGGGCGACTGGCGACTACGCGCGGTCGGAGAAGACGGTCACTGCGGCTGAGCTGCAGGCGGCCCACGCGTTGAAGGCGATGGAGGACGTCCAGCAGGACATCCGCCGGGCCGAGCGGCTGACGCTCGATCTGGCCGACGTCGACAACCGGCTGGCCGACCACCTGAGCACGGTCGAGGAGGTTCGCGAGCGTAAGCAGGCGACCGACGAGATCCTGCTGCGTCGCGACACCGTCCGCTCGAAGGCCGAGACCGCGCGGGCCCGGTTGGTGAACCACACCCGGACCAGGGAAGAGCGCGAGCGGCTGCTCGACGAGGTCGAGCGGTTCACGAAGATCGACGTCGAGCTGGCTGAGCGCCGGGCTGATGCCGACACCGTCGCGAAGGCCGCGACCGAGACCGTGCAGGCGGCCGAGGCTGCGCTCGCGGAGGTCATCGACCTCAAGGACATCCGGCGGACCGACGTGCAGGACGCCGAGCGGCGGGTCAGCCGGCTGGTCGACGAGGCCGAGCTGGAGCGGTTGATCGGGCAGCAGACCGAGCTGATCGACGTGCGCTCCCGGATCGTGACGGCCGCCGCGGTGCTGGACAAGATCAAGGTCGACGACGGGTTGTTCGCGGCGCTCGAGGACGCCCGGTCCGCAGTGGTCGAGGCGCGTGCTGCGCTGGCGGCCGGTGTGCCGGAGGTCGTCGTACGGCGACTTGGCGCGGAGCCGGTCGAGTTGTCGGGCAAGGGCGTGGAGTCTGGCCAGAAATCCACCGGCCGGATGCCCAAGGAGCTCGGGTTCGACGAATCGGCTGAGCTGCTGGTCTCGGGTGAGCTGACCATCGGCGTACCGGGCCAGCTCGAGGTGACCATTCGCGCGGGCGGCGAGGCGGCGACGCTGCGGTCCCGGGTCGATGACGCGGTGCGGCGTGAGAGGGAGCTGCTGAAGAAGGCCGGGGTGAAGGATGTCGCGGCCGCGCGGGAGCAACTGCGCAGGGCGGATACGGCGTCGGCCGAGCTGCAGGAAGCGCGTCGTACCGAGAGGTCGTTGACGTCTGCGGGGGATCCGGGGGAGCGGATCGCGGTGCTGACCGCGCGGCTCGGGATCGGCGACGAGGACGGCGAGCAAGGCGGTTCGAAGCAGGCAGCCGTTGAGGGCGTGCCGGGGCAGATGTCACTGTTCGAGGAGTTTGTCTCTCCGCTCGACACGTTGTTCGACGACTTCGAGCTGCCAGAGGCTCCGGCGGATGATCTGGGAGCTGCGCAGCGGGTGCTGGACGACGTACGGGCTGAGCTGGCCGGTGTCGAGCGGCTGCTGACAGATGCGGAGTTCGCGGCGGCGCAGGCGCGCAAGGCGGCGGATGAGGATCGCTCCGAGGCGCAGCAGGCGCGGGCGCGGTCGGAGATCGCGGAGGAGCGGTTGGCCGCTGCTATCGACTCTCTGAGCTCGGCGCGGAAGGCTCTCGACGACGCTGCGGTCAGTGCGGCCGAAGCGGACGCCATGGCTGAGGTCGAGGCGGTGCTGGAGGAGCTGACCGCGGTCCAGGAGCAGGCGGATGCGGCTGGCGCCGACCAGGTGGCCGGTGAGCTGGTGGATGCGTTGGCGGTCGCGACGCGGATGCAGGGTGAGCGGGACACCCTGCGCGACGCGCTGCGGACCACCGAGGGCCGGCTGGAGCAGTCCGGGCGGGATGGGCTGGCGACTCGGCGGGACATGGCCGAGCTGGAGCTGGCCGACGTACGGAGTGAGCACGAGCGGCTGGAGCGACGGGCTGAGGCAGCACGGCGGGTGTACGAGACGCTGGGGCGGCATCGGGCTGAGGCGCAGACCAAGTACTCCGAGCCGCTGCAGACGCGGATCGAGGCGTTGGGACGCAGCGTCTACGGGCCGTCGTTCAAGATCTGGCTGGATGACGACCTGGCGGTGGCCGAGCGCGAGCTGGATGGGATCCGGCTACCGATCGAGGCGCTGTCGACGGGTGCGCAGGAGCAGCTCGCGATCATCACCCGGCTGGCGATCAGCCACCTTGTCAGCACCGGCGATGGCAGTGTGCCGGTCATCTTCGACGACGCGCTGGGCTGGTCCGACAAGGCCCGGCTGCGCGACATGGGCGCGCTGCTCGGCCGGGCCGGCGATCATGGGCAAGTCATCATCCTGACCTGTATGCCGGACCGCTACGAGTACGTCCCGAAGGCGACCTTCATCAAACTGGACGGATGATCCCCTCGGGGCGGCTGTAGACGACACAGCGCTCGCCGCGGGCGAAGCCGACCAGGGTGATGCCGAACTTCCGGGCCAGGTCGACGGCCAGGCTGGAGGGCGCGCTGACGGCGACGATCATGCCGATCCCGGCCGCGACGGCCTTCTGGATGATTTCGTAGCCGGCGCGACCGCTGACCGCGAGCACCAGGCCCTTGCGGGACTGCTGGTTGAGGACAGTCCAGCCGACGACCTTGTCGACGGCGTTGTGGCGGCCGACGTCCTCCTTGACGACCACCTTGCGGCCGTCGGTCGTGAACAGACCGGCCGCGTGCAGACCGCCGGTCCGCGAGAACGTGGGCTGGGCTTCGCGGAGCAGATCCGGGAGGCGCCGTACGACGTCGATCGAGACCTCGACGGGGTCGACCGGGTCATAGTCGCGCTCGGCGAGTTCGTCGAGGGATTGCTGGCCGCACACCCCGCAGGCGGCCGACGTGACGCCGTACCGCTGGGGTGGTTCGCGGTCGGGCGGGCCGTCGAAGGTGATGGTGACGGTGTTGAACTGCTGCTCGCGAGTGAGCACCTGGTCGGTGCAGTAGGCGACCGTCCGGATCGCTCCCGGGCGAACCGCGAACCCCTCGCCGAGGCAGAAGCCGGCGGCTAGCTCGAAGTCCGATCCCGGGGTGCGCATGGTGACGACGAGCGGCTCGGGTGCGCGACCCGGCCACTCGAGTCTGAGCTCCAGCGGCTCCTCGGTGACAACAACGTCCTCACGCCGCGAGGTGCGCTCGCCGTCGAGCACCTCGACCTTGAACCTGCTGGTCGGAGCTTTGGTCATGCCTCAACGGTAGGCGGTCCACCCACGTCGCGTCGCCAGCCAGTCCAGGAACGTCCACGCAGAGAACCTCTGATGCTCGCGCAGCGCCGGTGTGGTGCCGATCGGTGGTGGGTTGTCAGGGTTCTTCAGCATGTACGACGCTATGGCCGCGATGAAGCAGTCGAGCTGCTCGGCCGGTACGTCGGCGGTGAGCGGGCTGGTGCGGATCGCCGCGAAAGTGTCGATGCCGTGGTGCTGTGCGACCGGCAGCAGACCAACCCAGTCCAGCCAGCGCGGTCCGAGCGCCAGCCAGTTCCAGTCGACCGCCCAGCAGGCGCCAGCGGTGTCAATCAGGAGGTTGTCCGGTCGCAGATCCGTGTGGGCGGCCGCCTCGCCTGTCAGCGCCTCCGGTACGGCGGTCATCAGGTCAGCCAGCTCGGGCAAGACCCGTGGGACCCACTCCTGCAGCCCGCGTGGCAGCAGGCGGTCGCCCGACAGGATCTGACTCGGCACCAGCAATGACGATTCGCCGGATTCGAGAGTCTCTAGGAAGGTGCCCAGCCCGGCGATCGGACTGGGGTCCAGTGCGGCGGCCATCTGCTCGCACCGCTCGGTCACGACGGCAAAGTCCTCGGGCGTCCAAGGCGCGCCCGGCATCCGCCCAGGCACCCACTCGGACACCACTGCAAACCACGCGGGCTCGGGGGCCGAGTAGGGCGCGGTGGAGTCGGGGGTGGTGAAGCTGGGTTCGATGGCTGCCACGCGGACGTTCTTCGG
>NZ_SMKX01000088.1 GCF_004349055.1 Kribbella antibiotica
CCCGCCCACAACTCCCGCGTCGCCTCGCCCCCAGGCGTAGCCACCCGCCCCGGCGTCACCGTATTAACCCGAACCCCGTACGGCGCCAGCTCCAGCGACAACCCACGGCTATACGTCTCCAGCGCCGCCTTGGCCGCCACATAATGCAGAAACGGCCCCACCGGCGTGAACACGGCCGCCGAAGAGACGTGCACAATCGCACCAGAACGCCGTACCCGCATCCCTGGCGCCAGCAACGAATCCAGCCGCACCGACGCCAGGTAATTCAGATCCAACGCCTCCTGCCACTCCTCATCCGGAATAGCCGAACTATCCACAAACGGCCGAGCCCCACCCGCGTTGTGCACAACAACATCCGCCCCACCCCACCGCTCCGCCACAGCCGCGGCGACCACCTCAGCCCCATCCCGACTCCGCACATCAGCCACCACCAGCCCAATCCCCGCCGGCACCTCCACCTCCGACCGAGCCGTCACCAAAACCTCAGCCCCCGCCGCCACCAGTTGCCGCGCAACAGCAGCCCCAATCCCCCGAGTGCCACCCGTGACAACAGCCCGCTTCCCCGCAAATTCCGACATTCCTAATCCTCTCCTAGCCGCACATCTCCATTTCAAGCTAGGCGCGAAAAACCAAGCACACAAAGACGAATTAGCAGTAGATGCCATAGGCAACACCTATAGCCCTCGCTATCGTGATCACCTGGACGGCGAATGCAGCGTTCGAAGCTGCTTGTGGACCGGCCAACCTGGCGGAAGCGCTGCACGAGTTCCGGCTATGGGTCAGCAACACAGGCTCCTGACCGCAGCCAGACCCCTCCACCCGTCAGCCGAGGCGCTTCTCGAACTCCTCCTCGATCCGGAAACGACCGTTGACCTCGATCTTCTGTGGATGAAGAGGACCCCGGTAGCCCAATCGCAGGTAGAAGTCTCGGGCCGAGCGATTTTCGGTGAACACCCACAGGCGTAGTACTTGTGCTCCCAACGACGCTGCCGTCGCCTCGAGAGCCGAGACCAGAACCTCCCCGACACCGCGGCGGCGAACATCCGGGGCGACCCACATCGCCTCCAAGTGGATGCCGTCGCTCTGGTCCGGACTGCGGTTGAGCTTCGCGAGGCCGACGGCCTTGTCATCCAGTCTGGCCACGAACCAGACATGGACGTCGAGTTCGGCTCGCCACTGATTCTCGTTGTAGCCACGCTCGGCCGCCTCGTCACCGAGGAACGCGGCAGCCGAATCCGTCAGCGCAGACAACCGCACGTCCCGAGCGGTTTGCCAGTCATCCGCTTCGAGGCGGAAGACAGAGATCTGCCTATGAAACCCTTGCAGCTCCAGCAACCGGGACCCCTCCGTCCGAGCGCGCGGGAGCACGGAGTCTAGCTGCGCTGTGCGAGCTGCCTCAAGGGGAGCGACTCACTCAAACGCTCGCCGTAGCCACACGAGATCCAGTTGGTGAGGCTGAGGTCTGACAAAGCGTTGCGTTCGTTGCCCACCGGACGGAGGTCCTTCAAGGCTTCTTGCCAACCGTGCGTGTCCTCCAGCCATGCCTCGAGATACCCGACGCACAAATCGGCGCCGATGCCCGATGCCTGTTTCTCGGCCCTACGCAGCGCTTCCTCGGCACTTGCCACTTCGGGATCGAAGCGCTCGCGCGCCAGCTTGTCCAAGGTCTCGTGAATCATCGCCAGGCGGACGTCTCTGAAAGCGCTCCAATAACTCGGCTTGGCGGCCAAGGCCATCTGGTCGTCGAAGCCCCACGCTCTGGTGCTCTCAAACAAGGCGTAGAGGCCTTCCGCGAGGAGATCACCGAACTCCTCACGAGCCGCGCGCTCGCGGTCGTCGTACGGCAGGTACTCGAGTTGCCGGACCTCTCCGGCCTTCGGCAGGCTCCGCTCCGCGGCGCGACGGGCGAAGAAGAACCAGTCTTCGTTGTAGATATCGGGAAAGAAGGACAGCTCCGGATGCTTGAGCTGTACGCCGAGCACCGCTCCGCCCACGAAAATGTCCTGTTCGAAACCCGCGAGCCGCCGGGCATGGCAGACCACAGAGTTGTCCGGGAATTCCCGGGTGGCCATGGAGGCGATCGGATGCCGGTCGAGCAAACTCGTGAGCCGACGGACATCCACCGGCCGGAGTTGGCTGATGTCGTCGTCGACGAAGAGGAGCTTGTTCCAGCCTAGAAGCCGCCCGAGCAGAAGACCGAGATTGCGTTTCAGGCTGAGGTCACTGGATCGGCCGGCGGATGCTTCCTGGAAGGCTGCGGACGAGGTCAGATGCCGGCGGCCGGGCAACTCATAGCCAATAGGTACTTCGACGACCAGCGCGCAAGCTCCAAGGGTCTTGTCCACGCGCTCCGCCACCTGCGCCACGTTTGTCTGCCGACTGCACAGGATCACCAACGGAACTGACAGGGTCACCGAGAGATCGATGATGTTCTGCAGAGCTGACGAAGGACGTGCGGCCGGTACGACGATTGCGTCCAGCCTGCTGCGGCTCAGGGGTACGGCGGAGGTGGACACATCGCGCAACAAGTTCGCGTGCGAAGGCCGATGGCCGATCTGACGGCTCACGCAGGCGCCTCGTCACTGGGCGACCATTCGTAGAGAACGTTGTGCGGGATCTCCAGATCGGGAGACATCGCCTCGCCGTTCACCAACGGGACCCGCATGAGGATGGCGAATGATCCTCCCGGGAACCGGTTGGCGAGATATGCCTCATTCCGCTCGCGTACGGCGGTGTCCGTGAGCGCGCGGACTGCGCCGAGGACCCCTCGGCTGTAGACCCCGCTGCAAACGGTGAGGGTGCGCGTGTGGTTCAGCGGGTTGGGCACCCGCGCCAGGAACGCCACATCCTCGACCAGAGTGCGCCGTCTACCGTCGCGCCAAACGTCCTCGGTCTGCTCCGCGGTGATCTCTTCCTTGGTGGGAGGCTTGGCCGAGGTTCGTTCGTAGTCGCTCCACAGCGGCCGGAATTCCTGGCCGTCCGGAAGCATGAAGATTTCGCCGTTGAACAGATCCGGTACGACGACCTGCTGGATCGGCAGGTCGCGCAGCAGCGTCTGCAGTTGGTGCGCGACGTTGTTCCAGACGGTTCCGCCGAGCAGGACCAGGTGGCCGGTCAAATCCGGGGGACTGGCTTCCTCAGGCAACCTGTGGGCCACTTCGAGCTCAGGGTTGCGGGACCGGAGGTGCCCCCACAACTCGATGAGGGCGTCGACATCGGCGTAGCGGTACATGCGGGTGAAATTGGGATTTGCTTCGTCCGCCAAGGGCGAGCGATAGGCGACCGGCGCTTCGGGGCAGATTGCCGTGACCGGGCCGGTCTCGAAGGTCCAGAGGCTGGCGTCGGCACTCGCCGTACCGGGGCTGTTCCGGGCTGCCTCGCGGAGGCCGATCAGTTCGCGGTTGAGCGCGGTGAACGTCTCGCGTTCGGAGGCGTTCAGGTCCTGTTCGCGAGGGAGCTGCGGAACGGTTTCGGCCGAGTGATCCAGTGCGAAGAAGAGCGCGTAGGGACGCAGCCGGTCGGCACGTGGCAGCTTGTCGTCGGATGAGTTCTCCCACGAGCTGATCGCCGATACGGAGATCCCCAGTGCGTGCGCCAGCGTCGCCTGGGTCATCCGCTGCTGTCGTCGGAGGGCACGCAGCCGGTCGGCGAGTTCTGCCGCTGGCGAGGGGGCCAAGTTCACTCCCGGAGGATCAGTGTCCACTGGTGGATTCGGTCACCCTCTCATCGGAGTACACCGAAGTACAGGTGGAATTCAAGTGGATACACGCTGGCATCCACATCGAGAACGGCGCCAGGACCCAACTGCTACTACATCCGCCCGGATCGTGATCCGTCCGTGACCTATCTGGATTCTACCCAGGCTCAGGAAGAAGAAATCCACCAATCTACAGATTCCACTGTGTAGTTAGGTGAAGTCATGGGTAAAACAGTGGCAGGAAGACAAGCGATGGACAGGAGCTCGTTACGACCTCAGCCGTTTCGATGACCGAAGCAGGTGCCTCATGAGCAGACTCCCGGCCGCCGTACAGGTGCTCACCGCGACGCCACCGCCCTGTGTCAGGGGCGTTCGGCCTGACCTCGCCGATCTATGGCGAGGAAGCTTTGGTATTCGGAGCCACGCCGCCACCAGGCGTGCCGATCTCTCGCTGCCATGATCGGCGTGATCGAGGCCCTCGAGCTGGGGAACTGGCGGAAGGCTTCGCGCATTCTTCATGACACCGAACTGGCCGATCCGTACCTGGCGATCGTGCTGATGACGGTTGCCAGGGCGATGTCTTATCGAGCGGTCGGCGAGCATAGTTTGGCTTGGACGACGCTGGGGCGCGCGGCGGTGCTGATGCTTCGCCGGCATCCGGGGCTCCCGTGTCTCGCGGTGAACGACACCGGCGAGATCGACGACGTACCGGCTTGGCCTGGTGAGGTCGAGCGACTCGCCCTTCCGCTCCGGATGGCCCGGGGTGACCTGCTCTTTCGTTCGGTTCGGCTGATCTGGCGGGAGCAGCAGGAACTGAGCGATCTGTTTCGGCGGATCGAGCAACGGCCGGCCGAGCTGACTCCGGCCACGCACATCCTGGTGCTCGCGTTCGTGGAGTACCTGTGCTGGGTGCGTCACGATGCCGGGACCTGGACGAGAGGGACCCCTGTCGACGATGAGGCCGCAGCCATCGAGCAGCGAATCGACGCGCTGAGCGATGGACTTCGGGCGGAGTTCCTCCGCAGTGCGACCGACCTGCGCCGCTTGCGTTATCCGGCCGCCGGGAAGATGTCGCTCATGGTCTGGAGTGCTGGTGGGACATACAACGGATTGCAGAGACTGGCGATCCTCGAGTTGGCTCGCCGCCCAGAGCCGCCGTGGGGCGAGTCCGTAAAGCCTGCGGACTGTCCTTCCCGACTGAGTTCCGTCAACGCCTGGCAATTCGCCCGGACTGCCTGACGCAGTTGGATTTTACGCGGCCTTTACTGACTATCTGATCGGATCTACCCTTGAGGATCCGAATTCCATCGCATCGTCAGCCCACCCAGGTCGTTGACATCATCAACGACCGGCGACAGCGCGCGGAGGAGGAACCTCGATGATCGCAGTCCTGACCGTGCCTGCGACCGGGCCGCGAACGCCCGAGGTTCGCCTTGCCGGCGGGCAGCCGGCTGACTTGATCCGTACGACGCAGCTCGGGTCCGGCGTCAGTGTCGAGGTCGACCTGGCTGATCCAGGCCGATGGCGTTCTGTCATGGTCGACGGATGGGATGCGGCCGACCGGAATCTTCTGGAAGCCGTTGTAGGACAGGAAAGTCTCCGGCAGCTGGGTGATCTCCGAGACGAGTTGGCCGTGACTGGCGACCCGAGCCTGGAGGCTGACGTACAGGTCGGGGCTGCGCAATCTGGACCTTGGCGAAGGCTGGCGGTGATCGACGCGCTGGACTGGTGGTTGCAGGTGCCGCTGGACCAGGCATTGCTCGACGCAGAACGTGCGGTCGTGCGAGCTCGGGCTGCGCGGACCTTGCGATCGAGAGCGCTGCGAGAGCACCGCACCGGGCAGGCGTTGGTACTGGCGCGGCGCTCTGCTGGCGAGCTCTCCACCTATCTGACCGAGTTGGCGAGCTCTGCGCCGTCATTGCCGCGCGCTCTGTTCTCTGGACTGTCACGGGTCGCGAATGGGTACGCCGGCCTGGCCGGCCAGGTGGTCGGCAGCCCCGACGAGTGTCTCGCCCCCGTTGCCGAAGCGTGGAGCCGGCTGAAGCTCGCCGTACCGGTTGTAGGCATCCTCAAACGCCCTGAGCAGTCGTATCAGCTGTTGCCAGACAGTACGACGCAGAGCAGCTCGGTCGATCCTCGGCAGGTGCGCGCTCGTGTCGTCGGCACGGACCTGCAGGCTCGTGAGGTCCAAATGGTCGAGTCGCGCGAAGGGGCGACGGTTCGCGTGCTGGTGCCTGCCTTTGGATCGCGGGTGCCGTCAGCGCTCGCGGACCAGTTGATGGTGCGGCTGGTCGACAAGCGATCCGGTACGGCGCACGAAGCGCTCCGACTGAAGTTGCGGTCCGGCCGGGACGCCGAGCGGCTCGGGATGCGGACTCCGGTCTTCACACAAGAGATTCCGTTGCGAGGTGCAGCGGTCGAGGACGTCCGTGCTGACGTCTTCGATCCGGTTCATGAGACCGCGCCGGCCCTGACGGACACCGACGACGAGCTGGTACGTCGGCGCCGAGCGCAGTTCGTACTGGGTGAGTGGCGGCAGGCGATGGCCGAGATTCGCCTGTCCCGGCAGGCGAAGTCGCGGAACAGCCGCCTGACGCGACTGGCCGCCGTACTGGATGAAGCTGTTCCGGACGCCGACGAGCCAGTGTTCCGCGGCGGGCCGACGCGCAGCGAAATCACCCGGTACGTCGATGCTGCGCCCGGGACCGTGCATCCGTGGTTCACCAGCACCCGTGGTGCCGGCGAACCGTTGGTTGCGGAGCTGGCGGCGGCCCACCAACTGCGTTGATGTCGTCACGACATCGAAATTCGCCTGCGGCCGGTGCGCTGGGGCTCACTGTCATCAGAAGAACGTCCGCGACGAGAAGCGGACGTCGCTCCGGGCGATGAGGAGTGGAACGATGACCGTCCGCAGATTGAGCACTTTGAGCACCGACACCCCAGCGTTGAGGCAGGTCGGAGCGCACGTCAAAGCACGCCCATCAACCATGTACTGGTTCCTGATGGTCAGCGACCTGGCCACCGCGATCTGGATGTACACCGTCGGCCCATGGCTGGACAAGACCTCGAAGTTCACCGCAACCGGAACGCTCGGCGGCCATCACGTTGCCCTGCTGGTCATTGCCCTGATCGGCTTCCTGATGCTCGCAACCCTGGCCGTTGTCACCGACAACTTCACCCACACCACCCCGAAGGTGGCGCTGGCAAGAAACCTGGCCTGCATCATCTCGATCGTCGCCTTGACCGGCCTGATCGCCCTGATCCTGATGGCACTCCTCAGCCGCGTCCTCTTCGGACCGCTACGCCCTTAACTAGAAGGCCGCTGAGGCTTGAACCGCCGCACCTCGTGCGGCCACCCACAAGCCTCAGCCACCTTGGCCGCCCACATCTTCGCAGCCTCGTCGTCGGCCACCCGCACCAACGCGAACCCACCCAGAAACTCTTTGGTCTCCAGATAAGGCCCATCGGTGACCAACACCTCGCCGCTGGTCGGGTCGGCACTGTAAACCGGCCCGTCCTCTTCCTCAAGCCCGCCGGCAAAGACATAGACCCCGGCCGCCTTCATCTCCTCCGTGACCGCCCTGGCCAGTGGCCCACGCCCCTGGTACCACTCCTCGGGGTGATCGCCGACCCACTGCTGATTGAAGTAAATGAGGTACTCAGGCATCTCTGCTCCTTCAGCTCAAGCGAACCTGACGTCCACTCTCTACCAACGCTACGAACAGCCTGCACCGATTTCGACAGGCTCACTCGAGTGTCTTCCCCTTGACTCCCGACCGGGCGACACCATCCACCGACACACAGATCCCGAAGACCCGGTCATGGCTGGTCCATCCGTTGATGCGCCCCCGGTTGTTGCTGATCTGCACCCGCTTCTTCACCGGATCCACAGCCGACACCAGATGCAGATAAACCGTCCCAGCCACCCGAGCCAGCACGATGTCCCCCACCTCAACCTCCGCCGGATCAACAGGAGCCACCACCACCTCCTGCCGACTCCGAATCAACGGCACCATCGAGCCCCCACTAGGCCGAAACGCCACCGTCGCCCCACCCGCAACCCTGCCCGCCACCGCGTCCAATGCCCCCATCTGCTCATCGTGGCAGATCCCACCGACATCGCCGTACCGACTTTCTTCTCCGGTACGGCGACCTGCCGGAGTGGCCCGGGTTGCCACACGGTGCCGCCGATCCTGCGCTCCACCGGTGGTCGCCGACTGTGCGGAGTAGGCCGCTGGCAACCGATTGCCCACGACACTTTGCGCACAGTCGATGGCACGGTCCGCGCACTCGCACATCAATTGGGTAGCAAGTTCTCTGAACGCGCTGGGAGTATTACGCGCATGACGCAGAACGTGACTTCGCCGACGCAGCAATGCATCTTCTGCGCGATTGTGGCGGGGCAGGCCGAGGCCAGCGTGGTCTACGAGGACGAGACCGTGATCGCCTTCATGTGCCTGCACCCCGTGACACCAGGCCACCTTCTCGTCATACCACGCAAGCATGCTGTGGGCCTAGAAGACCTGGACGGACCTACGGGCGCTCACGTTTGGTCGGTCGGTCACGACATGTCGCGTGCCCTACGGCGTTCCGACCTGAACTGCGAGGGCATCAACCTCTTCGTCTGCGACGGCGAAGCCGCCTTCCAGACGGTCTTCCACTTCCACCTCCACGTCATCCCTCGCTACACAGGGGACGGCTGGACTATCGTCCCCGACGAGGTAGAACGCGAGCGCTCGCTCCTCGACGCCGACGCGCAAACAGTCAGGAACGCCATCGCGTTGACGCAGTGACGTCCACTGCTGCTCGCCACTGGCGGTGTCAGTGACCGCTACTTGGCGATCGCCACAACCATCCAGTCGACCGGTGCTGGCTGGTTCTCTGGTGGCTGCCCGAGCATCCACGCCAACACCCGAGCCGCTTCCTGGTAGGTGCCGATCAACCCAAGCTCGTTTAGTTGCACCCGCAGTTCGTCGAAGGCCTCAGCGGCGTACCCATGGCAGTGCCAGGAATGGAAGTCCAACGCCCCTTCTGCGCCGACTACCTCATAGCCGAGGATCGGTGACTCCACCGGCAGACGGGATTCGGTCCGGAGCAGATCGAAGTACGGCTGTTCTGCGCCCCCGTTTTCCTGCATGAAACTGACGGCGTCATCCGAGGCTATTGCCACTGTGACGGTCTCGGCGTGCGGTGCTCGGGATATCCGCTCTCGCTCGGCCTCCTGGCGATCGACGTACCAATCCCAAAACTCCGGTCGGGGAAGGTCGGCCATGAGGCAGTCGCTGATCGTCAAGAACGTCTCAGGCAGCACCGCGTACTCCTGGCTAGGGGGCCGAGGCGTGGGCACCACCAGTACGTAGCCAGCCAGGATCAGTTCGACGCTGTTCACAACTGCATTGTCCCCATCGGTTCACGACCTTCTATGCCGTTCACACCGGTCGGGATTGGCGATGTGCCTCCCAGAGTCTTGCCACGTTCTCGGTCTGACCCTGTACGTCGAGTGTGTCTACCTGCACGCGATGGTCGGCGTGCGGAGGGTCTGCTGCATCCGCCTCGTGAAGCATCTGGAACTCATCGTCAGTCAGCCAGACCTTGCGGGACGCTGCACGCCGCACCGCCTCAGGAAAACCGACCGTCATATGCACGATCAGGCACTCAGATAGCTCGCGTCTGTACAGGTCGCTGGTCTCCGGCGTAAGCACGTCAGCGACGACGACCTCAATACCCACGGCCAGGAAGTTGCGTGCCAGGATGCAGGCGTTCTTCAAACCGAGCCTTTGCTGCGCACGACCTTCCTCTCCGTCCCACGGAGCGGCAGCGCCCGTGACAACAAACTGGCGCACGTCATCCACATCGATGAAGGCACACCTCGGGCGACCTTCCGCCAGAGCACGTGCCGTCACACTTTTGCCCACCGCAGGCCCACCGGTGAGGATCAGCGGTACAAGAGTCATAGTTCAGCCGGCCCAGGGTGATAGCGGTCCTTCGGCCTGGCCTCGGACTTGTACGTGAGGATCACCGCGCGCACCACGTTAGCGATCTGCCGGCCGGTCCCGATCGGCGAAGTAGTTGGTGAGCATTTCGGTTGGCCAGGTGGGTTGGTGGACTGAACCGCGGGGGCCGAAGTCGGCGAACCAGGGCTTGATGTCGAGGACCGGGGTGCCGTCGACGGCGTCGAGGTCTTCGACGTAGAGGTCGAGGCCGTCGACTTCGAGGAGCCGGCAACGGGAAACGCCCAGCCAGTTGCGGCGACGCATGTTCCGGTGGCCGAACGTACCGACTTCAGGCCACTCCGGATTGCTCCGCGGCCGGCGCGCACCGAGTGGTAGGTCCGACTGGTCGGTCAGATGGAAATGGAAGACGACCTCGAGATGCGAGAACTCGTCGAGGCCCTGCGTGGCATCAGCGCCGTACGACGTGCTGTCGATGCGAATGATCGCACGGGTGCCGCCCCAGTAGTCGTCGGTCGGCTCGGTGCGTCCACCGATGACGTGGGCAACTGGCTGAAGTGTGATCGACTGGTCAGTCATCGTTTCCCTTACTGATATCAGACGTAGCTGTGGGAGCGGGACAAGTCCGTGGGGTTGAAGCAGCGCCGGGCGCTACGGGTTGATCTCCTGCAGCGCACGGACGCCGGTTGGGTGCGCAGTTACCGCTGATCCATCCACGGTCGACCCTAGGCGGATGGTTGACGAGCTTCCCAGAGCCTCGCCACGCTCTCGGTCTGGCTCTGTACGTCGAGTGTGCCGACCGTCCGCTTTTCAGGCGGACGGAGTGTTAGGCGATTGCTGGCACGCCTATGGCTCAGCGGGCGAGGAAGGTGGCGGTAGCCCAGTGTTGCCGGACCTCCAGCTGGAATCTGCGCGCCCCAGTTGCCCAGCTAAAGTCGGCGCTTAACCTGGACTAATATCACTCTAAGTCCAGGTTATGCGGGTAACCTGGACTTACCGACGAGAGGATCCAGGTTGAGTCAGCAGATCGCCGCAGTCTGGCAAGCCAACCCAGATGCCTATGGGCCACGCAAGCACAGACGCCCGTGTGAGTACAAAGCCTACGTTCCTGACCTGCTCAGCGCGCATACGTTGGACTTCAGTGCTGAACTCGCGGCGGACATCGCCGATGCCGAACGTGCCCTGGCGGCCTTTGGCGGCCCCGGCGAGCATCATCTGGAGCAACTGGCCCGCTTCCTGTTGCGGGCTGAGGCGGTCGCCTCATCCAAGATCGAGGGCTTGCAGGTCAACAGCCGCCGACTGGCCAGACACGAAGCCAAGTTGGCAGCGGGGGTGCATGACCAGGATGCGACTGCCGACGCCGTTCTGGGCAATGTCAAAGCCATGAACCATGCAGTGCAGTCCGTTGCAGTCCTCGACAGCGTCGAGGTGAAGGACCTGCTCGACATTCACCGCGCGCTCATGGAGCACTCGGATCAACCCGAGATCGCCGGCCTGATCAGAACGAAGCAGAACTGGATCGGTGGCAACAACTTCAATCCCTGTCAGGCGGCCTTCGTGCCGCCGCCTCCTGAGTACGTCGAAGGTCTGTTGGAGGACCTTTGTGCGTTCGTCAACCGCGATGATTTACCCGGCACAGTGCAGGCCGGATTGGCTCATGCGCAATTCGAGACGATCCACCCCTTCGCGGACGGGAACGGCCGAACTGGTCGTGCTCTGATCCATGTCGTCCTCAAGAGGCGAGGACTGACGAGCGACTTCATCCCGCCGATCAGCCTTGCGCTGGCGACTCGAGCCTCGGCCTACGTCGGCGCCCTGTCCAGCTTCAGATACACAGGTCCACCGGATGGGCAGGCGGCGCTCGACGGTATCCGTGACTGGCTGGACCTCTTCCTGACCGCGACCCGGCGAGCGACAGACGACGCAGCCGCCCTGCAAACGGGTCTCGCGCAGCTCGAGCTGGACTGGCGAGCCAAACTCAAACCACGCAAGGGCAGCGCGGCCGAACGCCTGCTTCCCGAGTTGATCGGGCATCCAGTCATCACCGCAGAAGACGTCATGCGACTGACCGGCGCGAGCAGATCTGCGGCGTTCGCAGCCATGGAAAGCTATGTCGAGGCTGGCATCCTGCAGCCCGTCGGTAATCAGCAGCGCTCTCGCCTCTACGAGGCTCCGAAGGTGTTCGGGATCCTCACCGACTACGAGCGTGCGTCCGCCACTGAGTCAGGGAATACCCGAGGCGAGCAGCCGAAACGCCCGGTTCCCTATCGCCAGATCCAATCTTGAGCGACCTACTGGCTGCCTTGCCGGATTGAACCGACTTCTGCGGAGCTGTCATCTGACCGTCGTAACAACGAACAGGAGTTCAGATGGGAAAGTTCGTCGACTGTCCGTTCTGTGGCCAGCGGGGAGTAAAGACTAAAGAGCATGTCTGGGCGCAGTGGCTACACGAGACTGCGGGTGCCCAGGCTCTGCTCGACGGCACACACGGCGAGCGCATCGCCCGAGAGCATCGGGTGTTTCGCAAGGACCAGCAGGGACGCTACCGGGCCGAGGCCGAGACGCCGGGCCCATATGCGAAGTGGTTACCGAACCTGACCGTAGACGTATGTAGAGACTGCAACGGTGGGTGGATGAGTCGTTTGGAGAGTGATGCGAAGGCGATACTCGCGCCATTCATCTTTAGCGGGACCACAACGCGCCTGTCGGCTGAGGATCTCCGCACTTTGACCATCTGGGCCACGAAGTCGTGGATGGCATACGCCCTAACCGTCGCGCTTCAGCAGAATCCATTTACTGAGGCCGAGTACCGAGGAATGGCTGAATCCGCCCAACCGCTAGGCCGCAGTCAAGTGTGGCTTCTGCACTCCACGGAACCGCGTGCCCAGGTCGCCATGGGGATCACGTCAACGCTGCACTCGTTTGAGCCGCCCGACCTGGAGAAGACGCCGAATAATACGGCGTATGCGTATCTAGCCGTCGCTGGCGTGGTGATGGCGCTGCTTTTGCTGTCGACAGAGGTGATCGACGCCCTTCGCTCCTTGCCAGATGGAGACGAGGTACTCGACGGCTTCATGGTTCCGCCAATGTCCAAGTCGCCTGTCGTGCGGCGTGCTTGGCCCGGCCCGCGTCCGCAATACTTTCCGCTTGGGGTACTGCCAGATGCGGATCTGGCAGCCTTTATCGAGGGCGCTCCCAGACTATTCAGCGAGACTGGGCTGCCTGTGGACGGCCTTACAGATGAGGCTGTGGCGGCGGTCAGGGAGGAGTTTCTCTCTGGCGCGGATCCAGTTGATCTTCGGCGGCGCTGGGAGGCCGAGTAGGCCCGTTCCGTCTGGCTGCCGAGTTGGCCTCTTATGGATCAAGGGCGCGCCCGCTGGGCTCGCCACCGGACCGGACCGGGCCGCGCTCACGCGCCCTCCGGCCGAATCACGTCGCGTCCCGGCGGCGCAGCGGGCGACCTTCTCCAAGGTTACGACAGGCCTTTCGCGGGCGCTTGTCTTCCAGCGGCTCGGGGCTCGGCGGCTGGCCGAAACCTCGCGTCCGGTGTGGCTCATGCTCCGGGGCCGCCCCGAAGAAGCTGGCTCCATGGTTGGCGCGGCTGTCGATAGCGGCGCCGGCCTTGTGGCAAGACAGCGATGTGATCTGTACAACGAAACGGCCGGTCCTCGGATGCAAGGACGGCCGTTGTGGGTGTGCGATGCGCGTGCGATTAGACAACGCGATTCAGGGTCATGCAAAGGCACATGGAGGCAGCGCCCGAACGGCGTTTTCACGCTCAATGAAGGTGGTCAAGGGCGGTCTCGAACCGCCGACCCCGCTTTCAGCTCGGCTGCATCTCCCAATGCTGGCGGAAGGGTCTGACGTATTTGAACTGCTTGACGAGTTCCTCGCAGAACGAGAAGCGGAGGCCCACACGATTTGATTGCACGCCGCAGGTGACCGCGGCGTGCGGCAGGGGAAGGAGCGCGCGATAGCACGCACCGCCGGGGGTGGGCGGGAGCGCGCGTAGTGGGCGCTGTGAGGAGCGGAGCGACGAATGGCGGCTGCGGAGCACGCGTGGGAAAGAAAAACCCTCACCAGTTAAGGAGAGGGTGGTGGTGGTCAGGGGCGGTCTCGAACCGCCGACCTTCCGCTTTTCAGGCGGACGCTCTACCAGCTGAGCTACCTGACCGGGAGAAAATTTGGCGGCGGTGATTTCTCACCGCCGCCTTCTCCTGGCGACCCAGACGGGACTCGAACCCGCGACCTCCGCCGTGACAGGGCGGCACGCTAACCAACTGCGCTACTGGGCCAGGTTTCTCGGAGATCTTACAGCATCTTCGAGGTAGTTCTGACATCGGCCTTTCGACCGTATCCCCAACGGGATTCGAACCCGCGTTACCGCCTTGAAAGGGCAGCGTCCTAGGCCACTAGACGATGGGGACTCGGACCCGCGGGGACCGAAGCCCCAGGGACAGCCGTAACTATAGAGGACGGTTCGCCAGGTGCCAAAACGAGATACCTGCCTAGGCTGTAGGTGTGATCGAGATGACTCGCGCGGACTTCGAGGTGCTGGTGGCCGAGGCGCTGGATGAGGTGCCGGGGGAGCTGGCGGCGTTGATCGACAACGTGGCGATCTTTGTGGAGGACGAGCCGCCTGCGGGGGATCCGGAGCTGCTGGGGATCTATGAGGGGATCCCGTTGACGGAGCGGGGGCACTACTACGGCGGGGTGCTGCCGGACCGGATCACGATCTACCGGAATCCGACGCTGCGGATGTGTGAGTCGGTCGAGGATGTCGTGGATGAGGTGAACATCACGGTGGTGCATGAGATCGCGCACCACTTCGGGATCGACGACGCCCGGCTGCACGAGCTCGGTTACGGCTAAAGGGCATGCCAAAACCGCCGTACGGCGAAACCCGTACGGCGGCGAACAGCCGGGCCTAGGAGCGGTTGAAGAGGAGCTTCCAGGGCATCAGGGCCGACTCGAGCTGGACCTTGAGGCTCATCTTGGAGACACCCTCGGTGCGCTCCTCGAAGTGGATCGGGACCTCGGCGATGCGCAGGCCGCGCTTCACGGTGCGGTAGTTCATCTCGACCTGGAACGAGTAGCCGTTGGACTCGATCGAGCTGACGTCGATCCAGCGCAGGGTCTCGGCCTTCCAGGCCTTGAAACCGGCTGTGGCGTCCTTCACGTGCAGGCGCAGGAGCGCGTTCACGTAGAAGTTGGCGAAGGCCGACAGGGCCCGGCGGTGCCAGCCCCACTCGGCTGCAGCGGAGCCGCCCTCGACGTACCGCGAGCCGATCACGAGACCGGCATCGGTGGTGCGCAGGGTCTCCACCATGATGGGGACGACCGAGGCGGGGTGCGACAGGTCCGCGTCCATCTGGATGACGATGTCGGCGCCCTCGTCCAGCGCGCGGGTGATCCCGGCGATGTACGCGCGGCCGAGGCCGTCCTTGGTGGTGCGGTGCAGTACGCCGACCTTCTCCGGTGACGCTTTCGCCAGCTCGTCGGCGACGTCACCCGTACCGTCCGGGGAGTTGTCGTCGACGACCAGAAGCTCCAGTCCGGGCAGGTTCAGGTCGGACAGCAGCCCGGCCAGGACGGGCAGGTTCTCTCGCTCGTTGTAGGTCGGTACGACAATCACGATCTTGGCTAAGTCACCCATGACATTCCTTCTTCGGGGATACCGGACGCTACCGCATCCAACGGGCGAGCCCCTGAACGCGGTACGCCGAGTTGCCAACGGCAACCCAATGGCAACCAAGGAGACCCGCGAATGTCAGAGCGCGGCGAGCGCCTCCGTGGTCGAGGCGAAGATCTGGAACTGACCACCCAGACCGGTGACCGACAGCGGCCGGTCGACCGGGCGGCCGACGCCGACCAGGGCCAGAGTGATGTTGTGCCGGCCGGCCAGGGTGCGAGCCTCGACCAGGTTCCCCAGACCTGCCGAGCTCAGGAAAGTGACGGCCGAGACGTCGATCAGCACGAGCCGGGCCGGTGGCGCGACCGCGGCCCGGATCGACTCGGAGGCGAAGTCGCTGGTGGCGATGTCGATCTCGCCGGACAGCCGGACGAGCAGGACCCCTGGTTCCAGCTCTACGGTCACCGCGTCGAACGTTGTTTTGATCATGTCGCCGTCCCGCGGCTCAGGCTGGCTTGTCACGCCAATTTCTCCCCCGGGTAGCCCCGCACCGCCGGTCCGTCCTGACGGGTTGAACTGCCCTGCCCCAACCGTATGCCCCGACGCCGGACCGTCACAACGCTTGCCCACGGGATGACCTCGGAGCGTGACCTCCCGGGAGAGGCCAAACGCTGCAACAGCATCGACTGTCCCCAGTGGATGGTAGACAAAGAACATGGGCGTACCCGACGGCAAGGCAGCTCTGGTCCCTCCGGGCGCGCGGCAGGCCGCTGATCTGACGGCCGCGGACCTGCTCGCCGAGATCGATGCCGCGGCTGACCCTCAGGTGGCGGAGGTCCTTGAGCGCTACTTCCAACTTCAACCAGGCGGCTACGGGTACGGCGACGAGATGGTCGGCGTGAAGTTGTCCACGATCCGCGAGCTCCTCAAGCCGTACCGCAAAGCGTCGATCCCGCTCGAAGAGCTTGAAGCGGCGCTGACCAGCCCGATCCACGAGCATCGGTTGGCCGTCCTCTGCCTGCTCACCGATCGCGCGGCCAAGGAGCAGCAAGCGATCTACGAGCTCTACCTGCGCAGTACGGCGTTCATCAACAACTGGGATCTCGTCGACTGCAGCGCCCCCGAGATCGTCGGCGGCTATCTGTTCGACAAGCCGCGCACCATCCTGGAGACCCTGGTTCGTTCGGAGTCGCTCTGGGAGCGCCGGATCGCGTTGGTCGCCACCCACTGGTTCATCCGGCGCGGTCAGAGCGAGGATATCTACCACCTGGCGCCCGAGGTCTTCAACGACCGCGAGGACCTCATTCACAAGGCCGCCGGCTGGATGCTGCGCGAGGCCGGTAAGCGCGTCTCGGAGGACGAGCTTCGCGACTTCCTCGATCAGCACGCCCCGGCGATGCCACGGACCATGCTGCGCTACGCCATCGAGCGGCTGCCGGCCGAGATTCGAGCGCACTACCGCGCAAAGCGCTAACACTTCGGCCAGGCTCGAAAGGACTGCGCTGCCGGTACGGCGAACCTACGCTCAACGCCATGAAGCTCATTCGCTTGGCGCTCCTGGCGATTCTGGTCACCGCCGGACTGGTCGCAGTACCGACGACGGCGATGGCAGCCGATCCGTTGTTCCAGATGCCGATTCCGTGCGGTCTGCGCTGGACGACGGCCACGCACAGCGGGCACAACCCGAAAGAGAAGCTAGACATGGTTGATCCAGGTGGTCACACCCAGGGCACGGCGGCCCTCGCGGCGGCCGGTGGGCGGGTCAGCTACTCCGGCTTCCTGGGCGAGACCGGGAACCTGATCGTGATTGACCACGGGGGCGGCTGGCAGACCCGCTACATGCATCTGGATCGACGCGACGTCGGGCTCGACGACACTGTGGTTCGGGGGCAGCAGATCGGCCTGGTCGGGAACACGGGCAGCGCGACGACCGGTGCGCACCTGCACTTCGAGGAGAAGAAGGACGGCGTCGTCCAGCAGGTCCGGTTCGACGGGCATCTGGTCCCGATCACCTGGAACTACTTCGAGCACTACGAGACCAGCAACAACTGTGGTGGTCCGGGTGACAATAGGTTCTGGGTCGACACGTTCGCCGATGCGCCTGGATACGCGAGCCCTGGCGCCGGTGCCAGTACCGGAACACTGAAGAAGGGCACGAGCTACGTCTACTGCCGGGCCTGGGGCCCGGAGGTACGCAACGGAGCGTCGTTCAACCACTGGTGGCTGAAGACCGACCTCGACATCGGCCCGGCGAACCAGTACGTCTCCGCGTACTACTTGTCCCGCTGGGGCAACGACGAGGCCAAGGACAACGCTGGCCGGGACATCAAGGACTGCACGTAGTAGACGACGGCCGCGAGCACCAGGTACGCCGGGACCAGCAGCAGCACATCCTGGTTGATCACGGTCGCGGACCAGCCCGCATCGCGGACCAGCCAGTATCGGGAAGGCCTGTCGACGGTCAACCGGTTCACGGTGAGGAAGGTCAGATGCGTTGCAACACTGGCCCACAGTGAACCGGTGGCCGCGCGGGCGGCGATGAGTGTGAACCCGAAGATCGTCAGCAGGAACAGGTAGGCCACCGGATCCTCACCCGGTGGCACGAGGCTCAACTCCTGGGTGTTCTGCTCGAAGATCGTGCCGAGCACCAGTTGCACCGCAGAGGCGATCCCCGGCACCAGCAGGAAAAGCGCCGTCGTCCCTACCGCCGACAGCAGGCCGCCGTACCGCGAGCGCAGTGCACTCCAGGTGTGACCGCGCAGACTGAGCTCCTCCGGCAACGCCTCGAGCAGCAAGGCGATGACCGTGTTCGTCAACAGGAACAGCAGCACGCGATGCAGTTCAAAGTGTCCCCAGGTGATCCAGCCCGCGACCGTGCCCGCGCCGAGCACCACAACCGCGCTGCCGCCTGTCACCAGCAGACCGCTGAGCAAACCGCGCCCAGCCCGCTGCAGCCCTAGCTCCTGCCGCCGCCGAACTGGCCGGATCAGCAGTATGACGACCACCGCACACGCCAGGGCAGGCACGATTCTCCCGCCCCAACCAGCCTCCGATACCGTGATCGAGCACCCCAGCGCGAATCCCATCGCCAGAGCACCGAACCCTGCCCGCAACCAGATCTTCACCCCAGCAGCTTATCGCACGACCGTGTCAAAAAGATTGTCGATATATCGAGGTCAGGACCGAGCTTCGCTGGAAGGCGGCGGTGCGACCAAGGCGCAGTGCAGATGCCGCTCGACAGGGACCGTACGACGTCGGCTCCCGTCCCCGAGCGTGGTCCACGCGATGACGGCCCCCGCTACTGCAAGCGCGGCCGAGATGATCAACGCCCGGTCGAAACCATTGCTAAAGGCAACAGGATCCCGATAGGACTCCCCAGTGATGCCGGCCGCCATCGGAATCGCGGCCACCGCCATCAACTGCGCCGACCGCGCCACTGCATTGTTCACCCCGGAAGCGATGCCCGCATGGTGATCCTCCACGGAAGACAACACAGTCGCCGTCAGCGGCGCGACAGTCGCCACCAACCCCAACCCCAGTACGACGACCGCCGGCAGCACCGTGGTCACGTACTGCGTGCCCGGCGAGATCCGCAGCATCAGCAGGAATCCACCCGCCATCAGCAATGGCCCCACCGTCATCGGTATTCGGGCCCCGATCTTCTCGGCCAGTCCACCCGCATACCCCGACAGGCTGAACATCAACGCGGTCATCGGTAGCAGCGCAGCCCCGGCCCACAAGGCGGCGTACCCCAGAGCTGTCTGGAAGTAGACGACCACCAGGAAGGTCGCCGTACCGAGTGCGCCGTAGACGACGACGGTCACCAGATTCGCGCCGGTGAAGCGGCGGTTGGCGAAAATGCCAGGCGGCAACATCGGATGCGAACTGTGCCGCTCAACGAAGACGAAGGCGCCGAAGGCGGCCAGTCCGATCACTAGACTGGCAAGCACCAAAGGATTACTGAACCCGTCCTCACCTGCGCGAATCAACCCGAAGGTGAAACCAGCCAAGCCGACAGTGGCCAAGGCGGCACCACTGAGGTCGAGCTTGCCGGTCGACGTCTCGTCGCGAGTCTCCGGCACATGCTTCAAGGTCACCACGATGGTCAGGACGGCGATCGGCGCGTTGATCAGGAAGATCAACCGCCAGGATCCGCTGTCCACGAGGGTGCCGCCGACGAACGGCCCGATCGCGGCCGCCACCGAGGTCAGCCCCGACCAGGTGCCCACCGCCTTGCCGCGATCGCCCGGCGCAAACGTGGTCTGCAGAATCGCCAGACTGCCCGGCGTGAGCAGTGCACCGCCGATGCCCTGCAGCACCCGCCCCGCAACCATCACCTCAAGGGTTGGTGCGATCGTGCAGATGATCGACGCAACCGCGAACCAGGCCACGCCGATCACGTACATCCGCCGCCGGCCGAGCCGGTCGCCGAGCGACCCGCTGAGCAGGATCAACGAGGCCAGCATCAGCATGTAGCCGTTGACGATCCACTGCAGCCCGGCGATTCCGGCGCCGAACTCTTCGCCCATCGAAGGCAACGCAACATTCACGACGGTGCCGTCGAGGAACGCCATCCCCGACCCCAGCGTGGTGGCAGCGAGCACCCAGCGCCCCCGCGCAGTCCCTAAAGCGATCCGTTCCTCGGCCATGCACTCACAGTAAGCGGCCCTTCCGACAAAAATGTGTCAGGGCAGGTCGAGCTGGATCACAACCAGTGCCTGCGAGGCCGGGATGTCCGGCCGAATCGTCAGATTCGGTGGATCGCCAACGGCACAACGGGTCTCGGTGAGCAGCGGGCAGACCGCGTTCAACAGCCCGGACGACACCGAGACCGAGGTCGGCAAGGTGTCTTCGTCGGGCGCGAGCAGCGGTCGCAGGGCGGCCGCCGCGCGCTGCGGACGTTGCGGCGTACGGCGAACTGTCGTCCCCGTGAGCCGATAGGTCAGCCGGAGCTTCGTGGCCGGTGTGGGTAGCGTCAGATCCCGCGTCGTGTCGACTGTCGACGTGTCCAGCGGCACCACGGAATCGTCGGCCAGCAACTGCAGATCGGAGGCCCGCGGCGCCGTCTTGGTCATCAGCCCCGGCAGCAATTCCCCGGACGTCGGGACCTGTACCTGCAAGGAATCGGCGGCCTCGGGCAGGATCACATCCTCAACCATGTCGAACGATCCGTCGCTCCGCGGTACGGCGGTCATCCGGATCCCCGGCGTGGTCACGCCCGGCCCCGGCGTCTCGGAAGGCGACGAGCCTGGCGGCGGAATGGCGATGGTGTCGTCGACCGACGGACTGGGTGAGACCGGCCCGGATTCACCCGAACAGCCACCGAGCACCAGGATCAGAGCGGTCGCCAGCAGTACTCCCCTGCGATGCGGCATCAGTCATCCCCCAAGAAACGGATCCGGTGCAAAGAAATGGATCCGGTGGGGCGCACTGCCTCTGGCGGCCGGATCGGTTTCCGCTTACGATACGCCGCAATTCGCTATGTCCGGGAATTGTGAGGCGATTTCCGGGGTGAGTACCCAGGGGGCGAAATGAATAAACGCAGGGTGTCCGAACGTTGTCGCGCAGTATATTCGAGAATTCGAGGTCCGGTAATTCCGCTGCTGGTGGCGGCCGCGGTGATCAGCGCTCCGCTGGCCCCGGCCGAGGCGGCCGCCGGCGGCAATCTCTACATCGTCCAGGGCCTGCCCGGGCAGAGCCTGGATATCAGCGTCGACGGTCGCGCGGTGGCCACGAAGGTGCCGGCCGCCAAGCTGCTCGGCCCGATCGGTGTCTCCGCCGGTCAGCGCACAATCACCGCGAAGAAAGACGGAAAGGTCGTCATCGAGCGGCAGGTGACCGTCGGTTCCGGTGGCAGCCTCGACGTGGTGATTCACCAGCCCGCCTCACCTGGCGGCGCTCCGGTCATCACGTCGTACAACAACAAGCTGACCGCGGTGCCGGCTGACAAGGCCGCCGTCCGGGTTGCGCACACGGCTGCGGTCGGACCGGCCGATATTCGCGTGAACGGTCAGGTCCTGTTCGCGAATGTCGCGAACGGAGAATCACTCGACGTAGTCGTTCCGGCGGCCACTTACAGTGTCGAGATCGTTCCGGCCGGTGCGAAGTCACCTGTTGTTCTCGGTCCGTTGGCTTTGCCGGTGAAGGCCGGATATCTGACCCGCGTTTTTGCGGTCGGTGCGCCGAGTGCGAAGACGATGACGGTCGCCGTCGGCACGATCAAACTCCGGCCGTCCGGAACGCCGAAGCCGAAAGTCGTCGACACCGGAGCAGGCCCCGACCAGACCGCAGCACTGGCCGGCATCGCCCTCCTGCTTCTCCTGGCCGCAGCGGTCACCACACGAAAGGTGATCCGCCGCTGAGGAGGCTGCTGTTCGGACTGTTGCTGTTCTGCTGCGTGGGCCTGGAGGGGTGCACCGCGCAGCTGGACGGAGCTGTGCCGAGCACCGGGGTGGACGGCGGGACCTCGACGCCGATGCCGTCGTCCACCCCACTCGATCCGCTGATCACACCCTCGGCCACAGCCCCGCCAGGTCGCATCGGTACGCCGGCTCCCAGCCAGCGCATCCGGTTCGTGCCGACCGAGGTGGTGCTGCCAGGTGGTGACCGCGCACCCGTCGTACCGGCCGGGACCGTTAAAGAGCAGCTGCAGGTGCCATCCGGTGCGCAACGCGTTGGCTGGTGGGATGGTGGCGCGGAGGCTGGTGATCCGTTCGGTTCAGTCGTTCTGGCTGGTCATGTGGACACCAAGACCGAGGGCCTCGGCTTCTTCGCGCGGCTGCGCAAGGCCGAGCCTGGCGAGTACGTCGTACTGCGGGGCGGCGGCCGTACGGCGACGTACCGGATCAGTTCGAAGGTCTCTGTCCCGAAGGATGCGCTCGCAACGAAGAGTGGCGCCTTCGACCAGATCGGCGGGCATCGCCTGGTCCTGATCACCTGCACCGGCGCGTATGACGCAGGCAATGGCGGCTACGAAGACAACCTTGTCGTCACCGCGACGGCAGTAGGGCTCGCGAAATAGCCTAGGCTCGGAGCTATGGCCAGGTATTTCGATGTGCATCCGGAGAATCCGCAGAAGCGCGCGGTTGGCCAGGTCGTCGACCTGGTCCGCGGCGGCGGGCTGATCGCCTACCCGACCGACTCGGGTTTCGCGCTCGGCTGCGCGCTGGGGAACCGGGAAGGGATCGACCGGATCCGGTCGATCCGGCAGCTGGACGACAAGCACCACTTCACGCTGATGTGTGAGAACTTCGCCCAGCTCGGGCAGTTCGTGCACATCAGCAACGCCGTCTTCCGCTCGGTCAAGGCGGCGACGCCGGGCAGCTACACCTTCATCCTGCCCGCCACCAAAGAGGTTCCGAAGCGGCTGCTGCACCCGAAGAAGAAGACCGTCGGCGTCCGCATCCCCGACCACGTGGTCACCCAGGCGCTGCTCGCGGAGCTCGGTGAGCCGATGCTGTCGAGCACGCTGCTGCTGCCCGGTCACGAGGAGCCGATGACGCAGGGCTGGGAGATCAAGGAGGAGCTCGACAACCAGGTCGACGCCGTCATCGACGGTGAGACCGGGACCGAGCCGACCACGGTGATCGACTTCTCCGACGACGTCGCCGAGGTGGTCCGGGTCGGTGCGGGGGACCCCACGCCCTTCGAATAGGGCCTTGCGGCTGGGCAATTAATGCCCGATTGTGGCAGGCGACCGTAAATCAGTTCCCTCATCCGCCCCTGGAGGAACCATGCGACGTCTCCTGGTCGTGCTCCTTGCCCTGGCTCTCGCGCTCATCCCGACCAGCGCCAACGCATACGCCAACGCCTTCTTCCCGACGCAGAGCAGTGGCAACCGAGGCGCCGACGTACTGGCGCTCCAGTACCTGCTGCAGCACAACGGCCAGGCCGCACCGGCCGACGGAGTCTTCGGTGCCTCGACAGCCGATGCCGCCAAGGCGTTCCAGACCGCGAAGGGTCTCGGAGCCGACGGCATCGTCGGCCCGCAGACCTGGGCCGCGCTGGCACCGACCATCCGGTCCGGTGACAACAACGCAGCCGTCAAGGCGCTCCAGGTCGAGCTGAATGCCAAGCGCCGCCTGAGCCTCCCCGTCGACGGAGTCTTCAGTACGGCGGTTCGCGATGCTGTGGCCGCGTTCCAGACCCATGCGGGGATTGGCTCCGACGGAATCGTCGGACCGATCACCTGGCGCAACCTGGCCTGGCACTACGACTACCCCGACTTCACCGCCAACCTGTGCGACCAGGACCCGGACGGCAACGGCACGGCGGCCAACTGGGCGACCTCAGCCGCAGTCGCCCAGATGGAGCAGGCAGGCCGGAACTTCGCGAGCACCGGCCAGGGCAAGATCCCGTACGGCGACGCCGGCTACGAGCACGGTGGTGACATCCCCGGCCACGGCAGCCATGAGGTCGGACTCGACATCGACATCTGGCCGATCCGGACCGACAACGGCCAGTGCACCGCCGGCCGGATCACCTGGCAGTCGTCCACCTACGACCGCGCCGCCACCCGCCAGTTGGTCCAGTCGATCAAGGCTGCCGCCCCCGGTCACGTACGGATCATCTTCTTCAACGACCCGACCCTGATCAACGAGGGCCTGACCACCGAGTGGCCGTCCCACGACAACCACCTCCACGTCCGCTTCTGCGAGAAGGTCCACCCGAACTCGCTCTACACCTGCTGACACACTGGCAGGTATGACGCTGACGCCCGATGAACTCCTGACCACCACCCGGACCGTCCGTAAGCGCCTCGACCTCGACAAGCCCGTACCGATTGAGCTGGTGCGGGAGTGCATCGAGGTCGCGGTGCAGGCGCCCTCTGGGAGCAACCGGCAGACGTGGCACTGGATGGTGGTGACGGACGCCGACAAGCGCGCAGCGATCGGTGAGTACTACCGGCTCGCTGTCGAGCAGTACCTGGCCGGTCCGGGCGCAGCCGGCAAGCTGCACTCCGACGACCCGGACCGCGCGCCCGTCCAGCGTCGGGTCGGCGACAGCGTCGCCTACCTGGGGGAGCGGATGGGACAGGTCCCCGTGCTGGTCATCCCGTGCCTGCAGGTGAGCAAGCTGCCGGCTGGCAACCAGTCCGGCACGTGGGGCTCGATCCTGCCGGCCGCCTGGAGCTACTGCCTCGCTGCGCGCGCCCGCGGCCTCGGTACGGCGTGGACGACGTTGCACATGGTTTACGAGAAGGAGATTCAGGAGCTGCTCGGACTACCGGAGGAGATCCGGCAGTCCGTGCTGCTTCCGACCGCCTATTACACGGGTGACACGTTCAAGCCTGCGCCGCGGCAGTCACTCGACGACGTCATCCACATCGACACGTTCTAACGCACCTCTAGCTCCGCAAGCTGCATGCGGTAGCCGCCTTCACCGTCCGGTCGCAGCTCGGTACCGCGCACCTGCACGTACCGGGCTGTGGTCGTCGGGAAGGTGTGCGTCACCACCCCGGCCCCAGGATCCGGTACGTCGTTCGCCGCGGCCGCCGTCGTCCAATTCACGCCATCGGCCGAGGTCTCGACCACGTAGTCGACCGGGAACCCGCCACCTGTGCTCGCTCCATCGGACCGCGCATACAGGTCGACCTTCCCCACGCGGGACGGCCCGCCCAGGTCCACCCGGACCCACTGCGGTGTGTTGGCTGCGACGGAATCGCTCGTCCAGCCCATCGAGTTCCACAGCCGCGACTGCCGAGCCCCGTCGGTCAGGTTCGAGCGCAGCCAGCCCTCGTTGAAGAACTCCGACGAGGTCGACGAGCTGACCGAGCGCCCGGCCGCGAGGTTGCCGCCGGCCACCTCGACCTCAGCCAACTGCATTCGGTAGGTCCCAAAGGGATCCTGCGCCAGCCGCCGTCCGATGACCTGCACATAACGCACGCTCTGAGCAGCGAAGTCGACCGACTGCACCCCAGACGGCCGCGGCTGGTTCGTCCGCGACGCGACCGTGGTCCACGAAGAACCATCCGCCGACACCTGTACGTCGTAGTCGACCGGGAACCCGATACCGACGTTGCTCCCGTCCGCCCGCGGATAGAGATCCACCCGACCGACCGATCGTGCAGCCCCCAGATCGAGCTTGAACGTCTCCGTAGCGGTGGCACCAACAGCCGCCGACGTCCACCCCATCGAGCTGCCATCCGACGTACGACGTCCGTCGACGGCCGCGATCGCGCGCCAGCCGTCACTGTCGTACGACGAAGAAACGGTGGGCGCCGAACCCTCGGCCGGGTTCACGCCCGGGTTGAGGCGAACGTTGTCGAAGGCCACGTTCACCCCGCCGCTCGCCAGTCCGACTCCACCGGCAGTGAACGACGAATCGGTCACCGTCAAAACAGGATCCTTACCGGTCCCGGCGTACACGGTGATCTTGTTGCCACGCGCAACCACTCGCAGTCGGTTGAACTGTCCGGCGACATATCCGGGAACCTGTGCCTTGCCGAGCGTTGCGCCCGCCTTGAAGACGAAGACCTCACCGTTGTTGCGCTGGGCCACCAAATAGCCGCTCTCGAAGTCGGTCGGGTTCAGGTTGCGCACGACCAGACCGGCCCAGTTCGTGTTCCCGCCATTCGAGTTCACGCCACGGATCTGCAGGTCCACACTCGCGGACACATCGCCGTACGCGCGTCCTTCCAGCCCTGCAACGTAATTCCAGCCACCGGTATTCGTCTGGGTCAGCGCACCGCCCGAGACCGACCAGTCGCCGGCATTCGTCTGCCACGACTGCGATCCAGCCGCGAAATCATCGGCGTACGGGTAGACCTGATCGGGCCCACCAGCCGCCAGCGCATCCAGAACCTGCCGGTGTACGACGTCCGCCGCGGCCCCGGACTTGTCCACGGTGTAGTTGTTGATCAGCAGCGAGTTCGCCAACGCGCGAGCAAGCACCGGCTTCGTCGCGGCGAGCTGCGTGAACAGCTCGTAGTCCTCGACCCCATCCAGCTGCGCCTCGCTCCGGATGCTGTCATAGAGGTCGTACGCCGCCGCGTTCGGCCGGACGATGAAGTTGTCGCCGTTCTGCGCTCCGTCGAAGGTGTCGAACTTCTGGTTCAGCGTGCCGAACCAGTAGTTCCAGCCCCAGTGCAGATAGCCGACCGCATTAGCCTTCCAGGCCGCCAGCGGCGTCAGCCGGGTCTTGGCCAGGTGCGACATCAGGAAGCGATTCAGGTACGGGCCGCGCGGGCCGATGCAGTTGTAGATCCACAATTCGTTGCCGGCAAGGCGTCTGGACTGGAAGACACCGACGTTGTTCTCGTACAGGTCGAGGATCGGCGTGTTCGCGGTGACGCTCGCGGTCGGGTTCAGGACGGCCAGTTCGGCCTCGTTCAGCTTCGGGTTCGGGAAGGACTGGCGGTAGATCCCGTACATCCAGTTGGCCGCGTTGGTGTCCTCGGTCCGCGTCGTCTCGTCGTTCGCGCTCATATAGAAGATGTCGGTCAGACCCTTGGCATCCAGGTGCTGCTTGAGCGCCGGGAACAGCTTGTTCAGGTACGCCGTCGCCTCCGCGGAACCCGAGTTGACCGGGACCATGTGAGTCGAGCCGTCGGCTGCGCGCTTCAGCATCTCCAACCGGTTGGGCAATCCGGCGTTCGGGTCACTGGTCATCAGCAGGTGCGGCGTGTGGATCCACTGCAGCGCACCGGCGTCCTGATAGATCTTGATGAACCGGTCGAAGGTCTCCCAGCCGAACGTGTAGTTCCCGGCCGCATCGATCGTCGTGTTCGGGATCAGCAGCGCCTGGAAGTCGACGAAGGCCACGTTGTTGCGGTGCTTGGCGTGGTTGCGCGCCATCGCCTCGATCACCCGCCACCAGTTCGCGTCGTACATCTGGACGCCGTACTGCAACGGGATCGCCTGGATCGTTCCGGTGTAGTCCCAGCCGGCCGAGGTCGTCCAGTTGTTCAGCTTGAACGTCGACTGATTCGTTGGCGGGAGAGTGGCCGAGGCGACGGTCACCCGAACCGGTACGACGGTATTGCCCGCGCTGCTCTGGACTGTCGCCGTACCGGTGTAGAGGCCGGGTGTCGCGCCAGCGGGCACACGCACGCTGTAGTGGTACGGCTGGGTGACGTTGGCGGCCAGCGTGCGTGGGGCGTTCTCCACGAGTGCGTCGTAGTACGCCGTACCGGTGCCTTCGCGTTCGGCGTCCGGAGCCTGGACGACGTTCGGATGCAGGTATTCGCGACGGACAGTGATGTCCGAGAGGGTCGCACCACCCGGGCCGGTGAGGTTGCTCACGGCAACCGAAACGTCAGAAGCCGAGGAGGTCGGACGGACCGCGATCTGGGCGGCCTCGGTCTCGTTGCGCGCGGCGTACAGGTCGATCGAGGTCGGCGCATTCGCCGGCCGCGTGGCATAAGGAAAGAGCCGGTCGGACGCGTTGTGCGTCCACACCGGCGGTGGCGCAGCTTGGGCAGGCAACGGAAGGAGGGCAGCGAGGAGGACACCGGACAGGAGGGCGGCAGACTTGCGCATGCGGGAAGTCTCGATCGCGCTTTGTAACCGGTCAAGGTAACCCGGCTGGCCAAAACCGGTCAGGTCTCTTGACGTTCAGGCCTTTGAGGCGGCGGCTTCCTCGATGGTTAGACCACTCAGCACAGATCGTGGCTCGGTCACCGTCAGATCAAGCGACGGATCGGCGTCCTCGTCGCGGACCTTGACCAGCAGCCAGTCCTGGTTGGTGCGGGTGAACGCCCAGGCGCCGACCAGCTTGATGCCGTGGAACTGCATCTTGATGTGACCGCGCTTGATGGCCTCGGCCGCACTTCCCGGCGTCAAGTTGGTATAGACGCCGGCGTCCCACACGATGACATTGCTGCTTTCGTGGGACGCGTACTCGAGGTCGTGGTCGGTGGTGAAGATGGCGAGCCGCTTCACCACCGGATCCAAGGATGGTCCGCGCGGGACCGCCCACGACTTCAGGACGCCGTCGACCTCCAGCCGAACGTCGTAGTGCAGACGCCGCGCGTCATGCAGCTGCACTACGAAGATCGGCCGGTGGCTCAAGCGGCTGCTGCTGCCGGGGGTTCGAGCCGGTCCCGGAGCTGGTCGAGGATGCCCCGCAGCAGGCGCGAAACCTGCATCTGGCTGACCCCGATCTCGGCGCCGATATCGGCCTGCGTCTGACCCTCGACGAAGCGCAGCTCCAGAATCCGCCGCTCGCGCGGCTTCAGCATGGTCAGGACCGGAGCCAGTACGGCGACGGCTTCGGTCTGCTCGAACGCCAGGTCCTCGTCGGCGATGGTGTCGCCGAGCCGGGCCGCGTTGTCACCGTCCAGCGGACGGTCGAGGGAGAGCACGGAGAAGCAGCCGTCGGCGGCGATCGCGTCCTCCACCTCGTTGACTTCGGCCCCTATCTCCGCGGCGATCTCCGCCTGGGTCGGCTCGCGGTGCAGGTCCTGGACCAGCTGCGGCCGAACGGAGGCGATCGATCCTTGGAGCTCCTGCAGGCGGCGCGGGATGCGCACGGTCCAGGAACAGTCCCGGAAGTAGCGCTTCACCTCGCCGCGGATGGTCGGTACGGCGTACGCCAGGAACGGCGTGTCCGTCGACGGATCGAAGTTGCGCGCAGCCTTCACCAGGCCCAGGTAGGCGACCTGGTCGAGATCGTCGGACTCGACGCCCCGGTTCCGGAAACGCGACGCAATACTGTGGGCCACGCCGAGATGCAGCTCAATCGCTTGATCGAGGAGCTCTTGCCGGTGGTCTTCGTCGGTGCTGGCGGCCCGTCGGCTCAACAGTGCCCGGGCTTCGCTGTCCCGCTGGTCGGCCTTGTGCCGGGCAGGGGAGCTGACAGTTGCGGTGCTGGTGTTCATGATGTTCTGACCTCGCGACGTGAGTCACGGCGCGGCACATGTCTGGACCGCGGTCAGGACCTTGCACCTCATTCCTACCCCACTTCGACCCCGTTATGCATCTTTGCTGCCCATCAGCTTCGTGATGAGTTCGAGTCATCGCTAACGCCGCGTCACAATGCGGTTGTAGTCTTGTCGCTGCCATCCCTCATCACCGCCCCTGTCATGAATTCAGGTCGCTATGCGCCTCGCCTCTTCCCCGGTCAAGGACTCCTCCGTACCTACCGACATCCCTGCTTCGGGTGATGTCCAGATCCGCGTCGGCGGCCGCTGGGTCGCCGGACACGAGCTCGGCCGGCGGGCCGACGAGGTCCTGGTCAGCCACCACGGCCACCTCGTCTGGGTCGACCGCGCCGCAGTGCGCAAACCCCTTTAAAAATAAAGGCTGTGGAACTGCGGCAGCTGGAGTACTTCGTGGCGGTGGCGCACGAGCGCAGCTTCACGCTGGCCGCTCGTCGCCTGCACGTCGTGCAGAGTGCGGTCAGTGCAGCGATCGCTGCCCTTGAACGGGACTTGAAGGTCACCCTCTTCGAGCGCAGCGCCCAGCGGGTAGTCCTCACCGAAGCCGGTACGGCGCTCCTTCCGGAAGCACTCGCAGTGATGGACGCGGTCCAGGGTGCCCGTGATGTCGTCGACGAACTGGGTGCCGGCCTGCGTGGTTCCGTCCGGGTCGGACTGCTCCCGGGGCTAGGTCTGATCGACCTGCCCGCAGCCGCTGCCGAGTTCCGGCGCCGGTATCCGAACGTCGAACTGCAACTCAGAGTGAACGCCGAAGGATCCGCCGGGATCATGGTCGCGTTGCGTAACGGCGATATCGATATCGGCTTCCTCGGTGTCGCGCAGGGCAGTGTTCCGCGCGAGCTGACCACTTGGGAGCTGCTCAAGGTCCCGCAGGTGCTGGCCGTTCCGGTCGGGCATCGGCTGGCCCGGCGCCGATCGGTCCGGGTGGCGGATCTCACCGATGAGGAGTTCGTCGACTTCCCGCCCGGGTTTGGGACGCGGACGCTGATCGATCAGGCCTTCGAGGCGGCCGGCATCCAACGCCAGGTCGTCGTCGAGGCACTGGGTATCGAGAACGGCGTCCAGTTCCTGGCTCAGGGGGTGGGCCTCGGAATCCTCCCCGAGTACGCCGTCGCCGGGATGGACGCGATTCGCGTCGTACCGATCGTTGACGAGACGTTCGAGTGGTCGCTCTACATGGCGACGCTGCGGAAGCGGAAGCCGACCGCGGCGCTGCGGGCGCTGCTCGGGCTGGTCGGTACGCACCTTCAGCAGCCGCCGGGGACCTCGTTGGGTGCCGAGATGCATCAACAGAATTGATTCATCCATCGACTTGAGTCGTTGGACTTGATCCATTCGCGGGAGCACGATCGAGATGTCAGCAGGAAACGACATTCTCGAAAGGCACAGACGATGAGTGAGAACACCAGGGTCGCGATCGTGACCGGCGGTTCGAGCGGGATCGGTCGCGAGACCGCTGTCCGGCTCGGCCGGGACGGATTCGCAGTAGTGATCGGCTACGCCGGGAACAAGGCGAGCGCCGAGCAGGCCGTCACGGAGGTCGAGGCCGCCGGTGGCCGGGCGATCGCCGTACAGGCTGATGTGGCCGACGAGGTCGCGGTGACCGCGCTGTTCGATCGGGCCGAGCAGGAGTTCGGCGGGGTCGACGTGGTCATCAACGCGGCCGGCATCATGCCGCTCGCGCCGCTGGCCGAGCTCGACCTGCAGGTCTTCGACGACGTCGTCCGGACGAACCTGCGCGGCACCTTCGTGGTCGACCAGCAGGCCGGCCGCCGGATCCGCAACGGCGGCGCGATCGTGAACATCTCCAGCTCGCTCACCCTGCTGGCCCGTCCGGGCTACTCGGCGTACGCCGCAAGCAAGGGTGGCGTCGAGGCGATCACGCTGATCCTCGCTCGCGAGCTGCGCGGCCGCGACGTCACCGTGAACGCCGTCGCCCCCGGACCGACCGCGACCCCGCTGTTCCTCGACGGCAAGCCGCAGGAACTGATCGACCGGATCGCCGCCGAGCCGCCGCTCGAACGCCTCGGCCAGCCGTCCGACATCGCCGAGATCATCGCCTTCCTGGCCGGCCCCGCGCGCTGGATCAACGGCCAGGTCATCTACGCCAACGGAGGTTCGGCAGCATGATCGTCCTGATCAGTGGTGCATCGAGTGGCTTCGGCGCTCTGACCGCGCGAGCCCTCGTCGACGCCGGCCACACCGTGTACGCCGGTATGCGCGACCTCGCCGGTCGGAACGCGACTGCGGCGGCGGACGCGGCTGCCTACTCGCCTGGGTTGCGAGCCGTCGAATTGGACGTCAGCTCGGAGACGTCGGCGCAGCAGGCGGTCGACACGGTGGTCGGTGAGCAAGGGCGGATCGACGTACTGATTCACAATGCCGGGCACATGGTCACTGGGCCGGCCGAGGCGTTCACTCCTGCACAGGTGCTGGATCTCTACGACACGAACGTTGTGGGCACGCAGCGACTCAATCGGGCCGCGCTGCCCGTGATGCGTGCGCAGCAGGACGGGCTGGTCGTGTGGGTCGGAAGCTCGAGCACGCGTGGCGGCACTCCGCCGTACCTGGCGCCGTACTTTGCAGCGAAGGCCGGGATGGACGCGCTCGCGCAGAGCTACGCGCTGGAGCTGGCGCGATTCGGGATTGAGACGACGATCGTCGTACCGGGTGCTTTCACCCACGGCACGAACCACTTCCTGCACAGCGGCTCACCGGCCGACCTGGATGTGGTCGCGGCGTACGAGACGAAGTACGCCGGTCTGATGGATCAGGTTGGTCAGCGGCTGGCCGAGCTGGAGCCGGAGTGGTCCGATGTCGGCGAGGTCGCGCGGCTGATCGTGCAGGTGGTCGACACCGAGAAGGGCAAGCGGCCGTTCCGGGCGACCTATGACCCGTCGGACGACGGCGCGATCGTCGTCAACGCGGTGGCCGACCGGGTTCGGTCCGAGCTCTTGCATCGGATCGGACTGGAAGACCTGCTGCACCCCGTCGCATGACTGTGTACACGCACTTCCTGCCGCCGGAGTACGTCGCGGCGGCCGAGCGAGCCGGCCATCTCCGTCCTGACGGGTTGGCCGGTTGGCCTGCTTTCCCCTTGGGGGATCCTGCGGTCTTGTCGATCCCGTCGCCCGGTGTGCACTTCGGCGACGACTTCCGAGCGCGCGTGCTCTCGCGGCGCGTCAACGAACTCGCTGCTGAGCTCTGCGCTTCTCGAGCCGGGTTCAGCTTCCTGGCCAGCCTGCCGCTGCCGGACGTCGACGCCGCGCTGGCCGAACTCGACTACGCGTACGACGTCCTGCACGCGGATGGCGTGATCCTGCTCAGCAACGTGACTGGGCTGTACCCAGGTGAGCCCTCGTGGGAGCCGGTCTGGCGCGCCCTCAACGAACGCTCGGCGCAGGTGCTTCTGCATCCGACATCACCACCGCAATGGCGGCAGGTCGCACTGGATCGTCCGCGCGCGCTGATCGAGTTCCCGTTCGACATCGCGCGGGCAGTCACCGACCTGACGTTGACCGGCGTTCTTGCGCGGCACCCTGACATCAGGTTCGCGGTTTCGCACGGTGAGCTCTTGTCTTGCTTGGCGGATCGGGTCGAGGAATCCGCGCTGTGGAAGAACTTCGCCGCCGTCGATTGCTGTCGCTGGTGAGAAGTACCCCGGCGGGCCCTGACAGCTCCGCCGGGGTGGCTCTGTTGATCACTCAACAAGCCGGGATCGTACGTGGCAAGCGCTCTCTCGGGCAGGGGCCGTCTCAGAACGAGAACTGACCAGATGATGGGCAGCCGGTGACGGGTTCCTGACGCTGCGGGTTTATCGTTGGGTCCTGCAACCAAATATGGCTGGGTGAGGACGACGCCGGCCGCTTCCGCCCCGAGGACAGTGCACTCCACTGCCCCCGGCCGAAGCGACCCCGCGGACGAACGGAACCCGATGTCAGTCACCCGGACCGAGGCAACGGCCCAGTTCGAAGCCCCGACCCGTTATCGCTCGAAATACAGCTCCGAAGAGCCAGCGGCCGTCGTACCGGCTGGGTCGAATCCTGAGCTCAGTCATCGGGAGATCCTGGAGATCCTGGCCGGGCTGCTGGCGGCGCTGTTCACCGCGGTGATCAGCTCGACGATCGTCAGCAACGCATTGCCGACGATCATCGCCGACCTCGAGGGCTCGCAGACGCAGTACACGTGGGTCGTCACCGCGAGCCTGCTCGCGATGACCGTGTCGACGCCGGTGTGGGGCAAGCTCTCCGACCTGATGAGCAAGAAGCTGCTCGTGCAGCTCGCGACCGTCACGTTCGTGGTCGGCTCGGCCCTGGCCGGCGCTGCGCACAACGTGCCGTTCCTGATCGGGGCGCGCGTTTTGCAGGGGCTCGCGATGGGCGGCCTGATGGCGCTCGCGCAAGCGATCATCGGCGCGGCGATTCCGCCCCGCGATCGTGGCCGGTACTCCGGCTACATGGGCGCCGTGATGGCGGTCGCGACCGTCTCCGGACCGCTCGTCGGCGGCGTGATCGTGGACACCTCGTGGCTGGGCTGGCGCTGGTGCTTCTACGTCTGCGTCCCGCTGGCCGTCATCAGCATGATCATCCTGCAGCGCTACCTGCACCTGCCGGTGATCAGGCGGCCGATCAAGCTCGACTATCTCGGCGCCGTACTGATCGCGGGGGCCGCGAGCCTGCCGCTGATCTGGGTGTCCTTCGCCGGCCAGCACTTCCCGTGGTGGTCGTGGGAAACCGGCGCCTACCTCGGCGGTACGGCGCTCCTGGCTCTTTTGGCCGTGATTGTCGAGACGCACGCGCGCGACCCGCTGGTCCCGGTCTCGGTGGTTCGCGAGCGGACGACCGCGCTGGCGATTCTGGCCAGCCTGGCGGTGGGTATCGCGATGTTCGGCAGCGCGGTGTTCCTGGGACAGTACTTCCAGGTCGCGCGCGGTTACAGCGCAACCGAGGCCGGGTTGCTCACCATCCCGATGATGCTCGGCTCGTTCTTCGGGTCGGTCGGGTCCGGTCAGCTGATCACCCGGACGGGGAAGTGGAAGCGGTACCTGGTGATCGGTGGGCTGTTCCTCACCGTAGGCCTCGGGCTGCTCGGCACGATCGACCACGAGAGCCCCTACTGGTACCTCGGCACCGGAATGCTTGCCATGGGCATCGGTATGGGCATGATGATGCAGAACCTGGTGCTCGCCGTACAGAACACCGTCGACGTCACCCAGGTCGGCGCCTCCAGCGCCACCGTGACGTTCTTCCGCAGCCTCGGCGGCGCCGTCGGCGTCTCCGTCCTGGGCGCAGTCCTGGCCAACCGCGTCACCGACGCGATCACCCGCAACCTGGCATCCGCCGGTCTCCCTGCGCCCACCGGCTCCGGCGGCTCGGTCCTCGACGTCAACAAGCTCCCACCCGCCGTCGCCGACATCGTCCGCCACGCCTACGGCGACGCCACCGGCCACATCTTCATCATCGCCGCCGCAGCGGCGCTGGTAAGCCTGCTGGCAGTCCTCTTCATCCGCGAAGTCCCGTTGCGCCGAACCGTCGCCATGACGGACGAGGACGCCACCGATCTCGCGGCTGCGACTGCCGCGGGTGCTCCTGGGACGGGTGTCCTCGCCGGTGGCGGTGGCGGTGGCGGTGGCGGTGCTGACAGCGCCGTCCGTGGGTCGGGTGCCACTGGCAACGGATCAGGAGCCGACGGCGCCGGCGCGAGAGCCGATGGATTGCTGGTGGGCGGGCATTCGCCGGATGATCCTGCTGAGCAGGCTGCGGTGATCGCGCTCAACGTGATCACCTCCGCCGAGCGGACCGCGCGCGATCGGGAGCGCGAGGCCAACGAGCGGGTGATGGCCGCAGCAACCACCATCCGGCAGATGCGTACTGATGTGGCTGACCTCTTCACCCGCGTCGACCAGCAGATCGCCGAGCTCGAAGGCACGCTCCCAGACGCGATCCCGCAACCGGCCGCCGCCATCCTCGACGCCCAGCGCAACCCCGGCGAACTCTCCGACGAACTCCGCCGCTACGAACTCAGCGTCCTCAGCGCCAGCCAACGCACCGCCGACCACCTCCGCGAAACCGCCAAAGCCGAAGCCGACGACCTCCTCACCGAGGCCCGCGCCGAAGAACACGCCATCCGCACCCGCATTGCCGAACTGGAAGCCGTCGAACACCGCCTCCTCGGCCACATCCGAGACGGCCTCTCCAACACCCCCACCCCACCACCCGCACCCACCACAAC